>CAMFGW010000034.1 GCA_945952025.1 uncultured Paracoccaceae bacterium
CGAGGCGAAATGGCCATTTAGCGTGACGCTCGTTCAGAGCCCTTGACTGCCCCCCCCCCCCCCCTCACTTCCCCTCCACCAGCGTATTCGCCCCATCCACTACCAGCATCGCCCCCGTGACAAACGACGCCGCGCGGGAGGCGAGGAAAAGGCAGCAGGCGGCGACCTCTGCCGGGGTGCCGGCGCGGCCGGCGGGGCTGCGGCGGGCGGCCTCGGCTTCGGCCTCGGTTGCCGATCCGGTGGCGATCCAGCCGGGCAGGACGGCGTTGCAGGTGATGCCGCGCGCGGCGTTTTCAAGTGCTACGGTGCGGGTCAGGCCGCACATGGCGGCTTTCGCGGCGCCGTAGCCGGCGGCGCCCGCGATGGCGACGGTCGGGCCGGTGACAGAGGCCACGTTGACGATGCGGCCGTAACCTGCCCCTTGCATGGCGGGCAGGGCGGCGCGGATGGTCAGGAAGGCGGACGTCGCGTTCATCGCCAGGTCGCGGGTCCAGTCGCCGGGCTCCAGCGCCTCGACCGGCGCGGCGCGCGTGACCTCGCCCTTGCGCACCATGCCGGCGGCGTTCACCAGGATCGCGGGCGCGCCCATCGCCTCGCGCGTCACGGCGAAAAGGCGCGCGACCTGATCGGGGTCGGTCAGGTCTGCCGCCTCGGCCCCATGGCCGCCGGGGGCGAGGCGGTTCAGCTCTTCCAGCCGTTCGGCGACGTGGGGGCCCGTCGCCGTCAGCATGACCCGCGCCCCGGCACGGGCTAGCGCTCGCGCGGTCGAAAAGCCGATCCCCTGCGCGCTGCCGGCGCCGGTGATCAGCGCAATCCGTCCCCTTGGCATGACATCTCCTTCCGGCCCCCGCGCCACCAGACTAGGCGCAGCGGGCCCCCGACGCCAAGGCCCGTGCCGCGCAGGCGGAAAGTCGCGAAGGCGTGAGGGGGCGGGGGCCTTTCGCGCGACCCCTACCTTCCCTATAAGATCGCGGGCCTGCGCCGGGGAGACCTGAGTCGCGGGATGACTTCCATTTGGGTATCGGAACGAACATGGTCGGATTTCTGAGCGGGCTCTTTTCGTCGGACATGGCGATCGACCTTGGCACCGCCAACACGCTTGTCTACGTCAAGGGCAGGGGCATCATCCTGAACGAGCCCTCGGTCGTTGCCTACCACGTCAAGGACGGCAAGAAGCAGGTGCTGGCGGTCGGCGAGGATGCCAAGCTGATGCTCGGCCGCACCCCCGGCTCGATCGAGGCGATCCGCCCGATGCGCGAAGGCGTCATCGCCGACTTCGAGGCGGCCGAAGAGATGATCAAGCATTTCATCACCAAGGTCCACAAGCGCACGCCCTTCACCCAGAAGCCGAAGATCATCGTCTGTGTGCCCCACGGCGCGACCCCCGTCGAGAAGCGCGCGATCCGCCAGTCGGTCCTGTCGGCCGGCGCGCGCCGGGCGGGCCTGATCGCTGAGCCGATCGCGGCGGCCATCGGGGCGGGGATGCCGATCACGGACCCGACCGGCAACATGGTCGTCGACATCGGCGGCGGCACCACGGAAGTGGCGGTCCTGTCGCTGGGCGACATCGTCTATGCGCGCTCGGTCCGCGTGGGGGGCGACCGGATGGACGAGGCGATCATCAGCTATCTGCGCCGCCAGCAGAACCTGCTGGTGGGCGAATCGACGGCCGAGCGGATCAAGACCTCGATCGGCACGGCGCGGATGCCCGACGACGGGCGCGGGGCCACGATGCATGTGCGGGGCCGCGACCTGCTGAACGGCGTGCCGAAAGAGATCGAGATCAACCAGGCGCAGGTCGCCGAGGCGCTGTCCGAGCCGGTGCAGCAGATCTGCGAGGCGGTGATGACCGCGCTCGAGACCACGCCGCCCGACCTTGCGGCCGACATCGTCGACCGGGGCGTCATGCTGACCGGCGGCGGCGCGCTGCTGGGAGAGCTGGACCTCGCGCTCCGCGAGCAGACGGGCCTGTCGATTTCCATTGCCGACCAGTCGCTGAATTGTGTGGCGCTGGGCACCGGCAAGGCCCTTGAATATGAAAAGCAGCTCAAGCACGTCATCGACTACGACAGCTAAGGCGCAGTGACGGTCCGGCCCCATTTGGGCCGGACCCCCGTCTTGGCCCCGGCATGGAGGCCCTCCCTTGGCCAGAGCCCGCAGCGGCGATCAGGACTACCGGGGCCCGGTGCGGCGCATCCTGGTCGCGATCCTGTGCCTGGTGCTGGCCGCGGTCTTCCTGGTCTGGCGCATCGACAGCCCGAGGGTCGAGCGGCTGAGGGTTGCGCTTCTGGACCGTATCGTGCCGCCGATGGGCTGGGCCATGGCGCCGATCACGACCCTTGCCGACATGGCGGCCTCCTTTCAGTCCTACGACCGGATCTATCAGCAAAACCAGGACCTTCGCCGCGAGTTGCAGCAGCTGAAATCCTGGAAGGAAGCGGCCCTTCAGCTTGAACAGCAGAATGCGAAGCTTCTGGCGCAGAACCAGGTGCGGCTCGACCCCAAGCTGACTTCGGTGTCGGGCGTGGTCTTGGCCGACACGGGCTCGCCCTTCTCGAAATCGGTGCTTCTGAACATCGGCGCGCGCGACGGCATCCTCGACGGCTGGGCGACGATGGACGGGCTCGGCCTTGTGGGCCGCATTGCGGGCGTCGGCCAGAACGTCTCGCGCGTGCTGCTTCTGACCGACGCGTCGAGCCGGGTGCCGGTGACGATCCAGCCGTCGGGCCAACGGGCGATGGTGGTTGGCGACAACTCGGCCGCGCCGCCCCTCGACTTCATCGGTGCGCCGGAACAGGTGCATCCGAATGACAGCGTGGTGTCGTCGGGCGATGGCGGCGTGTTCCCGGGCGGCATCCTGGTCGGCAAGGTGATCCAGACCCGCGACAAGCGCTTCCGCGTGCTTCTTTCCGCCGACTATTCGCGGCTTGAGTTCGTGCGGGTCCTGCGGTCGCGCCCGGCAGAGGCGGTGCCCGGCGCCGGGCCGCTGATCGTGCCCGAGCCCGAGCCCTACGGGCCCGCCCTGCCGGAGCACGCAGCGCCGCCGCCGACCATCACCCCGCCGCCCTTGCCCGACCCGACCCTGTCCCCGGCGCCAGAGCCGGCATCGCCCGACGGCACGCCCGACGTGACGCCGGACCCAGAGCCCGTGCAGCCCACGCCGGGAGCCGTGCCGGGAGCCGTGCCCAATGGTTGATCCGCGCACCGCCGAACGGCTGACCTACCGGGCGCTTTACTTCGCCTGCGCGGCGCTCGTCCTTTTCCTGGGGCTTCTGCCGCTGTCGCAGACGCCGACGCTCTGGCCGGTTCCCGATGGCTGGCAGGAGGGGCTGCCCGAGGGGCTTTTGCTCTTTGGCCTGCCGGTGCCGGACGTTCTTTTGTGCCTCACGCTCCTTTGGGTGCAGCGCCGGCCAGACTTCATTCCGGTCTGGGCGGTGGCGGTGGTCTTTTTCCTGTCCGACCTTCTGGCGATGCGGCCGCCGGGGCTCTGGACGCTGATCGTCGTCGTCGGGACCGAGATCATCCGCGTGCGCGAAGCCGACACGCGCGACATGCCGCCCTGGGGCGAGTGGGCGGTGGCTGCCGTCGCCATCCTGGGCATGATGCTGGCCTACAGGCTGGCGCTCGGCCTCTTCCTTCTGCCCGATGTCGACATCGGGCAGACGGCGGGGGCGGCCCTGATGACCATCCTGCTTTACCCGGTTCTCGCCGGGATCCTGCGCGTCACGCTCGGCCTGCGCCGCGCCGCGACGGGCGAGGTCGACCAGCTTGGGAAGCGGCTATGAGGAAGGCCGCCCGCCTGTCGCTCGACCTGCAGCGCGGCATGACGCGGCGGGGGCTGCTGCTTGCCTCGCTGCAGGGGCTGTTCGTCGGCACGCTGGCCTACCGCATCCGGCACCTGCAACTGAACCAGGGCGACCAGTTCCAGCTTCTGGCCGACAAGAACGCGGTCAAGATCCGCCTGATCCCGCCAGTCCGCGGGTTGATTTCGGACCGCAAGGGCGTGCTGATCGCCGGCAACGAGCAGAACTACCGCGTGACCATCACGCGCGAGGATACGCCCGACGTGCCCGGGGTGCTTCATGACCTGCAACAGCTGGTGACGCTCTCGGACGACGACATCGCCAAGCTGATGAAGGACATCGAGAAGCGCAGCCCGACCCTGCCGATCACCGTCGTCGAGCGGCTGACCTGGACCGAGTTTTCGGCCGTCGCGGTCAACGCCCCGGTCCTGACGGGGCTGACGACCGAGGTGGGCCTGAGCCGGGTCTATCCGCACGGGCCGGACTTCGCGCATGTGCTGGGCTATGTGGGCCCGGTCAGCGACTACGACCTGTCGAAGATGCCCGATCCTGATCCGCTGATGCAGATCCCGAAGTTCCAGATCGGCAAGCTTGGCGTCGAGGCCAAGCTCGAGGACGAGCTGCGCGGCAAGGCGGGCGTGCGCCGGATCGAGGTCAATTCGACGGGCCGCGAGATGCGCGAGATCGACCGTCGCGAGGGCGAGCATGGGGCGAACCTGCGCCTTACGGTCGATGCGCGGCTGCAGAACTACGCGGCGGCCCGGCTGGGCGGGGAATCGGCGGCGGCCGTGGTCATCGACCTGACCAACGGGGCGATCCGCGCGATCGTGTCCGAGCCGAGCTTCGATCCGAACCTCTTCGTGCGCGGGATATCGACCGCCGACTACCAGGCGCTGATGGAAAACGACCATCGCCCCTTGGCCGACAAGACCGTGCAGGGCGCCTATCCGCCCGGCTCGACCTTCAAGATCGTGACCGCGCTTGCCGCACTCGACGCCGGCGTCACCTCGGCCGGCGAGACGGTCTATTGCCGGGGCTATACCGAGCTTGGCGACCGCAAGTTCCACTGCTGGAAAAGGTCGGGCCACGGCGCCGTCAATCTGACGCAGAGCCTCGAGCAGTCCTGCGACGTCTATTATTACGAGATGGCGCAGCGGGTCGGGATCGACCGGATTTCAGAGATGGCGCGCAAGCTCGGGATCGGCCAGCGGTTCGATTTGCCGATGTCGGCGATCTCCGAGGGCAACGCGCCGACCAAGGGCTGGAAGAAGGCGCGCTACGGCAAGGACTGGCTGATCGGCGACACGCTGAACTCGGGCATCGGGCAGGGCTATGTGCTGGCCTCGCCGTTACAGCTCGCGGTGATGACCGCGCGCGTGGCGACGGGGCGCGAGATCGTGCCCCGGCTGGTGCAGGCGGTGGATGACGTGGACGTGCGGGTGCCCGAGGCGCCGCCCCTTGCGATCGACGCGAGCCACCTCCGCGCGGTCCGGGGCGGCATGTGGGCCGTGATGAACAGCAAGCAGGGCACTGCGCGCGCGAGCCGCACAATCCCCGACACGATGCTGATGTGCGGCAAGACCGGCACCAGCCAGGTCAGGAACATCACGGCCGCCGAACGCGCGTCGGGCGTCATCAAGAACGAGAACCTGCCCTGGCGGTCGCGCGATCATGCGCTTTTCATCTGCTTTGCGCCGGCGGACGATCCGAAGGTGGCCGTGGCGCTCATCGTCGAGCATGGCGGCGGCGGATCAACTGCGGCGGCGCCCATCGCGCGCGACATCCTGATGCAGGCGCTCTACGACGGCTTCCCGCCGCTCGAGGTCTATCCCGAAGCGCAGCGCGACGGTATCGACAAGATGCGCAACACCCTGCCGCTTGCCGACCCGGCGAGCTTTACCGGCGGAAAGGCGAGCGTATGAGTTACCTCGACTATTCGCTCGGAACCATGCCGACCGGCTGGCGCAAGATTTTCGCCGTCAACTGGCCGCTTGTCTTTCTACTGGCCGCCGCTGCCTGCCTGGGTTTCCTGGTCCTGACATCGGTCGGGGGGGGGCGGATGGACATCTGGGCCGAGCCGCAGATGAAGCGCTTCGCCGTGGGCATGGTCCTGATGCTGGCGGTGGGCTTCGTGCCGATCTACGTCTGGCGCAATGTCTCGATCGTGGCCTACCTGATCGCGGTCCTTCTTCTGGTCGCGGTCGATGTGGTCGGCAAGATTGGCATGGGCGCGCAGCGTTGGATCGAGTTCGGGCCGATCCGGCTGCAACCGTCCGAGCTGATGAAGGTGGCACAGGTGATGATGCTGGCGGCCTATTACGACTGGCTGTCGCCGCACCGCGTCTCGCGGCCCGTCTGGGTCCTGATCCCGGTCCTTCTGATCCTGGTGCCGGTCGGGCTGGTGGTGAAGCAGCCCGACCTTGGCACGGCGATCATGCTGTTGCTTGCGGGTGGGGCGCTGATGCTGGTTGCCGGGGTCAGCCTTTGGTATTTCGGGACCGTCCTCGCGCTCGCCGTCGCGCTGGTCTGGGGCGTTCTGGAAAGCCGGGGCACGGGCTGGCAGATTCTGCAGGACTACCAGTACCGGCGGATCGACGTATTCCTCGACCCTGGCGCCGACCCCTTGGGCGCGGGCTACAACATCATGCAGGCGCAGATTGCGCTGGGCTCGGGCGGCTGGCAGGGCAAGGGCTACATGCAGGGCACGCAGGCGCGGCTGAACTTCCTGCCCGAAAAGCAGACCGACTTCATCTTCACCACGCTCGCCGAAGAGTTCGGCTTTGTGGGCGCGGGTGCGCTTCTGACGCTTTACGCGCTGATCGTGCTTTTCGCCTTCCAGTCCGCGATGACCAACAAGGACCGCTACGGCGCGCTTCTGACCTACGGGGTCGGCACGACCTTCTTCCTGTTCTTTGCCGTCAACATGGGGATGGTCACGGGGCTGATGCCGGTCGTCGGCGTGCCCTTGCCCCTTGTCTCCTACGGGGGCACGGCCATGATGATCCTGCTTCTGGCCTTCGGGTTGGTGCAGTCCGCTCATATCCACCGACCGAGGTAACGCATGGCCCTGACGATCTGTTTCGCCGCCGGAGACGACAACTGGGCCGACTACCGGGTGCCTTTGGCGCGCGCGCTGGCCGATGCCGGGATCGCCGCGCATCTGTCCGACCGGGCGCCCGATCCGGCGGCGGTCGACTATATCGTCTATGCCCCGGCCTCGCCCTTGCGCGACTTCACGCCCTTCGTGAACGCCCGCGCGGTCCTGAGCCTTTGGGCCGGGGTCGAGAAGATCGTCGGCAACCGGACCCTGACGCAGCCCCTTGTGCGCATGGTCAATGACGAGCTGACCGAGGGCATGGCCGAATATGTCGTCGGCCATGTGCTGCGCCATCATCTGGGGATGGATGCGCATATCCACGGGCAGGACGGCGTCTGGCGCAACACGATCCTGCCGCCGCTCGCACGCGAACGTCCCGTGACGGTGCTGGGGCTCGGCGCGCTGGGGTCCGAGGCGGCGAAGGCGCTGGCCGCGCTGAACTTCCCGGTGACGGGCTGGAGCCGGACCCAGAAGGAGGTGCCGGGCGTGCGCTGCCTGTCAGGTCCGGCGGGGCTGGAGGAGGCCCTGCGAGGTGCCGCGATCCTGGTCCTGCTGTTGCCGGCGACGGCCGACACGGACGGGCTTCTGAATGCCGAGCGGCTGGCGCTCTTGCCGAAGGGGGCGGTCATCATCAATCCGGGGCGCGGCTGGCTCATCGACGATGAGGCGCTGCTGGCGGCGCTGGACGGGGGCCGGGTGGGTCATGCGACGCTTGATGTCTTTCGCGTCGAGCCCTTGCCGCCCGACCACCCCTATTGGGCGCATCCCCGCGTCACCGTGACGCCCCATATCGCCGCCGACACGCGCATCGGGAGCGCTGCGGCGAAGCTTGTGGCGACGATCAGGAAGATCGAGGCGGGGGAGCAGGTGCCCGAACTCGTGGACCGGACGCGCGGCTATTAGGGCAGGGCTGGCGCGCGGTCATGGGCCCTGCCACGCGAAAGCGCTGTCTTTTGTCCCGCCGATGGCCCCGATGGCGCTTTGTGACGAGGGTGGTCCAGCGGCACTGGTCCCGCCCGGCCCTGCGTGTCGAGATGGTCGGCCGCCGAGGTGGCAGGGGCCGTTGACCCTGCCATGCGAAGGCTATGTCTTTTGTCCCGGCCGGTGGCCCAAAGCCACCGGCCAGCGCCCGCCCCGCCGATGGCGGGCGCTTCCGCGCCCACCGGGGCAGGCGCTGGCCTTTGGTCGTGAGTGACACCTGCGGTCCAGCGGCACTGCTTCGCTGCGGGCGGGGGAAACGCAGTGCGTTTCCTTTTCCCGCCCGGCCCGGCCGGTTGGAACAGGGGCTAACGCAACTTCGGCGGCCGGTCCGGGTTTGACCCGGGCGCTGGCCGTTCCGGCGCAGCGGCTGGCGCCGCCGCGCGGGGCAGTTCTATCAGCAGTCCCACCCCTGCAATCCCGGCCTCCAGAACCGCCGCAGCCGGCAGGCATAGGACCGAGGCCGCGCCATCGACCAGCCCCGACAACGCCAGGGCCTCGGCCCCCGCGCGGGTCAGTGCCGCCTCTGCGCCCGGCGCGGGGTCCTCGAAGACCAGTGCCGGCGCGCGCCTGCCATCCGGTGCGGTCGCCGTGACCAGCCAGGCGCGCGCCGCCATCGGCGCGGCCGCCGCGAGTGCTGAGCTCAGGCGGGAGGCCTGGTCCGCCGACCCCGGCGGCGGTGCGGAAAAGCCGCCCACGCCGCTTTCCGCCATCTCGGCCGTCAGGCGCCGGGCCAGCCAGTCGACGGCATCGGGCGGCATCAGGTAGGCGCGCGCCGGGTCGGTCAGGTCGATCCCGAGCGCGAGCCCCTTGCCCGCCATCAGGGACAGGATCACCCGGCCGGGAAGGGCCGCATAGGGCAGGGGCTCGTCGGACAGATCTGCCAGCCCCTCTTCCTCGGCAAAGGCCAGAAGGGCCGGGCCGTCATCCAGATCGAAGAGCTTCGGCGACAGGTCGTCGCCATCCGGCTCTGCGGTCAGGAGAAGGATCAGTTCGGCCGCCGCAAGCGCCTGGTAATAGGCCAGCCGCGCGCGATCCTCGGCCGGGCCGCCCTCGGCCGCCGTCAGCGCGGAGCGCGCGGCGGCGAGTGGCGTGACGCTGTCGGTCATGGCTGATCCCCTTTTGCGCCTTCGCTAGTCGCCTCGGCCCGGCTGGGCAAGGGGGGCGTCCGCCAGGGCCGCCCGGACCCGCGCCTTCACGAGGGGCAGAAGCTCTTGGGCGAACCACGGATTGGCCTTCAGCCAATGGGTGTTGCGCCAGGATGGGTGCGGGAGTGCTATGACATCCGCCGGCAGGTCGCCCCAGCCGGCGATGGTCGCGGAGAGGCCCCGCGCCGTCAGCGCGCGCGGCAGATGGTGGCGCTGGGCTGCACCGCCCACCAGCAGCGTCAGGCGCGCGGGGCCAAGTGCTGCGCGCAGGGGGGCGGCCCAGGTCGCGGCGCAGATCGGCGGGGGCGGCAGGTCGCCCCCCTTCGCGTCCTGTCCGGGAAAGCAGAAGGCCATCGGCTGGAAGGCGACGCGCGAGCGGTCCCAGAAGGTCGCTTCATCAAGGCCGATCCAGTCCCTGAGGCGCGCGCCCGATTGATCGTCGAAGGGCCGCCCCGAGGCATGGACCCTGGTTCCGGGCGCCTGGCTCGCGATCAGGATGGGCGCGCCCGGCGCCGCCCAGAGGACCGGGCGCGGATCATGGCCGGTCGGCGTCGCTGCGAACCGGTCCGCGCACTGGCGGCAGGCACCGATCGCATGCGCGAGGCGATCGAATTCGGTCATCGCGCGGCTGGCTCCTCTTCGCTCGCATCCCCGTTCAGCGCTCGCTTCGGTTGCGCTCCGGCTTGCTTTCCCATAGTCGAGACGAGACAGAAGAGGAAAGCATGTATCGCGTCTGGGACTATGTATCGACCTATTCCCTTCCCCTGATCGCGGGCGCGATCCTAGCCCTGGTCTGGGCCAATATCGCGCCAGACAGCTATCACGCTGTCATCCACACCGTCATCTGGGACGATGCACCCATCGGCACCGCTTATTACGAAGGCGGCTCTGTCGTTCGCGTCCTTGACCTGCACTACCTGGTCAACGACCTGTTCATGGCCTTCTTCTTCGCCATCGCCGGCAAGGAGGTCTGGGAGGCGCTGATCCTGAAGGACGGCAGTCTGCGGGGGCGCCGGGCGGTGACGCCGCTAATTGCGACGGCCGGGGGGATGCTCGGGCCGGTCGCGGTCTATCTGCTGGTCGCGGCCGCGGTCGGGCAGCTTGGCCAGCTGGCGCATGGCTGGGCAGTTCCGACGGCGACCGACATCGCCTTTTCCTACCTCGTCGGGCGGCTGGTCTTTGGCGCGCGCCATCCTGCGATCGGCTTCCTGCTGCTGCTGGCCATCGCCGACGATGCGGCGGGCCTCATCATCCTGGCCATCGCCTATCCGCAGGGCGACCTTCTGCCGCAGTGGCTTCTCCTGTCGGTCGCCGCGTCCGTGACGGCCTACATCCTCTTCAACTGGCTGCCGCGCTACCGGGACCGGGGCGACCCCCTCCAGCGCCGAGCGACGATGGTCAGGCGGCGGCTGAGCTATTGGCCCTATCTGATCGCCGGTGCGGTCAGCTGGTATGGCTTTCAGGAGGCGGGGCTGCACCCCGCGCTCGGTCTTCTGCCGATCATCCCCGCGATCCCCCATTCCGAGCGCGAGTTCGGAATCTTCAGCGCGGCAGAGGCGCATCTGCCCGACCTTCTGAACCGGATCGAGCACAAGCTGAAGATCCCGGTCGAGATCGGCCTCTTCTTCTTCGGCCTGATGAATGCCGGGGTCGAGTTCGGGGCGATTTCGGCCGTGACCTGGGCGGTCCTTGCGGGCCTTCTGATCGGCAAGCCGGTCGGCATCTTCACCTTCGGCTGGGTCGCGGCCCGGCCCCTGGGCTTCGGCCTGCCGCGCGGGATGCGGTCTTCGGACCTCTTCGTCATCGGCTGCATCGCGGCGATCGGCTTTACCGTCGCACTCTTCATCTCGACCGTCGCCTTTGCGGCCGGTCCCTTGCAGGACGGCGCCAAGATGGGTGCGCTCTTCAGCTTCGCGGCGGCGATCCTGGCCTTTGCCGCAGGGCGGATGGCGAAGGTGCAGAAGGCCAAATAGACGGGTGAAGGGCGCCACGCCTTTCCCCCCTTCTTTCCCCTTGCTTTTCGCAACTGCTCCGGCCATCTGCGGCTGGGGTGGTTTCGTTTACTTTGTGGAACTATAAGGGTTCTGGAACAGTCAAGGCCACCGATGCTTGAATTCAGCAATGTCTCGAAGTCGTTCTGGACGGGACGCCAGCGCAAGGTCATCCTGGACCGGGCGTCCTTCAAGGTCGAACTTGGCCAGTCCATGGGGATTCTCGCGCCGAACGGCACGGGAAAGACGACGATCATCAACATGATGGCGGGCCTTGAAAAGCCGGACGAAGGGCACATCACCCGGCGCTGCCGCGTGTCCTTCCCGCTTGGCTTCATGGGCGGCGTGACCGCGACCCACAGCGCGCGGGAAAATGCGCGCTTCATCGCGAAACTCTACGGGCTGGATTCCGACTATGTCGAAGCCTTCTGCCGCTGGGTCTGCGCGCTGGACGAATATTTCGACATGCCGCTCTCGACCTATTCGTCGGGGATGAAGGCGCGGTTCTCCTTCTCGCTTCTCCTCGCGCTCGAGTTCGACATCTACCTGATCGACGAGGGCATGCCCGGCACGGCCGATATCGAGTTCAACCGCAAGGCCGGGCGCATCCTGCAGGAACGGCTCGAAGGCGCGACGGTCATCGTCGTGTCGCACCAGGCCAAGACGCTCGAACGGTTCTGCCGGTCGGGCGCGGTTCTCAGGGATGGCCAACTGACCATGTATGAAACTCTGGAAGAGGCGAGGTGGCATTATGAGCACGCCGCCTAAGGTCCCCCGTTTCCGCGCCCGCCCGATCATCGTGCGTGACCCGAAGGCCGCCGCAGTGTCCAAGCAGTCCGACCCGGCGCCGGAAAAGGCCAAGCGCCGTGCGGCCACCGCACGGTCCGCGACGCCGCCCGCGCCGACGCCCGTGCCGCCCGTCCAGCAGACAATGCCGGACCTTGGCGACATGCCCTTTGCCCCCGCGCCCGAGGATGACGGGTTCGGCTACCTGAACCTCGTGCGGGGCAGGGCGCCCGAGCCGCCCCCCGCCGCCGAGCCGCCGAAGGATGCCGCGAAGGACGCCCCAAAGGACGCAGCGAAGGATGACGCGAAGGACGACGAGGCCGAAGCCGCGATCGAGGCGATCCGGCGCGAACCGCTGACCGCGCGCAACCTGCGCGCCGCCCGGCGCGCGGCGCAGGCCCACGGCATTGCCGCCGCTTCCGACCATGAGGCGATCTACCTTCTGCGCCAGAGGGGGATCGACCCTTTCACGCGCGCCTCGCTCCGCACCGTTCTGGAACAGGAAGCCGCCGCCTCGGCCTCCACCGTCGCGGACAAGGCCGGGGGCGAGCTGGGCGCGCCGCCGCCGACCGCGAACCTGCCGCAGCGCCAGGTGCAGGCCCAGCCGCCCGCGCCGGTGGCCCCCCCCGGCATGCCGGCCCCGATCAGCGAGGCCGAACGCGCCCGCGCCGTGATGCGGATGCAGCGCGACATCGTCCGTCGCCGCCGCCGCAACTT
This sequence comes from uncultured Paracoccaceae bacterium, assembly GCA_945952025.1. Classification (GTDB taxonomy): domain Bacteria; phylum Pseudomonadota; class Alphaproteobacteria; order Rhodobacterales; family Rhodobacteraceae; genus TMP-24. The sequence continues at coordinate 12,521 of CAMFGW010000034.1, forward strand.
CCTCATGCTGATGATGCGGCTGTCGTTCTTCGTCTTCTTGCCGACAGTGCTTGCCGGAATTTATTACGCCTTCATCGCGACGCCGATCTATTCGACCGTCTCCGCCTTCCAGATCCAGCAGTCGGACCCCGTCGGAGGGCTCGCCAACATCGGCTCGATGTTCAAGGGGTCGGGCTTTGCCACCTCGAAGGACGACATCGCGGTGCAGGCCTATCTGCAATCGCGCGATGCGATGAAGAGCCTCGACAAGGATCTGGGCTTCAAGGCGCATTTCAGCCAGCCCTGGATCGACCCCTTGCAGCGGCTGCCGGCGGACGCGACCGACGAGCAGACCTACAAGCTTTACAAGCGCAACGTGAAGGTGGCCTACGACCCGACCGAGGGCCTGATCCGCATGGAAGTGCTGGCCGCCGATCCCAATGTCAGCGAGGAGTTTTCGCGCGCGCTGATCGGGCTGGCCGAAAAGCAGGTCAACCAGTTGACCGAGCGGGTCAGGGCGGACCAGATGAAGGGCTCGCGCGACAGTTTCGCCGATGCCGAGGCCAAGATGCAGGCCGCCCAGGACAAGGTGATCGCGCTGCAGAAGAAGCAGGGTGTCCTCGACCCCAAGGTCGAAACCCAGATCATGATGACCCAGATTGCCGACCTGGAAAAACAGATCAGGGTCAAGCAGCTGGAACTCGACCAGCTGATGGCCAACGCCCAGCCCAACATGGCGCGGGTCGAAGGCGCGAAGGGCGACATCGCCCGGATGCAGGGTCAGGTCGTAAGTCTAAGGGGCCAGATGACCGAGGGGTCAGACGGCGGCGAGTCGATGGCCGAGGTGACGGGCGAATTGCACTTCGCCGAGGCAGAACTCCTGACGCGCCAACAGATGCTCGCCGCCGCTCTGCAACAGGTCGAAACCGCCCGGATCGAGGCCAACCGCCAGGTGCGCTACCTGACGACCTCGGTCGAGCCGGTGGCCGAGGACGCGCCGGCCTATCCCCGCGTGTTCGAGGATACGGCCCTTGCCTTCCTGATCTTTTCCGGGCTCTACCTGATGCTGTCCCTGACCGCGTCGATCCTGCGCGAACAGGTGACATCGTAGGTTTCGATGGCAGGGGGCGGCAATGACGGCAATGAAGGAAGTGGCGATCGGCAGCGGGCCGGGCGCCGTGGTCGCGGGCAATGACCGGCCGCTTCTGCTGATCGCGGGGCCCTGCCAGCTTGAAAGCGCCGACCATGCCCAGATGATCGCCGGCACGCTGGCCGAGATCACCAGGGCCGTCGGCGCGCAGTTCATCTTCAAGGCCAGCTACGACAAGGCCAACCGCACCTCGCTCAACGGTCGGCGGGGGCTGGGGATCGGGGCGGGGCTGAAGATCCTGTCGGACATCCGCAGCACGATGGGCCTGCCGGTCCTGACCGACGTCCACGACCCGGCGCAGGCTGTCGAGGCGGCGCAGGCCGTTGACGTGATCCAGATCCCGGCCTTCCTCTGCCGCCAGACCGACCTGTTGCTGGCCGCCGGCCAGACGGGTGCGGTGGTGAACGTCAAGAAGGGCCAGTTCCTGGCACCCTGGGACATGGAAAACGTGGCCGACAAGGTCGCCTCGACCGGCAATGAGCGCATCCTTCTGACCGAACGCGGCGCCTCCTTCGGCTACAATGCGCTTGTCGCGGACATGCGGAGCCTGCCGATCATGGCCAGGACCGGCTACCCGATCATCATGGACGCGACCCATTCAGTGCAGGCGCCGGGCGGCCAGGGCGGATCCTCGGGCGGCGACCGCCGCTTCGCCCCGGCGATGGCCCGCGCCGCCGTCAGCCTCGGGATCGCGGGCGTCTTCATCGAGACGCACGAGGACCCCGACAACGCGCCTTCGGACGGGCCGAACATGATCCGCCTGTCGGACATGGGGCGGCTGGTCGACCTGCTGATGCGGATCGACCGGATAGCGAAGGCCGAACCGCTCAGGGTGTGAGGGGGTCGTGAACCGGCGGAGCTTCCTGTGGGGTGCGGCTCTGCTGCCGGGAGTGCCTATGGTGCTCTGCGCAATCTTCGAGACACGGATATTTGCCGCCTACCCACGCTTCTGTCCGCTTGCGCGCCATCTACCGGCCGAGGGCGTTGCCACGCGCTGCTATATGTCGGGCGGCATTGATATTCAGGATAATTTCGAAGCCCGAATGTCGGAAGCTGGCGCCACAGCCTATCAGCGGGGGCTATTGGGCAGCCTAAAGAATCCGCGGATCATTGACGGCTCGGGCCTGAATGCAAGGTTTGAGGCAGATGGGGACATCCTGGTCGGTTTCTCTTGGGAGAACAGCGTCCTGACAGTCGACTACCTCAATTACTGACCCCTCACACCGCCTGCCCCGCCGCCCAGCCGGATGACCAGGCCCACTGGAAATTATAGCCGCCGAGCCAGCCGGTCACGTCCACGACCTCGCCCACGAAGTGAAGGCCGGGGACGGTCTTGGCTTCGAGCGTACGGGCGTCGAGGGCGGCGGTGTCGATGCCGCCGAGGGTGACTTCGGCGGTGCGGTAGCCTTCGGTTCCGACCGGGCGCAGCGTCCAGCGGTGAAGGCTTGCGTCGAGGCGCTCGCGGGCGGCGCGGGGCAGGGGGGCAAGGGGACCCTCGACGCCCGCCTCTGCCGCGACGCTGGCCGCGAGCCGGTCAGGCATGAGGCGCGACAGGGCGGCGCGGACGGTCGGGCCTGACAGGGGCCCGGCACCGGGGGCGAGGTCGATGGTGATGGGCTCACCCTCGCGCCAGTAGGAGCTGGCCTGCAGGACGGCGGGGCCGGAGAGGCCGCGGTGGGTGAAAAGAAGGCCCGCCTCGAACGTTGCCCGCCCCGCCGTGACGCGCGCCGTGGTCGCGACGCCGGCGAGCGGCTTCATGCGGGCAAGCTCCTGTTCGGCGAAGGTCAGGGGCACCAGCGCGGGGCGCGTCTCGGTGACGCGCAGGCCGAAGGAACCGGCGATCTGGTAGCCAAGCCCGGTCGCACCCATCTTCGGGATCGACTTGCCTCCGGCCGCAACCACGACCTTCGCGGCCAGGACCGGCCCGCGCGTGGTCTGGGCCAGGAACCCCTCGCCCTCGCGGTGGAGCGCGTCGAGCCCGGTCGAGAGCCAGAGCCGCCCGCCCGCCTCGGCCAGGTCGCGGGTCAGCCAGTCGACGATCAGGCGGGCAGAGCCGGTGCCGAAAAGCTGGCCCCTGTCGCGCTCTTCCCAGCCGATCCCCGCCGCCTGCAGCCTTTGCAGGAAGTCGTCTGGCGTGAAGCGGCGGAGCGCCGAGAGGGCGAAGCGGGGATTTTCGGACAGGAAACGCTCGACCGGCGCCTCGCGGTTGGTGAAGTTGCACCGACCGCCGCCCGAGATGCGGATCTTTTCGCCCGGCCGCGCGGCATGGTCGAGGACCAGCGTGCGCCGGCCCCGCCGCGCCGCCTCAATCCCGCACAACAGCCCCGCCGCACCCGCGCCAAGGATCAGGACATCGGTCTTTTCCATGCCCGCCCGGATAGGCTGGTGCGCGGGTTCCGGCAAGGGGCGGACCCGCGCGCACCTTTCGATTTTCGCTTGCAGGCCCGCGACCGCCCGGCTATGAACCGCCCCGAGTTGGGGCGTAGCCAAGTGGTAAGGCAGCGGTTTTTGGTACCGCCATTCCTAGGTTCGATCCCTAGCGCCCCAGCCAACTCACCCCCACCGACAGAGAGACGGCGCCGACGGGTGTTGCCGGGCTTGTGTGAGGCGCCCCCAGATTTGTGGACGCTTTGCCCCCTGATTTTGAGGCGCGGAGGCCGAGATGGGGACGAGCACCTCCAGCGACGGGTTGAGGCGTGACACGGTGCAGCAGGTCCGGGTGCGTGGGTATCCGTTGCAGGGGGTCCCGCGGCGCTTGGGTGTGAATTCGCACTCTCTCTGCGAATGGATGAAGCATTCGCGGATCCGGCTCGCAGGGCGCCCGGCGTGGACCACGAAGCAGAGAACCGACGACTGAAGCGGGGCCTGGCTCGCCTGGACGTGTTCGTCCACATGGAGATGTTCTAAAACCCGAAGCGCAAGCTAACGATCAACGGAAGGCTGTCACCCGCCGACTTCTAAGTCTGGCAGCAGAAACCGAACGAGGCAGCTGTCCGGGAAGCTTGGGGCACCTCGGCAGGGCGCGCCGATTAACGCCGGCGCCGCAACGATTGCCCTCACCTTGGTCGGGCTGGCTGGTGTGCATCGCGGAGGGCTGAACCAGTTTGATGATGCGCATTTCCAGACGAGGCTCGAGCCGAAGCCCAACAAGATGATCGGCAGTCTCGACCAGACGGCTTCATCTTCGGTCAGCTCGGCTGCCGGAACTCCAACGCGCTCTTCGCCATGGCCCCGCCCGACCGCTTCGCCCATGGGATGATGATCGCGCCCACCGGACGCGGCAAAGGTGTGGGCTTTGTCATCCCGAACCTTCTGCATTTCACCGGGTCGGGCCTCATCCGCGATGTGAAAGGCGAGAATTTCGCCAAGCCCTGGATCCATCGGCATCATGGGCTGAAGAACGCGATCTGGTATTTCTGGCCTTTCGACGATGAACTCGGCGCCCCCGCTTCAGCCTTCTCGCTCGCATCGCGGCCCCGCCTTCCGCCTAACGCCAACACACCGCGCTGAACTCGATGGCCGATCGGCCGGAGTTGGTCGTGCCCAAAAGCCCGGTTGCATTCGCTGTATCGGACAGGCAGTTGGAACCGGCGAACATGTCCAAGCGCGATGCAGCCTCGGCCCGACCCGCTCTGGTCGGGGATGCTTCACACCGGCAAATCGCGACTGTTCACGATGGCCTCCATGGTGATGCAGGAGGTGACCGTATCAAGCTCTACCTTGTCGATCAGGCGCTGGTAGATGCGGTCGAAGTCATTCATGTCGCGAGCGACGACCTTCAGCATGTAGTCGTAATCGCCCGTAATTCGGAAGAAGTCGATCACGTTGCTGATGGCCGCGACCTCGCGGCGGAAAAGCTCCAGCCACTCCTTGCCGTGGTGGCGGGTGCGGATCAACATGAAGATGGTCAGGCCCAGACCAAGCTGCCCCTGGTCCAGCCTCACCGTCTCGCCCAGGATCAGCCCGCTGTCGCGCAGCGCCTTCAAGCGCCGCCAGCAGGCGTTCTGCGACAGACCAACCCTGTCGGCGAGATCGCGCTGCGACAGTCCGGCGTCGTTCTGAAGCGCCCGCAGAATTGCTCGATCAAGATTATCCAACATGCTGTACTTCTTCTATCATATGACCCAACTTGCGACGGGTCAGCGCAAAGATTGATACTGAACATGCTGTGCCATGCATAGTATTTCTTCGTCGACATCTTCAGCGCCAGGTCAGACCAGATGAACATGCCGTCCCCCCATGGGTTCTTTTCTGCATTCACCACCGATCTGTCCGGGCCGGACCGGCTGGACCAGCTGCGCGCGGGGCTCATTGGCGAGGGCACCCAGATTTCGGGCCCATTCGGGCCAAGGAAGCTGATCTATGCCGACTATGTCGCCTCGGGGCGGGCGTTGCGCCAGGTCGAGCACTTCGTGATGGAGCAGGTTCTGCCCTTCTACGCCAACAGCCATACCGAAGCCTCCTACTGTGGCGAACGGATGACCTGCATGCGCCGCGAGGCGCGTTCGCTGATCGCGCAGGCCTGCGGGGCCGACCAGACCTTTGCCACGGTCTTCACCGGGTCGGGGGCAACCGCCGGCCTGAATCGCCTTGTCGGGCTTTTCAACGTCGAAGCGGCGGCGGCCACGCGTGGCGCCATGGTTTTCATCGGCCCGTACGAACATCATTCGAACATCCTGCCCTGGCGCGAAAGCGGGGCAATTGTGGTGGAGATCCCCGAGGCGGCCACCGGTGGTCCCGATCTTGCCGCGCTGGCGCGGGTGCTTGCCGCGGCACCGGCGGGCGCGCTGAAGATCGGCGCCTTTTCGGCAGCCTCGAACGTCACCGGGATCGTCACCGACGCCGACCCGGTGACGCGGCTTCTCAGGTCGTATGGTGCCCTGTCGGTCTGGGATTATGCCGGCGGCGGCCCATATCTGCAGATCGACATGCGCTGCGGAACCGATGCCGAAAAGGACGCGGTGGTGGTCTCGCCGCACAAGTTCATCGGGGGGCCGGGCGCATCGGGGGTGATGATCGTCCGGCGCGCCGCCGTTGAACGCAGCACGCCGACGCTTCCGGGTGGCGGCACCGTGCGCTTCGTCTCGCCTTGGGCGCAGGACTATTCCCCCGATGTGGCCGTGCGCGAAGAGGCCGGCACGCCGAATGTGATCGGGGATATCCGCGCCGGACTGGCTTTTCTGGTCAAGGCTGCCATCGGTCAGGAGTTCATGGACCTGCGGCATGAAGAGCTGCGCCGGCGCGCGGTTTCGGTATGGTCGGCCAATCCGAACATCCAGATCCTCGGCTCACCGTCCGCAGCCCACCGCCTGCCGTTCTTTTCCTTCCGCGTCCGTGATCCGCAGGCGGGTGGGCATATCCACCAGCAGCTTTTCACCCGCATGCTGTCAGACTGCCACGGCGTGCAGGCGCGCGGCGGCTGCGCCTGTGCCGGCCCCTATGCCCACCGGTTGCTGGGAATCGACGAAGACCATTCGTCGCGGCTGCGCGCCGCAATCCTGTCAGGCGAAGAAATGGAAAAGCCGGGCTGGACGCGGCTGAATTTCAGCGCCCTCGCCGATGACGCGAAGGCCGATCTGATCATCGCGGCCGTCGACAGCCTGGCCCGGAACCCATATCCGATGATCGAAGCCTATGCCTGCGACCGGGCCACGGCCCGTTTCAAGCCCGCCACGGCGGCTTGAGGCACTTTCCCGAGAAACACGTTTACCTTCAACCCTCTACTCAAGGAATTAAAGATGGAAAAGGATATCCTGATCCTGCTCAAGGCTCCGTTCGAGGACGGCCCCGGCACCCAATGGTTCTGCCCGCAATGCGCCATGGTCGAGGGCGCCCTGCGCGCCAACCCCCAGTGGGAAGACCGGGTCGAGGTCAAACGCGTTGCCTTCCCGCGTCCGCGCGCGGATGTCATCGCCCTTCTGGGCGAAGCAAACCAGGGCCTGCCGGCTCTGGTGCTGCGCAAGGGCGCTGTGGCACCCGCCGAAGCGACGATGGCAAATGACCGCCATGTGCTGACCGACCCCATGCACATCGCCACATACCTGGCGAAAACCTATGGCGGCGCCGCCCCGCATTGAACTCAGCTACCGGCCCCGGTGCCTGCTGCCCCGACTCACGGCAAGGAGGGCCGGGGTTTCGCATCACCTCTGCGAATACGGTTGCCCTTTGGTGCCGGGGTCTACGGACATGCGCGCATCTGGAGATGTGCGGCGTCCGATCGTGGTTTCCGTAGCCATTCGATTTTCGGCGGGCAAGGCGGCAGACCCGGCCAGGCCTTGAGGTTCGGCTCTGGAAGCCTATTCTCGGCCCCGCAGCAGCCTTGCAGGGGGAGTTTCGGCCATGCAGCAACGTCTGGATTATTTTACACGGGCGCCCGAACTGATGCGGGCCGTCCTGCATCTGAACGAAGCGGTCGAACGATCCGGCCTTGAGAAATCGCTTTTGCATCTGGTCAAGCTGCGCGCCTCGCAGATCAACGGCTGCTCTTACTGCGTGGACATGCACGCGCATGAGGCGCTGGAAGACGGCGACAGCCTGCAACGGGTGATCATGGTGGCAGCCTGGCGGGAATCGCCCCTGTTCACTGCACGCGAGCGGGCTGCCTTCGTCTGGACCGAGGCGCTGACGAACGTGTCGGAAAGCGGCGTGCCAGATGCGCTTTATGCCGAGGTGAAGGCAGAACTGGGCGAGACGGACATGGTGAAGCTTTCGGTCGCGGTGGCGATCATCAACACCTGGAACCGGCTGAGCGTGGCCTTCCGCGCCATCCATCCGGTTCGCCCTGCGCAAGGCTGAGCAAGGTGAAAAAATAGTTGCATGATCGGGAACGCGGCGGGCGGTGGCCGCATCCAATGGGCATCGGAGCAGGAAAAGGTGGCAAGGCCACACCTGCCCGAAGGGAAACGATGCCAAGGGAGCCGATCATGTCTGCCAATTTCCGCCGCCTTGCCCTGAACGCCGCCACTGCCGCGTTGATGGGCCTGTCGTTCAACGCCGCGCCAGCGCTTGCACATACCGCAGGCGGGCAGGTAATCTGCTCGCCTTCCACTCTCGCGCTGCATGATGCGATGCGCGAACTCTGGTCGCAGCACATGGAATGGACCTATGCCGCCGTGACGGCCTTCGCCACCAACTCGCCCGCCTTCGATGCCGCCGCCGCGCGGCTGATGCAGAACCAGGTCGACATCGGCAATGCCATCAAGCCTTTCTATGGTGATGATGCAGGCGCGGCCCTGACCAAGCTGCTGCAAGAGCATATCGCCGCCGCGGTCGAGGTGGTGAAGGCCGCCAAGGCGGGTGACAAGGCCAAGCTCGACACCTCGGTCGCCGCCGCCTATGCCAACGCGCAGGCGATCGCCGATTTTCTGTCTGCGGCCAACAGCAACTGGCCGAAAGAGGCGGTGCGCGACATGCTGAAGGGGCATATCGACACCACGCTGGTCTATGCGACTGCCTTGCTGGAAGGCCGCCATGCCGACGGGATCGCCGCCTATGGCGCTGCGGAAAAGCACATGATGATGCTGGCGGACGCGCTGACCAACGGCCTGATCGCCGCTTTCCCCGACAAGTTTGCCAACTGACCCCCTGAAGGAGTCGAGCCGATGTTGACCTATGCCCTTCTGGCTTTTGCGGTGGCTGCGGTTGGTGGTCTGGTCCTGGCCTCGCGCGTTCTGCGCGCGAGGCTTGCGCCCTGGCCGCTGTCCCTGATCCATGCCGGGGTTGGTGCCCTTGGGCTTGCGCTGCTGATCGCGGTGCTGGTGCAAGGGAATGCGCCCGCCGCCGTGACCACTGCGTTTGCGCTTCTGGTCGTGGCGGCGCTTGGCGGGTTCTTCCTGGCCTCTTTTCACCTGCGTGGCAGGTTGCCCCCGGTGGCTGTTGTCGTGATCCATGCGGGGGTTGCCGCCGCGGGCGTCCTTGCGCTGCTTTCGGCGGTGCTGTGATGTCCCGCCACCCGCTGCATCCGGCGCTTGTGCATTTTCCGGTGGCCTGCTGGTCGCTGGGGGTGGCTGTCGACGCGGCGAGCCTTGTGCCCGGCCTGGCGCCCTGGCTTGTCGGCGCGGAAGGCTGGTCGGCGGGGCTGTTTGCCACGGGTTGCCTCATGGCCGTTCCGGCGATGCTTGCAGGGATGCTTGAACTGCCACGCATCCCCGAAGGGCCGGCGCTGCGGGATACCTGGGCGCACATGGCCGCCATGCTGACCGCCTTCGCGCTGTTCGGGGGCCGGTTGCTTCTGGGGCTTGACGGGCTGCGTCCGTTGCCGCCGGGCGGGTTTGCGCTGACGCTTGGCGGGCTTGGCTTTGCGGCGCTGGCAGCGGGGGGCTGGCTCGGCGGGCGGCTTGTCTATCACCATGGCATCGGCCGGGTATGATGCGGCACCCGCTTTCCCGGCCAAAGAACCGGCGGGCGGCGATCTTGCGGTCGCCACCGTCAGGAATGTGCCCGGCCTGTCCTTGTTCCCCCATGACGGGCCGGGCACATTCCCCCTTGATCCACTTCACGTCGGAGGTTGCGATGATCAGTTCGACAAAGCCGGGCCTTTCCAACGTTTACCGATCTGCGGCAGGACTTCCTGACGCGGATGGCGCGCCGAACCGGGTTTGCCTGATGCCGGTTCTGCGTCAGACTGCATCGCATGGACAGGAGCAGCAATGACCAACTCCCTTCCCCTTGCGGCCGCCCGACCCTTGCCTAGCGGGCCCGAGGCCGATCTTGTCGCCGCCGCCGCGCGGGGTGAGGGCGCGGCCTTCGAGACGCTGATGCGTCGCCACAACCAGCTGGTGTTCCGCACCGCCCGCAGCATCCTGTCATCGGATGCCGAGGCCGAGGAAGCCACGCAGGAGGCCTGGCTGAAGGCCTGGCGCGCGCTGGACCGCTTTCGCGCCGAAAGCCGCTTTTCGACCTGGATCGTCCGCATCACCCGAAACGAGGCCCTTGGACGCCTGCGCCGCGCGGCCGCGCAGGTCATCCCGCTGGAGGTGGCCATGATCTCATCCGACCGTGAAACCCAGTCCGCTCTGGCCGACGAGCCGCATCGCACGCCCGAGGCCGAATTTGCCCGTGCCGAGGCGCGTCGGCTGATGGAAGCGCGCATCGACTTGCTGCCTGAGGTCTACCGCACGGTCTTCATGCTGCGCGCTGTCGAGGAAATGAGCGTCGAGGATGTGGCGGTGGCGCTGGAAATCCCCGAGGCCACCGTGCGCTCGCGCTTCTTCCGCGCCCGCAGCCTGCTGCGCGAAAGCCTGGCGCGAGAGATGGACGATGCGTTGGCCGGGGCCTTCGCCTTTGACGGTGCGCGCTGCGACCGGATCGTGGCCGGCGTCATGGCGCGGGCGCGAGCAGAGGGTTTGCAGCGGGAGGATTGAGCAAGGCCGCCGGTGCGGGGTGGCAGGGAAAACCCGGCCCTTGCGGTGCCTGGCGCGAGCGGGGCATGGCCTGTGCGTTCAGATAGTGTTCTGTCGAACGGGCCAAACTGTCGCTTTATGTCGCTTAATCTGCTTCATCTAGCGACAGCACATCCGCTATCTTTGAGCTTCATCGCTGTTACACTTCTTCCCGAAACCGGCCGACCGCCTGCTAGAACTCAAGGCCGGACCACCTGACAGGGAGGAAAACATGACTACAAAACCGATTTTCCCGGCAAAGGTTCCGGCGCTGCTAGCCCTGGCGCTGTTGCCATTTGCGGCGATGGCCGAGGACGCACCGGTCCTGAAGCTGACGGTCATCAATTCATCCGAAACCGATGTGCCGACCTATATCCTTGGTCATGTCCTGCAAAAGGCTGGGTTTCAGGTAGAGTTCGTCTCGGCGGACTACACGGCCGGGCTGACCGGCCTTGCGCAGGGCGACCTTGATACCTTCATGTGCTGGGACACGACCTGGGATGCCTGCCAGAAAGCGGTCGCAACCGGGGACGTGATCAACGCCGGTTCAAGCGGGATCGCGGTTCGCGAGGGCTGGTGGTATCCGTCCTATCTTGAAGCGTCATGCCCGGGCCTTCCCGACTACAAGGCCCTGCTGCAGGAAAGCTGCATCAAGGCGCTTGCCACCGCCGAAACCGAGCCAAAGGCGCAGTTCGTGGCGGCCCCCGCCGACTGGATCACCTATGTCCCGGAAACCATCAAAGCCTTCGGACTTGCGGTCGAGCCGATCACCTCGGGCAGCTCCGGGGCGCTGATCGCCACGATCAAGGGGGCCTATGACCGGAAGGCGCCGATCATGGGTTGGGGCTACAGCCCGCACTGGTTCTTCGACAAGGCAGAGGGAAACTATGTTGCCTTCCCGCCCTATGAACCGGCCTGTTTCACCGATCCGGCCTGGGGTCCGATTCCCGACAAGACCCACGACTGCACCACGCCTTCGGGTTTTCTGTGGAAGCTGATGAACCGCGAAGCGTCGCTGGCGGCTCCGGGTGCTGCCCGCATATTCTACCTGTTCACGCTGGATGCGAAGACCGTGGCGGACGGCATGGAAAAGATCGACGTGCAGGGCCAGTCCTACGACCAGATGGCCGAGGACTGGGTCAACGCCAATGAAGCTACCTGGAAACCCTGGTTGCGCTGAACCCAGCCGGAAGTCCGCAGAACCGGGCGGCGGATGGCCCATGGTCATCCGCCGCACAAGATTTATCGGGCCGACAGCCCATGACTCTGAGTGTGGCCATGACAGACCAGACCTTTCCCATACGCTGCCAGAACCTCTGGAAGATCTACGGTCCGGCCCCCTCCGCCCTTCGCACCGTTCCGGTTGGGACCCTGAACGAAGAGGCGCTGAGGGCGACGGGTCATATGGCGGCCCTGCGCGATGTGACGCTTGAGATCGGCAGGGGCGAGGTCTTTGTCATCATGGGCCTGTCAGGATCGGGCAAGTCCACACTGGTCCGCTGCATGACGGGGCTGGTCGAGGCGACACGGGGCGATCTGCTGATCGATGGCGAAAACCTGCGCACGACAAGACCCGAGCGGTTGGTGGACATCCGCCGCCACAAGATCAGCATGGTGTTTCAGGACTTTGCGCTCTTGCCGCACCTGACGGTCTTGGGCAACATCGCGTTCCCGCTGAAGGTGCAGGGCGTCGAACGGTCGGAACGCGAGAGGCGCGCAGCCGAGCTGATCGACGTGGTCGGCCTTTCCGGGCGCGAGAACCGGTTTCCGCACGAGCTTTCCGGTGGTCAGCAACAACGTGTCGGCATCGCACGCAGCCTGATCACCAAACCGGAGATCTGGTTCCTGGACGAGCCGTTTTCCGCCCTTGATCCGCTGATCCGCCAGGAGATGCAGGACGAACTCCTGCGGCTTCAGGCCACCCTGCACAAGACCATCGTCTTCATCACCCATGACTTCGACGAGGCGATCCGCATCGCCGACCGCATCGCCATCATGCACAACGGCGCCGTGGTGCAGGTCGACACTCCGGAAGGACTGGTCCTGTCTCCGGCAGATGACTATGTGGCGGCCTTTACCCGAAAGATCCCGCGCCATCTGGTTTTGCGGGCCAGATCCATACTTTCGCCGGTTTCTGCCGAAGCCAGCGGAGAGCCGGTCCCCGCGGACGCCCTGGTGGGCGATGTTGCGGCGCGCGTGCTGTCGTCGGAGGCCCCGGTCCCGGTGGTCGGTGAAAACGGCCTGGTTGTCGGCTCGCTTGAACGCAGCTCCGTCATGACCGCAATGTTCGGGGCAACGGCGTGACGAACCTGCGCCACCGGAACATGGTCTGGATCGGCATCGTTGCGGTGTTCGTGATCTTCGGCTGGATGTTTCTACCCGATCAGGCCAGGCGTTTTCCTGACGACTTGACCTTTGACCTTGCGGGCTACATCAACCAGTTCTTCAACTGGCTTGCCCGGCGGGCTGCAATCGGACCCTTCGCCGTCAAGGACATCACAAGGGCGCTGGCGGCCGCAATCGAGCTGCCGCTTGACCTTGTTCGCGGCTTGCTGATCAAGGGCTTCCGGCTGCGCCTTCCCGGACTGGGGCACGTCGAGATTGCCGCCTTTCCCTGGTGGGCGTTGACGGCGGTCTGGGTCATGCTTGCCCACCGGCTTGGGGGCCGGGGCGCGGCTTTCCTCGTGCTGGGAAGCTGCGCCTATTTCCTGGTCTTCGATCTGTGGGAATCCGCGATGCTTACGCTGGCTTCCGTCAGCCTGTCTGTCGTGGTCGGGATGATGCTGGGGCTTTTCCTGGGAATCTGGGCCTACCGCCGACCCCGCCTCGGGGCGGCGCTCACGGTGATTTACGACATCATGCAGACCATGCCGGTGTTTTCCTATCTTGTGCCGATCCTGCTGTTCTTCGGGTTCGGCCCGGTCTCGGCCCTGGTCGCCACGGTCATCTATGCGATGCCGCCCATGGCGCGAAACACCACGCTTGCGCTGCGGCGCCTGCCCGGATCGGCAAGTGACCTGGCCACGATGGCGGGCTGCACCTCGCGGCAAAGCATGTGGCTGGTCTTGCTGCCTTCGGCGCGGAACGGGCTGCTGAGCGGGCTCAATCAGGTCATCATGCTGTCGCTGTCGGCGGTCATCATCGCCTCGATCATCGGCGCCGGGGGCCTTGGCAACGATGTCCTGCAAGGCCTGAAGTCGATGCGGCTCGGCCGGGCACTGGAAGCCGGTCTGGCCATAACGCTGATGGCGATCACGCTTGACCGTCTGTCGCGTGCCGCCGCAGGGCAGCGCCGAGACAACCTGCGCGCGGCCCCGTCGTTCAGCCGACGGCTTGTCATGCCCGGAATCCTGCTGATCGGGCTGGCGGCGGCCCATATTGCGCCGGAACTGGGCAAGTTTCCTCCCGCACTGACGCTTTCGACGGGGGGGCTGATTGATGCGGGCGTGGCCTGGCTGAACGTGGCGCTTCAAGGTCCGATAAACCTGCTGAGCGACGGCACCGTCCGCCTGATCCTGCGCCCGGTCAAAGAGGCCCTGCTGGCCTTGCCCTGGCTGGTGGTCGTTCTGGCCTGCGCGATGGCGGCCTATGCGCTGCAAGGGTTGCGGCTGGCGGTTGTTGCCGGGGTGATCCTTGGCTTCATCCTGCTGACCGGCTACTGGGATCAGGCGATGATCTCGCTTTACCTCGTGCTTGTCTCGACCGTGATTGCCATGCTGGCGGGTTTCCTCGTCGGAATCGCGGTGGGGCTGCGGCCGTGGCTGAACCGTCCGGTGACGCTGATCATCGACACGCTGCAAACCCTGCCGACCTTCGTCTATCTGATCCCGGTCGTCATGCTGTTCGGCCTGGGAGATTTCCCGGCCCTGATTGCCATCGTCCTTTACGCGCTGCCGGTGATGATCCGCTATACCAAGGATGGCATCATCAACGTGCCACACTCGCTGATCGAGGCTGCGGACATGGCGGGCTGTTCACCACGTCAGCGGCTGACCTTCGTCCAGTTGCCCCAGGCCCTGCCCGAGATCCTGCTTGGCGTCAGCCAGACCATCCTGATGGCGTTCAGCATGCTGGTGATCACGTCGCTTGTCGGCACGCGGGGGCTGGAACAGGATGTGCTGGTCGCCGTCAGCAAGGCGAAGGTTGGCGAGGGCCTGATTGCAGGCACGGCGATTTCGCTTCTGTCGATCCTTGCCGACCGGCTGGTAACTCAGGCCAGCAAGCGGCTTCGCGGCCATCTTGGGCAAGCCTGAGCGGGGGCAGGTCCAGGGTGATGCGCGCCGACAATGGTCCGATCCGGTCACAAGGGCTTGCCAGCCTTTCGGCCTTTGACCTGCGGCGTCTGCTGATGCGCCGCGAACTATCGGTGCCGGAGATTGTCAGCGCGGCGCTGGAGGCAATCGCGACGCGGGACGGGCGGTTGCACGCTTTCCTGACCATTTGCCCCGAAGCTGCGATGCGCGCGGCCCGGGCCGCCCAGAAACGTTTGCGGGACGGCGATCCACCACCCCCCCTGTTCGGAATACCGCTGGCGGTAAAGGATGCCGAACCTGTTGCGCGGATGCCTTTCACCGCCGGTTCGCTGATCTTCCGGCAAAGGATCGCAGGTCAGGATTCGCTGCATGTCGCAAGGTTGCGGGCGGCAGGGGCGATCATAGTCGGCAAGACCAACACGCCCGAATTCACCCTGCTTGGGGAAACCCGCAACCGGCTTGGCCCCGACACCTGCAATCCCTGGGACACCAGCCGGACGCCGGGCGGGTCGTCGGGCGGCTCGGCGGCGGCATTGGCGGCGGGCATGGTGCCTCTGGCGACCGGCTCGGATACGGCGGGGTCGATCACCGCGCCTGCCGCGTTCTGTGGTCTGGTGGGCCTGAAACCCAGCCATCGCCGGATTCCGGTCTGGCCCGACCCCGAGGATTGGCAGCCTTTTTCAGATGTCGGCCCGATGGCGCGCACGGTTCACGACCTGACCCTGATGCTGGCGGCAAGCGTCGGAGCCGACCCGCGCGACCCGCTGTCCGAGGGCTTCGGACCGCCACGGCCGCAGCCCCGAAAGTTGCGTATCACATGGGCAAGCTCGGTTGCAGGGCTGCCGGTCGCGCCCGAATGCGCGGCAGCGGCAGAGGCGCTGGCGACGCTGTTCCAATCGGCGGGCCATCACGTCGACGAGGCCCGGCCCGACATTGAGGATCCCGGACCCGCGCATGACCTCTTGGGCGCGGTCGAGGAATACCGGGCGCGCGGCACCTTTCTGGCACGCCACCCCGATCTGCTGGCCCCTGAAACCAGTGCAATGCTGGCCATGGGAAAGGCGGCGACCGCTAGCGACATTGCCGTCGCCCGCGCCGCATCCTTCGGGACGGCATCGCGGATGCGGGATTTCATGGCGGGCCGGGATATCTTCATCCTGCCGGCAACGGCCTGCCCTGCCTTCCCCCTGCGCCAGCCGCCCACCATGATCGGGGGATGCACGGTCAGGCCGGACTGGCCAAGCTATGCGCCGTTCAACATGCTGGCCAACATTGCCGGGCTTCCCGCAGCCACCCTGCCGATGCTGCTATCGGCCGATGGCCTTCCGGTCGGAGCGCTGGCCTTTGCGGGTTATGGTCAGGACGAACTGCTGCTTGCGGCGCTGGCCGAAGCCGAGGCCCTGCGCGGGCCGTTTCCGGCGGCACCCCTCACTCTGACGCGTTGACCCAGGAGCGGGCAACAAAACCGCCCTCATCCGTCGCGACATCATTCGTGATCGCCGCCCGGATATCACGGGGTATGATCGGGCTGTTGATGTCGTAAAGCCCCACGCCCGCCAAGGCCGAGCGCACATCTATCGGGCTTCCCAGCGATTCCCAGATCACTCGATAGCAGGCTATGTCGCGGCCCGACCCGGAACTGATCCCGAGCGTCAGCCCCGACAGGACCGCAACCTGATCGAGCTGCGAGGGGATCAACACCGTCGTCCACATCATCTGCCCGACATAGGCTTCGCGTTCATGCACGATGATGCGTTCCCCGGTATGATAGAGAATGCCGGTATATTTCAGGATTTTGCGCAGGCGGCGCTTGATCGCGGAGTAGTTTTCGATGGTCTTGCAATAGGTGAAACCGCCGCGGCTGAACACGCTTGCAAGCGAACGCAGCACCATGTCGGGAAATTCGGTCGGACGGAAATAGGTGTAGTAGAAGCCCAGATAGGGTTCCATCTGCCGCTGGGCGCGGGGATTGATGCGATGAAGATTCGTCACGAAGGCACCGAGAGGGTCGATCGGCGAAGTGCTTTGCTTGCGTATCGCTATGATTTCCCTGAATTGTGCATGATCCATAAGGATCTCGGATTCCTCGACACCGAAGAAGTCGCAAAGACGCTGCATCCGGCCGACGGTGGGCCTTGCCTGACCCGTCAGATAGCGATGGAACTGCTGGCGGTTGATGTTCAGGCGCTGGCTCACGCTTGTGACTGTTCCGCCGTAGGAGACGAGCAGCCTGAGATTGCGGGCAAAGTTGTCGGGTGCCATCCACGCTTCCGGATATGAAGTCTGATACGGTCCAGTGGTACTTGATAGCAAAACGAAACCTGCGCTCCAAGCTCGGTGGCCGGGCTTTCGGATTGCTCCGAACATTGTGTCAACAGGTCGACGCCCAAAGCCTCGGACGGCAATCCACCTCGAAAGCAAGAGGCTGCAAAAGTAGAATTTTCTCGCAAAATGAGCGGGAGAATTCTGAATAAAGACAAGCGTCTGGAACCGCGCCGGGTTTGCCGGAGGGTGGTTTTCGCTAGTTGCGCGGCCATGGGTTTGAGGCGCCCCCAGATTTGCGGACGCTTTGCCCCCTGATTTTGAGGCGCGGAGGCCGAGATGGGGACGAGCAACTCCAGCGACGGGTTGAGGCGTGACACGGTGCAGCAGGTCCGGGTGCGCGGGTGTCGGGTGCAGGAGGCCCCCTGCGCTTGGGTGTGAATTCGCACTCTCTCTGCGAATGGATGAAGCATTCGCGGATCCGGCTCGCAGGGCGCCCGGCGTGGACCACGAAGCAGAGAACCGACGACTGAAGCGGGACCTTGCGCGGGTCACCGGTAAGCGTCCGGCCTGACCGTCCTGCCGCGGGGTGAGAGGTGCGGATAGTGTCCA
>CAMFGW010000035.1 GCA_945952025.1 uncultured Paracoccaceae bacterium
CACCAGTATCGACCGCACCCGCACCTGCCGTGGCTGCGGTCGAGGTGGCCGCGGCGTCGGTGAGCGAAACGGACGCCGGCGCGCGCCTGACGTTTGCCCGGTCCGAAAGCCGCTTCGTCCTGACGCCCGCGCTGCGCGTCGCGGACGAGGACGGCGCGGTCCAGCCGGCCGCTGCCCCCGCCGCAGAGGCGCAGTCAGCGCCCCCCGCGCCAGAGGAATTCATCGCGCCGCAGGCGCCGCACGCTGCGACCGCGCCGGTTTCTGAGACGGCCGCTGAGACGGCATCCGACTTCACCCATGCAGCGCCCTCGCGGCTGACGCAGGATCTGGATGCGCTGGATCAGCGCGCCGCCTCGCTTGAGGAAACCATCGCCGAGCTGGAGGCCGCCGTGGCCGACATCAGCAGCGAGTTCGAGCCGGATGGCGGGGAACTCGTTGACATCGTTGCCGAATATTTCCCCGATGAAGGCGAGGCGCCCGCACCCCTGCTGTCGGACTTCGCCCCCGACGCCGACGAAAACGCCCCCGAGCCGCACCCCTCGTTCGCCCAGGTCCGCGACCTGCCCTTGAGCCAGGGGCCGCTGGTCTTCACCCGCGACCCATCGCCGGCAGAAACCGAGGCGCTGGCCGAAGCCCAGCCGAGCGTCGTGCGCCCGCACGGCATCATGGCGGGCTTCGATGCGATGAGCAGCGCGCCCGACGATGCGCTCGACCTGCCGGTCACGGGCGAGGCGCTGATCCCGGCCGTCCTGCCGCCGCGCGCGCCGCAGGACGAGGCGGCAGGCTGGCCCGAGCGCCGTGGCTCGCCCTTTGGCGGGAATGCTCGCCTGGAAAAGACGGTCCACCAGACTGTGGACGAGGACGCGCCCGAGCCCGAGGCCGACGAAGCCCCCGCGCCCCGTAGCCGCCTGCAGATCCTGCGGCCCGAAATGGCCGAGACAGCCGTGACGGAAAGCCTTACGCCCGAACTGGAAGAGGACGTGTCTGAGCCAGACTCTGAGCTCGAGGCTGGGGACCTGGCAGAGCCTGAAATGGCCCGTGTCCCTGCCGAACCCGACCGGTCGGCACTCGCGGCCGAGCCCCTGGCAGCCGCGACGGGGGCAGAGGATGAGCCCCTGCCGCCGCTCTTCGACCCCCTGGCAGACGCGGACTACGACGTGGACGCGCTGCGCGACATCGTGGCGGAACTGGTGCGCGACGAGTTGCGCGGCGCCCTGGGCGAGCGGATCACGCGGAACATCCGGGCGCTGGTCCGGGCCGAAATGAAGCGCATCCTGGCCGAAGAGGCCTGAGCGCTTCCCTTCGACGGGGCCACATGGCGCTGACACATGGCACGGACCTCGGGGATCGCCGGGAATGCACACGCCCGCCCACATGTTCGTCGGTGCCGCGCTCTTTGCCAGGGCAGGGCGGCCCGCCGTCACCCGCGCGGCGATCCTGGGCGGCCTTCTGCCCGACGTGCCCCTGATCCTGATGGTCGGCTGGTCGCTCTGGGTTATGCGCCTGCCCCCCGGGGTGGTCTTCGACCAGCTCTACTTTTCCGACGCGTGGCAGGCGGTCTTCGCGATCGACCACAACCTCTGGCTCTGGGGCAGCGCCGCCGCCCTGTCGGTGGCCCTGCGGGCGCCGACCGCCACCGCCTTCACGCTGAGCGGCCTGCTGCACGCGGTGACGGATTTCCTCCTCCACCACGACGACGCCCGCCGCCAGCTCTGGCCGGTGACGGACTGGGTCTTCCGTAGCCCGGTCAGCTACTGGGACCCCGCCCATTACGGCCGCATCACCGGGCCGCTGGAACTCTTCCTATGCGCGGCCCTTGCCGTCGTGCTCTGGCGCCGGTTCGCGGGAAAGGCCGCCCGCGCCTTGATCCTCCTCGGCCTTGTGGCCGAGGCCGGGCCGCCGATCCTCTTCACGCTCTTCCACTAGCCCGAACGAAAACGCGCGCCCGGGGATGGCGCGCGCGTTCAGACCTGCGAGGGAAGGGCCGATCAGGCCGCTTCGGCTTCCTCGGCCGCATGGCGGCGTTCGCTTTCCTCGCGCGACAGCGCGACCGAGGTCCGCACGCCCTTGCCGACGAATTCCATCAGGCCCTTGACCACGCGCTCATTCGGGTCGATCCCGGCGCAGGACAGAACCTCGCGCCCGTCGCGCGAACGCGCCCAGCGGGCGATCTGTTCGGGGCCGTTGCCATATTTCTTGTCGTCGGCGATCGCGTCGTCGAGCGCCGCAAGGACGACGGCAGCGAAAAGCTTGCGCGACCGCTGACCCTGTTCGAAATTGTATGCCGTGCCATCGACGAAATCGCGCATCCTGCCGTCCTGTCTTTTTTGCTCTTGCGTTTCTAACGGTGGGGCGAATATGGCGATTTTGCCAAGATTCGGTATTACCCGTTTCGAATGGCTGTCATGCGTGGGGCGCATGGCTTGCAGCCTATTCTTACAGGATTTTGTTGATCCGCCCCTGAAACAAGCAAGAGATATAGGGCCGAATGGCCGGCCTTCAAGGCGACCCATGCGAATTTCGGATAAGACGGTTCAAATTTCGCGCCTTAGCCCTGCGCTGCGGCCGGGGCAGCCAGGACCCTGACGCCGGCCCCCCCGGCAGACAGCGCGCCGCCCGCCCGGTCGATCCGCAGAAGCGCGAGCCCCCGGTCCCCCGCGACGGTGCCGAGCCGTCCGGCTTCCTTGCCGTCCGCCGTCTCGATTCGCGCGCCGGGGCTCGCTTGCCCATCCAGCGCGACGGCAAAAAGACCCCGCCGCAGCTCGGCCTTGTGCTTCATCCGCGCGGTCACTTCCTGGCCGACATAGCAGCCCTTGCGGAAATCGACGCCGTGCAGCCGCTCGAAGCCGAACTCGAGGATGTAGCTGTCGTCGGGCACGAGGTCGGTGCCGGTGTCCGGGACCAGAAGCGCGACCCGCGCGCGATCGTAGTCGGGGGTCGGCCCGTCCGGCAACGCAGTCAGCCCCACCGCCCGCCAGCCCAGAGCCGCGTCGCGCGGGTCGGGCCAGGCGCCGTCGGGCAGGGGACTGCCGTTCAGGGGGGGAAAGCCACGGTGGACGGGCAGGTCTGTCGGCTCGATCGTCACATCGGCCCTGAGCCGGTAAAGCGCGAGCCGTCGCAGAAGGCCGTCGGCCAGCGGCTCCGCCACGTCCAGAAGGATCGCCTCGGGGTCGGCGGGCCCGCCCGGCATCAGGAAGAAATCGGCCAGATACTTGCCCTGCGCGGTCAGAAGCGCGGCATAGACCGGACCCTGCGCGATCCGGCGCACGTCGTTCGTCACGAGGCCCTGCAGGAAGGCCACCCGGTCCGGCCCCGCGATCCACAGCACCTTCCGCCCCTCGATCCGTTCCGCCATCACCGATCCTCCGTTCGCCCGTCCGAATATAGGCGGCCTGCGCCCGAGCGAAAGGCCACCCGTCGATCCCCCACCCGTCGCCCCCCTCCCGTTGATCCCGCCCCGGTTGACCCCCCGCAGGGGCTGGCCTAGGGTCGCCCGGCTTTACCCCGCAAAGACCGGAGGCGCCGATGTCGCTAGCCCAGGGCCGTCCCTACCTTGCCATCCCCGGCCCCTCGGTCCTGCCAGACCGCGTACTGGCGGCGATGCAGCAGCCAGCGCCCAACATCTACCAGGGCCCGCTGCTGGAGATGACGGACGCGCTTTACCTCCAGCTGCGTGCGCTTGCCGCACCAGGCGCGCCGGACCGGGTTCACCCTGCGATCTACATCGCAAACGGCCATGGCGCATGGGAGGCGGCGAATACCAACCTCTTCTCGCGCGGCGA
The DNA here is from genome assembly GCA_945952025.1 of uncultured Paracoccaceae bacterium. GTDB lineage: Bacteria > Pseudomonadota > Alphaproteobacteria > Rhodobacterales > Rhodobacteraceae > TMP-24. The sequence continues at coordinate 3,783 of CAMFGW010000035.1, forward strand.
CCGGGCGCTGGTGCTCGCGACCGGTGCTTTCGGGACCAGTTGGGCCAATACCGCCCGAAGGCTGGGGGTCGAGGTCGAGGTGATGGATTTCGGCCGCCAGACCGCGGCCGATCCGAACCGGCTCGAGGCGGCGTTGAAGGCCGACCGGGCCGGGACCATCCGTGCGGTCCTCGTGACCCATACCGACACCTCCTCGTCGGTGAAAAACGACATCGCAGCCCTGCGCGCCGCGATCGACGCGGCCGGTCATCCGGCGCTCTTCGCGGTCGACTGCATCGCCTCGATGGGCTGCGACGCCTATGACATGGCGGCCCTCGGCGTCGACGTGACGGTTGCGGCCAGCCAGAAGGGGCTGATGACGCCGCCGGGGCTGGGGCTCTTGTGGGTGTCCGACAAGGCACTGAAATCCTGCGCCAGTTCGGACCTGCGCACGCCCTATTGGGACTGGACCGCGCGGATCGGGGCGACGGAATACTGGCAGCTTTTCGCAGGCACCGCCCCCACCCACCACCTGTTCGCCCTGTCAGAGGCGCTGACCATGATCGGCGAGGAAGGGCTGCCCCATGTCTGGGACCGGCACGCCCGGCTGGCCCGCGCCATCTGGGCGGCGGTCGAGACCTGGGGGCAGGGGGGTGACATCGCGCTCAACGTCCCCGACCCGGCCGCGCGTGGCCATTCGGTGACCGCCGTCCGCTTCGGGGACGGTGTCGCCGGCCGGCTCCGCGCCTGGACCGAGGCCGAGGCGGGCGTGACCCTGGGCATCCCGCTTGGCGCGGCCGAGCCCGACGACCCCGCCTACCAGGACTTCCTGCGCATCGGCCACATGGGTCATGTCAACGCCCATATGGTGCTGGGCGCCCTTGCCGTGATAGAGGCGGGGCTGCAGGCATTGGGGGCCCCGCATGGCGCCGGTGCGATCGAGGCGGCCGCCAAGGCGCTTCTTCGGTAAACAATCACGAGTGACTCTGGTCCATTCATCAACAAATCGCCACGCGTAACAGGTGCTACACCCTGGATGGCAACAGTTGGCTCCTGTCGCTGGATCGAGATTGCAATTTGTGCCTTTGATCCGCAATAAAGCGACATCAGCGGGACGACCCCGCACGCTGAAGGCGCCGTCAGGACAAGAATGAAAACGATCACGACCACCGAAGAGCTGGCCCAGTTCTGCGCCGAGGCCAAGAGCCAGCCCTACGTCACGCTCGACACCGAATTCCTGCGCGAACGCAGCTATTATTCGAAGCTCTGCCTCGTCCAGATGGCGCTGCCCGGCAAGGATGGTGACGCCGTCCTGGTCGACCCGCTGGCGGACGGGCTGTCGCTCGAGCCGCTCTATGACCTCTTTCGCCACGAAAGCACGGTCAAGGTCTTTCACGCCGCCCGCCAGGACCTTGAGATCTTCTTCATCGAGGGCAACGTCTTTCCGACCCCCCTTTTCGACACCCAGGTCGCCGCCATGGTCTGCGGCTTCGGCGAGCAGGCCGGATACGAGACGCTGGTCAAGAAGATCGCGCGGGAAAACCTGGACAAGTCCTCGCGCTTCACCGACTGGTCGCGCCGACCCCTGACCGAGGCGCAGAAGGTCTACGCGCTGGCCGACGTCACCCACCTGCGCGTCATCTACGAACATCTGAGCCGCGAGCTGGTCCGCACCGGCCGGCAGAAATGGGTCGAGGAAGAGCTGGCGACGCTCCTGGACCCCAGGACCTACACCAACCTGCCCGAGGATGCCTGGCAGAAGGTCAAGACCCGCACGAACTCTGGCCGCTTCATGGCGCTGGTGCGCGAACTGGCGCGTTTCCGCGAAACCTACGCCCAGACGAACGACGTGCCGCGCTCGCGCATCTACAAGGACGACGCCCTGCTCGAGCTTGCCTCGACCCGTCCCGCGACGGCAGAGGAGCTCGGCCGCTCGCGCCTTCTGCTGCGCGAGGGGCGCAAGGCCGACGTGGTCGAGGGCATCCTTGCCGCCGTCCGCGCCGGGATGGAGGCAAAGCCCGAGGATTTCCCGAAGCCCGACCAGTCGCGCGACCAGTTGCAGGTCAATACCGCGCTCGCCGATCTTCTGCGCGTGCTTCTGAAGGCCAAGTCCGAAGAGACGGGCGTCGCGCCGAAGCTGATCGCCGCCACCTCGGACCTCGACGCCTTGTCGGCGGGGGTGCGGGACCTGGACATGCTTCAGGGCTGGCGGGCCGAGGTGTTCGGCAATGACGCGCTGCGGCTGGTGCGAGGCGAGATTGCGCTGTCGGCCGTCGGCGGCGCGGTCCGGGTGATCCCGGTCTGAACGGCTCTGGCGGGTCTGAAACGGTTCTGGCGCGCCCCTAGCGGCGCGTCTCCATCTGGTTCGTTTCGCCCACGACCACGATCTTGCTGATTTCCGCCAGCTTGGGGGTCGAGATATAGGCCGCCGCCGTGATCTCGCGCGAGCGCACGGTCGATGCGTCGGTCGGTGCGGGCGGGTTCCAGATGCGGAAGCGGTAGGTCAGCACGCCGTCCTTCGGGATGCCGAAATCGTCGGGGACGAGTTCCGCCTTCCACCAGCCTTGCGTCGGCGGCACGCCGGTCGCGCGCACGATGACGCCCGTCGGCATCTTCTCGACCGCCAGCCGGGTGACCTGCGGCATCAGAAGCCGCGCGTCGGCGTCTACGGGGGCGGCCGGCGCCGGCGCCGAACGCGACGCGCCGAACCAGTTGAACGGGTTGATCCGGCTGTCGGCCAGACGCCCGCACCCCGCCGTCGTGGCGATCAGAAGGCCAAGGCTCAGGGCGGTGGCGGTGCGGATCATCGGCGGCTCCTTCGCGGGATGGCCCTGCCTAGCCCATCCGGCGCCGTCTGAAAAGGGGGCTGGCGGCTGGACGGCCCTTCCCGTTGCGCGTAAGGGAAGGGGCAGGCGGCCCCCCTTCCGGCGGCCCTAGCGGGGGCGAAGATGGCGACCGAAGCCTTTGAAGAGATTGCCGAAACATTCGACTTCCTTGACGATTGGGAAGACCGCTACCGCCATCTGATCGAGCTTGGCCGCGCCATGGAGCCCCTGGACGAGGCGCTGAAAACCCCCGCGCTGAAGGTCGACGGCTGCGCCAGCCAGGTCTGGTTCCTGCCGCGCATCACCGGCGAGGGGCCCACGGCGCGCTTCGACTTCCAGGGCGACAGCGACGCACTGATCGTGCGCGGCCTGATCGCGGTCCTGCATGCGCTCTATTCCGGCCTGCCGGCGGCCGAGGTCGGCAAGGTCGACGCGGCGGCCGAACTGAAGCGGCTCGGCCTTGACGAGCACCTGTCGCAGCAGCGGTCGAACGGCGTGCGCGCCATGATCGGCCGCATCCGTTCGCTCGCCGCCGCGGCGTGACGCGCCCTAGCCGCGCCCCTTGGGCGTGAAGCGCAGCGACAGGCAGGACATGCCTCCGTCGAGCTTGGCGCATTCGCTGTTGCCGATCTGGACGACCTTGTAGCCCGCGCGGTCCAGCGCCTCGGCCGTCCGGGGAAAGCCAGCCGGCAGAAGGACCGCATCGTTGAACCGGATCGCGTTCGCCGCCGCCTCTTCGCCCTCGGCCGTCAGGATCGTGCGATAGGCCTTGAAGCCCCCCGCCGCCGCGAGCCGGGCCGTCGACAGGATCGTTTCGGCATCCAGGAGCGAGCAGTCGGTCTTGAAATGCAGGACGCCCGGCGGCGTTTCCAGTTCGCGCACCCGGTAGCCCCAACGGCCGACCAGGTCGGTCAGCTCGGCAATGCCGTCGGCGTTGGTGCGCGCCGACCGGCCGACCAGGATCTCCCTCTCGGTGGTCAGGACATCGCCCGCCTCGATCGTGCCGGGGCCTTCGACCGTCAGCACCTCGTCGTAGATCCCGCGCAGGGTGGGCGCCATCTCGGCCGCCTCGCCCAGGCGCGTGGCGGCCCCCGGCCGGGTGATGACGGCGCCTTCCTGCAGGCACAGCGCCACATCCTCGACGAACTGCGCGTCGGGGAAGGCTTCGAGCGGCGGAAGCTCGATCACCGTCGCCCCCTCGGCCTTCAGCGCCGCGACATAGGCCGCGTGATGGGTGCGCATCAGCGTGATGTCGGGCGCACCCGTATCGACGGCGCGCAGGCCCTTGGTCGCGCTGACGGCCGGCAGCCGGGTGATGGCATGGGTGAAGCGGTAGGAACGATCGGACATGGTGGCCTCCCTCTTGCCACCCGGATAGCGGATCGGCTGCGGGGAAGGAAGGGGCGGCCCGGCTCACCTGGCGAAGAGCCCCCCTGCGTCAAAGACCGGCTTGCCTTGCAAGAGGGTCGCCACCACCTCGGCCGTGCCGATCCGGTCGACCGGAATGGCAGTGATGTCCCGGTCGATCACCACCAGGTCCGCGACCTTGCCGACCTCGAGCGAGCCGGTGGTCCTGTCCTGCTGCAGGAGCTTCGCGGGATTGATCGTCATCCAGCGGATCGCCGTATCGACATCCCGCGCGCCTTCCGTCCTGCGCTCGACCGCGGTCTGGATCTTCACCAGAGGCGACAGTTCATCCGCGTCGAAATCGCTGCTGAGCGTCACCAGCGCCCCCGCCGCCTCGAGCGAGGCCGCCGGCATCATGAATTCCGCCCGGTCGCCGATGAAGGTGCGGATGAAGGCGTTGTATTCGGGGTCGAGCGACGAGGGCGCCAGCTGCAGGTCCGCGACCGCCCCAAGTTCCGCAAAGCGCGGAATGTCGGCGCGGTCGACCAGATAGAGGTGTGTCAGCCGGTGCGGGCCTGCCTTGGGGTCCGACTGTGCTATCGCATCAAGCGCCAGCCGTGCCCCCCGATCGCCGGTGACATGGAAATGCAGCTGGAACCCCGCCGCCGACAGGGTCCGCGCATAGCGGTCGAGCGTTTCGGGGTCGAAGTACAGAAAGCCGCTGTCATGGCCGTGGTCGATGCCCGGCCCCTTGATATAAGGCTTGAGCACGGCGCCGGTGCGCTGTTCGAGGATGCCGTCGACATAGATCTTCGCCTGGTTGAAGCGCAGAAGGCTTTGGGGATCGTTGGAATAAAGCGCCTTCAGGTCGGCGACCTGCTGCTCGAAGGGCAGGTCGGGATAGACATAAAGCGCGTTCGACGCCCGGACCGTCAGCCTGCCCTCGGCGAGCGCCCGCTGCCAGACCTTCACATGCCCCTGCGGCCAGAAGCCGCCCGCGTCCGACACGGTCGTGAAGCCGTTTTCGGCCATCAGTTCCAGCGTCTTGAGCATGGCCCGGTAGGCGAACTCCACCCGCTCGGGGCTGTCGGGAAAGGCCAGGTTCCTGAGCCTCTGCTGGGCGTTTTCCAGAACGACGCCGTTCAGCCTGCCCGTCGCCTTGTCGCGCAGAAGGATGCCGCCCGGCGGATCGCTGGTCATTCGGTCATAGCCCGCTGCCGCCATAGCGGCCGAATTGGCCCAGGCCCCGTGGCCGATGTCATCAAGGATCAGGACCGGCCGGTCGGGCGAGATCTTGTCGAGCAGGTCGATGGGCCTGTCGCTCTGGCCCAGAAGGTTCGGCATGCTGACGCCCGAGCCGACGATCCAGCCCTCCTCGGTCCCCTCCGCGCAGTCCCGCACCGCCGCGAGCGTATCGGCCAGCCGGTCGAACGGCTCGAACGCGCAGAGCGCCTCGTTCACGCCGGCCTCGATCAGGTGCATGTGCGCGTCCTGAAACCCGGGCAGGACCATCTGGCCCTTCAGGTCGATCACCCGGGCCTCCTCGCCCGCCGCGCGCAGGACCGCGTCCTTGCCGCCCACGGCAAGGATGATCCCGTCCCCGGAAATCGCGATCGCCTCGGCGGTCGGCGCGGCGGGGTTGACGGTATGGATTTTGGCATTGGTCAGGACCAGCGTGCCGGGCGCGGCGAGGCCGGGCTGGGCAAAGGCTGCAAGCAGGGTCGCCAACATCAGGGAAATCAGCGGACGGCGGCGGGGGCTTTGTGTCATTCGGGTCTGGTCCTGCGCGCGAAGCGGCTTCCCCGGTAAAAGGCCATGCCCCCGCCCGCCTGCGCAAGCCGCCCCGTGCGGGTCCCCCAGATGACGTAGGGCCAGCGCGCTTTCCGGGCCGCGTGGACGGGCCCGCCCTTGGCAATATCCGCCGCCCCTTGCATTCTGCGGCCATCATCAGGCCGGGGGGACGCAAGATGTGGGACTGGCTCGGCCGCAATTCGGACCGCCTTCAGGCGCTGGGTGGCCTCGTGACCGCGCTGGCGGCGCTGGCCGCGCTGATCATCGTCCCGATGCAGATCGCCTCGGCCGACCGCATCCAGCGCGATCAGGCCGCCCGCGACATCTACCGCGAGTTCCTGAACCTGACCGTCCAGCGCCCCGAACTGGCCAGGGCCGACTATTGCGCGCTGAAAGACCCCAAGGAGCGCACGGCCTACGAGGCCTACGTCGACTACCTGCTCTACACCGCCGAGCAACTGACCGAGTCCTCCCCCGACTGGCGCGGCCCCATGGCGGGCTACCTGGCGGACCATCGGGGCTTCATCTGCTCGAAGGCGGATTGGGGCGATTATTCCGAAGGCGTGGCCGATCTGGTGAAAGGGGTGCGGGCAGACTGCACGCCAGCGGATATCTGCGGTCAGGATTGACGCGGGGGGTGCGGTCACAGGCCGAAAGAGATGGTGGGCGACCCTGGAATCGAACCAGGCACGAGTCGCCTCGGCGGAGTTACAGTCCGCTGCCGCACCTTGCAGCACGTCGCCCACTGGCGGGTCAAATACGCGTGGGGGCGCGGGGCGTCAAGGCGGAAGTGGCGGGCTTTTGGGGGGTGTCGGCACTGGGGCGCGGGCCGGTGGCTGGGGCTTGCCGGTCAGGCCTCAGCCCGAAGCCGCCCGAACCCGCCCGAAGCCCTTGCCATCGGCCACGGCGGCGTTCTAGGGACGGGCAGGGGGTGCCCGCGATGAAGAAGCCGGACTGGGTGATCGAGAAGGAGCGCGCCAAGCGCGCGGCGGCGGCAGAGACGGTGTGGCTCTTCGGGATCCACGCAGTCCGCGACGCGCTTGTGAACCCCGCGCGCACGAAGCTGCGTCTGGTCCTGACCCGGAACGCCGCCGACCGGCTGGGGGACGCGGTCGCCGAAGCCGGCCTGCCGCCCGAAATCGTCGAGCCGCGCGCCTTCGACAAGGCGGTGGGGCTCGACCCCGAAAGCGTCCATCAGGGGGCGGCACTTCTTGTCAAGCCGCTCGACTGGGGCCGGCTCGACGACCTGGCGGCGGCGGGGCAGGGGCGGCCGCTCCTGGTCCTCTTGGACCGTGTGACCGACCCCCACAACGTCGGCGCGATCCTGCGTTCGGCCGAGGTCTTCGGCGCCCGCGCCGTCATCGCCCCCCTGCGCCATTCCGCGCCGGAAACCGGGGCGCTGGCCAAGACCGCCAGCGGCGCGCTCGAACGCCAGCCCTATCTGCGCGTCGGCAACCTGGCCGAGGCGATGGAGCGGCTGAAGGACATGGGCTATACGCTCCTCGGCCTTGACGGCACGGCCGAGGCCGAGATCGGCGCGGCAGTCGCGGACCTGGGCGACCGGCCACTGGGGCTGGTCCTCGGCGCCGAGGGGCCGGGCCTGCGCGAACGCACGAAGGCGACCTGCGACCGGCTGGTGAAGATCCCCTTTGCGGGCGGCTTCGGCTCGCTCAACGTCTCGAATGCGGCGGCGGTCGCGCTCTATGCGGCCTCGGTCCGCTGATCCGGCGGGCAAACCTCTGTTCAACTCTGTGGGAGGCCGGGTTACAGCCTGCCCCGGGACATGCCATCTTTGGTCCCAGATACTGGCTGCAAGCGTTGACTGGCGAGGAACCGATGACCGTGGCGTTGAATGGGCGGGGGGCGTGGACAAGGGCATTGTCCCTGGTGCTCGCGGCACTGTTGGCGCCGGTGCTCGCCTGGACCACGGCGCGGGCGGATGACGCGATCTTCGCGCCGCAGGGCGTGGCGCTGTCTGGCTACGACGCAGTCAGCTATTTCGAGCGGGGCGGCCCGACCGAGGGCTCGCCCGACCATGCCCTGCGCTGGCGTGGCGTCCTGTGGTATTTCGCGACGGATGCGGCGCTCGACCGGTTCGAGATGGACCCCGACGACTTCGCACCCCAGTTCGGCGGCTATTGCGCCGTGAGCCTTGCCGACGGCAAGACCGAGGGCGGCGTGCCGACCCTGTTCCTGATCCGCGACGGCAAGCTCTACCTCGCGCGCGATGCGGCGGACTTGACGGCGCTCCGCGAGCGTTTCGCCAAGGTGGTGGCGGCAGCCGAGGAGAACTGGATGGGCGCCCCGCAGAAACCGAAGGCCGAGGTGGGAATCACCGGCAGCCAGGCAGCGACCCACAGCGCCCCGACGCTCGGCTGGGGCATGGACAGCGCCGACTGGGGGGCGGACGATCCCGTGGCAGAGCCCACGACTTCGGGCCAGTGACCCGGCGAAAAGTCGGTGCAAAGCCCCAGAAACACGAGGGTAGGCGGATTTTCGCCGATTTTGGCCCGTTGCGACCCGGCGCAATCCTCAAGACTGGTCACGAACGCGTCACTGGCCCTTTTACCGGCGCGTTACCTTTCTACATCAATATGCAGAGGCGCGGTTTTGGAACATCTGCGCTTCAGCTCACTGTCCCTCGTTCCACACCTGGCGCCCCGTCCCACCGGACCGGGCGCCTTTTTCTTTTGCGGCTCTGCCCCTAGGGTCGCGCCAGAGGTGACAGCATGACAGAACCGAACGACCTTCAGATCCGCAACATCCTGACTGGCGTGAAGACCGTGGCGCTGGTCGGCTGGTCGCCCGACCCCACGCGGCCCTCGCACGGCGTGGCCGAGGTCCTGCGCCGCCGGGGCATCCGCGTGCTGCCGGTCAATCCAGGGCAGGCCGACCACGACTGGCAGGGCGAGCGGGTGCGGGCGAGCCTCGCCGATTGCGCGGGCGAGGGGGTCGAGATGGTCGATGTCTTTCGCCGTTCGGACGCGGTGGCGGGTATCGTGACCGAGATGCTGGCGAACCTGCCAGAGGCGCGCGTCCTTTGGCTGCAGCTTGGCGTCGGCGACCCGGCGGCAGAGGCGCGGGCCGAGGCGGCGGGGGTGACGGTCGTCGCGAACCGCTGCCCGGCGATCGAGATCCGGCGGCTCGGGCTTTAGGGCGCCGGCAGAAGCGGCAGCAGGGCCTCGGTCGGCCGGCCTATGGCGGCGGCCCTGTCGGAAATCAGAAGCGGGCGTTCGATCAGCCGGGGATGGGCCGCCATGGCCGCGATCAGCTCGGCGTCGGGCGCGTCGGGCGACAGGCTCTTCGCCTCGGGCTCGGACCAGCGCAGCAGATCGCGCGCAGGGCGGCCGAGAAGGCTGAGCGCCCCGGCCAACTCTGCGACGCTTGGCGGGTCGTCGAGGTAAAGCCGCACCCTGGGGTGAAGCCCGCGGTCCTGCAGAAGGGCCAGCGCGGCGCGGGATTTCGTGCAGCGCGGATTGTGCCAGAGCGTCAGCGTCATGAAAGCCACCTGTCCCGGTCGGTCCCGACCGCCTCGGCCACACTCGCAAAGCCGTCGCGCGCCAGCAACCCGTCAAGCCCACGCGCGATGCGGGCGGCAAGGCCCAGCCCCTGATAGACCAGCGCCGAATAAAGCTGCACCGCGCTCGCCCCCGCCCGGATCTTCGCATAGGCCCCTAGGGTGTCGGAGATGCCGCCGACGCCGATCAACGGCAGCGTGCCCCCGGTCAGGACCGACAGCCGCGCCAGGACCCGCGTCGAGCGGTCAAAGAGCGGCGCGCCCGACAGGCCCCCGGCCTCGCCCGCGTGGCGGCTTGTCAGCCCCTCGCGCGACAGGGTGGTGTTGGTGGCGATGATCGCGTCGAGCCCGACCTCGCGCGCGACGGCGGCGATGTCGGCAAGGTCGGCCTCGGTCAGGTCGGGGGCGATCTTCAGAAAGACCGGCAGCGGGCGGGCGCGGCCGGTCCTCTGGCGGTCCCGTTCCGCGATGACGCCGGCGGCGAGTGCCGCAAGCGCGTCACGGCCCTGTAAATCGCGCAGCCGTTCGGTGTTCGGGGACGAGACGTTGATCGTTACGAAATCGACGCTGGCGCCGGCCGTGGCCAGGACGGACACGAAGTCGGCCGCCCGGTCGGCGCTGTCCTTGTTGGCGCCAAGGTTGAGGCCCACTGGCACCGCCAGCCGCCCCTCCACCCGCGCCTTGGCCAGGCGGGCGGCGATGGCTGGCGCGCCGTCGTTGTTGAAGCCGAAACGGTTGATGACGGCGCGGTCCTCTCTCAGCCGGAAAAGGCGCGGGCGGGGATTGCCGGGCTGCGGCCGGGGCGTCGCCGCGCCCAGTTCCACAAAGCCGAAGCCCGCGCGGGTCAGGGGCCCCGCCGCCTCGGCATTCTTGTCGAAACCGGCGGCAAGCCCGACCGGGTTCTCCAGCCCGACACCCGCGATCTGCGTCCGAAGGCGGGGCGAGGTCACGGGGCCGGGCAGGGGGGCAAGGCCAAGGGCCAGCGCCCTGAGCGCCACGCGATGGGCCTGCTCGGGGTCGAGCCGGTGCAGGAACGGCAGCGCGATCCGGTCGCGGAGCGTCACAGAAGCCCCTCGGGGAAGATGTGGCCGGTCCGGCCCAGGGGCAGCGCCTTGTCCCAGATCACGTCGGCGGTGGTCAGCGGGCGGTAGAGGTGGGGGAAGAGCGCGCCGCCCCGCGACGGCTCCCACCTGAGCGACGGCCCGAGCGCGCGCGCATCGCAGGCCAGAAGCACCAGGTCGCTTTCGTCGGCGAAATGGCGGGCCGCGGTCTCGGCGACCTGACCGGGGGTCGAGAAATGGATGTACCCGTCCGCCCGGTCGATCGGCGCGCCGAGCGTGGCGCCGGCGGCGCGGAAGGCGTCCCATTCGGCGCGGCGGAAGATCTTGAGGATCAGGTCGGCGGCGGCGGTCATGGCGTGGCCTTCTGTCGGGATGAGCGCGCTTTGCCACCCCTGCGGGGGACGGTCAAGGCATCAGGTCCCGCGGTGGTCGGGCCGGCCCCAGAACAGAAAACGCCCCGACCGGCGGGGCGGGGCGTTCTCTGGATCAAGGTCCTGCGACAGAAAGGTCACTGCACCGACTATGTCTACCGCCGTTCAATGGGTGGCGGCCGTCTGAAAATCCCGTCGTCTCCGGAGCAAACCCTTTCACGGCGACGGGGCACTTTGAAATTTTTGCTTCAATCTGCGTCGTTCTGAATGATTTTAATATAACGCAACCGGGCGCCTCCCCCAAGGGTTACGCGGAGGTTAAGCAGGCGCCCTTGTGAAAATCATTGTTTCACCCTCTCACGGGGTTGCTAACTTTTGGACAGGTTTTCGGGTATGTTCCGGGTTTGCGACCGAAATATGCAGAAAGAATGCACGCGGCGACCCCCGCCGCCACCGACTCGCGGCCCAGGATGATTCTCTTCCGGTTGCATGCGCGGGACCCCCGGCCGCCCCCCTCACATGCGAATGCCCCGGACTGCGCCGGGGCATCCCTTTGTCCCGCCTTGAGGCAGCTCAGCCCTGCGCGAGGTTGCGGAGCACATAATGTAGCACCCCGCCATGTTCGACATACTCGATCTCGACTTCCGTATCGATCCGGCAGCGCAGCTCGATGGTCCGTTCCGTCCCGTCGGCAAAGCGGATCGTGCAGGGCACGAGCGCGAGCGGCCTCAACCCCGAAGAGAGGCCGTGGATCGAGATCACCTCGTCGCCCTTCAGGCCCAGCGTCTTGCGATTGTCGCCGCCCGTGAACTCGAACGGGATGACGCCCATGCCCACGAGGTTCGAGCGGTGGATGCGCTCGAACGATTCCGCGATCACCGCCTTCACCCCCAGAAGGTTGGTGCCCTTGGCGGCCCAGTCGCGGCTGGAGCCCGCGCCATATTCGATGCCGCCGATCACGACGAGCGGCACGCCGCGCTCTTTCCAGTCCATCGCCGCGTCGTAGATCGAGGTCTGCGCGCCGTCCGGCCCCTTGGTATAGCCACCCTCGACGCCATCGAGCATCTCGTTCTTGATGCGGATGTTGGCGAAGGTGCCGCGCATCATGACCTCATGGTTGCCGCGGCGCGAGCCGTAGCTGTTGAAGTCGGCCGGCGCGACCTGTCGTTCGGTCAGGTATTTGCCGGCGGGGGTCGTCGGCTTGAAGGACCCGGCCGGGCTGATGTGGTCGGTGGTGATCATGTCGCCAAGGACGGCGAGGATATGGGCGCCGTCGATGTCGTGGATCGCGCCCTTGGTCTTGGCCATGCCCCGGAAGTAGGGCGGGTTCTGGATGTAGGTCGAGGTCGGCGGCCAGTCGTAGGTCTCGCTGTCCGTGGTCTTGACCGCCTGCCAGCGCGCGTCGCCCTTGAAGACGTCAGCGTATTTCTCGATGAACATGGCCCGCGTGACGGTCTTGCCGACCAGGTCGGCCACCTCGCGGCTGGAAGGCCAGATGTCCTTCAGGAAGACGGGCTTGCCGTCCTTGCCGGTGCCCAGGGGCTCGCGGGTGATGTCGATATTCATGTCGCCCGCGATCGCATAGGCGACGACCAGGGGCGGCGAGGCCAGGTAGTTCGCGCGCACGTCCGGGCTGATGCGCCCCTCGAAGTTGCGGTTGCCCGACAGGACCGACACCGCGACCAGGTCATTGTCGCTGATCGACTTCGAGATGGCGGGCGCGAGCGGCCCCGAGTTGCCGATGCAGGTCGTGCAGCCGAAGCCCACCAGGTTGAAGCCGAGCGCGTCCAGATCCTCCTGCAGGCCGGCGGCCTTGAGGTATTCCTCGACCACCTGCGATCCGGGCGCGAGCGAGGTCTTGACCCAGGGCTTGCGGTTCAGGCCAAGCGCGCGCGCCTTCCGCGCGACAAGACCTGCCGCCATCAGCACATAGGGGTTCGACGTGTTGGTGCAGGAGGTGATCGAGGCGATCACGACCGACCCGTCTTGCAGCTGGTACGACTCGCCCTCGACCTTGCCCGAGGCATAGCCTTCATGATGGCCGGGCAGATCAGTGGGCGCATGGGCGCCACCGTCCGTGCCCCAGCTGCGGGTGACACGCTCGGGTTCGGGCAGCTTGCGGGTATCGCAGATGTATTTGGTGAACTCGAAGCTCGCGTCCGACAGGGGGACGTGATCCTGCGGCCGCTTCGGGCCGGAAATCGCCGGCACCACGTCGCCGAGGTCGAGCGCCAGCGTCGAGGTATAGATCGGGTCATAATCCGGTCCGCGCCAGAAGCCGTTTTCCCTGGCGTAGGCTTCGACCAGCGCCACTCGGCCCTCGTCCCGGCCGGTCTGGCGCAGGTAGCGCAGGGTTTCGTCGTCGATCGGGAAGAAGCCGCAGGTCGCGCCATATTCCGGCGCCATGTTGGCGATCGTCGCCCGGTCGGCCAGCGGCATGTTGTCGAGCCCCGGCCCGTAGAATTCGACGAACTTGTTCACGACCCCATGCTTGCGAAGCATCTGCACGACCTTCAGCACCAGGTCGGTGGCCGTGACGCCTTCCTTCAGCGCGCCGGTGATCTTGAAGCCCACAACCTCGGGGATCAGCATCGACACGGGCTGGCCGAGCATAGCCGCTTCCGCCTCGATCCCGCCGACGCCCCAGCCCAGGACGGCCAGGCCATTGACCATGGTCGTATGGCTGTCCGTGCCGACCAGCGTGTCGGGGTAGGCGACCAGCGCGCCGGTCTGGTCCTTGTCGGTCCAGACCGTCTGGGCGAGGTATTCGAGGTTCACCTGGTGGCAGATGCCGGTGCCGGGCGGCACGACGCGGAAGTTCGCGAAGGCGCCCTGGCCCCATTTCAGGAACTGGTAGCGTTCGATGTTGCGCTGGTATTCCAGCTCGACGTTGCGCTGGAAGGCACGCGGGGTGCCGAATTCGTCGATCATCACCGAATGGTCGATGACCAGATCGACCGGGTTCAGGGGGTTGATCTTCTGCGCGTCGCCGCCAAGCGCCTTGATCCCGTCGCGCATCGCCGCAAGGTCGACCACGGCCGGAACGCCGGTGAAATCCTGCATCAGGACCCGCGCCGGGCGGTAGGCGATCTCGCGCGGGTTCTGGCCGCCCTTCTTGCCCCAGTCGGAAAAGGCCTTGATGTCATCGACGCTGACGGTGAAGCCGCCATCCTCGAACCGCAGCATGTTTTCCAGGACGACCTTCAGGCTCGCCGGCAGGCGCTTGAAGTCGCCGAGGCCTGCCGCTTCGGCCGCCGGGATCGAGTAATAGGCGACCGTCTGGCCGCCGGCGGTCAGGGTGCGGCGGGTCTTGGCGGTATCGGTTCCGGTGATGACGGTCATGGCGTCCTCCTTGGCGGTCGGGGGTCGGGTCAGGGGTCGGGTCGGCGGCCAGTTCTGGCAGCAAAAGGTTCATGCCCGATGAAGGTCGGCCGTTCAAGGCGGCTGCCGGTGCGCAGGGCGGCCGACCCACGGGGCAGATGCGGTATACAATGGCATACTAACAGGCGCAAGTGCCGGCGCACGCCGCCTCACGACTTTTTGCGGCGCGACGCGGCGACCGGCCATGGCGCCGGGCTGGGGCAGGCGGTATTGTCCGCCGACCGACCACCGACCCCGACCACCGACCCCGACCGGAGCCGCCCATGCCCCCCCGACCGATCCTGCCGCGCCTGACCCCGCTGTGCCTTGCGGCGGCTGGGTTTCTGGCAGGGTTTCTGGTCGCCGGCACGGCCGGGGCAGAGGGGCCGGGCCGCCCGCTTCTGGTCGAGCTTTATACCTCGCAAGGCTGCGCGACCTGCCCGCCGGCGGACGCCTTCTTCGAACGCCTGGCCGAGCGTAAGGACGTGATCGCCCTGTCGCTCCATGTCGACTACTGGGACTATATCGGCTGGGCCGACACCTTCGGCAATCCGGCCTTCACCGAGCGCCAGCAGGATTACGCGGAGGCGGCGGGGGCCGAGGCGGTCTTCACGCCCCAGATCGTGGTCGAAGGCCGGATGGGCGTCGTCGGCAGCGACAGGGGCGCGGTCGACCGGGCCCTGTCGCTCGCCTTCCGTCATGTCCCGCCGGGCCCCAAGCTGACTGTCCGGCGCGAGGGCGACCGGCTCTTCATCACCGCCCCGCCGGACCCCGGCCTGGAGGACGAGGTCTCGGTCGAGCTCTTCCGCTACCAGCCCGAAGCGACGATCGAGATCGGCGCGGGTGAAAATGCGGGCAAGCGGGTGCGTTATGTGAACATCGTGACCGGCGTGTCGGAACTGACGCGCTGGGATGGCGAGATGCCGCTAGACCTCACGGTGGACGTGCCGGGGCCGCGCCGCAATGTCGTGGTGCTGCAGGACCCCGCGCCGGGTGCG
Organism: uncultured Paracoccaceae bacterium; assembly: GCA_945952025.1. Taxonomy (GTDB): domain Bacteria; phylum Pseudomonadota; class Alphaproteobacteria; order Rhodobacterales; family Rhodobacteraceae; genus TMP-24. The sequence continues at coordinate 19,032 of CAMFGW010000035.1, forward strand.
GTCGTCGCGGTCGCGGAAAGCCCCTGACGGGGGCAGGGCGGTAGCGACGTTTCGAGTGGCAGGGGCCGGTGACCCTGCCATGCAAAGGCTTCGTCTTTTGTCCCGGCCGGTGGCCCCAAGGCCATCGGCCAGCGCCCGCCCCGCCCATGGCGGGCGCTTCGCGCCCACCGGGGCAGGCGCCGGCCTTCGCAGGTTCAGGACATCAGCGGTCCAGCGGAACCGTTTCCACACGGGCGGGGAAACGCAGTGCGTTTCCTTTTCCCGCCCGTGCCAGCCCCCGACGCCCTACCGCCAGCGCCGATGAATCCAGAACCATTGCCCCGGATGGGCCCTGATCCGCGCCTCCAGGCTGTCGTTCAGCGCGCGCGTCATCGTCACGGGGTCGGACGGCGGCACAGGCGCCTCGAGCGTCACTTCGAACGACAGCCCGTCAGGCTGGCGCGTGGCATAGAAGGGGATGAGCGCCGCATCATAGCGCAGCGCCAGTTCGGCGGCAGAGGTCGCGGTGCGCGCGGGCTGGCCCATGAAGTCCATGTGCGGCGCATCCATGATCCGCTGATCGACCAGCAACACCAGCAGCCCGCCGGCCCGCAGATGCTTGACGAAGCCCGTCGTGCCCGCCCTTCCTTGCGGAAAGATCGGGCCTCCGTAAGCCTCCATCGTGCGGACGTAATGGCTGTTGAAGAACTCGTTCGCCATCGGCCGGTAAAGCCCGCCGATCACGAATCCCCGCCCCACCAGCGCCGCCCGCGCCGCCTCGTAATTGCCGAAATGGCCCGACGCCAGAATCACCGGCCGCCCGGCGGCATGCGCCTCGCTCAGTGCGGCAAGGCCGGGGCCGCGGATCTGGGCCCCTTTCTGGCGGGCCAGAAGCTCGGACGCGGAATAGTTCTCGATCAGCGCCCGGCCCGCATTGTCGCAAGCCGCCCGCGCGATCCGGTCACGCTCGGCCGCGGTCAGTTCCGGCAGGATCAGCGCCAGATTGCTGCGCGCGCGGTCCGTGAAACCGGCCAGGGGGCCGATCACCCGGGCCATGAGCCAGCCCATCAGGGGCACGCGCCAGGAATAGGGCAGGGCCTTCAGCGTGCCGATCAGCGCCCGGACGGCCCCGTCGACCAGACGGTCGGTCCGGCGTTGATCCTCGCTCCGCTGCCGCGCCATTCCGGCCTCTTCCTATCCGTGGCCAGGGGCCCGGTTCTCGCGGTGCCAGACATAAAGGCCGGCGCCCACGATCACAAGCGCGCCGAGGATGGTCAGCTGATCCGGCACCTCGTTGAAGAAGACCAGGCCCCACAGGGCCGCGAGCGGTATCCCGGTATAGCCGAAGGGCGCGATGGCCGAGGCCGGGGCGCTGGCATAGGCGCGGATCAGGAAGAACTGCGCGACCGTGCCAAGGACCGCGATCGCACCGAAAGCCCACAGCTCGCCCGCCGGGATCGGTTGCCAGACGAACGGCAGCGCGACGGTGGTGATGATGGTGCCCACAAGCGCGGAATAGAAGAGCGAGGTGGCGATGGGCTCGCCCGGCCCCATGGCGCGGGTCAGAAGCGCGAAGGCCGCGAATGAAAGCGCACAGGCCACCGGGAAGAGCGCCATCGGCGTGAAGACATCGCTGCCCGGCCGCAGGATCAAAAGCGCGCCCAGGATCGCGACGCCGACGGCGGCAAGGCGGCGGGGGCCGACCGGCTCGCCCAGGAAAAGCGCCGCGCCAAGCGTGATGAGAAGCGGATTCATGTCGGCAATGGCCGTCGCCGAGGCGAGCGAGATCGTGCCGAGCGAGACGAAGAAGAAGATCGACGCGCCGAACTGCGCCAGCGACCGCCCCGCCTGATGCCAGGGGTGGCGGGTGATGAGCGCCCCCGGCAGCTTCGGCGCCACCATCACCAGGACGATGGCCGTCTGGCCGATATAGCGCACCCAGATCACCTGCAGGACCGGCGCGCCGCCCTCGATCAGGTGCTTGGCCGTCGCGTCCATGAGCGTGAAGAGCAGGATCGCCGTCAGGTTCAGCAAGATGCCGGTCAGGACGGGATTGCCGGCGGCGGCACTGGGAACGGTGGGACGCAACATGCGCGCGACCTTACGCGGGGCTGCAGGCCGCCGAAAGGGGGCACGGGGGACGCCCGCGGCCCCTATTCTCAGAACCTCTGCACATAGCTCGCGGCCAGGCCGCGTGCGTTGTAGTCCGACGTGCCAAGCCCGTCGTAGAAGCCCGCGAAGGACAGCATGCCGTTCGTCCCCAGGTCATAGGTCAGCCCCAGCGACAGCCGCCCGCGCGTGCCCTCGGCGGTGCCATTGACGCTCGACTTCGTGCGCGTCCAGACGCCGTCGAGCGCGCCCAGAAGCGTCAGCGTTCCTCTCGCGGTCGTCACCGTCTTCTGCACCTCGACCCCCGCCAGCACCTGGTCGAGCGTCGTCGTGACCTTGGGCACCGCCGCCCCGCCGCCGTCGGCATAGGCGTCCGTCGATTCATGGACCTGCGCCACGGAAATCCGGGGCCGCAGCACGACATCCCCCGCATCGACCTTGGTCGACACATTCGCCATCACGAGGCTCCGCGTGCCATCCGCGCTGTCGGTAAAGGTCCCGAGCGGCGGGATGTCGTTCGACGTCTTGCCCCAGAGCGCCCGGCCATCGAGGGTGATCTCATGGTCCGGCAGGCGGGCCACGACATAGGGCCCGGCGAGCAAGCCCTTGCCCTCGGCAACCGACGGCACGTCGGTCATCTTGATGCGGTCGAACTGGAGCATCAGGCCCGCCGCCGTGTTGTCGCCGATCTTCAATTGCGCGCCGAAGGCACCCAGGACATAGCGGCTGTCGGCGGAACCCCCGTTCGACCAGCTGGCCGAGAGCTTGCCCCAGACCGGGCAATAGGCCATGGCGGTGGTCATCGCGCCGACGGCATCGGTGCCACCCATGGTGACCGCGGGCTCCCGAACGCCGCAGCACCGCCAGCCCATCCGGCCGCAGCCACCGCCGCGCCGCTCCAGGCTGCCACCACCCTGCCGATCCTCATTGTCTCGTTCCTTGTTTTGATGCGGGCTTCCTGTGCCGCTCAAGAAACACCGGGCCGTTTATCCGGCGATGACAAAGGGTCGCTGATGTCTCCCTCAGCCAGAGGTGGTGTGTCTTTGCCACACAAGTAACGCCAGATTGAAAAAGGCCGCCGGTCGTCTGACCGGCGGCCCTTCCTCATGCCAGCGGATCGTCAGGCGAGCCCCGCAGGGCTACCTCAGAACCCGGCCTTGATCTTTTCGAACTCATCAAGCTGGCGCTGGCGCAGTTCGGTCGAGTTCGGCACCTGCGCCAGGATCGGGACGGTGATTTCGCCCAGGCCCGCGTCCTCCAGGACCTTCTGGTCCATCTTCGCCATCCCGGCCTTGTTCGAGTGGCCATAGCCGATCGCATCGACCAGCGCCGGCACCGCCTCGGGGCGCAGCCACGAGTTCACATAGTCGTAGACCTTGTCTTCCTTGCCCGGCCCGTCCTTCATGTTCACAAGGCCGCAGAACCAGGTCGAGATGCCTTCCTTCGGTGCGCGCTCGAAGCCGACGGGGTAGTTGTCCTTCTTGAGGTAGTTCACCCCGTCGTTCCAGGACCAGGCGATCAGCACCTCGCCCGAGGCCATGATCTGCGCCATCTCGGCCGGGTCGTTCCAGTAGCTGCGGACGTTCTGGTGGACCTTGCGCAGCCAGTCGGCGGCGGCCTTGAACTGGTCGTCCGTGACGTTGGTCCAGTCGGTCACGCCCGTCGCGAGGTAGGCCAGCGCCCAGACATCGTCCGACGAGTTCGGCAGTGAGACACGGCCGGCATATTTCGGGTCGGCATAGACCTGAAGCGTCTTCACGTCGGCTTCAGGCACCTTGTCCTTGTTGTAGGCGGTCGCGGCGATGCCCCAGTCGGTCGGGATGTACCAGACGCCACCGTCATCCTGGAACACCTTCGAGTTCAGGAACTTCGGGTCAATGTTCTTGAACTCCGGGATCTTCGAGACATCCCAGGGTTCGATCAGGCCCGCGTCGCGGTATTTCGACACCATCTGCGCGCAGGGGTGAACGACATCGGCCTTGAAGCCCGACGACACCTTCTGGAAGGCCTCGTCGTCCGAGCCGAAGAAGGTGTAGGTCGGCTTGTCGCCGTTCTTGTCCTTGTAGGCCTGCCAAAGTCCCTGAACATCGAACCCGGCCCAATCAAGGACCAAAAGGTCCTTGTCGTCCGCCCGGGCGGCGGTGGTGACAAGAAGTGCAGCCGCAGCGGCGGCGAGGATCATTTTGTGCTTCATATGCTACTCCCAGCAGGTTGGCCGGGCGAGGGACCCGACGGCACGCTCCGGGCGCCAGCTAAGCGCACCGCGCCGGACAGTTCAAGCGCTCGCGGGCAGGAGGCACCGTAGAATGTCGGCGCTGGGCGCAGAAGCCCGCCGGTGATCGGCGCGTCAACCGGCTTTAGGGGCAGGACAGCGAACCGTCCTGTCCCGCTCAGGGGGGGCCTTGCTCAGAACCCGGCCTTGATCTTCTCGAACTCGGCCAGCTGGCGTTCGTGCAGCTTCGGGTCCTTCGGATTTTGCTCGAATATCGTCGCCTTCACCGGATCGAGCCCCGCCGCCGCCAGGACGGCCGGGTCCATCGCCTCCATCGCCGCCTTGTTGGTATGGCCGTAGCCAAGCGCCTCGATCAGCGCGGGCGCCGTCTGCGGGTTGAGCCAGGAATTGATGAAATCATAGGCTTTCTCGGGCTTCCCGGGCGAACCCTTCACCTTCACATAGCCGCAGTACCAGTCCGAATAGCCTTCCTTGGTGTCGCGCTTCATCGCCACCGGGAAGTCCTGCGCCTTCAGCCCGGCGACGGCGTCGTTCCAGCCCCAGCCGACCAGAACCTCGCCCGACGACATGAGCTGCTGCAGTTCGGCCGTGTCGTTCCAGTAGGCCCGGACGCTCGGGTGGACTTTCCGCAGCCAGGCGGCGGCGGCGTTGAACTGGTCGTCGGTGATATTGTCCCAGTTCGTGACCCCGGTCGCCAGATAGGCCAGTGCCCAGACGTCGTCCGACGAGTTCGGGATCGAGATCCGGCCGGCATATTTCGGGTCGGCAAAGACCTGAAGCGAGGCGACATCCGCCACCGGCACTTCCTTGGTGTTGTAGATGACGGCGGTCACGCCCCAGTTGGTCGGGATGAACCAGACGCCCTTGTCATCCTGAAAGACCTTCGAGGTCATGAAGCGGGGGTCTATATCCTTCAGGCGCGGGATCTTGGTCGGGTCCCAGGGCTCGATCAGACCGGCCTCGCGGTATTTCGAGACAACCTGCGAACAGGGCTCCACCACATCGGCCTTGAAGCCGGACGAGACCTTCTGGAAGGCCTCGTCGTCCGAGCCGAAAAAGGCATAGGTCGGCTTGTCGCCGTTCTTGTCCTTGTATTCGGCGTAGGCTCCCGGAATGTCGAGCCCGGCCCAATCGAGGACGACAAGATCGGGATCGTCCGCCCGGACGGTGCCAGTGAAAAGAAGCGTTGCCGCGGCGGCGGCAAGCAGAAGGCCGTGTTTCATTTCTAACCCCGCTGTTGCTCCCGGCCGTCAGGCAGCCAGGTTACCGTTGCAAGCTAGGTGGTTGGCAAAATCTGTTCAAGCGTCGGCTGAACGTAGGTCCTGCCCCCCGCGGTCGAGGGGGCGTCGGTCAGCGTGATCTTGTCGAACCGGAGCATCAGACCCGCCACGGCATTCTCATTGAGCCGCGTCTGCGCGCCGAAGGCGCCAAGGACAGAGCGGCTGTCGGCAGAACCCTCGTTCGACCAACTGGCCGAAAGGCGCTTCCAGACCGGGCCATAGGCCATGGCGGTGGACATCGCCCCCACCGCATCCGTCGCGCCCATCGTCACCTAAGGCCGTGCCGCGTCCAGAAGGCCGATCAGGTCCGGCTGGTTTTGCAGAAGCGCGGTGGCGCGGGACGCCTGAAGCTTGGCGACCAATTGGTCCGACCCGGACCCCGTGATCGTCTGTGCGCGGAGGGTTCGTTGCACGACGGCGACCGTGTTGGTCGCGCCGGTCAGCGAAAACTCGTAGTCATAGGTCTTGCCATCGGTCGGATCGGTCGCCGTGAAGGTGTAGCCAATGTAGCTGCCGGTCGCATAAGTGTCGCCCGGCTAGGCCCCGGTCTGGCTGAGGTTTGCGATGTTGGTCAGGCCGCAGGATTGCAGCGTGGCGACCGAGATCAGGGGGCGACGGAGGTTATGGCGCCAATGAGAATGGACCGGCCGCCGGCGAGGCCAAGTGTCGCCGTTGAGCCGCTGTTGTTCAGGTATGCCGTTGCCTGCGTGGAACCGACATCGGCATAGGCGCCGCCCTGGCACTGGCCCACCGGTAAATCTGACCCCAGGAATGACGCCGAAAACGCCAGCGCGCCACTGGCCCAGCCAGCTACCAACCCGGCAGCGGTGACCAATGTCGCTGCAGTCCTGCCCAACCTCATCTGTCCCTTCCATTTCCTGGCGGATCACTGTTTCCGGCCATCAAGCATTTGACCGCAAGCCGGGCAACGGCGAATTTCCGCCGATGCCGCGCTGAAGGGGCAGCGGTACCGCCTTGCCACAGGGCGAGGGCCGGAACGACGGGGTGCCGGCCGGCACGGCACTTCCGATTGATCGGGAATTTGGCCCCAAGGGCCTTCCACCTCGCCCCCGGACCCCCTAGGGTCGGCGCCGATCAGCGAGCGGAGCGGACAGATGACACTCGATCTCGACTATGTGCGGGCGCAGTTCCCGGCCTTTCAGGAAGCCTCGCTCGCCGGGCAGGCGATGTTTGAAAACGCGGGCGGCTCCTATGCCTGCGCGCCGGTGATCGAGCGGCTGGGCCGCTTCTACCGCGCCCGCAAGGTGCAGCCCTACGCGCCCTATGCCGCCGCAACCGCCGGCGGGGCAGAGATGGACGAGGCCCGCGCGCGCCTTGCCGCGATGATGGGGGTCGCGACCCATGAGGTCAGCTTCGGCCCCTCGACCACGCAGAACACCTACGTGCTGGCGCAGGCCGTGCGGCGCTGGCTGAAGCCGGGCGAGGCGATTGTCGTCACCAATCAGGATCACGAGGCGAACTCCGGCCCCTGGCGGCGGCTGGCCGAGGACGGCGTCGAGGTGCGCGAATGGCAGATCGACCCGGCGACCGGGCATCTGGACCCCGCGCGGCTCGAGGCGCTGCTGGCCGACGGCAAGGTGCGGCTGGTGGTCTTTCCGCATTGCTCGAACGTGGTGGCCGAAGTCAACCCGGTGGCCGAGATCGCGGGCATCGCGCACAAGGCGGGCGCGCGGGTCTGCGTCGACGGCGTCAGCTACGCGCCCCACGGGCTGCCGGATGTGGCAGCGCTGGGCGCCGATGTCTATCTGTTTTCGGCCTACAAGGTCTACGGGCCGCACCAGGGCATCATGGTGATCCGCGAGCCCTTCGGGCGCGAACTGCCGAACCAGGGCCACTACTTCAACGGTGACACGCTCTACAAGCGCTTCACGCCCGCGGGCCCCGACCATGCGCAGGTCGCGGCCTGCGCCGGGATCGTGGATTACTTCGACGCGCTTCACGCCCGGCATTTCGGACCGGAACCGGACGCGCGCAAGCGCGGGGTCGCGGTCCATGCGCTGCTGCGCGGGCATGAGGAACAGATCTGCCAGCCGCTTCTGGACTATCTGGCGGTCAGGAACGACCTGCGCCTGATCGGCCCGCGCGAAGCCGCCCGGCGGGCGCCGACGGTCGCCGTGGCGCTCGACCGCGCGGCAGAGCCGGTGTCAGAGGCGCTGGCGCACGAGGGGATCAACTGCTGGGCGGGCGACTTCTACGCCGTGCGGCCCCTGCAGGCGATGGGGATCGACCTGGAGAAGGGCGTCCTGCGCCTGTCGATGGTGCATTACACCGGGGCCGAGGATGTGACCCGGCTGATCGCCGCACTCGACAAGGTGCTCTGAGGGGCCGGGCCGGGCGGGAACAGGAAATGCGATCCGCGTTTCCCCCGACCGTGGCGAAGCGTCTCCGCCGGACCGCTGATGTCCTGAGACCCCGAAGGCCGGCGCCTGCCCCGGTGGGCGCGGAAGCGCCCGCCGATGGCGGGGCGGGCGCTGGCCGATGGCCTTGGGGCCACCGGCGGGGACAGGGGAGGCGATTGCGCATGGCAGGGTCAACGGCCCCTGCCAGCCGGACCAAATAGACCGCCGCTCCGCCCCCTAATCCGCCTGCGGATAGGCGATCACGGACAAAAACCGCGCGGGCAGCTTCAACAGCTTTTCCGGCCCGTGCGGCGCGTCGGCGTCAAAGAACAGGCTGTCCCCCGGCCGCATGTGGAAGGCCTGGTCGCCGTGGCGGTATTCGACCTCGCCCTCGAGGAAATACAGAAGCTCGATCCCGTCATGCTGGAAGGTCGGGAACACGTCCGACGTCTCGTTCAGCTCGATCAGGTAGGGTTCGACGATCACGCCCGAGGCATTGGCGCCGATATGTCCCAGAAGGTGATACTGGTGCCCCGCGCGCGTCCCGGCCCGGTCCATCTCGATCGCGGCGCCCGACTTGACGTGCATGACCTCGCGCCGTTCCTCGTAGCGGCGGAAGAAGGCGGTGATCGGCACCGACAGCGAATGCGCCAGCGACTGGAGCGTGGCGAGCGAGGGCGAGGTGATGCCGTTCTCGATCTTCGACAGCATCCCGATCGACAGGCCCGTCTGGCGCGACAGGTCGGCGACGGTCATGGCCTTCTGCCGACGGAAGGCGCGGACCGAACGGCCGATCGCAACCTCGAGGTTCTTTTCGCGCGGCTCTGAGGTGCGGTGCGGGTTCTGCGACAGGGGCTTTGCCGGCGTTTTCGCGGCATCGCCCTTGACCGGAGCCTTGACGGATGCCTTGCCAGACACCTTGCCCGGCCCCGTCGCGCCGCCGTTCGCCACCGGCCGCGCGCTACGCCTCGTCGTGCCCCTGGCCCGCTCTGCGTTCAGCCCGTCTTGCGGTTCCACCATGGACCATCACTCCGTTACCTTTGCACTTTCTAGCTGCGGACGGCCCCTTGGCCAAGCCGGATTTTCCTGACAGGATGAAAAGCATGACCAAGAGTGAACACGTCCGGCACTTCGGCTTCCTGGTCTTTCCGGGCTTTCCGATGGCCTGCCTGACCTCGGCCATCGAACCCCTGCGCGCCGCGAACGAGATCACCGGCGCGCGCGGCTTCCGCTGGACGGTCCTTGCCGAAGAGCGCGCGCCCGTCACCTCGTCGGCCGAAGTCATGTTCGAGCCGGGCGCGACGCTGTCCGAGGCTCGGGGCCTCGACGCGCTTTTCCTCCTGTCCGGCCCGACCGCCCATTTCGCCCATCCCCGCGCCTCGATCGCGGCACTGCGGCTTCTGGCGCGGCAGGGCGTGCGGCTGGGCGGGGTATCCGGCGGCGTCTTCCCGCTCGCCCGCGCGGGGCTCCTGGCCGACGTGCCGGTCGCGGTCCACTGGTGCTATGACGCGGCCTTCCGGGCCGAGTTCCCGGACCTCGATGCCCGCAGCGAGGTGATGCGGATCGGGCGCGGGCGGGTGACCGTCGCAGGCGCCACCGCCGTCTTCGACCTGATGCTGAGCCTGATCGAAGAGGACATGGGGCCGGAAGTGATGACCGAGGTCGCCTGCTGGTTCCAGCACCCGGTGGTCAGGGGGCCGGACGTGATCCAGCGCCAGCCGGGCTGGCGGGCGGACCGCACGCAGGACACGCTGCCCGTGGCCATCGCGCGGGCCATCGGGGCGATGGGGACGCATGTCGCCGACCCCCTGACCATCGCCGACCTGGCCGACCGGGTGGGCCTGTCGGCCCGCCAGTTCGACCGGACCTTCCGTGCCGCGACCGGGCAGGCGCCGCTGCGCTATTACCGCATGGTGCGGATGAAGAAGGCCCGCCAGCTGGTGCAGTTTTCCGACGCGCCGCTGTCAGAGGTGGCCGAGGCGGTGGGCTATGCGACGACCGGCCCGCTCGCCCGCCATTACGCGGCCGAATTTGGCCTCAGCCCGCAAGAGGACCGCGCGGCGCGTAACCTCTTCCGCGAGGGCGGCACACGGGTCCGCCATCGGGCAGAGGGGTAGGCGCGCGGGGGCGGTAGGCGCTCGGGGGGATAGGCACTCGGGCTGGGGGCCGTCAGAAATAGGTGGCCGGGTCGATGCTTTCCATGCCCTGGCGGACCTCGAAATGGACGTAGGACGGGTTCGCGGCGCGCACCGTCGCGACCTTCTGGCCACGGCGCACCGTATCGCCCTTCTTGACCGTAAGCCCGTCGATATTGGCATAGACCGTCAGCAGGTTGCCCGTGTGGCGGACGACCATGATGAGCGTGCCGTCGGTGTTCTTGGTGATCCAGGCGACCGTGCCGTCGCCCGCGGCCAGAACCGGCGTGCCGGCCGGGGCAGCGATGTCGATCCCGTCGTTCTTCTTCTTCTGGTAGCCGCGGATGATCTTGCCCTGGACCGGCATCGACAGGTGCGTGCCGCCCGAAGCCGCAGCGGGGGTGGGCGCCGGGGCCGGCGCGGGGGTGGCGGCGGGCTTGGGCTTCGTTCCCGTCGCGGGCGCGGTCGTGACGACCGGCGCCGGCTGGACCGCGACCGGCTTCGGCGCGGCGGTGACCGGCGGCAGGACCTGGCTCGCGCCCGCCGCGACCACCGTGCCCGTCGCCGAGGCGCCGAGCGGGATCAGGAGCGTCTGGCCCTCGCGCACTGCAAGGT
>CAMFGW010000036.1 GCA_945952025.1 uncultured Paracoccaceae bacterium
TGGCGGGCGCTATGCGCCCACCGGGGCAGGCGCAGGCCTTTGTGGGTGAGTGACACTGAGGGTCCAGCGGAACCGCCTCGCTCGCGGGCGGGGAAACGCGGTGCGTTTTATTTTCCGCCCGACCCGGAGTGGCAGGGGCCGTTGACCCTGCCATGCGGGAACGTCTCCGCTGTCCTGGCCGGTGGCCCAGAGGCCATCGGCCAGCGCCCGCCCCGCCCATGGCGGGCGCTATGCGCCCACCGGGGCAGGCGCAGGCCTTTGTGGGTGAGTGACATCAGCGGTCCAGAGGAGAGGTTCCCACGACGGCCGGGGGAAACGCGGGTCGCGTTTCCTTTTCCCGACCGGCCCGGCCTTTCCTATCCCGCCAGAACCTCCAGCAGCCGGTCCACGTCCGCCTCGGTCGTCGACCAGGAGCAGACGAAGCGCGCCGTGACCTCTTCCTCGCCCGGCCCCTCGAGCGTCTGGTCAAAGGGCCAGAGGTAATAGTGCGCCCCGGCCGCGGTCGCGCGGACATGGAGCGCGCGGGGGAAGGCGGCAAAGACGATATTGCCATCCGCCGGGTGGATCAGCCGCCCGCCCGGCAAGGCCGCGAGCCCGTTCGCGAGCCGCTGACCCATGCGGTTGGCCTGCGCGGCATGGGCCAGCCAGCCGCCGTCCTGAAGATAGGCCCCCATCTGCGCGCCGAGGAAGCGCGACTTGGAAAACAGGTGCCCGGCGCGCTTGCGGCGCAGCTCGAACTCCCAGGATTTCGCCGGGTCGAAGATCACGACCGCCTCGACCGCCATCGCGCCGTTCTTGCTGGCGCCAAAGGACAGGACATCGACGCCCGCCTTCCAGGTCATCTCGGCGGGCGTGGCGCCCGTCGCGGCGAGCGCATTGGCAAAGCGCGCCCCGTCCATGTGGACGCCGATCCCCGCTTTGAGGGCCAGCGCCGCCAGCGCCGCCACCTCGGCCGGCCGGTAGGCCGTCCCGGCTTCGGTCAGGTTCGTCAGGGACAGCATCCCGTGCTGGATATGATGGACATCCCCCTGCGGCGTCCGGGCCAGGCGGGCCGCCAGCCCTTCGGGTGTGATCTTGCCATGGGTGCCGGCGGTCAGCACCAGCTTGCCGCCGCCGATATAGAACTCGGGCGCGCCGCATTCGTCGACTTCGACATGCGCCGCCTCGTGGCTGTAGATCGCGCCCCAGGGCGGGCAGAGGATCGCGGCCGACAGCGCATTGGCGGCGGTGCCGGTCGCGACCAGATGGACGGCGGCCTGAGGCGCCTCGAACGCCTTGCGCACGGCCTCTTGCGCGGCTTCGGTCCATTGGTCGGCACCGTAGGACGCGGCATAGCCCGCGTTCGCCGCGACCACGGCCGCCAGAACCTCGGGCGTGGCGCCCGAGGTGTTGTCAGAGGCAAATTCCATCACAGATCCTCGATGATATGATCTTCCCAATCCTCTTCGGCCACCGTCAACTCTGACAGGGTCCAGCCGCGGACCGACTGGCCGGCGCGATGCACGCTTTCGGGGTCGCCCGAGATCAGGGGGTGCCAGTCGTAAAGCGGCCGCCCCTCGGCCCTGAGCCGGTAGGCGCAGGTCGAGGGCAGCCAGTAGCTGATCGCGCCGATGCCGCCCGAGGTCAGCACCACGCATTCCGGCACATGGCGCTTCCTCGTCTCGTAGGACGAACAGCGGCAGCTTTCGCCGTCCAGAAGCCGGCAGGCGATGTTGGTGAAATGCACCTCGCCCGTATCCTCATCCTCGAGCTTGTTCAGGCAGCACTTGCCGCAGCCATCGCAGAGCGCCTCCCATTCTGGGGCGGTCAGGCGGCTTAGGGGCAGGGTCCAGAATTCGGATCGAAGGGGGCGCGCGGTCATCGCGTGACTTTGGCCGAGCGGAACGGGAAAGGGAAGGACCTCAGCGGGGCGTCAGGGCGACGTCAGGGAGTCCGGGCCAGGATCTCTTTCGCGCGCTCGCAGTCTGCGGCCATCTGGGTCATCAGCGCCGGCAGCCCGTCGAACTTCATCTCTGGCCGCAGATAATCTACCAGTGCGACCGACAGGTGCTGGCCGTAAAGGTCGCCCCGGAAATCGAACAGGAACGTCTCGAAATTGGGCAGGTTTTCCCCGAACATCGGCCTGACGCCAAGGCTCGCGGCCCCCTGGTAGCTGCCCGCCTGCGGCCCGGTCAGCACATCGACCTTGACCGCATAGACGCCGAGCTTCGGCAGGTGCAGCCCCTCGACCCCCATGTTGGCCGTCGGATAGCCCAGCTCACGCCCCCGCTTTTCGCCATGGACGATCTCGCCCTCGATCCGGTGCCAGTGGCCGAGCATCTTCTGCGCGTCGCGCGGGCGCCCCTCGCTCAGCGCCACGCGGATGTTGGTCGAGGATATGTCGAGCCCCTCGAACCGCACGATGTCCGCGACCGTGACCCCGAACCCGTGCCTCTCGCCTGCCGCGCGCAGCGTCCCGACCGTGCCCTTGCGGCCCGCGCCGAAACAGAAATCGCCCCCGACCGTCACATGCGCGACGCCAAGCCCGTCGACCAGCACCTCCTGCACGAAACGGTCAGCCTCCATCGAGGCCAGCCGCACATCGAACGGCAGCTCATAAAGCCGCTCGACCCCCAGCTTCTCCAGCCGGTGCGCGCGCGCTTCGGAATTCATCAGCCGGAAGGGCGGGGCCGAGGGGTTGAAGAACTGGCGGGGGTGCGGCTCGAACGTCAGGATGCCAAGGGGCGCGGGCACCTTGGCGGCATGGGCGATGACCGCCTGGTGGCCCAGATGCACCCCGTCGAAATTCCCGAGCGCCACCGAGGCACCCCGGTCAGCTGCGTCCAGCCAGTTCCAGTCCTTGTACGTGCGCATCGTTCCCCTTGGCGGGAAGGGGGCCCTTGCGCCCCCGATCCGCCGTATCCTGCCAGGCCGCCAGAGCCACTCAGTCCAACTTGCGACTGGGCGCCAGAACCAGCGCCTCGCCCTTCACGACCACCCTATCGCCGACCGAGCAATGGGTTTCAAGGGTCACGCGCCGCTTCAGATCGTCGATCGCCAGCACCTTGACCTCGGCCCGAACCCGGTCGCCCGGCCGGACCGGCGCCAAGAACTTCAGCGTCTGGCCCAGATAGACCGTGCCATGGCCCGGAAGCTGTTCGCCGATCACGGCCGAGATCAGGCCGGCCGTCAGCATCCCGTGCGCGATCCGGCCCTGAAAGATCGTGTCCTGCGCATAGTCATCGTCCAGATGGACCGGGTTGCGGTCGGTCGACACCTCGGCAAAAAGCGCGATGTCCTGGTCGGTGATGGTCTTTTCCAGATGGCGGGCCATGCCGATCTCGATCTCTTCGATGAAGATCGTGCCCTTGACCACGCCCTCGGGCGGATGATCGTCGGGGGGCAGGGTGATGACGGTCATGGCGGGGCTCCGGCTTCGCGCGTTCGGTCCAGACTAGCGGCGCGGCCCCGGTCGGGCAATGGGCGGCCTCAGCGCAGCCGCCCGATGGCGTAGGCGGGCGATTGGCCCTGGGCCGCCAGCCAGCGGTCGACGAGCGCCGGGTCGGGCGCCTCGACATCCGGGCCGAAATGGGCCGCGGCCAGCCCCCCGGTGACGAAGAGCGCGTCGATCCCCTGCGCCGCCGCGCCCTTGGTGTCGGTCCCGATCCCGTCGCCGATTGCAAGGATGCGGCCCGCCTCGCGCCCGGTCAGGGCCCGGACCTGAGCCGCAGCCAGATCGTAGACCGGCGCGTGTGGCTTGCCGAAGTACAGGCTCTGGCCCCCAAGTTCGTCGTAAAGCCCGGCGAGTGCCCCGGCGCAATAGATGCGCCGGTCGCCGAAATCGACGATCAGGTCGGGGTTGGCGCACAGAAGCGGCAGGCCCCGGTCGCGCGCCTCGGTCAGGCGGGCGCGGTAATCCTCTGGCGTCTCCACATATTCGTTGAAGGGCCCGGTGCAGACGATGCCCTCTGCCTCTTCGAACTTCACCAGCTCAACCGCCTGGCCGCCCGGCAGGTCGAAGAAACCCATGTCCTTGGCCGGGCCCAGGTGCCAGACCTTGCGGCCCACGTCCCCCGCCGCGAGCGCGGCCTGCGCCGCATCGCCCGACGACACCACCAGATCCCAGGTCTCGCGCGGGACGCCCATCCGGTCGAGCGTCGCGACGACGAAGCGCGAGGGGCGGGGCGCGTTGGTCAGAAGGACGACGCGGCCGCCCGCCTGCCGAAAGGCCACCAGCGCGGCGACGGCGGCAGGGTAGGGGCGGTGCCCGTCATGCAGGCACCCCCAGAGGTCGCAGTAAAGCGTGTCGTAGCCCGGACCGACCTCGGCCAGCGAGCCGATGAGGCGCGTCATGGGCTTTAGACCTTCAGGGCCGGGATGATCTGCTTCTTGCGGCTCATGATCCCCGGCAGGACAACCGTGTCGCCCGTGACCTTGGCGCCGAAGGACGCTTCGGCCACCCGCTTCACGAAGTCGTTCGGGACCAGAAGCGTCGCCTCTTCCTTCAGGATGTCGACGATGAAGAGCAGGACCTGATCCGCCCCATCCTCTGCCGCCACGCCCGGCATCGCCGCCATCAAGGCCGCCTTGCGGTCCAGCAGCAGCTTGGGCGCGGTGGTCTCAAGGACCGAAACCCGCAGTTCCTTGCCGTCGACATTATATTCCTTGCTGTCCATCCGCAGGAGCGCGGCATCGGAAAAGGCCGACACATCCGACTTGGCCGCGAACATCTCGGCCGCGAAGGCCGGAATCGAAACGCCAAGGCCGGCCGCCAGCGCCTCGGCCACCTTGCGGTCGTGGGGCGTGGTGGTGGGCGAGCGGAATTCGAGCGTGTCCGACAGGATGCAGGTCAGCATCGCGCCCTTCACCGCCTTCGGCGCGCGCGCAAGGTCGGCGCCGATGATGTCGTGCATCACGGTCGCGGTGCAGGCCAGCGGGCGCAGCACCATCTCGATCGGGGCCTTGGTCTTCAGCCCGCCAGCCAGCAGGTGGTGGTCGATGATCGCCTCGATCTTGGCCTCGTGGATGCCGTCCGGCAGTTCGGCGGGGTTGTTCGTGTCGACAATGACGACGCTCTGGCCCGGTGCCAAGTCGGCGATGATCTCGGGCTTCTCAAGCCCCCAGTGCCGCAGCATGAAGGCGGCTTCGGTGTTCGGCTCGCCGAGCAGAACCGGCTTCGCGGGCGTGCCGCGCACTTCGGTCAGATACCAGGCCCAGACGATGGGCGAGCCGGTGGAATCCGTGTCGGGCGACTTGTGGCCGAAAACGAGCGTGGTCATGGGAAGGGTCCGTCAAAAGGGGTTTCGCGCGCCTTATAGACAAGGCCGGGGCGCTTGTCACGGGAAGGGCCTTTTGGGTGTGGCAGAGGGGGCGCACATGGCGCTTTGCTCAATGAATCCGGCCTCTTGGGTTGTGGCCCATATCCTCGCGCCCCAGCGTGGCCGGGTTTGCAAAACAGGAAAGCGGCAGGAAAGTTTGATGAAGTCCTAAATTGCCGCGATTGGGGTGCTGGTTCTGGCCGTCTGTGTCTCGCCCGAACAGGCCGCCGTCAACCGCGCCGATTTCATGGCCAAGGTCTTTCCCGATCCCGCCGACCGGCAGGGCATCCATCTGGTCTATCCGATGAAGAGAAGCCTTCTGGTCAGCTATTGTCCGTCCGAAATGTCCGAGTGGGAAGTCATGCATCGCCTGTCGGGCTTCTGCATGCGGGACGGCCGGGGCACCCAGGCCGTGCGCGACCCCAAGCCCATGACCAAGGATGTCGCACAGCTTGGCGGCGGCCGCACGGCCGAGGTCTATCGGTTCGGCGCGCGCTGCGTCCAGGCCTCAGCGCTTCGGCGTGGGCCGTGCCTCGTAAAGGATATGGCCCACGACCGCGACCAGGACGATGCCGCCGCCGACGATCGTGGCCTGGCCCGGCAACTCGCCGAAGAAGAGAAGGATCCACAAGGGAGCGAGCGGCGCGTCGAGCGCCCCGATCAGCGCCGTCTCGACCGCCGGGCTGCGGCGCGAGCCGAGGATGAAGAGCGTCAGGCCCAGTGCGGAATTCACGATGCCGAACAGCATCAGAAGGCCCATGCTGGCTGGGCCGGGCAGCGACAGGCTTGCGAAGGGCAGGACGGCTATGACGCTCAGTGCCGCCGACAGGGCGGCGGCGGGGCGGGTCGGGATCGCGGGCCAGCGCCGCGCCAGGATCATCATGACCGCCATCCCGAGCGTCATGAGGAAGGCCAGGAAATCGCCGAAGATCATGCCGTCGGCTCCGAACCCGACCATGACCCCGGTGCCGACCAGCGCCACGCCGCTCGCGACCAGCGCAGCGCGCGACGGACGCTCGCCGAGCGCCATCCAGCCAAGCCCGGCGGCAAGGAAGGGCACCGTCGCATAGATCACCGCCACATGCGCGACCGAGGTGTGGCCGAGTGCTGCGATGAAGCAGATCATGCCGCCCGCCGACACCAGTGCATAGGCCCAGCCGGGCCCGCCGAGCAGCCGGAAACCGCCGAGCGCCGCGCGCCCGTCGAAGGCCAGCCCGACCGCCAGAAGGCCGAGCGCGCCCCAGATGCCGCGCCACAGAAGCATGGTGGCCGTGTCGAGCCCGATCAGCCGGGTGAACAGCCCCGCCGTGCTCCATGCCACGGCCGAGCCGAAGACCAGCGCCTGCCCCAGCCGGTCCGCGCCCCGTTCCGCACCGAGTGCCATGTCGCCCCCAAATGTTCTTTTTATGTTCTAGGCGGGCCGCCAGCCCCTGTCACGCGAAATCGGCCTAGAAATCGACCCGCGTCAGGGTAAAGCCGCGCTCTGCCAGAAGGTTCAGAAGGCCCTTGGGGCCGGGCAGGTGGCCCGCGCCGACCGCGACCAGAAGGTGCTTGCCCTGCGCCTTGTCGAGCGTCTCGGCCCAGGCCGCGTTGCGCTTGTCGACCAGCGCCTCGGCCAGCCGGTCAAGGTCGCGGCTGACCAGCACCTTGTCGACCCCCGGCGCATCGAGCGCGAGCTTTTCACCAAGCGACCAGATCAGCGCCGGACGTTCGGCGAAATAGAGGTTGGTCATGGTGGTCATCACATCCTCGGCCTCGGCCTCGGTCAGAAGGGCGATGCGCACCATCTCGATCTGTTCGTCGGTCGTGAAGGCCGCGAAGGCCTTGAAGATCGTGTCGTAGGGTTCCAGCGCCGCCGTCGGCACGTGGTCCGCACCGGCCGCCGCCTCGATCCGGTTGTCCAGCCCCTCGGGACGGCTGGTCATCGCCGCCATGGCGCAGGGCGGGATGCCCAGAAGGACCGAAATATACCAGGGCTGCATCTTCGCGGCCATGAAACCCGGAATGCCCCGCGCCTCGAGCGCGCCGGACAGCGCGGCCCAGTCGTCCGCGCTCAGCCGTTCGGAAAGGGTCTTGCCTTGCAGGATCATCATGTCGGGCCGCGCGCCCACGGCCTTTTGCAGGTCCGCGATCTCGGCCTTGGTCGCCTCCAGATAGACCCGGTCGGAACTGGCGATGACGGGGGCGAGCCGCTGCATGACGGGCTCCATTCGCGGGTCGGGCAGGTGGAAGGTGCCGACGAGGTCGATCACCTGCTCGCCTCTTGTCGCGCGCCAGTGGTTGCCTTGCCCGTTGGGAGTGGCGGCTTCCGAGGCCAGAAGTGCGGCGCGGTCGGCGGCGGGCAGGGCGGCCAACACGTCCCGGCCCTGGCAGGTGATGGCGGCGGGCGTGCTTTGGGCTGCGGCCGGGTTGGTGCCAGTAACGACCAGCACCACAATGGCTAGAATCCGTCCGAACATCATGTCGTCCCTTCCTGGCGCGCCGGGCAATCACCGAGGCGGCTAACATCGGCTCAGGGCGAAAATTTGGCGAAGTCAATGTGCGACTCGGAGTTGACTCGGGCGGGCCCTCTCCCTAACTACCCCACAGTTAGCACTCGCCCGATGTGAGTGCTAATCCAATCTAACCTGGAAACCCGAAGGGAGTGGACCAGATGGCTTTCAAACCGCTGCATGACCGCGTTGTCGTCAAGCGTGTCCAGAGCGACGAAAAGACCAAGGGCGGGCTCATCATCCCCGACAGCGCCAAGGAAAAGCCCGCCGAGGGCGAAGTGGTCGCGGTCGGTGAAGGCGCGCGCAAGGACAGCGGCGAGTTGATCCCCATGTCCGTCAAGAAAGGCGACCGCATCCTGTTCGGCAAATGGTCGGGCACCGAGGTCGTCCTGAACGGCGAAGAACTTCTGATCATGAAGGAATCGGACATTCTGGGCATCGTTGCCTGAAGTCCTTCCCCTGATCCTTTCATAAAACGAACATCCGAAGGAGAAGCCACATGGCTGCTAAGGACGTGAAATTTGACAGCGACGCCCGCGACCGGATGCTGCGCGGCGTGAACATCCTGGCCGACGCGGTCAAGGTGACGCTGGGCCCCAAGGGCCGCAACGTGGTGATCGAAAAGTCGTTCGGCGCCCCGCGCATCACCAAGGACGGCGTGACTGTCGCCAAGGAAGTCGAACTGGCTGACAAGTTCGAGAACATGGGCGCCCAGATGGTGAAGGAAGTCGCTTCCCGCACCAACGACGAAGCCGGCGACGGCACCACGACCGCGACGGTTCTGGCCCAGGCCATCGTCAAGGAAGGCATGAAGTCGGTCGCGGCCGGCATGAACCCGATGGACCTCAAGCGCGGCATCGACATGGCGACGGCCAAGGTTGTCGAAACGATCAAGGCCGCCGCCCGCAAGGTCGCGGACAGCGCCGAAGTCGCCCAGGTCGGCACCATCTCGGCCAACGGCGAGAAGGAAATCGGCCGTCAGATCGCGGATGCGATGCAGAAGGTCGGCAACGAGGGTGTCATCACCGTCGAAGAGAACAAGGGCCTCGAAACCTCGACCGACGTCGTGGAAGGCATGCAGTTCGACCGCGGCTACCTGTCGCCCTACTTCGTGACCAACCCCGAAAAGATGGTCGCGGACCTCGAAGATGCGGCGATCCTGCTCTTCGAAAAGAAGCTGTCGTCGCTCCAGCCGATGGTTCCGCTTCTGGAAGCCGTGATCCAGTCGCAGCGCCCGCTGCTGATCGTGGCAGAAGACGTCGAAGGCGAGGCTCTGGCCACGCTCGTCGTAAACAAGCTGCGTGGCGGTCTGAAGGTGGCGGCCGTCAAGGCTCCGGGCTTCGGCGATCGCCGCAAGGCCATGCTGCAGGACATCGCGATCCTGACCGGCGGTCAGGTCATCAGTGAAGACCTGGGCATGAAGCTCGAGAATGTCGGCCTCGACATGCTCGGCCGGGCCAAGAAGATCTCGATCACCAAGGACAACACGACGATCGTCGATGGTGCCGGTGACAAGGCCGAGATCGAGGCGCGCGTCGGCCAGATCCGGGCGCAGATCGAGGAAACCACCTCGGACTACGACCGCGAAAAGCTGCAGGAGCGTGTCGCGAAGCTGGCGGGTGGCGTTGCCGTCATCAAGGTCGGCGGCATGACCGAAGTCGAAGTGAAAGAGCGCAAGGACCGCGTCGATGACGCGCTGAACGCGACCCGTGCGGCCGTTCAGGAAGGCATCGTCGTCGGTGGCGGCGTGGCTCTGGTCCAGGCCGGCAAGAAGCTCAGCGGGCTGAAGGGCGACAACTCCGACCAGGACGCGGGCATCGCGATCGTCCGCAAGGCGCTCGAGGCGCCGCTGCGCCAGATCGCACAGAACGCGGGCGTGGACGGGTCGGTCGTGGCCGGCAAGGTGCGGGAATCGAACGATCCGGCCTTCGGCTTCAACGCGCAGACCGAAGAATATGGCGACATGTTCAAGTTCGGCGTCATCGACCCGGCCAAAGTCGTGCGCACCGCGCTCGAGGATGCCGCGTCGGTCGCGGGCCTTCTGATCACGACCGAGGCGATGATCGCCGACAAGCCCAAGGCGGATGCTCCGGCCATGCCGGGCGGCGGCGGCATGGGCGGCATGGGCGGCATGGATTTCTGATCCACGCCCATCGGAATGGAAAAGGGCGCCGGAAGGCGCCCTTTTTCTTTGGGCCAAAAGGCAAGGGCGGCCAAAAGTCCGGGTCAGATCCGCCGTTTCATCCGCAGCCCGTCCCGCATGTTCAGCGACAACAGCGTGAGGTTCGACGCCCCGGCGAGAAGTTCCAGCGCCTGAACGGTATAGAACGCGGCATCGAAGACGCCTGCCTGCGCCTTGGCCGACAGGTAGAAGGCGGCCGGCATCAGGATCAAGAGGCCGGTCGCCGCGATGATCGGCACGCGCTTCTTCTTTGCGGCGATCACCGGGCCCCTCATCTTCGCCCCAAGGCGCATGCCCGTGATCCCGGCTGCGGCAAGGGCCGGGACGAGCACCAGAAACCCCCAAGGGATCGCCGTCTTGACGAGCGTCACTGTCGCATGCCCGCCGAAGAGCTCGGACAGCGCGGTCGACAGCCAGAAGGTCGCGATCATCAGAAGGGCGAGCGTTCCGGCGATGGGATATATGATTTTCATGACAGGTCTCTCCGGGAGGTTTTCAATTAGGATAGCCTGCTATACAATATAGATAGCAGGCTATGCAATCGAAATCGACAGAGGCGATGGAATGTTCAGGAAAGAGGACTCGCTGGGCTATCTGGTCAATCACATGGCGCGGCTCATGGAACATGGCCTGAACCGGCGGATAAGGCCGCTCGGCCTGACCACGGGGGTCTTTCCGGTGCTTCTGGAACTGTGGGAGGAAGACGGGCTGACGCAGAAGCAGCTTGTCGAGCGACTGGACATCGAACAGCCAACCATGTCCAACACGCTGGCGCGGATGGAGCGCGACGGGCTGGTCCAGCGCAGGCAGGACACGGGCGATCTGAGGTCGCGCCGCGTCTGGCTGACGGACACCGCCACCCGCCTGCGCGAGCCCGCGCTGGCCGAGGCGACGGCAGAGAATGCCAGCGTCCTTGCCGCACTGACCGACGCAGAGCAGGAGCATCTTCTGACGCTTTGCCGAAAGATCATCGGGACGAAGCGGCGTTAGTGGCAGGGCAGGCGCCCCGTCACCCTGGCCTCAGCGGTCCCGTTGCAGCACCGCGCCGGGGATGAGCGCCTTGCCCATCCGCTGCACGCCCTGGGTCTTCTTGCCGATGGTGGTGGACAGGCCGGTCCGCACCGGGACAAAGCCTTCACGCAGCCAGAACCGCCGCCCGGCCTCGTTCGCATCCAGAACCGCCAGAAACAGGACCGGCGCGCCGCAGTCGCGGGCCTGATCCTCGACCGCGCGCAGAAGCTGCGCCCCGCGCCCCGCACCACGGGCGTTCGCAGCCAGAAGCATCAGGCCCAGATAGGCGTCACCCCTCGCCGGATAGCCGAAGCCGCATTCGGCGATGCCGGCAAGGCGCCCCCGATCGAAGAGTCCGAGCCGGAGCGAGGTCGCCGGATCGACACCCGGCGGCGCGTCGGTGAAGAACTCCTCGGCCAGCGCGGGCGAGGTCGCCTCGCCGCGTTCGAGCGCCACATAATCCGCCGCGTCGCGATAAAGCCCCTCGACCAGCGCCCGGTCGGCCATGGGGTCGAGCGACCGGATCGTCATGCGCCGATCCCCGTGATCGCCAGCACCTCAAGCTCGGCCGCCCCGACCGGGCGGCGCCAGACGACCACATCGCCGACCCCGGCGCCGATCAGGGCGCGGGCAAGGGGCGACTGCGGCGCGATCCGGCCTGCGGCCGCGTCGGCCTCATCCTCGCCCACGATCTCGTAGCGGCTCTCGGCCCCGGTCTCGTCCGCGACCGTGACCGCCGTGGCGAAGGCGACCTCGGCCGGATCGGGCGGGCTGTCGACCGGGATCGCGCTTTTCAGCCGCGCATCCAGATAGCGGATGTCGCGTTCGGCGGCCTTTTCCGGCATGCGGTCCAGCCGTTCGGCGCGCGCCTTCAGGGCGGCGAGCTCGGCCTGGGCGGCCGCCAGCCGGTCCTGCAGCGCACGCAGGCCCCGCGGGGTCACATAGTTCGGGTGGGGGCTGATCGGCAGGTCGGGCAGGGGCTCGTTGTCCGGCCCGTCCTCCTTGACGAAGGCGCGGCTCATGGCACGATCTCCTCGAGCGGATCATAGAGCGCACCGGGCCCCCCGTCCCAGGCCGCGCGGGGCAGGGCGTCGGGCTTGAAGCGCAGGCCCGCCATCTCTGCCCTTGTGACAAGCCGCCAGCGGTTCACGACGCCCGCCGGGTCGCGCCAGTCGGGGCTGAGCGTGCCGGCGGCGACCTGGGCCTGGAAAAAGACCTCGACCTGGTGGAAGCCGTGGCGTGGGTCATGGAACTCGCTGACCAGGACCGGCGGCCCGACGGTGATCGTCAGGCCGGTTTCCTCTGCCACCTCGCGCACCAGCGTTTCGGGAAGCGACTGGCCCGGCTCGACCCCGCCGCCCGGCGCGCACCAGAGGTCAGATGCGCCGCCCGGATATGCGTTGACCAGAAGAAGCCGGTCGTCCAGCAGGATCACCGCGCGGGCGGCCAGTCGCGTGGGGCGGCAGGGGGTGCTCATGCGCCGACGGTGCCCGGCCCAGAGCGCCGGCGCAAGGGGGCGATCGGCCAGCCCTCGCCCAAGGGGCCGCCCACCCCTGTTCCTGTCCGGCGCGGGGGCGTAGGACAGGGGCCATGCGTGCCGCCCTTGTCGCCCTTTTTCTTGCCCTGACGCTCGCGCCCCCGGCACGGGCCGATTGCGTGGTGCTGATCCATGGGCTTGCCCGGACCGACGCCTCGCTCTTGGTGATGGAAGAGGTGCTGGCGGCGGCAGGCTACCAGGTGGTGCCGGTCGACTATCCATCGACCGAGGCGCCGATCCGCCAGCTTGCCGACCAGTTCCTGCCGCCGGCCTTCGCAGGCTGCGGGGGGAGCCGCGTCGATGTCGTCACCCATTCGATGGGCGGCATCCTTCTGCGCGACTGGCTTGCGCGCCACCAACTGCCGGACCTCGGCCGCGTGGTCATGCTGGCGCCGCCGAACCATGGGTCGGCGCTGGTCGATGCGCTGGGACAGGCGCCTGCCTTTCGCTGGCTCAACGGCCCGGCGGGCGGCGAGCTTGGAACCGGCCGGGACAGCCTGCCGAACCGCCTGCCGATGGTGACATTCGATCTGGGCGTCATCGCCGGCGACCGCAGCCTGAACCCGGTCTTTTCGGCGATGATCCCTGGCCCCGATGACGGCAAGGTCGCCGTCGCGGCGACCGAGGTTGCGGGCATGGCCGACCATGTGACCCTGCCGGTCACCCACACCTTCATGATGAACAACCCGCTGGTCCTGGCCGAAACGCTGACCTTCCTGCGGGTCGGCCGGTTTGACCATGCGCTGACCTACCGGGGCGCGGTCGAACAACTGTGGCCGCTTTCGGGGATGGAGTAGGGGGACAAGAAGCGGGCAGCGCCAGGCTGGCAGGGGCAAGTGACCCTGCCATGCGAAGGCCCAGCCTTTTGTCCCCGCTAATGGCCCAAAGGCCATCGGCCGGCGCCCGCCCCGCCCATGGCGGGCGCTTTGCGCCCACCGGGGCAGGCGCCGGCCTTCGTGGGTGAGTGACATCTGCGGTCCAGCGGCACCGTTCCCACGACGGTCGGGGGAAACGCGGGTCGCGTTTCCTGATCCCGACCGGCCCGGCCAGCGGCCCGCCCGCCCCTCAGTTTCCGAGGATCGTCGGCAGCCGCAGGCCCTGGTCCTTCGCGCACTCGACCGCGATCTCGTACCCCGCATCCGCATGGCGCCAGACGCCCGATGCCGGGTCGTTCCAGAGGACACGCTCAAGCCGCTTGGCGGCCTCGGGCGTGCCGTCGGCGACGATCACCACGCCCGCATGCTGGCTGAACCCCATGCCCACACCGCCGCCATGGTGGAGCGACACCCAGGTCGCGCCCGACGCCGTATTCACCAGCGCATTCAGAAGCGGCCAGTCCGACACGGCGTCCGATCCGTCTTTCATCGCCTCCGTCTCGCGGTTGGGCGACGCGACGGACCCCGAATCCAGATGATCGCGCCCGATGACGATCGGCGCCTTCAGTTCGCCCCGCGCCACCATCTCGTTGAACATCAGCCCCGCGCGGTGCCGGTCGCCAAGCCCGATCCAGCAGATCCGTGCCGGCAGGCCCTGGAAGGCGATCCGCTCGCCCGCCATGTCAAGCCAGCGGTGCAGGTGCTTGTTTTCCGGGAAGAGTTTCTTCATCGCCTCGTCGGTCTTGCGGATATCTTCGGGGTCGCCCGACAGCGCCACCCAGCGGAAGGGGCCGATGCCCTTGCAGAAGAGGGGGCGGATGTAGGCGGGGACAAACCCCGGGAAGGCGAAGGCGTTTTCCAGCCCCTCTTCCTTCGCCACCTGGCGGATGTTGTTGCCGTAATCGAGCGTCGGCACGCCCGCGTTCCAGAAATCCACCATGGCCGCGACATGTTGCTTCATGCTGGCCCGGGCGGCCTTCTCGACGCCCTTGGGGTCGGTTTCCTGGCGCGAGCGCCAGTCGGCGACCGTCCAGCCGATCGGCAGGTAGCCATGCACCGGATCGTGGGCCGAGGTCTGGTCGGTCACGATGTCGGGCCGCCCGTTCGGCATCGCCTTGTCGCCCGCCTTCATGCGGCGGTAGATTTCCGGGAACACCTCGGCCGCATTGCCGATCAGCGCGACGGACTTCGCCTCGCCGGCCTTGGTCCACTGGTCGATGAGCGCCAGCGCCTCGTCGAGCGTATGGGCCTTGGCGTCGCAATAGCGGGTGCGGATGCGGAAGTCGGCGCGGGTCTCGTCGCATTCGACGGCCAGGCAGCAGGCCCCGGCCATGACGGCGGCCAGCGGCTGCGCGCCGCCCATGCCGCCCAACCCGGCGGTCAGGATCCACTTGCCCTTGAGCGAGCCGTTGTAGTGCTGGCGCCCGGCCTCGGCAAAGGTCTCGTAGGTGCCCTGCACGATGCCCTGCGTGCCGATGTAGATCCAGGACCCGGCGGTCATCTGGCCATACATCATAAGGCCTTTCTTATCGAGCTCGTTGAAATGGTCCCAGGTCGCCCAGTGGGGCACGAGGTTCGAGTTGGCGATCAGGACGCGCGGGGCGTCGGCGTGGGTGCGGACCACGGCCACCGGGCGGCCGGACTGGACGACCAGCGTCTCGTCGGCTTCCAGGTCCTTCAGCGTGGCGACGATCCGGTCGAAGTCGCCCCAGGTGCGGGCGGCGCGGCCGATGCCGCCGTAAACCACCAGCTCATGCGGGTTTTCGGCCACATCGGGATGCAGGTTGTTCATCAGCATCCGCATCGCGGCTTCGGTCTGCCAGCTTTTCGCGGTCCGTTCCGACCCGGTGGGCGGGTAGACGTCGCGGCTGTTCTTGCGGTCGAGCATGGGGGCCTCCTTCGGGGCGAAAGGGATCAGCGGGGGGCGAGCGCGCCCGAGCGCGCCAGCCGGTCGATCATGCCAAGGGCCGCGGCAAAGACCTTGCGGGCCTTCGCGGCGCGGTCGGTGTCGTAGGCCCAGGGCGCGGCCTCGGCAGCCAGATAGGCGCGCTGGGCGGTCTCCATCTGGATGGCGTGGATGGCGGTTTCGGGCTGGCCGTAGTGGCGCGTGGACCAGCCGCCCTTGAAGCGGCCGTTCAGGACGGTGGGATCGCCCGACGCGAGGCAGGCGGCCTGTACGGCGGTGGTGATGCCGGGGGCACAGGTCACGCCGTCGTTCGTGCCGATGTTGTAGACCGGCAGCGTGCCTTCGAAGAGGAACGGGATGTCCGACCGGATCGAATGGCAGTCCCACAGGACCGCGACCCCGTGGCGGGCCTTCGCCCGCTCGACGGCGGCCAGAAGGGCGGCGTGGTAGGGCGCATGGAAGGCCTCGCGCCGGGCAAGGACCTCGTCCTCGCCGGGTTCCTGTCCGGCCTCCCAGATCGGCTGGCCGTCGAAGTCGGTGACGGGGCAGAGCGCGGTGGTGTTCTGGCCGGGGTAAAGCGATACGCCCGCCGGATCGCGGTTCGCGTCGATCGCATAGCGGTGAACGGTCGAGGCGACGACGGTCGCGCCGGGCAGGACGCCGTCGTAAAGCCGGGCGATGTGCCAGTCCGTATCGTCAAGTCCGCGCCCCCGGGCATTCAGCCGCGCGGTCAGATCGTCGGGCAGCCATGTGCCGATGTGGGGCATGCCAAGGATGATGGGGCCATCGCCCTCGGTGACGGTGAAGGGGCTCATGCATCGATCCCCGGCAGGGCGACGCCGGTCGCCTCGGCGATCGCGCCAGAGGCGATGAGCGTTGCCGCCGCCTCCAGATCCGGGGCCAGGTAGCGGTCGTCGCCAAGGGCTGCCACATCCTTGCGAAGCCGCGCATGGGCCTTCTGCAGGGGGGCTGAGGTCAGAAGCGGCGCACGGAAATCGACGCCCTGCGCGGCGCACAGCAATTCGACCCCAAGGATACGGTCCAGGTTCGCCACCATCCGCATCAGCCGCCGCGCACCATGGGCGGCCATGCTCACATGGTCCTCCTGGTTGGCGCTGGTGGGGGTCGAATCCGTGACCGTCGGGTTCGCCAGGTGCTTGTTTTCGCTCATCAGGGCGGCGGTCGTCACCTCTGCGATCATGTAGCCGGAGTTGAGGCCGGGCTTCGGCGTCAGGAAGGCCGGCAGGTCGAACGACAGGACCGGATCGACCATCAGCGCCACCCGGCGCTGGGCGATGGCGCCGATCTCGCTCAGCGCGAGCGCGATCATGTCGGCGGCAAAGCCCACCGGCTCGGCATGGAAGTTGCCGCCCGACACGATCATGCCGGCATCGGTCAGGACCAGCGGGTTGTCGGTCGCGGCATTGGCCTCGATCTCAAGCGTGCGGCCCGCCTGGCGCAGGATGTCCATCGCGGCGCCCGTGACCTGCGGCTGGCAGCGGATGCAATAGGGGTCCTGCACGCGGGCATCATCCTCGCGGTGGCTTTCCCGGATGGCCGAGCCGTCCAGAAGCGCCCGCATGGCGGCGGCCGCGTCGATCTGGCCCTGATGGCCGCGCAGCGTGTGAATCTCGGGCTGCAGGGGCGCGGTCGAGCCCATGATGGCGTCGGTCGAAAGCGCCGAGGTCACGAGCGCCGCCTGCGCCGCCCGCCAGCCCTCGAAGAGGCCCGCCAGCGCGAAGGCCGTCGAAAACTGCGTGCCGTTGATGAAGGCGAGCCCTTCCTTGGGGCCAAGCGGGATCGGCTTCAGCCCGGCCTTGGCCAGCGCCTCGGTCCCTGGCAGCACCTGGCCGCCCACCTCGGCGAAGCCCGCGCCGATCAGGACGGCGGTCATGTGGGCAAGGGGCGCCAGATCGCCCGAGGCGCCGACTGACCCTTGCGCCGGGATCACCGGGGTCACGCCCTTGGCAAGCATGTCCTGCAACAGCTCGATCAGCGGCCAGCGCACGCCCGACGCGCCCCGGCCAAGCGACAGGAGCTTCAGCGCCATGACAAGCCGTGCGACCTTGCGCGGGATCGCCTCGCCCACGCCGCAGCAATGCGACAGGATCAGATTCCGCTGCAGCGTCGCCGTGTCCTTCGGCGCGACGCGGACCGAGGCGAGCTTGCCGAAGCCGGTGTTCACGCCATAGACCGGCATGTTGCCGTCGGCGGCCGCGCGGATCGCTTCGGCCGCGCGGTCGATCGCCGGGCGGGCAGAGGGCGACAGGGCGACGGGCAGTTCGTCGAAATAGACGCGCGCCAGGTCGGCCAGCGTCACCTTGCCGGGGGTCAGGGTCAGGACGGTCACGCTTTGCCTCCGAGGATCAGCGAATGAAGGGGGTTGAAGCCGAAACGGTAGCTGAGTTCGGCGGGTGTTTCGGCAGCCCAGACCGCGAGGTCGGCACGCAGGCCGGGCGCTAGGCGGCCCCGGTCCGTCAGGCCTAGGGCGCGGGCGGCGTTGATGGTGGTGCCCTTCAGCGCCTCTTCGGGCGTCAGGCGGAACAGCGTGCAGGCCATGTTCATCGCCAGAAGGACGGAGCCCATGGGCGAGGTGCCGGGGTTCATGTCGGTCGAAACCGCCATCGGCACGCCCGCCGCGCGCAGGGCGGCGATGGGCGGGGCCTTCGTCTCGCGGATGGCGTAGAAGGCGCCGGGCAGGATGGTGGCGACGGTGCCGGACTTGGCCATGGCGGCGATGCCCGCGTCATCCAGATACTCCAGGTGATCGGCTGACAGCGCCCCGTAGCTTGCCGCAAGGGCCGCGCCGTGCAGGTTCGACAGTTGCTCCGCGTGCAGCTTGACCGGCAGGCCGAGCGCCTTGGCCGCATCGAAGACCCGCGCGATCTGGGCGGGCGAAAAGGCGATCCCCTCGCAAAAGCCGTCGACCGCATCGACCAGCCCCTCGGCGTGCGCGGCGGAAAGTGCCGGAAGGCAGGCCTCGGTCAGGTAGGCGTCGGCGCGGTCCTTGTAGTCGGGCGGCACGGCATGGGCGCCAAGGAAGGTCGTGCGGATCGTCACGGGGCGCAGCGTCGCCAGGCGCCGGGCGGCGCGCAGCATGTTGAGTTCGGTGTCGATGTCGAGCCCGTAGCCCGACTTCACCTCGACCGTGGCCACGCCGTCGGCGATCAGCGCGTCGAGCCGGGGCAGTGCCGAGGCGACAAGCCCGTCGACCGTTGCCGCCCGCGTCGCGCGCACGGTCGAGATGATGCCGCCGCCGGCGCGCGCGATTTCCTCGTAGCTCGCGCCCAGAAGCCGCTGCTCGAACTCGCCCGCGCGGTGGCCGCCGTGGACGATATGCGTGTGGCAGTCGATCAGCGCCGGGGTGACCAGCCGCCCGCCAAGGTCCACCGCCTCGCCCTTCGGCGCGTCGGCGCGAGGGCCGACCCAGGCGATCCGGTCGCCCTCGACCGCGATGGCGGCGTCGGGAATCAGGCCATAGGGCGCGGGGCCGTCCATGGTCGCGGCAGTGCAATTGGTAAAAAGGCGCATCGTCCCCCCACGGGCCCCGGCAGACATCCGGCAGACATCCGGCGATTTCAGTTGCCGAGCGACTTCTACGGCGCTAGAGATCATATGTCTAGACATAATGAGGCATGCGATGATTTTTGCGGCGCGGGCGCTTCTGCCGGACGGATGGGCGCGGGATGTGCGGGTGATGGTCACGGACGGCAGGATCGCTGCTGTCGCGCCGGGGGCCAGGCCCGAGCCGGGCGACACGCGCGTCGACGTGCTGCTGCCCGCGCTCGGCAACCTGCATTCCCACGCCTTCCAACGCGCCATGGCCGGCCTGACCGAGGTGCGCGCCAAGGGGCAGGACAGTTTCTGGACCTGGCGCGAGCTGATGTATCGCTTCCTCGACCGGCTGACGCCCGGCCAGATGCAGTCCATCGCCGCGCAGGTCTATCTGGAGATGCTCGAGGCCGGCTATGCCTCGGTCGGCGAGTTCCACTATGTCCACCACCAGCCGGGCGGTGCGGCCTATGACGACCTGGCGGAACTGTCGGCGCGAATCATGGCGGCGGCGGCAGAGACGGGGATCGGCCTGACCCACCTGCCGGTCCTTTATTCCTATGGCGGGGCAGGGCGCCAGCCGCTCGCCGGGGGGCAGTTGCGCTTTGGTAATGATGTCGACCGCTTCGCCCGGCTGGTCGAGGGCGCGCGCGCCCATGCTACACATCTTCCCGCCGACACGCGCGTCGGCATCGCCCCCCATTCGCTGCGCGCCACCAGCCCTGACGATCTGGCGCGGGCGCTGCCGCTCGCGCTTGGCAACCCGATCCACATCCATGTGGCCGAACAGCCGAAAGAGGTGGCCGACATCTCTGCCTGGCTGGGCGCGCGGCCGGTCGAGTGGCTTCTGGCCAACACGCCCATCGGCCGCGACTGGTGCCCGATCCATGCCACGCACATGACCCAGGACGAAACCGCCCGCCTGGCCCGGTCGGGCGCGGTCGCGGGCCTGTGCCCGATCACCGAGGCGAACCTTGGCGACGGGCCTTTCGACGGGCCGGGCTGGATCGAGGCGGGGGGTGCCTTCGGGCTCGGGTCCGATTCGAACGTCCGCATCTCGCTGACCGAAGAGCTGCGGACGCTGGAATATTCCCAGCGTCTCAGGGACTTGCAGCGCAATGTGCTGGTGCCGGGCGAAGGGTCGGTCGGGGCCTTCCTCTATCGCCGCGCGGCGGCGGGCGGCGCGCAGGCGCTGGGCCGGCAGGCCGGAAGCCTGGCTGCCGGGCAACTTGCCGACCTCGTGGCCATTGACGGCGACCATCCCGCACTCGCGGCGCTTGACGGCGACCGGCTTCTGGACGGCCTGGCCTTCGCAGCACCCGACGGCGTGGTGCGCGAGGTCTGGTCGGCCGGGCGCCATCAGGTGCGGGGCGGCCGCCATGTCGCGCGCGACCGGATCACGCCGGCCTATCTGGCCGCAGTCCGCGCGCTGGTTCAGGCCTCGTGAGGGCCGAGCGTCACAAGAAGCCCGGCGAGCCATGGCGCGGCGAGCGGCGGCAGGGCGGGCGCGAGGACCATCGCGCCCTGCGGCCCCTCGGAGCCGTCCGACAGGGCGAGCCATCCGTAGCTGAGGCCGGGCCCCTCCGGGCAGTCGGGCCGGGTGCCGCTGTGGGCTGTGACGCTTCCGCCGACAAGGCCCCCGTCGAAGATCAGGTTGAAGTCGCGGATCGGCCCGTCGACCAGCCGCCCGAAGATCGGCACCTCGCCCGAGAAGGCGACCGGCGCCAGCAGGCGGGCGTCAAGCGTGCCCGCGTCGGCCACAAGGTCGATCCCCGCGCCCTCAAGCACCGTCAGGATGCGCGACAGGCCCGGAAAGGCGGAGAAAGGCCCGTCCTGCGCCACCTCGGCGATCGACAGGCGCCAGACCATGCGGCCCTCGCGGTCCTCGCGCGCGATCTCGTGCGTGACGCCGCCGCCGTTCTTCCAGGCCTGGGTCTGAAACATCTGGGGAAGGATGATCCGCATCGCGCCCTTTGCCTTTCCGCTGCCGCACGCCTGAAGAAGATCATCCCCGACCTGCCCCCACAAGCCCGAAGCCGCGCGAAATGAGCGGGGATGCCCCCACCCAGACCGCCGACAAGGTGCGCTTTCGCGACGTGAAGGCCGCGATCCTGCACCGGATCACGGCGGGCGACTGGGGACCGGGCGTCCTTCTGCCGGGCGAGGTCGAGCTTGCCGCCGAATTCGGCGTCGCCCGCGCCACGCTCCACCGGGCGATGCGCGAACTGACCGACGAAGGCATCCTCGAACGCCGCCGCAAGGCCGGCACGCGCGTGCGCCCCTCGCCCTTGCGCGCCGCGCGGTTTGAAATCCCGCTCGTGCGGGCCGAGATCGAGGCGACAGGCGCGGCCTATGGCTATGCGCTTCTGTCGCGCGCCACCGGGACGGTGCCCGACTGGCTGAGTGTGCGCCTGTCGCTGGATGCGGGTGCGCCCGTCCTGCACCTGACGTGCCTCCATCGGGCCGACGGGCGCCCCTACCAGTTCGAGGAACGCTGGATCAACCTGACCGCCCTGCCACGGGCCGAAGGCACGGACTTTTCCGCGCACAGCCCGAACGAATGGCTGATCGACGCCGTTCCCTATTCGCAGGTCGAGATCAGTTTCCTGGCCGCGGCCGCCACCGGCCCGGTCGCCGGGGCGCTGGACCTGAGCGAGGGCGAGCCGGTCTTTACCGTCGAGCGCACGACATGGTGGCAGGGCCAGGCGATTACCCATGTCCGGCTGACCTATGGCCGGGGCCACCGGATGACGACCCGCTACTGAAAGAGGGGCTGCCCGGCAATCAGGGCGGCCACTGCCCCCGCCGCCCCGGTCCGTGGCGCGCCAACGTGCGCCACCAGCACCACCGCCTCGCCCTCTCCGGCGCCGGTCACGGGCCGGATGGCGATGGGCCGCCCGTCATAGCTTTGGTCCGGGGCAGGGCGGGTGTAGCTGAGCCCCACCCCGAGCCCGTTCGCGGCGTAAGAGCGCAAAAGCTCGATCGTCGCCACCTTGTGCGCGATGTGCGGCGCGAGCCCGGCCCGGGCGAAGAGCGCGTGCATATGGCCGACCGACAGGCCCTGGTCGGCCAGGATCAGCGGCTCGGCCGCAAGGTCCGTCAGGGGAATCGACGTGCGGCCGGCCAGCGGATGGTCGACCGCCAGCACGGCATGGGGCGGAATGCGCGTCAGCACCTGCCGGTCGAAGCCCGCATCGAGCCCCAGGTCATAGGTCAGCCCCAGATCCGCGCGGCCCGATGCGACCTCGTCCGACAGGGCCTCGAACCCCAGGATGACGGGCGTCACCTCCAGGTCCGGACGCACCCCGGCCACGCGCGCCAGAAGGGGGGCGACCAGAAGCGGCGCCAGGTCGGCAAAGACCGCGATCCGGACCGGCGCGCGGTCCGGGCCGCCGGTCGTCAGACGTGACAGGCGGTCGAGGATCGCCTCGGCCTCGGACAGGAAGGCGCGGCCGAAGGGCGTCGCCCGCATCGGGCCGCCGGGGCGGCGCAGGAAGAGGGGCTGGCCCATCTGCGCCTCGATCTGCTGAAGTGCGACCGACAGCGCGGGCTGCGAGACATGCAGCCGCTCGGCCGCCAGAGTGACGCTTTCGTCCCGCGCCACGGCAACGGCATATTCGAGCTGGCGCAGGGTAATGGATAACATCAGACTATCCATGAAATTTCGATTTATTATTTGATCCTATAGTGTGTCGGCGCCATCCTGCAAGCCAGCGAATAGGAGGAATGCCATGACGGTGGTGACGCAAGAAATGATCGACACCTTCCAGCGCGACGGCGTCGTGCTGGTGAAGGGCCTGTGGAAGGACTGGGTCGATGACCTGAGCAAGGGCATCGAGCGCAACATGGCCGAGCCCGGCCCCTATGCCGCCGAGAACCTGAAGGAAGGCGAAGGCGGGCGCTTCTTCGACGATTATTGCAACTGGACCCGCATCCCCGAGTTCGAGCGGGTGATCCGCAAAAGCGACGTGGCCGACGTGGCGAGCAAGCTGATGGGCTCGCCCACGGTCCAGATGTTCCACGACCATGTGCTGGTCAAGGAACCCGGCACCTCGAAGCCGACGCCCTGGCACCAGGACGGCCCCTATTACTTCGTGAAGGGCCAGCAGACCGTCAGCTTCTGGTCGCCCGTCGATCCGGTGAAGGAAGCGAGCCTGCGCTGTGTCGCCGGGTCGCACAACTGGCCGAAAGAGGTGCTGCCGAAGCGCTGGCTGGCCGATACCTCGTTCTATGCCGACCCCGAAGCCTACATGCCGGTGCCGGACCCGGACGCCGAGGGCATGGACGTGCGCGAATGGGCGATGGAGCCGGGCGATGCCGTGGCCTTCAACTACCAGACGCTGCACGGCGCGCGCGGCAACAACTCCGCCACCCGCCGCCGGGCCTTCTCGCTGAGGCTCGTTGGCGAGGACGCGCGCTATGTCGAGCGTCCGGGTCCCACCTCGCCGCCGTTCCCCGGCCACGGGATGCAGCCGGGCGAGCGGCTGCGCGAGGACTGGTTCCCCTTCCTCAAGCGCGCCTGAGGGGGCTCGGCTGCAGGAGCGACCCTGCCGGTCGGAGTGGCAGAGGCAAGTGACTCTGCCATGCGAAGGCCTAACCCCCTGTCCCCGCCGGTGGCCCAAAGGCCATCGGCCAGCGCCCGCCCCGCCCATGGCGGGCGCTTCCGCGCCCACCGGGGCAGGCGCCGGCCTTTGATGGTTTGTGACTTGATCGGTCCAGCGTCACCGCCTCGCGGCGCGCGGGGAAACGCGGGTCGCGTTTCCTGTTTCCGCCCGGGCCGGCGGGTCGCGGCGGCCAGCGGTTCGAGTGGCGGGGGCCGTTGACCCTGCCATGCGGTGATTTCGCCCTTTGTCCCGCCGGTGGCCTTAAATGCCATCGGCCAGCGCCCGCCCCGCCATCGGCGGGCGCTTCCGCGCCCACCGGGGCAGGCGCCGGCCTTCGTTGTGAATGACAGGAGCGGTCCAGCGGAGCCGTTTCGCAGCGGTCGGGGGAAACGCAGTGCGTTTCCTTTCCCCGACCGGCCCAGCCGGCGTCAGCCTTCCGTCGCGCGGAACCAGCGCGCGATCGCCGCCCGCTCTTCCGGCTCGATGAACGAGACGTTGGCGGGCGGCATCGCATGGGTGATGCCTGCCTGCATATAGATGCGCGGTGCCGCGCGGGCGATGTCCTCGGGCGTTTCCAGAAGGACCCCCTTCGGCGCCGTCGTGATCCCCTCCCACCCCGGTTCGCGGGCATGGCACATGGCGCAGCGGCTCTGGACGATGCCCGTCACCTCGTCGAACCCGGCGGCTGACGCATAGCGGTGTTCCAACGGCGTCAGCGCCGCCCCGGTCGTGTCCCCGGTCGTGTCCCCGGTCGTGTCCGGCACTGGCTCAAGCCCGAGGCGCGACAGCCAGACGATCAGCGCGAACAGCACCACCGTCGCCCCCCAGGTCCACCAGGGGCTGCCCTGGCGGCCATGGCGGCTGTTGAACCAGTGCCGGATCGTGACCCCCATCAGGAAGACAAGGCTCGCGATAAGCCAGTTGTAGTGCGTGGCGAAGGCCAGCGGATAGTGGTTCGACAGCATCAGGAAGATGACGGGCAGCGTCAGGTAGTTGTTGTGGGTCGAACGCTGCTTGGCGACCTTGCCGTATTTCGGATCGGGCACCCGGCCCGCGATCAGGTCGGCCACGACGATCTTCTGGTTCGGGATGATGATCCAGAAGACGTTGCCGGTCATGATCGTCGCCGTGAAGGCGCCGAGCATCAGAAGTGCTGCCCGCCCCGAAAAGACATGCGCATAACCCCAGGCGACCGCCACCAGGATGACGAACAGCGCGACCATTAGCCGTGTATTGTCATCGCCAAAGCGGGTCTTGCAGATCAGGTCATAGACGATCCAGCCAAAAGCCAGCGAGCCGACGGCGATGCCGATCGCCTGCAAGGGCGCCAGCTCCATCACCTGCGGGTCGATCAGGTAAAGCTCGGCCCCGTGGAAATAGACCACCGACAAAAGCGCAAAGCCCGTCAGCCAGGTCGCGTAGCTTTCCCATTTGAACCAGATCAGGTCGCCGGGCATCCGCTCGGGCGCGACCAGGTATTTCTCGATATGGTAAAAGCCGCCGCCATGGACTTGCCATTCCTCGCCATCCGCACCGGACGCCAGCTTGCGGTCGCGGTGCAGGCCAAGGTCCAGCGCGATGAAGTAGAAGGACGAGCCGATCCAGGCGATCGCGGTCACGACATGCAGCCAGCGCACCGCGAATTCGGTCCAGGCAACAAGGAAGGCAGGGTCCATCATGGGGGCCTCTGGGTTTTGGCGGATGGCGACGTTGAGAAGAGCCTATACCGGCCGGGATTGTCCAGATATGCCTGTTAATGTCGGATGACTTTCCGCTGGCGCCCGAAAATGGCGCGGGGTCGAACTTTGAAAACGGGGGCGGCGCTGTCCTACGTCAACAACCTGCGCATGTTCGTGCGCGTCCTGGAACTGGGCTCGATGTCGGCCGCGGCGCGCGACCAGCGCACCTCGCCCGCCGTCGCCTCGGCGCGCGTCGCCGACCTGGAACGGCACTTGGGCGTCAGGCTCTTCAACCGCACGACGCGGCGCCTGCAACCCACGGAAAACGGACGGCTTTTCTACGACGGCGCCCGCCGCGTGATCGAGGCGATAGACGAGGCGGAAGCGGCGGTCATGGCCTCGACCAAGAACCTGAAGGGCTCGATCTTCCTCGCCGCCCCCCTCGGGATCGGGCGGCGGTTCATCGCGCCCCATGTGCCGGCCTTCAAGGACGAGTTCCCCCAGATCGACCTACGGCTGCGCCTCTCGGACCGGCGGATCGACGTGGTGGCCGAAGGGCTAGACATGGCCTTCCACCTTGGCCAGCTCGAGGACAGCAACCTGAAGCTGCGCGTCGTCGCCGACTGCCCCCGCCTACTCTGCGCCTCGCCCGGCTATGTCGCGCGGCGCGGCGACCCCGAGGATGGCGAGACGCTGGTCCGCGACCGGCACGACTGCCTGAACCTGCGCTTCCCCGGCGCGCGCGAGTTCCAGTGGACGCTCTCGACTCCCGAAGGCCCCCGCCGGTATGAGATCGCCGGCCCGTTCGAGACGGACGACGGCGATGTCCTGACCAACTGGGCGCTCGACGGGCGGGGGATCGTGCTGAAGCCCCTCTTCGAGGTCGCGGAATATCTGCGCGACGGGCGGCTGGTCCCCGTCGCCCGCGCGACGCCGCCTTTGTCGGCGCAGCTCTCCTGCTTGACGCAGGACCGGCGGCTGATGGACCCCAAGATCCGCGCCTTCACCGATTTCATCGTCGCCCGCTGCCGGACCGACCTTGCCCGCGCGACCGAAACCGCCCGAGAGTTCCTGCCGGCCGCCCAGTAAGGCGAGGGTTGGGGGTCGCCGTCCGGACCATGGCCCACAACGGGGCCACGCCCCTTCGGACAAGGCTCGGCCACGCCGGTCCGATCTTCGGCGCCGCGAACAATTACGTCACCCGACGACGGCGCCCGCAACCGGCCCGACCCTTGCCGCAACATATGGCGGCCGCCGCCGTCAGGTTGCGCTGGCCGCCACCGGACTGACCCTCCTGGGCAGCAGCGCCTGGGGCTACGACTGGAGTGCGGACACCGCCGGCGGTGCCCCCCTCGGGTCATGCACGGTCAGCCGGCAGATCGCCGGGGAAGGCTACTCATGCATTCATGAGTCTTACCACGTCCTCGGGCACCTGCTCGACCGCAGGAACCTATTACACATTCCCCGGCGATCCGGCTGCAGACACCCCCCCATCACCGTCGCGGCGATCCAGGACTGTGGCTTCACCAATGTCACTTGCGTGAGCCAGAACGGCGCCGACAGCAACTATGCGGCCGACGACTACATGGGTTTTTCCTTCCGGGCCGTCGATCCGGCCGACGGCAAGACCTGTGACTATGAAATTGCGATTGCGGGCGCGACCAATACGCATGTCATCACCCGAAAGACGCTTGTCGGGGCGCCTGCGCAGAACGGTTCGGCCGATGTGGCGCTGATCGAACGGCTGCAGGGCGAACGGAGGAACCAGCTCATCCAGAACCAGCCCCGGCTCATCCCCACGCTCGACGGCGACGGCAAGCCCGAAGTCACCATGTCCGCCGTCGACGGCACCGGCACCATCGAGGCGCGCTTTTCGGCCGGCCCCTTCTGGGGCGACGTGACCACGACCTGGGCCGATACCGACAGCTACAGCAGCCGCTATGTCGTGGGCTCCGTCGGCGCCCACCACACGCTGTCGGACAATGCCGCGATCGGCTTCATGGCCCAGTTCGACCATATCAACCAGGATGACGGCCTCCTCGGCACTGCGACGGGCAATGGCTGGCTCGCGGGTCCCTACGCCATCGCGCGCGTGCCCGGGCGCGAGCTGTATTTCGACGCCCGCGCGCTCTGGGGCCGGTCCAGCAACGACATCACCGCCGCCGGCCAGCCGACCGACAGTGTCGACGGCAACCGCAGCCTCCTGATGCTGCGCGCCTCGACCCGGCTCGACGCCGGCCCCTGTCAGATCCGGCCGCGCATCGAACTCGCCCGCGCCCGTGAAAGCACCGGCGCCTTCGTGGACAGTCTGGGCGTCCCCGTGCCCTCGACCAAGGCGGCCATCAACCAGGCCGCGCTCGGCGTCGCCATCTCGGGCGATTTCGCGGCGGCTGCGGGCAAGCTGAGCCTCACGGGCGCGCTCGACGGCATCCGGACCAATACGACCAGCGGCCCCGACGCCGCCTACGAGGATGGACGCGCCCGCCTGTCCTTCGGGCTCAACTACCTCACGGACAGCGCCGGGACGCTTTCGGCCAACCTCTTCGCCGACGGTCTCGCCCAGGACGGATACGAGGCCCGCGGGCTGTCGATCGCCTATAAC
Organism: uncultured Paracoccaceae bacterium; assembly: GCA_945952025.1. Classification (GTDB taxonomy): domain Bacteria; phylum Pseudomonadota; class Alphaproteobacteria; order Rhodobacterales; family Rhodobacteraceae; genus TMP-24. The sequence continues at coordinate 27,738 of CAMFGW010000036.1, forward strand.
CTCAGGTTCTGACGAGGCGCCGGAACTCGCGCGGCCATGAGGGGAAGAGGCTGAGGGCCCGAAGGTGGTCGAGGGCCATTGAAAACAGGCCGACGCCGGATTTCCGGCGCCGGGCGGCGCCGGAAGCGCCGGACAGGCGAATGGTTGCAGTTGCCCTTGGCGGTGGACCTGGGGGGTAAAATGCCCAAAATCGGAAGCCGCTGGCCTGCGGCGGGACCATGCGCCACAGTTGGCCGCAAGTCTGTTTTCTCAATGAAATCAAAGACCGCCTCTGGCGAGGCTCGCACGAAATCGACCGAAAAAGGGGACTTGGAGGCGGGTACCGGAATCGAACCGGTCTTCACGGATTTGCAATCCGCTGCGTAACCTCTCCGCCAACCCGCCAGAGCCACGTTCGAGGGCAGGGGCGGGATATACCGGTTCGGGGTCCCGCGCAAGCCTTCGCCCGCGGTTGCCGAGCCTCGGGTTCTGTGGCAAGACCGGCACGACGGGCGACATGCCGCCGGCCTCCGCCCCCTGGCCCAGCGAACGAGAGACGCCGATGACCGATCTAACCGCGACCCGCGTCACCATGGTGGACACCCAGGTCCGCCCGAACGACGTGACGAAGTTCCCGATCATCGCCGCCATGCTCGAGGTCCCGCGCGAGGCCCATGTGCCGGACGCGCTTCGGGGCGCGGCCTACATGGGCGAGCATCTGCCGCTCGGGCCCGCGCGCGTGATGCTCGAGCCCCGCGCGCTCGCGAAACTCCTCGATGCGCTGGATGTCCAGCCTGACGAGCGCGTCCTGGTGATCGGCGCGGGCTATGGCTACACGGCGGCCCTTCTGGCGCGGATCGCGGATTCGGTCGTCGCGGTCGAGGAGGACAAGGCGATGGCCGACGAGGCCGCGCGGCGGCTTGCGGCCGAGGTCCGTGTCACGGTGCGCCAGGGCGCGCTGACGACCGGCGCGTCGACCGACGGCCCCTATGACGCGATCCTGGTCGAGGGGGGGGCGGTGACGCTGCCCGCCGCACTCGCGGGTCAGCTGAAGTCCGGCGGTCGGGTCGGGGCGATCTTCATGGAAGGCGCGCTCGGCACCGCCCGTATCGGCTACCTGATCGACGGCGCCTATTCCTGGCGCCAGGCCTTCAACGCGGCAGCGCCGGTCCTGCCGGGCTTCGCGCCCGAGCCGGCCTTCCAGCTTTAGGGCGCTTGGGGCTCCGGCGGACTTAGCGGTTTCTTTACCTTGTGTGGCTAGGCTGCACAGGGGCGCGGTCTGCGGTGCGGTCCGCGCAAACTCGGGATTCCCAAGGCGCGGGCGCCCCCCTAAGATAGGCGCGGACGCCCGAAGGCCCGCCGCGTCGCGCGGGTCGAACGCCTGTCTCTTATACAC
>CAMFGW010000037.1 GCA_945952025.1 uncultured Paracoccaceae bacterium
CCATCGGCGGGCACAAGGGACCAAGCCTTCGCATGGCAGAGGCGTGGGCCTCTGCCACTCCGGCGGCAGGGACGGCCACCCGACGCCCTTCCACACCCCCTTCCCTTGTCAGGCTGCGGGGGCTCGCCTAAAAGCACGTCCAGACAAAGGACGCCCGAGCCATGACGCACACCGCCCCGACCGCCGCCCCCCCCACCTTCACAGCACCCGCGCCCAAGGTCATCCAGGGCACGAAAGAGGATTGGGAGCTGGTGATCGGGCTTGAGGTCCACGCCCAGGTCGCCTCGAACGCCAAGCTCTTCTCCGGCGCGTCGACCGCCTTCGGGTCCGAGCCGAACTCGAACGTGGCCTTCGTGGATGCGGCCATGCCGGGGATGCTGCCTGTCATCAACGAATTCTGCGTCGAACAGGCGGTCAAGACCGGGCTCGGGCTCAGGGCCGACATCCACCTGACATCGGCCTTCGACCGCAAGAACTACTTCTACCCCGACCTGCCGCAGGGCTACCAGATCAGCCAGCTATACCACCCGATCGTCGGCGAGGGCGAGGTGATCGTCGAGATGGGCGGCGGCACCGCGCGCCGCGTCCGGATCGAGCGCATCCACCTGGAACAGGACGCGGGCAAGTCGATCCACGACATGGACCCGGCGCTGTCGTTCGTCGACTTCAACCGCACCGGCGTCGCGCTGATGGAGATCGTCAGCCGCCCCGACATCCGCGGGCCGGAAGAGGCGGCGGCCTATGTGGCGAAACTGCGCCAGATCATGCGCTACCTCGGCACCTGCGACGGCAACATGCAGAACGGCAACCTGCGCGCCGACGTCAACGTCTCGATCTGCCGGCCGGGGGACTATGAGAGGTTCCAGGCCACGGGCGATGCGTCCGTCCTTGGAACGCGCTGCGAAATCAAGAACATGAACTCGATGCGCTTCATCCAGGCCGCCATCGACTACGAGGCGCGCCGCCAAATCGCGATTGTCGAGGACGGCGGCACCGTCACCCAGGAAACCCGGCTTTATGACCCCGACAAGGGCGAGACGCGCTCGATGCGGTCCAAGGAAGAGGCGCACGATTACCGCTACTTCCCCTGCCCCGACCTTCTGCCCTTGACGATCGAACAGGCCTGGGTCGACGGCATCGCCGCCTCGATGCCCGAGCTTCCGGACGCCAAGAAGGCGCGCTTCGTGGCGGCCTACGGCATGACCGACTATGACGCGGGCGTCCTGACCGCCGAGGCCGAGAATGCCGCCTTCTTCGAGGAGGTGGCCGGGGGCCGCGACGGCAAGATCGCCGCGAACTGGGTCATCAACGAGCTGTTCGGGCGGCTGAACAAGGAAGGGCTGACGGTCGCCGACACGCCGGTCTCGGCCGCGCAGCTTGGCGGGATGCTTGACCTTCTGCGGTCGGGCGAGATCACCGGCAAGATGGCGAAGGAGTTGTTCGAGATCCTGTGGACCGAGGGCGGCGATCCGGCCGAGGTGGCAGCGGCGCGCGGCCTGAAGGCCGTGACCGACACGGGTGCGATCGAGGCGGCGCTCGATGCGCTGGTCGCGGCGAACCCCGAGCAGGTGGAAAAGGCCCGGGTCAATCCGCGCCTGGCGGGCTGGTTCACCGGTCAGGTGCTGAAGGCGACCGGTGGCACGGCCGACCCGGCTGTGGTCAACAAGATGGTGGCGGCGAAGCTCGGGCTTTGAGCCCGGATTTCGGGCCCCGGATTTCCGGCCTTTCGCCAGAAGAAACGGCGCCCCGTGGGGCGCCTTTTTCGTTTCGCGGCCTCAGGTCCGTTTCTTCTGGCCCGTTTCCTCAGGCCCGTTTGCGGCGGGCGAAGCCGCCAAGGGCCGCCATGCCGCCGACCAGCAACAGGCCAGCCGCTGGGACCGGAACCGGCGCGATCGAGGCGGCGCTGTTGCCGCCAGATCCACCACCTGTGCCACCACCTGTGCCCGGAAGCAGTCCGCCACCACCGCCGACAACCGTGCCGCCGTTCGACCCGCCCGGCACCAGGGGTGGGACGGTGATCGGCAGCGGGGTTCCGCCGCCCGTGGTTCCGCCTGTGCTGCCCCCCGTGCTGCCACCCGTGGTTCCCCCGGTGCCACCGGAGTTGCTGCCGCCGTTGCCGACACCATTCCCGTTGTTGCCGCCACCGGCGCCGTTGCCCGGATTGGTGCCGCCGGAATTGCTGCCGCCGTTGCCGTTGCCGTTCCCGTTGTTGCCGCCGCCGGCGCCGTTGCCGTTGCCCGTGCCGTTGCCGGGCCCTGTGCCGCTTGTGCCGCCATTGCCGCCGTTGCCGCCCGCGTTCGATGCCAGAACGACCGGCGTGGTCGAACCGCCAGAGTTTCCGTAGCCAACGGCGACCTGGCCCGGTTTCGCGAAAGCGACCGGCAGGAAGTTTGCGCCCGTGACTTTCGGCAGCTTGGCCGAGGCGAAGGGCCCGGCGGCGGCCGGCAGTGCACCCGGCTGCACCCAGTTCAGAAGCGGCACGTTGGCGGCCGTGATCCGCCCCGCCTTGCCGTTACCGAGCGAGGCGATGCCGTAATTGAGGGACGGGGCCCTGGTGAAAACGCCGCGCGGGAAGGGCCGGCCAAGGCCGGTGCCATGGTAGGCGGGCGCTGCGGTCATGGGACCGGCGACCGGCGGGGTGTAGGGGCTCGAAGGCTGCGAACGGTGATTCAAGGCGACAGAGCCGACAAAGAAGGAATCAATGAACAGCCACATGCCGGCCAAAAGAAGTCCAGGTCTCACAAGAAACCGTCCTGCGTTGGGGCGCCCTGCACCTAGCCTGGTGCAAAACACAATGAATAGCGGTGCGGCGCCCCCCGGCCTGCAGTTCAGTAAAATTAGCGCGATCGACCTTCCGACGCGAGGGGTCCGACAGCCGACAGACCGTTTCCAGAAAGGCTCCAGTTGACACAACGTTGCCTCATTCCTGCCTCGCTCTGGGCAATTGGCATTGTCCGGGCGGCGCGATAGGGTGCGCTCCGGCCGCGACCGGCCCGCGGGGCCGGATGGGCCCCGCGGCCGAGGTTGCCCGGAAGTTGCCCTTGGGGGACGAGCGATGCAGACCTATGAATACCGCGTGCTTCCCGCACCGACGCGGGGCGAGAAGCTGAAGGGTGCCAAGACCACCGAAGAGCGCTATGCCCAGACGCTGGCGCAGGTGATGAACGTCCAGGCGCGCGAGGGGTGGGAGTTTCAGCGCGCCGAAACCCTGCCGGCCGAGGAACGAGCGGGGCTGACGCGCACCCGCACCGTCTACCTGACGCTTCTGGTCTTCCGCCGCGCCGTCGAGGCGGGCACGGCAGCCGAGCCTGCGGTGCCGCAACTGTCGGTCATGGCACCTGCGGGGCCGACGCCGAAGCTCGGCCCGGCGATCTGACCCGAAGGCGCCTGACCTAGAGGTCGGTGCGCCAGATCGGGTTCGACCAGGCCCGCCGCCCGGCGGCGTCGATGACCGAGGCACGGACCCAGGGCGAGTTGTTCAGCCGCTCGAGCGGCACCTCGGTCCGGGTCATGGAATGGCCGTGGACGCCCTTGGCCCCGGTGCCGTGACCAATCGCCACCACCGACGACACGGCCGAGCTTTCGACGATGAGGAGATTGCCCTCGATCCGCACCGAGCGCAGCTCGGGCCCTTGCGTCGCATAGAAATGCCCATCCTTCAGCGCCTGCAGCAAAAGCGCAGGCTCGTTCGCCGTGGCCTTCACCATGACCCAGCCGCCGAAATGGTCGGGCTCGCTGAAATGCGCGTCATCCGTCGCGATGAGCGAGAGGCGCCGCCCCTCGGTCAGGAGAAGGTCGGCGATGCCGAACCCGTCCGGCCGGTCGCAGCCCGCCGCGCAGCCGTGGTTGTAAATCTCGACCGCGTGGGCGGCAGGGATGCCGCGCGCGTCGGCCAGCGTCAGCCCCGACCATTGCGGGTGGGCGATGGCCACGAAGGCCCCGTCCCTGACCGCGCGGGCCGCAATCTCGGCGCCGGTTTCCTGCCCTTCGACCGGCGTGAAATGCGGGCTGTTCGAGGGCGCGAAATCGGCCGGCAGCCCGACGGCGAGGATGTGCCAAAGCTCGCCGTTCGCCATGGCGCCGGAATGAAGCTCGGCGCCCAGGATGGTGGTGAAACCGTCGGCGCGATATTCGGTCGTGTCGGTGATCGGATAGTTCCAGAGGCCGACGAAATGGTCCGTCAGGGCCAGGAAATCATAGCCTTCGACCCGGTAGCGGCGGCAGACCTCTTCGGGCGACAGGACGCCGTCCGAGCGGGTCGAGTGGGTGTGCAGGTTGCCGCGGAAGAAGCGGCCCGGCGCGGTGAAGGCGTCTGTCATGGTGCGTCCGATTCGGGCTGTGGCGGGGTCAGGCGGCAGAATGGGGGCGCGGGGCGCGGCTTGGCAAGGTCGGGCGGGGCTTGACCCCGGGCGGACGTGACGGCAGGACGGAGGCACCCGCCGCCCCATGCCCCGGAGGAGACTTGGCCCTTTACCGGCTCATCAGCTGGCTCGCCCTGCCGATCCTCGCGCTGCGCGCGCTCTGGGCGGCCCGCGACCCGGCGGCGCGCGCGATCTGGGCCGAACGGTTCGGTCTTGGCGCCCCTGTGCCGGTGGGTGGGGGACGGGTGATCTGGCTGCATGGCGCGTCGAACGGCGAGCTGACCTCGGCCCGGCCCCTGATCCTCGCGCTGCTTGAGGCCCAGCCGGCGGTGCGGCTGGTGGTGACGGCGAACAGTGCCTCGGGCCGCGCGATGGCCGCAGGCTGGGGCCTGCCGCGCGTCGCCGTCCGGGCCGCGCCCCTTGACCTGGGTCCGGCACTCGGGCGGTTCTTCGACCGCTGGCGGCCGGCGGCGCTGATCACGCTCGAAAGCGAGATCTGGCCCCTGCGCTTTGCCTTGGCGCGGCAGCGGGGCGTCCCGGTCCTGATGGTCGGTGCGCGGCTTTCGGAACGCGCCCTGGTCCGGTGGCGGAAGATGCCGCGTCTTTGGCAGGCCGTGTCGGGCACGATCACCTGGCTTTCGGCGCAGGACGACGGTTCGCGCGAGCGGTTTGTGGCGCTCGGCCTCGGGTCGGGGGTTGCCGGGCCTGTGGTGAACCTCAAGCCCCTCGCCGCCGGGCGGGCGGTCGAGGCGCCGGAGGCAGGTCCGGACCGGGCGCGGACGCTGCTTGCAGCCTCGACCCACGAGGGCGAGGAAGAGGCGGTGCTCGACGCGCTTGCGCCGCTCATCGCCGAGGGTCGGCTTCGGCTGATCCTCGCACCCCGCCATCCGACCCGAGGCGACGAGGTGGCGGCGGCGCTGGCGCGGCGGGGCCTGCCGGTCGCGCGACGGTCCCTGGGCGCGGCCTTCACCGGCCAGCCGGTCTATCTGGCCGACACATTGGGCGAGATGCCCATCTGGTATCGGGCGGCGGGCTTGAGTTTCGTCGGCGGCTCGCTGGCCAACCGGGGCGGCCACACGCCTTTCGAGCCGGCGGCGCACGGCTCGGCCATCCTGCATGGCCCCCATGTCGCGAACTTCCGCGATGCCTATGGGGCGCTGGCGGCGGCCGGGGGCGCCCTTCCCGTTGCTGACGGCACCGCACTTTCGGCGGCCGTTGCCGCGCTTCTGGCCGACCCGTCCGCGCAGGATCGGATGGCCCAGGCGGCGGAAGCGGCGCTTTTCGGCCAGTCGGACCCCGATGCGCTTGCCCCCATCCTTGCAGCCATCGCCCGCGAAGCCCATCTTTGAGCCATCACTGCCCGTTGCATCAAAGCGACAGGGCTGTTACAATTTTGTTACAAGATCAAAGCGCCGCATCAGACGGCGCGACCGAGGCGCGCAGGTAATGGCAAAGAGTGCAAAGAAGGAACGCGCGGTCCGGGCGGCCGCTGACGGGCGTGCCGGGTCGCCGGCCCGCGAGGGCAAGGCCAAGTCGGCGACGAAGGCCAAGGCCAAGTCGCGGGACAAGCCGGGCGCCAAGCCGGGTGCCAAGACCGACGCAAAGGTCGACACCAAACCGGCCGCCAAACCCGCCAAGCGCCAGCTCGAACCGCGTCTTCAGCATGCGGCGCTCTGCTTCCGCGAGGGGATGGGCGGCGAGCCCGAGATCCTGCTGATCACCAGTCGCGACACCGGCCGCTGGGTCCTGCCGAAGGGCTGGCCCAAGAAGGGCGAGACCGGCGGCGCCAGCGCGCTCCGCGAGGCGGGCGAAGAGGCCGGCGTCGTCGGACAGGCCATTGCCGAAGCCGCCGGCACCTACCGCTACGACAAGACCATGTCGGAAGGCCCCTGCCTGCATTGCCGGGTCGAGGTCCATCCGGTCGCTGTCGCCTACCTGGACTTCCGCTTCCCCGAGATGCGGGTGCGCAAGCGCGCCTGGTTCACCCCTGCCGAAGCCGCCAAGGCGGTGGACGAGGCCGAGTTGAAGGACCTACTTGCGGGCTTCACCCGGCTGCCCCCGCCCGAGCCCGAGCGCGAGCCCGAGCCCGGGCGCGAGCCCGACCCCCGGCCGGGTCGCGCTTGACCTTTCCCCCCGGATGGCGCCCACTGTCGCCATCTGCTGCCCGAGCCCACACCGATGATCCGCTTTACCCTGTCCTGCGACCACGACCACAGTTTTGAAAGCTGGTTCCCTTCGGGCGAAGCTTACGAGCGGCTTCGCGCGGGCGGTCAGGTGACCTGCCCGGCCTGCGGGTCAAGCCGGATCGACAAGGCGCTCATGTCGCCCGCCGTCACCCCTTCGTCCGACGAGGTGCGGCCGCTCGCGACCGACGAAAGCCGGCTCGCGCGGCTGAAGGCCGAGATCGAGGCGAAGTCCGAATATGTCGGCCCCCGGTTCGCCGCCGAGGCGCGGGCGATCCACGAAGGCAACCGGCCCGACCGGCTGATCCATGGCGAGGCCGCGATCGACGAGGCGCGGGCGCTCTTGGAGGACGGCATCCCGATCGCCCCCCTGCCCTTTCGCTCGCGCAGGCAGGTGAATTAGGTCGGACCCGACCTTCCGTCCGTCGAACGGCCGGGCCGGTCGGAAAATGGAAACGCATCGCGTTTCCCCCGACCACGTGAGAACGGAACCACTGGATCCTTCGTGTCATGAACCGTCAAGGGCCGGCGCCTGCCCCGGTGGGCGCGGAAGCGCCCGCCGATGGCGGGGCGGGCGCTGGCCGATGGCCTTGGGGCCATCGGCTGGGACAAAAGGCTTGTTCAGCGCATGGCAGGGTCAACGGCCCCTGCCAGCCGGGACCGGGAGGGCCGAAATCCTTCCCCTAGCCTTCGCCCCTGAACCGCCGGTTCAGGTAGCGCCAGAGCGCGCCCAGGGGGCGGCGGAACATCGAGATGATGACCAGCAGGCCGATCCCGACCGGCAGCCAGCCGTGCGTCAGGCCGAGCCAGACCAGGATCACCGGTGCCGAGACCAGGAGCGCCAGCCCCGGCACGATCTGGAACCACATCGGCAGAAGCGCCACGATGGACCCGGCGACGACCCAGATACAGGCCGCGATGAAGGCGTGGCTCATGCGGCGGCAGCGGCCGCGAGCCGGTTGGGCAGGCCGTGCGCCCAGGCGCTGATCGAGCCCGCGCCAAGGCAGACCACCATGTCGCCGGGCCGGGCCTGTTCGCGGACCAGGCGCGCAAGGTCATCCTCGCCGGTCACGGCGCGGGCATGGCGATGGCCGTGGGCGATCAGCCCCGCGACCAGGTCGTCGCGGCTGGCGCCCGGGATCGGCTCTTCGCCGGCCGCATAGACATCGGCGATGCCCACGACGTCGGCCTCGTTGAAGCAGGTGCAGAAATCCTCGAAGAGGCTCGACAGGCGGGTGTAGCGGTGGGGCTGGTGGACGGCGATGACCCGTGCGCCGGGGGTGCCGGCGATGGCCTGCCGCGCGGCCTTCAGGACGGCTGCAATCTCGACCGGGTGGTGGCCGTAATCGTCGATGACGGTCACGCCGCCCAGAACCTCGCCCACGCGGGTGAAGCGGCGGTTGACGCCGCCGAAGCCCGCGAGTGCCGCCCGGATCTCGTCCTTCTTCATGCCGAGGTGGCGGGCAACCGCGACGGCGGCGAGCGCGTTCGATACGTTGTGATCGCCCGGCATCGGCAGGGTGCAGCCCTCGATCACCGCGCCCTCATCCTCGCCCTGCAAGAGGATGTCGAAATGGGCCACGCCCTTCACATAGGTCAGGTTCACCGCCCGCACGTCGGCCTGCGCGTTGAAGCCGAAGGTCGCAATCCGCCGGTCGGTGACGCGGCCGACCAGCGCCTGCACCTCTGGGTGGTCGGTGCAGCAGACGGCAAGGCCGTAGAAGGGAATGTTCGAAACGAAGTCGAAAAACCCCTTCCGGAGCGCATCGAGCGTGCCCCAATGTTCCATATGTTCGGGGTCGATGTTGGTCACGATGGCGATGGTGGCGGGCAGGCGGTTGAAGCTGCCGTCGCTTTCGTCGGCCTCGACCACCATCCATTCGCCGGCGCCGGCGCGGGCGTTCGAGCCGTAGGCATGGATGATGCCGCCGTTGATGACGGTCGGGTCAAAGCCGCCCTTGTCCAGAAGCGTGGCGACCAGCGTCGTGGTCGTCGTCTTGCCGTGCGTGCCCGCAACGGCGACGTTCGAGCGAAGGCGCATCAGTTCGGCCAGCATCTCGGCCCGGCGCACGACCGGCAGGTTGCGGCGGCGGGCCTCTTCCAGTTCCGGGTTGCCCTTCTTGATCGCCGAGGAGATCACCACGACGGCCGCATCGCCGATGTTCGCCGCACCCTGGCCTTCGTGGAAGGTCGCGCCCAGCCGCACCAGCCGGTCGGTGATGGGCGAGGCCTTGGCGTCGGACCCCTGCACCTGGTAGCCGAGCGTCATCAGCACTTCGGCGATCCCCGACATGCCGATGCCGCCGATGCCGATGAAGTGGATCGGGCCCAGTTCGCCGGGAAGTTTGGTCGCTGCGTTCATCGGCTCATACTCTCGTTCAACGTCAAAGGCTCATCAGGGGTCTTGCAGGGCCAGGACCAGCGTCGCCAGCCGCTCGGTCGCGTCGGGCGTGCCCTGGGCGAGCGCCGCGAGCGCCATCCGCAGCGCCTCGTCAGGGTCGTTCAGGATCGAGGCGATGTGACGGCTGAGCGTGGCACTGTCAAGGTCAGGCTCGGGCAGGACCACAGCGGCCCGCGCCTCGGCCAAAGGCCGCGCATTGGCGGTCTGGTGGTCGGCGGCGGCGGCCGCGAAGGGGATGAGGATCGCCGGGCGGCCGACCACGGTCAGGTCGGCGATCGACGAGGCGCCGGCGCGGCAGATGACCAGCTGCGCGTCGGCCAGACGCTCGGCCATGTCGGTGAAGAAGGGCGCGATCTCGGCCGGGATGCCGGCCCCGGCATAGATTGCGGCGACACGCTCGGCATCCTCGGGCCGGGCCTGGTGGGCGACGCGCAGGTGGCGGCGGATGTCGGCCGGCAGGGCCGCGACGGCCGCGGGCACCATATCCGAGATGATGCGCGCGCCCTGGCTGCCGCCGAAGACCAGAAGGCTCATCGGATAGGGGCCGGGCGGGATGTAGGGTGCGCCGGCGCGGGCAAGGATCGCGCTACGGACCGGGTTGCCGGTATGGTGGCCGATCACGCCTTCCGGAAGCGCGGTCGGCCAGGTGCCGCAGGCCACGAAGTCGACGCGGCGGGCGAAGGCGCGGTTGACGCGGCCGAGGACGCCGTTCTGTTCATGAAGCCCGCGCGGCAGGCCCAGAAGCCGGGCCGCGGCCAGGGCCGGGATCGAAGGGTAGCCGCCGAAGCCCACCACCGCCGCCGGGCGGTCGGCACGCATGGCGCGCGCGGCCTTGAAGACACCGCCAAGGATGCGGAATGGCACCTTCAGCCTTGCCATGAGGCCGCCCCGCGCGAAAGTGGCCGAGGGAACTTCCTCGACAGTCACGCCCTTCGGAAAGGCGCCCGCATAGCGCGCGCCGCGTTCGTCGGTCGACAGCTTCACCCGCCAGCCAAGGCCCAGCATGTGCTCGGCCAGGGCCTGTGCGGGGAACATGTGCCCGCCCGTGCCGCCTGCGGCGATCAGAAGGAGTGGCGCCCCCGCCTGCCCCGGCTCTGGCGGCCTGCGGGTCATCAGCGCCCCCTGCGGCCGATGATGTCGCCGATCCCCCCCTGCGGCCGCCGCCGCGTGAGAGCGAGGAGGAGCCCGACAAGAATGCCCGAGGCGATGACGGACGAGCCGCCATAGCTGATGAAGGGCAGCGTCATGCCCTTGGCGGGCAGGAGCCGCACCGCGACGCCCATGTTGATCATCGCCTGCATGCCGAAGGCGCAGGCAAGCCCGGTGCCGGCAAGCCGCGCGAAGGGGTCACGTTCCTTCATCAGCCGCATGAGCGAGCGCACGGTGATGAGGCCGTAGGTCAGAAGGATCAGGCCGACGAGCAGCAGCCCGAACTCTTCGGCCGCGACCGCGATGATGAAGTCGGTATGCGCGTCCGGCAGCGTCCATTTCACCGTCCCCTGCCCCACGCCGACGCCGAAGAAGCCGCCCTCCTGGATGGCGTTCGTGGCATAGCCGATCTGGGTCCGGGGATCGACGTCGGCCGACAGGTAGCCGTCGATCCGGCGGGCGAAATGCTCGGATGAATGATAGGCGCCAATGCCGCCGCCGATGACCAGCGTGCCAAGGACGACCAGAAGCGCGATCGGCGCGCCGCCGATGAAATACATGACACCCCAGGCAAAGAGCACCAGGCAGGCCTGCCCGAAGTCCGGTTGCAGGGCCAGAAGCAGCACGACGATGACCGCGAGCGCGAAGGAGTAGAACCGCCCCGGCGGCCCGCCCAGGTCCTGCGCCGAGGCCATGAGGAAGGCGGTGACGATGATGAAGCCGGGCTTGAGGAACTCGGACGGCTGGACCGAGACGAAGCCCAGCGAATACCAGCGCACCGCCCCCTTGCCGAAGTCGGTGCCAAGGGCCGGCAGCAGAAGCAGCGCCACGAAGGCGAGCCCGAAGCCGATCGTGCCCACGCGCCTGACCATGGCAACCGGCATCATCGAGCAGAGGACCATCACCAGAAGCGACAGGCCGCCGAAGAAGGCCTGGCGGGTGACGTAGTAATAGGGCGGCAGGTTGTTCTTTTCGGCGAGCGGCACCGAGGCCGCGAGGCCGAGGAGCAGGCCGAAACAGAAGAGCAGCACCACGAGGCCAAGCGAGAACCGGTCGATCGTGCGCCACCAGCGCGGAATCACCGGATCGCCCGCGCTGAGGGGCGCGGTGCCGAACACCATCTCTGTCATCTGTCCGCTCTCATGCCTGTCGCCCGCGTTGGTCGCCGGGTCTTTGGCTACACTAGCCCCTAACCCCGTGCGGCGCTAGGAAAAGATCGCGGCGATCAGGGGGGCGAGCGGCCGCGCGCCGGCCGCCAGTCACAGACCCGCCAGTTGGACCCGCCAATCAAACCGGCCGGTCAGATGGGCAGGAACCAGAGCGCGAGGAAGGGCGTGGCGCCGGCGCGCATGGCATGGCGGATGCCGGGCGGGTTGTAGATCAGCCCTTCCGGTCCCGGATCGGTCCAGTCCATCCGTGCGTTCCACCATTCGCCGGGGGTCAGCGCCAGGTAGACCTCTTCCGGCGGATGGTCGTGGTCGACGTAAAGCGTTCCGGGCGCCATCAGCGTCAGGCCGATCCAGAGGTCGCCCCGTTCCTCGATGCCGCCGGGGCCAAGGATCATCGCGTTCGCATGGCCGTCGTAGAAGGCCGCGTTCGCGGGGTCCGCGCCCTTGCGCCGCCGGAAGGCCAGGCAGGGCAGCAGGGGCGCGAGCGCGATCCCGACCGCCGCCGCCGGCCCGGTCCGGGCAAGCTCAGAGGCCGGGCCTAGCCAGCGGTCGACGACGGGCAACGGTTCTGGCAGCGGCTCTGGCGCGCCCTGCCCCGGCTGGCCCACGGTCTTGATGCGGCTGACGAGCGTGCGGGAGACGGCCAGTTCAGGGCTGCCTGCGGGCGCGCGGTGGGCCAGTTCGGCCAGCGCGCCCAGAAGGAAGTGCGACAGGTCCGCGGGGCGCGTGGTCATTCCGCCAGCTCCATGACGCGCGCCGCGAAATCCTCGCCGCGCTTTTCGAAGTTCGGATATTGGTCGAAGCTCGCCGCGGCGGGGGCCAGCAGGACGACATCGCCCGGCTCTGCCTCTGTCGCCGCGCGGGCGACGGCGGTCGCCATCGTCTCGCAGATTTCATGCGGCAGGTCGCCCAGTTCCAGCGCGAAGTCGCGGGCGGAATGGCCGATCAGGTAGGCCTTGGCGACCGACTGAAGGTAGGGCTTCAGCGCCGCTATGCCGCCCTCTTTCCCTAAGCCGCCGGCGATCCAGCGGATGCGGGGGAAGGCCTGCAGCGCCTTGGCCGCGCTGTCGACGTTGGTGGCCTTGCTGTCGTTCACGAACCGCACGCCCCGCCGCTCGCGGATGAGCTGGCTGCGGTGGGGAAGGCCTGCGAAGGTCTGGAAGCCCGCCTCGACCTCGCGCGGCGGAAGGCCGAGCGTGCGGACGGCCGCATAGGCCGCGCAGGCGTTCTGGTGGTTGTGGGCGCCCGGCAGGCCGGCGACGGCGCGCAGGTCGATCGAGGCCACCTGCCGCCCCTTGCGCCATTCCGACAGGAAGCCCTTGCGGGCAAAGACCGTCCAACCTTCGGTTTCGAGCTTCTGGCCGGACGAGATGCGGATGACGCGGTCGTCGGCGGCACCGGTCGACAGCTGATTGGCCAGGAACTGCCCCTCGACCTCGTCGACGCCGATCACCGCCCGGTCGGGGCCCCCTTGCGTGAAGAGCCGGGCCTTCGCCGCGAAATAGCCGCCGCGCCCGCCGTGCCGGTCGAGGTGGTCGGGGGAAAGGTTGGTGAAGACCGCCACGTCCGGCGTCAGGGCGCGCGCCAGCTCGGTCTGGTAGGACGACAGCTCCAGCACCACGACCTCGCCCTCCTGCGGCGGGTCAAGGTCCAGGACGCCGCGCCCGATGTTGCCGGCCATCTGGGTCGGCCGCCCCGCCTCGTGCAACAGGTGGTGGATGAGCGCGGTCGTCGTCGACTTGCCGTTCGACCCGGTGACGGCCACCACCTTCGGCATCCGGTCGAACTGGTCCCAGTCCGCACTGGCCCAGGACCGGAAGAAAAGGCCGATGTCATTGTCGACCGGCACGCCTTCGCGGAGCGCGCGGGCGATATGGCGGTTGGGCTCGGGGTACAGATGGGGAATGCCGGGCGAGGTGACGAACAGAGCCATGCCGGCCCAGGCCGCATCGCGCGTCAGGTCGGTCAACTGGAAGCCCTCGGCCTCGGCCCGGGCGCGGGCTTCGGGCGCGTCGTCCCAGAGAAGCGGCTCGGCGCCACCCGCGACCAGCGCGCGCGCGGTGGCCAGACCCGACCGGCCAAGCCCCAGCACCGCCACCCGCGCCCCCGCCAGCCCCTGAACCGGAATCATTCGCTCGCCCCTTCATCGTTGGGCCGCGACAATGCCGCCCGCCGGGGGGCGCCGCAAGGTCTGGCGCGTCAGGCCTCGCGCCCGTCGCCCGATCGCGCCGCCCGGGCGACAAGCAGGACGAAGCCCACCGCCAGAACCGCGCTGACCGGGCCGAAGCCGAGGCCAAGGCCGCCGCGCGCGGCCGGCGCGCCAAGCCAGTCGGCGATCGAGGCGCCGAAGGGCCGGGTCATCACATAGGCCGCCCAGAAGGCCGCGACCTCGCCCAGCAGGCTGCGGTGCCAGGCGACGAGCGGCAGGACCAGCAAGGCCCCGTAGCCGATGGCCGACAGGAAGTAGCCAAGGCCAAGCCCGTGCGCCGTCAGGTCGCCAAGGGCCGTGCCGAGCGCAAAGGTCAGCATGACGACGGACCAGTAGAAGGCCTCGGCCCGGCGCGAGCGGATCGAATGGATCGAGAGGGTTCCTTCCGTCCGGTGCCAGACCCAGAAGGCCAGGACCAGCGCCAGCGCGAAGGCGATCGACGAGATCGCATAGGGCACATGCAGGACGGTATGGACGATGTCGGCCAGCATGGTGCCGACGACCGCCACGGTCAGGACGGCGATCCAGTAGACCGGCGCAGAGTAGCGCGGCCAGAGCCACTGGACGAGTAGAACTGCGCCCAGGACGGCGCCGCCGCCAAGGACGGCCAGGTGCGGGTCGAAGGCCCCGACAAGGTAGTCCGAGGTCGTCTCGCCCATGCCGGTCGTCAGGATCTTGATGGTCCAGAAAAGGGCAGTCGCTGCGGGAACCTTGACGGCGCGGGCGGAAAGGCCCCCGGGCAGTCGGCCCGGCGTCCAGGCGGCATCGGTCATCGGGCATCCTCGCGCATCCACGCCCGCTTCGGGGCGTCCGGCGCGACCCTAGCGATGGCGCGCCTCCGCGCCAGTCACGTTGGCGCGATCAGCGCAGCTTCAGCGTGGCAAGGCCAATGAGCGCGAGGATCAGGCTGATGATCCAGAAGCGGATGACGATCTGCGGCTCTGACCAGCCCTTCTTTTCGAAATGGTGGTGGATCGGCGCCATCAGGAAGACGCGGCGGCCGGTGCGCTTGAAATAGGCGACCTGGATGATGACGCTCAGCGCCTCGACCACGAAAAGGCCGCCGACGATGGCCAGCACGATCTCGTGCTTCGTGACGACCGCGATCGCGCCCAGCGCGCCGCCAAGGGCAAGCGAGCCGGTGTCGCCCATGAAGACGGCTGCCGGCGGCGCGTTATACCAGAGAAACCCCAGGCCGCCCCCGATCAGCGCGGCGCAGAAGATGGCGATCTCGCCCGTGCCGGGGACGAAATGCAGGCCAAGGTAGGTCGAAAAGACCGCGTTGCCGACGAAATAGGCGATGACGCCGAAGGTGCCGGCCGCGATCATCACTGGCATGACGGCCAGCCCGTCGAGCCCGTCGGTCAGGTTCACCGCGTTCGCGGCGCCGACGATGACCAGCATGGCGAAGGGCACATAAAGGATGCCAAGGTAAAAGAGCGTGTTCTTGAAGACCGGCAAGGCGAGCGTCCAGCTCAGCCCTTCGGGGTGGGCGGTCGCGGCGGTGAAGGCGGCAAGTGCTGCGACCACAAGGCCCGCGATCATGCGGACGCGTGACGAGACGCCCTTGGTATTCTGCTTGGTGACCTTCGCATAGTCGTCGGCAAAGCCGATCATGCCGAAGGCGAGCGTCACCAGAAGCACGATCCAGACATAGACATTGTCGAGCCGCGCCCAGAGAATCGTCGAAAAGACCAGCGCCGACAGGATCAGAAGGCCCCCCATCGTCGGCGTGCCGGCCTTGGCGAAGTGCGTCGCCGGGCCGTCATCTCGGATCGGCTGGCCCTTCTTCTGCTTGCGGCGCAGGAAGTCGATCAGCGGGCGGCCGAAGAAGAAACCGAAGAGAAGCGCCGTGAAGAAGGCCCCCCCGGCGCGGAAGGTGATGTAGCGAAAAAGGTTGAAGACATCGCCGCCGCGCGACAGATCGGCCAGCCAGTAAAGCATTCCTGTCCCTTTCCATCGCCACCCGGGTTCCCCCCGGCGGTCGGTCCTTCGCGTCGTTCGCCCGTCAGCCCTGGTCGGGCGGGGTCGGGCCGGCGGGCAGCGGTTGCCCGAGTTTCCGAAGCGCGTCAACCACCAGACTGACCTTCGAGCCTTTCGATCCCTTGACCAGCAAAACATCGCCCGCATCGGCCAGCGCATGGGCGCGGGCGGCCATGGCGGGCGCCGTCTCGTGCCATTCGCCGCGCTGCCCTTGGGGCAACTTGTCCCAGAGCCAGCGCATCCGGGGGCCGACGCAATGGACAAGCGTCAGCGCCTTCATGCGCGGGTCGTCGGCGAAGGCTTCGTGCAGGGCGCGTTCGTCGGGGCCAAGCTCCAGCATGTCGCCCAGAATGGCGATGCGGCGGCCCTTGTCGATGCGGCCCACCCCGTCGCAAGTGCTCGCGCCGTCCAGCATGTCGAGTGCGGCCGCGAGCGAATCGGGGTTGGCGTTGAAGGCGTCGTCGATCAGGTCGAACCACAGTCCGGGGTCGGTCGGGTCTAGCGCGATCCGCACCCGCTCGCCCCGCCCGGCGACGGGCGACCAGCGGGCAAGGTCGGCCGTGGCGATGGCCGGATCGAGCGCCAGCGCATCGGCCACCGCCAGCGCGCCGAGCGCGTTCATCAGGAAATGCCGGCCGGGGGTGGCGATCTTGTAAAGCCGGGGGCCGGTCGGGGTCATGGCCTCTGCCACGGTCAGCCCGTGGGTGACGCGCGCGCCCTGAAGCCGGTAGTCGACCTGCCCCGAGGCGCCGAAGGTCACGACGCGCGCACCGACCGCACGGGCGGCGGCGGTCAGGATTGGGCTGGTGCCAAGGTCCCCCGGCAGGACGGCCGCGCCGCCGGGCAGAAGCCCCTCGACGATGGCGGCCTTTTCCGCCGCGATCCCCTCGATATTCTCGAACGCCTCCATATGCGCCGTGCCGATGGTCGTGACCAGCGCGACATGGGGCTGGGCCAGCCGGGCAAGGGGGGCGATTTCGCCGGGGTGGTTCATGCCCAGTTCGAGCACCGCGAAATCGGCGTCCGGGGGCATCCGCGCCAGCGTCAGGGGCACGCCCCAATGGTTGTTGTAGCTCGCTTCCGCCGCATGGACGCTGCCCGCGCCCGACAGGATGGTGCGCAGCATCTCCTTGGTCGAGGTCTTGCCGACCGACCCGGTGACCGCCACGACCCGCGCCGCCGAACGCGCCCTGCCCGCCCGGCCGAGCGCGCTCAGCCCGTCCAGAACGTCCGGCACGATCACCAGCGGGTCATCGGCGTCGCACCCGTCGGGCACCCGCGAGACCAGCGCGCCCGAGGCGCCCTTGTCCAGCGCGGCACGCACGAAGTCATGGCCGTCGCGCACATCGATCAGTGCGACGAAAAGATCGCCCGGTTGCAGCGTGCGGCTGTCGATCGACACGCCTGTCGCCTCGAACCCGCGCGCCAGTCGCCCGCCCGTCGCCGCCGCAATCGCCTGTCCGGTCCAGAGCGCCATCAGATCAGCCCGTCCAGTGCCGCGACGGTGACGCTGGCCTGTTCAGCGTCATCGAACGGGTAGACGTCGGACCCGATGATCTGGCCCGTCTCATGTCCCTTGCCTGCGATCAGAAGCGCGTCGCCGGGGCCCAGCGCATCGACGCCCCTCAGGATTGCCTCGGCGCGGTCGCCGACCTCTGCCGCCTCGGGGCAGCCCCTCATCACCTCGGCCCGGATCGCGGCCGGCTCCTCGGTCCTGGGGTTATCGTCGGTGACGATGACCTGGTCTGCGTAGCGCGCAGCCGCCTCGCCCATCAGGGGCCGCTTCAGCCGGTCGCGGTCGCCGCCTGCGCCGAAGACGACGACGATGCGGCCAAGGACATGTGGCCGCAGGGACTGGAGCGCGGAGGCCAGCGCGCCGGGCTTGTGGGAATAGTCGACGAAGACCGTCGCGCCGTTCTTGCGGGTCGCGGCCAGCTCCATCCGGCCGCGGACCGTGGTCAGGCCGGGCAATGTCGCGACGATCCGGTCGAGCATCAGGTCCGGGCCGCCCGCAGCGACAAGCGCGGCAGCGGCGAGCACGTTTTCGGCCTGAAAGCCGCCGATGAGCGGCAGGCGCACCATGTGCGGCCGCCCGCCCCAGCGGAAGCGCAAGTCCTGGCCCGTCGCATCATAGCGCTGCGCCTCGATCCTGAGGTCGGCCAGATCATCCCGGCCGATGGTGACCAGCCTCAGCCCGCGCTCTTCGGCGATCCCGGCAAGCTCGGGCCCGCGCTCGTCGTCGATATTGATGACGGCGGTGGCGCCCTCGGGCAGGACGCGGGTGAAAAGCCCCGCCTTTGCCGCGAAATAGGCGTCGAAGTTCGCGTGATAGTCGAGGTGGTCCTGGCTGAAGTTGGTGAAGGCGCCGGCCTTCAGCCGCACCCCGTCCAGCCGGAACTGGTCCAGCCCGTGCGACGAGGCCTCCATCGCCGCATGGGTGATCCCGGCCGCGGCCATCTCGGCCAGCACGCGGTGAAGGGTGATCGGTTCGGGCGTCGTGTGGGCCAGCGGGCCGTGGAAATCGCCCAGGATGCCCATCGTCCCGAGGTTCGCCGCCTGATAGCCCAGCGCCTGCCATATCTGGCGTGTGAAGGTCGCGACCGAGGTCTTGCCGGAGGTGCCGGTCACGGCCACCATCGTCTCTGGCTGGCGGCCGAACCACAGGGCGGCGGCATAGGCGAGCGCCTGGCGCGGCTCTTCGGCGACGACCAGCGCCGTGCCGGACCCTGCCAGCGCCTCGCGTGCCATCTCGGCCCCCGCGCGGTCGGTCAGGACCGCGCCCGCCTCCATGCGAAGGGCGAAGGGGATGAACTCGGCGCCGTGCATCTTCGCGCCCGGCAGGGCGGCGAACAGGACGCCGGGGCGCACCTGCCGGCTGTCGGCGGTCAGGCCGGTGATCCGCGCCTCTGCACCGCCTTGCGCGGTCAGCCCAAGGTCTGCGAGCGAGGTCGTCTTGCCGCCTGTGTCACCCATATCTTGTGCGTCCCCATCGCCTGCCGTCAGTTGCTGGCGAGAGTTAGCGCAGGATCGGCAGGAGGTTCAACCTCGGGCCTCAGGCCCAGCAGGGGGCCGATGCGGCGGATCATCTCGGCCGCGACCGGAACGGCGGTCCAGCCGGCAGTGCGCCGCGCCTCGGTCGAGCCGGTCTCGACCGGCTCGTCCAGCGTGACGATCAGCACGTATTTCGGCGCGTAAGAGGGGAAGAACGAGGCGAAGGTGGCGATCACCTTGTCCTTGGCATAGCCCCCCGTCGGCAGGGGCTTGTCGGCCGTGCCGGTCTTGCCCGCGACCGAATAGCCCGGCACGTCGCCGTAGCTCGCCGTGCCGCGCACCACGACCTGCCGCAGGATGCCGCGCACCGTGGCAGAGGTCTGTTCGCTGATGACGCGCGGGCCCTGTTGCACCCGGTCGGTCTTCAGAAGCGTCGGCGTGACCTTGGTGCCGCCGTTCACGATCGAGGCATAGGCGGCCGCCAGATGCAGGGGGCTGTCCGACAGGCCATGGCCATAGGAAATGGTCATGGTGGACAGTTCGCTCCACTTCCGGGGCAGAAGGGGCTTGCCGGTCGGCGCCTCGATCAGCTCGACCGGCGTCGGCTCCAGCAGCCCGAGCGAGCCGAGGAAGGCCTTCTGCCGGTCGCCGCCGATCATCTGGGCGATATGCGCCGTGCCGACGTTCGAGGATTTGACGATGACGTCGGTCACGCTGAGGCGCGGGCCGTAATTGTGGAAGTCGCGGATCTTGAAGCGGCCCCAGATCATCGGGCTTCTGCTGTCGACGATGGTCTGGGGCGTCACCAGCCCAAGGTCGAGCGACTGCGCCAGCGCGAAGAGCTTGTAGGTCGAGCCGAGCTCATAGACGCCCTGCACCGCGCGGTTGAAAAGCGGGCTGTCGGACGGGCTGCCCTTCAGGAGGGGCTGGGGCCGGTCGTTCGGGTCGAAGTCCGGCAGCGAGGCCATCGACACGATCTCGCCCGTATGGATGTCCATCAGGACCGCTGCCGCGCCCTTGGCGTTCATCAGCTTCATGCCGCCGGCCAGCACCTCTTCGACCGTCGACTGGACGGTCAGGTCCAGCGACAGGGTCAGGGGCGCGCCGCCGTTCGCGGGGTCGCGCAGCCAGCTGTCATAACTTTTCTCGATGCCCGCGGTGCCGATCACCTCGGCGCTGTCCACGCCCTCGCGCCCGAAGCTCGCGCCGCCAAGGATGTGCGAGGCAAGGGCGCCATTCGGGTAAAGCCGCATCTCTCGCGGGCCGAAAAGCAGGCCGGGGTCGCCGATCTCGTGCACGGCCTGCATCTGTTCGGGCGAGATTTTCCGTTTGATCCACAGGAACTTGCGGGCGCCGGTGAAGTCCTTGGCCAGCTGGTCGGCGTCAAGGTCGGGGAAGATCGCCGCGAGCTTCTTCGCCGCGCCGACGGGATCGACCATCAGCTTCGGCTGGGCATAAAGCGCGTGGGTGACAAGGTTCGTGGCCAGGATGCGGCCCTTGCGGTCGACGATGTCGGCCCGCTGCGCGGCAATCGTCGGACCGGACATCGAGGCCTGTGGCTCGGACGGGGCTGCGGCGGCAGTCATGCCCATGCGCAGGCCGATCGCCCCGAAACCGAGCGCGAAGGACAGGCCCAGAAGGATGAGCCGCCCCTCGGCCTTGGCGCGCGAGCGGTCGCGCATGACCTCGTGCCGGTCGCGGCGGTTACTCTGTTCGATCGCGTCGGGGTTTTCGCCCTTGGCGCGGGCCGACAGGATGCGGGCAAGGGGGCGGAGGGGCGTGCGGATCATGGCGTGTTCTCGAGCGCGGCGATGGTGGCGGCAAGGATGGGATCGACCGGGGCCGCGTCGGCGGGCTTCTTGGCCGGCTTCTTGGCCGTTTTCTTGGCGGGCTCAGTGGGCGGCGGGGGTGCTGCCTCGGCCGTCAGGGCTGGCGCGGCGGGGGCTGCGGTCCCGTCCGTGGCTGGGTCGGTGGCTGGGTCGGGCGTCGCTGCCGGGTCCGGCGTCGTGACCGACGGATAGGGCACCTGCGCCACGTCGCCGAACTGTTCCGGCGCAAGCGGCAGAAGCTTCAGCCGGGCGAAGTTCGCATCCGCCAGCTCGCGCAGCCGGTCGGGCCGGTTCAGGTAGGCCCATTCGGCGTCGAGGACGCCAAGGCCCTCTTTCAGCTGGCCGATCTCGTTTTGCAGCGCGCGCAGTTCGGCGACCTCGCCTTGGGTGCGGTAGTTCTCGCGGTAGGCCCAGAAGGCGAGCCCGACGATCAGCGCGGCAGACAGGACAAAGAAGAGGTTGCGCATGGGTCAGGTCCTTCGGGCGTGGGAAGCGCCGACGCCGGCAAGGCCGAGCGCCGCAGCGGCGAGCGGCTGGGCAGGCGCAGCGGTGCGCCTGGCGACGCGCAGTTTCGCGGACCGCGCGCGCGGGTTCCGGGCCAGTTCGCTATCGTCGGGGCCCACGGCGCGGCGGGTGACAAGGGTGAAGGCGGGTTCGGTCGCGGCCTTCGAGGGGGCATGGCGGCTGCCCTGCCCCTCGGCGCCCGACCGGATCTGGAAGAAGCGCTTGACCGCCCGGTCCTCGATCGAATGGAAGGTCACGACCGCCAGAAGGCCGCCCGGTTTCAGCGCGCGTTCGGCGGCCGACAGCCCCTCGGCCAGCTGGCCGAACTCGTCGTTCACCGCGATCCGCAGCGCCTGGAAGCTGCGGGTGGCGGGGTGGCTCTGGCCCGGTTTCTGGCGTGGCAGGCAGCGTTCGATGACCGAGGCGAGCGCCAGCGTCGTCGTCAGGGGACGCGCCGCGACGATGGCGCGCGCGATCCGGCGCGAGGCGCGCTCTTCGCCGTAATGATACAGGATATCAGCCAGTTGCGCCTCTGACGCGCCATTGACCAGGTCGGCGGCCGTCGGGCCGTCCGCACCCATGCGCATGTCCAGGGGGCCGTCCTTCTGGAACGAAAAGCCGCGGTCGGGCTGGTCGATCTGCATCGAGGATACGCCCAGGTCCAGGACCACCCCGTCGACCGGGCCGCCGTGATCGTCGGCAATGCGGTCCATGTCGGAAAAGGTGCCTTCGACCCGGACCAGCCGCCCGCCCCATTCGCCCGCCCAAGGGTCGGCGAGCCGGAGTGCCGTCGGGTCGCGGTCGATGCCGATGACGCGCGCGGCCCCGGCGGCCAGAAGGCCCCGCGCATAGCCGCCCGCGCCGAAGGTGCCGTCGATCCAGGTGCCCGCGACCGGCGCCACCGCCTGCAGAAGCGGGTCCAGAAGGACCGGAACATGGGGCGCGTTCGGGGCTGCGGCCTGCATCCTCAGGCCCCGGCCGGGCCGTTGCCGGGCTCCGGGGACAATCCGGGTGGCGCCATGTCCAGAAGCACCTTGGCGGTGCGCCCCGGCCCGACCTTGTCGCGCAGCGCCTCGGCCTTGCGGGCCTCGTTGGCGCGGAAGGCCAGGGGCGACCAGAGCTGGAAATAATCGTTCTTGGCCAGATAGGTGACCTCGTCGGCCAGGCCCATCTTCTCGCGCAGGCGCGCGGGCAGTACCATGCGGCCGTCGGCGTCGACCTCGGCGTCCATCGCATAGCCGCTCATCAGGTCCTCGAGCGCCTCGCGCTCGTCCGAGCCGCGCGGCATGCGGTCGATCATGGCTTCGACCTCGGCCATCGCCTCTATGGTATAGACATCGAGCCAGGTCTGGTTCTGGTCGCCGAAGACGATGATGACGTTCGCCTTCTCGCCCTCGCGGTAGTCGGGGTCAGAGGCGGCGATCACACGGCGAAAGGCCGCCGGGATGGAGATGCGCCCCTTCCCGTCGACCTTGATCGTGTCCGATCCTCTGAACCTGCGCGCCACCGGCCCGCACTCCTTCCTGTCACTCTCTCCGGTCGCCCCGTCGGGCTGCCCGGAATGAAAACGGCGGATCGGGCTGCTGCCACTGCCCGATCCGCCGCCCTCGTCCCATCACTGGGTCTGTCCGGCTCTGCGACCACCTGGGGGGATGTCTGCTCGTCGCTGCGCCGGTACGTTTTGAGCGGTGAAGGCGGGTGCCTGTATGAAACCTGACTTTTGCCGTGCGGGGTCTAGCGCCCCTTCGTCTTGTTCCCGTCTTCACCGGTAAGCAAAGGGATGCCATGGGAAATTACGGGAAGCAACAGGTTTTTTAGGGAAAGAACGCAAGAAGTTGGGCCGGCCGCGGTGGAAAAACAAGGGATTGTGTCTGAACCGAGAACGATGATGGCGAACCCTAGCGGAACGCATCACGAGACACACAAGATGTTGTGAAGGATCATGCGCAGGACGCGGTGGGGGCCTATCCCAACACTCACCGGAAGCGGGGCCAAAAAGTCACAAAAAGCGGAATGGGGTGGCGCGGAAACGCCTTTTTGGGACCCTGCGGACCGGAATGTCGATTCGAAGGCAGGCGCCGGAGTGCCGTAAATTCCCAGGGGGCTACATGGCGCACCGTCAAGCACTGGGCCGGGCCGGGCGGGACCAGGAAGCGCGACCCGCGTTTCCCCCGGCCGTGTGGAAACGGTGCCGCTGGACCGCTCGTGTCATGAACTGAAAGAGGCCAGCGCCTGCCCCGGTGGGCGCATAGCGCCCGCCATGGGCGGGGCGGGCGCTGGCCGATGGCCTTTGGGCCACCGGCGGGGACAGGCGGAGAAGCCTTCGCATGGCAGGGTCAACGGCCCCTGCCAGCCGGGTCCCAAAAGTAGAACGCCGCCGGCCCTTAGTCCGGATGGTGCGGCGCGTGGCCCGAGGGCGCGAGGTAGGGCCGCGACACGTCGGCGAGCGTCACGTTCAGCCATTCGGCCGCGACCGCGATCGCCCCGTCGCCCGCCAGCGTCAGGACAAGCCGCCCTGCCCCGTCCTGGCCCGGTTCCCAGTCCATCGACAGGATCGACAGGATCAGGTCGCTGTCATGCCGGTCGATGCCCTGGCTTGAAACCGTCAGCACGTCACCGACGGTCAGGATCGAGCGCACCCGTTCGTAGGGCCGCTGCGCGCGTTCGGCGGCGGTCAGATCCTCCCACCGGAAGCGGTTGACGAGGAGGCTCAGCACGCGGCCGCGCCGGTCCCAGGCCATGTCGGTTCCGGCCAGGACGGCGTCCTGCACCAGGGCCGACAGGACCCCCAGGTCCTCGGCCGTCTCGGCCTTCAGCGTCAGGGCCAGGTCGGCCCCGTCCTCGAACCGGGCATCGGTCATTCCTCGCGCACCCTTTCCACTTCGGCCCCCACGGCGGCGAGCTTCTCTTCCAGCCGCTCATAGCCGCGGTCCAGGTGATAGACCCGGCGCACCAGCGTCTCGCCTTCCGCCGCGAGGCCCGCGAGGATCAGCGAGACCGAAGCGCGCAGGTCCGTCGCCATGACCGGCGCGCCCTTCAGCTTCTCGACCCCCCTGACGGTCGCGTGACCGCCGTGCACCTCGATCCCCGCCCCCATGCGCACCAGTTCCGGCGCGTGCATGAAGCGGTTTTCAAAGATCGTCTCTTCCAGAACCGAGGTCCCGTGCGCCGTGCAGAGCAGCGCCATCATCTGGGCCTGAAGGTCGGTCGGAAAGCCGGGAAAGACCTCGGTCCGCACGTTGACGGGCGCCACGCGCCCCGTGGCGTGGCTGACCCGCAGCCCCTTGTCGGTTTCCGCAATCTCGACCCCGGCCTCTTCCAGCTTGTCGCAGAACGAGGCCAGAAGCGCGCGGCGGCCGCCCAGCAGTTCGACCTCACCCCCCGCGATCGCGGGCGCGATCATGTAAGTGCCAAGCTCGATCCGGTCAGTGACGACGGCGTGTGTCGCGCCGTGCAGCCGGTCGACGCCCTGAATGGTGATGGTCCCGGTCCCCTCGCCTTCGATCTCGGCGCCCATGGCGCGCAGGCATTTGACCAGATCGACGATCTCCGGCTCGCGCGCCGCGTTCTTCAGGACGGTGGTGCCCTTGGCCAGCGTTGCCGCCATCACGACGTTTTCGGTCGCGCCCACGCTCGCGAAGCGCTGTTCGATCACCGCGCCCTTCAGGCCACGCGGTGCGACGGCGTGAAGGTAGCCTTCCTTCAGCTCGATTTCGGCGCCCAGCGCCTCGAGCCCGGTGATGTGGATGTCCATCGGCCGCGCGCCGATGGCGCAGCCGCCAGGCAAGGACACGACCGCCCGGCCGGCGCGCGCCAGAAGCGGCCCCAGCACCAGGTTCGAGGCCCGCATCTTGCGCACGATGTCATAGTCCGCCGTCAGGTTCGACAGGTCGTGCGACGACAGCGCCAGCACCTGCCCGCCCTGCATCGACGCCACCTCGGCCCCGAGCGAGCCCAGAAGCTGCGCCATGGTCTTGATGTCGGACAGCCGCGGCGCGTTGGTCAGCGTCAGGGGCTCGTCCGACAGAAGCGTCGCCGGCATGAGCGCCAGGCAGGCGTTCTTGGCCCCCGCGATCGGGATCTGGCCCCTGAGCGCGCCGTTTCCCTTGACCCTGATCGAATCCATCTGCCCTCTTCGCCCCTTGTCCCGCGCGGGTTTGTCCCGCGCCCGTTCGTTCTGCGCCCGTTCGTTCTTCGGGCCCTCAGCCCTCGGCCCCGTCGCGTTCGTCGGGCGCCGGTTCCGCGGCCTCGTCACCCTGGTCGCGCGCCCGCGCCTGGGCCTTGCGCCGCTGCAGGTTCGCCCGAAGCGCCGCCTTGAGCCGCGCCGCGCGCTCGTCACCCCCGCCGGACTTCCGCTCTGCCACCACGCGCCCCCAAAGCCGCCGCCTTCCTACCCCGGATCGCCCGGACCGTCCAGATTACCTGGACCGAAAGACCCCCTGAACCCTCTTGCGCGGCCCATCGTTTGAGTCTAACACCCGCCCGACCAACGGCGCTGTGGTAGCTCAGTGGTAGAGCACTCCCTTGGTAAGGGAGAGGTCGAGAGTTCAATCCTCTCTCACAGCACCATTTCATCCCATTGATTTCACGTAGTCATTTGATCCTTATGGATTTGTACCGCCTCGCTAGCGCACAGAGGTGGTGCATGTGAGATACGCGATTCCGAACCCGGAACTGATCAAATCTACCTACTATCTGCGGCCTCACGTCCCCAAAGACATCCAGGAATCCGCGCAAGGAAGGGTCGTTCATATCCCCGTCTCGGACAGGAGCGGCTCGGATCACAGATGCCTCGTTATCGCCGAGCGGAGCCCGAGCAGGCTGTCCTACCGAGGATGTTGGGCGCCGCGCATAATCGAGGCGGCTCGCGCAAATTGGAAAGCCTACGGTGAACCCTTCCCCTACGCTGTCATCGCAGAATTCGACCGGGAGCGAGACCCCTTGGACTTGAACCCACGGTGCTGAATGGGCCACTTGAAGCAACACTAGAACTAGTGCATGGAGCTAGTGCAGGTCCACGGCGGCCGACCTGACAAATTCCTACAAAATCAATTGCTTGATCTGCTGTGACCTGAATTCAACCCTCTCTCACAGCACCATCAACCTGCTGAAACATAACACAAATCCTCAGCAGACAATTCCCACAAAACCAACGATGCGCCGGAGAGCCGCGCTGCGCCGTACCGCCCCGACAACTTGCCCCCTGTGCGCCACCGCACAGTCCTCGCAGCAGACGGGACCACCCACCCTCATTGCCTCCCGCCGCGCGCGCCCCCACATTGGGCGCAACCAAAGGAGCCGCCCATGAGCTGGAACCCTGCCCTCGCCCCGCATATCCCCGACCTGACCTCGCTCGACTCGATCGAGACGCTCATCATCCCCCGCGCCCGCGACCTTGGCGGGTTCGAGGTGCGGCGGGCCCTGCCGGCGCCAAAGCGGCAGATGGTCGGACCCTTCATCTTCTTCGACCAGGCCGGGCCGGCGGAATTCCTGACCGGCCAGGGGGTCGACGTGCGCCCGCATCCGCATATCGGGCTTGGCACCGTCACCTACCTCTATCGTGGCGAGTTCCAGCATCGCGACAGCCTCGGCACGAACCAGATGATCCTGCCGGGCGCGGTCAACTGGATGGTGGCGGGGCGCGGCGTGACCCATTCCGAGCGCACGTCGGAGGCGACGCGCAAGGCGCCCCACAGCCTTTTCGGCATCCAGACCTGGGTCGCCCTTCCAGAAAACCGCGAGGATGTGGCGCCGACCTTCGAACATCATGGCAAGGCGAGCCTGCCGGTCCTTGACCATGACGGCGTCACGCTGCGGCTGATCCTGGGCCGCGCCTATGGCGAGACGGCGCCGGCGCGGCTTTTCAGCGACACGTTCTATGGCGATGCGGTGCTTGCGCCCGGCGCGAAAATGCCCCTTCCGGACGATCACGAGGATCGCGGCGCCTATATCGTCGAAGGCTCGGTCGTGATTGCCGGCGACGTGTTCGAGGCGGGGCGGATGATGGTGTTCCGGCCGGGCGACCGGGTGACCATAACCGCCGGCGACCAGGGCGCCCGCGTCCTGATCCTGGGCGGCGAGACGCTTGGGGGGCCGCGCTACGTCTGGTGGAACTTCGTCTCGTCGAGCCGAGAGAAGATCGAGGAAGCGAAGGCTCAATGGCGCGAGGGCGACTGGGGCGACGGTCTTTTCGACCTGCCGCCGGACGACCGGGACGAGTTCATCCCGGCGCCGGACTGAGCAGAGTGAGGTCGCGCGCGGCTCAGGCCTCGTCGGACCCGCCCGACGGCATCAGGACGGCCGCGAGCGCCACGCCGATCGCGGCCGCCGCTGCGGTCAGGACCAGCGGGTGATCGTCGACCAGGCGGGCGACCAGGCCCTTGCCTTGCGCCAGTTGCGACAAGTGATGGCGGTAATAGGCCTCGCGCCGGTCGACCTCGGCGCTGCGAAGATCCTCGGGCAGGTCGGCCAGGTCGCGGTCCAGCTCGGCCCGCACCCCGGCGGCGAAGCGCGACAGAAGGGCGGCGCGGTTGACCTCGTGACGGCGCTCGGTGTCGGAGTCTGCGTCGGACTCCTCGGCCTCGCGCTGCGCGCGGTCGAGCGTCGCGAGGTCTGCCCGGACCTGGGCAACCGCCTCGTCGGTCCGCGCGGTCCAGTCCGCGCCCAGTTCCGCCGCGCGCCTTTCTGCCGCGGCGCGAAGCTTGGCAGCGCGCTTGGCCTCGCCTGCCTTGCCGGTATTTTCGGCCACGAAGGCCG
This sequence comes from uncultured Paracoccaceae bacterium, assembly GCA_945952025.1. Lineage (GTDB taxonomy): Bacteria > Pseudomonadota > Alphaproteobacteria > Rhodobacterales > Rhodobacteraceae > TMP-24. The sequence continues at coordinate 27,536 of CAMFGW010000037.1, forward strand.
CCACTCTAGGGGTCTCGGTCGGGGCCGCCTGCGCTGCCCCGGCCCGGCCGCGCAGCCGCCCGACGCCTGACAGGGCCGCCCGGACCACCCGGCTTTCGCTCGCGCCCGTGGCAAGCGCGGCCCAATCGGCCAGGGGCGTCCTCAGCGCGCGGTCCCCGACCTCGAGTGCCGTATCAAGCGCAGACTGTGCCAGCGCCGCCGGTTCGAGCCGCGCGCGCAGCTCGCTTCCGGCGGCGCGAAACGCCTGGCGTTCACGCTCGATCCGCGCCTCGATCGCGGCCGACCCCTTCAGGTCCTTGAAGGGCTCGTCAGCCATTCTTCAGCGTCTCCTTCAAAAGCGCAGCATCGCGGCCGAGCCCCCGGATGGCCTTTTCGGGGTAAAGGCTGACGCGCGAAAGCCGTTGCACGCCGGCCCAGGCCAACAGGCCCGCCGGCACAGCAAGAGCGACCCCCACCCCAAGCGTCACCCAGCCCGGTCCGATGCCATAGGGCGCGGCCCAGCCGATCAGGCCGATGACCAGCGCGGCCACCAGCGTCAGAAGGGCGGTCAGGCCGAAGAGCGCGCCCAGGACCAGAAGGGCCAGCGCGCGGCCGCCGAGGGCTGCGTTTTCCGCGACCTCGGCCCGGGCCAGCGCCATTTCGCCCTGGGCCATGTTCGACAAATGGCCGACGGCCTCGCCCAGAAGCGACGCCATGGATTTCTGCGGGTCCCCGTCCATGGTCAGGACCGGGGTTCGGAAGTGTCAGCCGGATCTGCGGCCTGATCGGCGATCTGCGCGACCCCTTCGTCGACCTGGTGCCTGCGGCGGCGGCCCAGGGCGATGCGGGTGACGGCGAAGCCCAGGACGGCCGCCCCGGCGACGGCGACGCCCGGATTGCGGCGCACGAAGCCGCGCATGTCGGCGACCACGCCCTGCACCGAGCGGTTCCTGAGCGATTGCGAAAGATCGGACATGCCGGTCGCGACGCTGTCGAGAATCTGCGACTGCGAGGCCGACTTGCCCATGGCGCGCGCCGCTTCGCTGAGCTGGCCCGCGATCTTCTGGCCCTGCTCGGCGATCATGGCCTTGCCGGCCTCGGCCCGGCCCTCCATCTGCCCCGCGATCGCCTCGCGCGCCGTCGCGGTCACGTCGGCGATCCCGGCGAGCGCGGCCTCGAACACGTCGCGGCCCGACCGGGTAGCGGCGTCGAGCGTTTCACGGGCCGAAGATTTCAGCCGCGCCGCGTGCTGGTCGAAGGCGGCCTGCGCCTCTTCAGCGCCCCTGCTCGCGGCATCTGTCATGTCCGCTGCGATGTCACGGGCGATGTCGGCGGTGCGTTCGGCCTTGGCCTTCACGCCCTCGCCGGTCCGGGCAGCCGTGGCGGCGACGGACCTGGCGCTGGCGCGGGCCTCGTCCACCACGTCGCGGGCCTTGTCGGTGGCGCTTTTCGTGGTCATCTGATCCTCCGTTCTGGCAATTGGCGCAGTCGGGCGCGGGCGTCATGCCCAAGCATCGCTTGATATCCGGGCGAAGGCGAGTGGCATCTTTTCGGTTCCGCGCCGCCCGGCCGATCTGCGCC
>CAMFGW010000038.1 GCA_945952025.1 uncultured Paracoccaceae bacterium
CTGGTCGGCCCGCCGGGCCGGGCGGGATCAGGAAACGCGACCCGCGTTTCCCCCGACCGCGTGGGAACGGTGCCGCTGGACCGTTCGTGTCACAGGACTACGAAGGCCAGCGCCCTCCGATGGCGGGGCGGGCACTGGCCGATGGCTTTGGGCCATCGGCGGGGACAAAGGACCAAATGCCTTCGCATGGCAGAGGCAACGGCCTCTGCCAATCAGACCGAGGGACATCCACAAGCCACGCGACCCTCTCGCTCCCCTTCAGCCCCAGACCTGCAGAAGCTGCGTCTGCATCCGCCGCGCGCGGCCGAGCCAGGCCGACAGCCCCGGCGGTGCTTCGGCCTCTGCCAGCGTCACCGCATCATGGCGCGGCAGGTCGGCAGCATAGATCGCAAAGACCCTCTCCTGCCCCGTCGCGGTCGTGAGGTAGCCGACAAGGCCGGACACGAAGTCCAGCGTCCCTGTCTTGGCCACCACCCGCTGCGGCGCCGCGCGGTCGGCGGCGGCCTCGATCCGCACCTCCTTCAGGAAGCCCGGCAGCCCGACCTTGGGGCCGAGCGTCCCGAGCGCCCGGGCCATGCCCGCCGCCGTGACCCGCGAGGCGGGCCCAAGGCCCGAATGGTCCACAAGGTGCCCCCCGACCCCGCCGATCTGGCGCGACACCCACTGGCTCATGCTGGCGGCCGAGGCGTCATGGCCGGTGACACCCACGCTGGCCGAGGCCGTCATGCCCACGGCTTCGGCGGTCATGTTGGTCGAATATTTCAACATGTCGCGCAGGATGGCGCCAAGGGGCGCGCTCTGGTGGCGGACAAGGGGAGCGCCCGAGGCGGGCGCGCCCATGCGCTCGGGCGCCGGCAGGCCGATGCCCTGGGCTGCGGCGAGCGTGCGGAAGACGTCGCCCGCATAAAGGTCCGGCCGGCGCACCGGCAGCCAGCGGCTGCCCGCGCGGCCAAGGGCCGGGGCGGCCACGGTGAAGCGCTCGGCCCCCGCGCCCGCGTCGCAGGTGAAGAGCGGGCTTTCCCGCGCTTCGGCCGAAATCGCCGCGATCCTGGTCGCGGGCGCAAAGCGCTCGCCCCGCGCGTCGAAGGCCATGGCGGTTCCGCCCGGCTCCCAGCTCAGGTTCACGCGGTTGAAGTTGAGGTTCAGCCCGCCCACCGACGGGTCGTAGCCCATCCAGCAGGGCTGGCCGGGGTCGATCGAGGGCAGATAGGGCAGCGCGCCACCCCAGACGCCGAAGCGCCCGTCGGTGCCCTTCACGCCACGCGCAGCAAGCTCGGCCACCATGTCGCCCAGGTCGTCGGTCGACAGCGTCGGATCCCCGCCCCCTGCAAGCAGCAGGCCGCCCGCGACGCGGCCGCCCGAAACGGGGCCGAGCGGCAGAAGGTCGGTCGTGAAGCGGTAGTCCTGCCCAAGGGCCGCCAGCGCATAGATCGTCGTCAGGGTCTTGGCGGTCGAGGCCGGCGGCATGGGCCGGTCGGCGTCGCGCTGTTCGATGATCGCGCCGGTTGCCCGGTCGGCCAGGACGTAACTGACCAGGCCGCTCAGACCCGCCGCCGCGACGATCTCTTCGGCCGTGCCAAGGACCACGGGCGCCGGTTTCGCGACCGGCTTCTTCGCGGGCTTCTTCGCGGGCTTCTTCTTTTTCTTCTTGGTCTCGGCCAGCGCGGGCGCCGCGACCCCCGCCGCCAGTCCAACGGTCAGGGCGGCCAGCCCGCCGACCAGCCCGCGTCGTGTCAGGCTCATTCCGCCGTCCCCTTCCATTCGCCCCGCGCCCGAATCTCGGACGAGGAAAGCGGGTTCATCGGCATGTCCAGGAAGACCCAGGCCGGCGGCATGCGATCGGCGAGCGCCCGCGCCAGGTGCACCGGTAGCCGCCAGCGGGCATATTCCTCGGCCGCGCGGGCGCCCTTGGCCTCGAGCCGCGTGCCGGGGCGGGCAAAGACCGCGATCGGCACATGGCGGAAGATCCAGTCCCACTGCTGCCACAGGTGGAACTGCGCCAGATTGTCCGCGCCCATCAGCCAGACGAAGCGCACGCCGGGATAAAGCGCCTGCAGCCGCTGCAGCGTCTCAGCCGTGTAGCGCGTGCCGAGCCGCGATTCGAGGTCGGTGACTGTCACCCGCGGATCGCGCATCACCTCGCGCGCGCGCTTCATCCGGGCGGCAAGGCGGGCGGGCGGGTTCGGCTTCAGGGGGTTGCCGGGCGTCACCAGCCACCAGACCCGGTCAAGGCCCAGCCGCTTCAGCGCCTCGCGCGTCAGGTGCGCGTGGCCTTCGTGCGCAGGGTCGAACGAGCCGCCCAGAAGGCCCACCCTCATCCCCCGAAACGCGACCGGAAAACCCTGCACGGCAGCCCCTTCTGCGTGTCTTCCACCCTTGGCAAACACCCTCCGTTCTGGCCCCGGAGAGCGGGCGGTGTCAACCTCGTGCGCCCTGCCCTTCCGGCCCCCCGGCGATCAAGCCGCCGTGAGCCGCCCCTTGACGCCGGAAGCGCCCGGCCTACTGTCAGCGCCATGCCCGCGACACCCCTGACCCTGCGCCCCGCCGACCCAGACGAAGCGGGCGCGCGCGCCTGCCTGGCCGCCTATGCCGCCCTTCTGGCCTCGCGCATCCCCGCGCTAGGTGCTGCCGACCTGCCCTTCCCCGACCCCGAGGCGCCCCGTTTTCGCGCGCCCACCGGCGCCTTCCTTCTGGCCGAGGCTGCGGATGGCGCGGTCATGGGCTGTGTGGCGGTCAAGACGGTGGGGCCGGGCCTCGGCGAGGTGAAGCGGCTCTGGACCGATCCGGCCGCGCGCGGGCTGGGGCTTGGCCGGCAGTTGATGGCGGGGATCGAGGCGGCGGCGCTCGACCTTGGCCTGAACCGCCTCCGGCTTGATACCAACAGCGCGCTCCCCGAGGCGCTGGCGCTTTACGACCGGCTGGGCTGGGAGCCGATCGCGCCCTTCACCGACTGGCCGGCCGATGTCTGGCGCGGCAAGGCGATTGCGCCATGGGGAGCGGCCCGATGACCACGCTCGACACGCTCGACCGGCTGATCGCGCTGCCCTCCGTCTCACGCGATCCGAACCTAGAGGTGATCGGGTTCCTGCAGGACCGGCTGGACGCGATCGGCGCCGAGGTCACGCGCATCGCGCCGCCTGGTGGCCAGAAGGCGGGGCTCTTCGCCCGGATCGGCCCGGCGGTCGATGGCGGCATCCTTCTGTCGGCCCATACCGACACGGTCCCGACCGAAGGACAGGCCTGGACGCGCGATCCCTACCGGCTGACGCGCGAGGGCGGCCTTCTGTACGGGCGCGGCACGACCGACATGAAGGGCTTCGTCGCCGCGATGCTGACGGCAGCCGAAGGTGCGGCGGCCCGGCCCCTTGCCCGGCCGCTGCTTCTGGCCCTGTCCTGGGACGAGGAACTGGGTTGCCTCGGCATCCCCCACATGGTGCCGCACCTGATCCCCGCGCTCGGCCGGCCAGAATTCGCGGTCGTAGGCGAGCCCACGCTGATGCAGATCGCCAGCGGCCACAAGGGCAAGGCCGCCTTCAGGGCCACCTGCCACGGCACCGCCGGCCATTCGGCCATGGCGCCGAATTTCACCAATGCGCTGCACCTCGCGGCAGAGATGGTGCAGGGCCTGCGCGCCGAGCAGGACCGGCTCGCGGCGGAAGGCGCGCGCGACCCGGGCTATGACATTCCCTATTCGACCGTCCATGTCGGGCGGCTGGCGGGTGGGCTCGCGCTCAACATCGTGCCGGACAGGGCGGAACTGGCCTATGAGATCCGGGCGCTTGCCGCCGAGCCGATCGACGATCTGGCGGCCCGCATCGCCGCCCGCGCGGCCGCGATCAGCGGCGCCTTCGCCCCCGGCGGCCGGATCGGGATCGAAGAGACGAACCGCTACCCCGGCCTTGACACCCCGTCCGACGCGCCGGTCGTCGCGGCCGTAGCCGCCGCGCTGGCAAAGCCGGGCCTGACCAAGGTCGCCTACGGGACCGAGGCCGGCTTCTTCGCCGCCCATGGCATCCCGACCGTCGTCTGCGGCCCGGGCGACATGGCGCAGGGCCACCAGCCCGACGAATTCATCGCCGAGACCGAGCTTGCGGCCTGCGACGCCTTCCTGGCCCGGCTGACGGACCGGCTGGCGGCCTGAACCCCGGCCCACACCCGCCCGTTCCCCTTCCCGCCGACCTCTGGTTCGAAAAGCCATTGCGGGGCCGAGCGCCCTTTGCCTTTGTGGACGGCACCCCGTGGCGGCTCGCAGCAGCGCACATCCCCTGTGCGGCCCCGTCGAATGGAATTGCACCGCGATTGGCGAGATTAGCCAGACATCGCCAATCCCGGCCGCGAACCGACAGGACAAACCCATGACCACCCAGACTTATGACGCCCCCGCCACCACGACCAATCCCGACCTGGCCGCACTGATCCTGCGCCTTGCCAACGGCGGCCTTTTTCTTGCCCATGCCTGGCTGAAGATCGTCATCTTCACCCCCGCCGGCACTGCCGCCTTCTTCCAGGGCCTCGGCCTGCCCGGCCCGATGGCCTATCTGATCATCGCGGCGGAACTCTTCGGCGGGCTCGCGCTGATCGCCGGGTTCAAGACGCGCCTCGTGTCGCTCGCGCTGATCCCGATCCTTCTGGGCGCGATCGCGACCGTCCACTTCGCCCCCGGCTTCTTCTTCATGAACGAAGGCGGCGGCTGGGAATTCCCGGCCTTCTGGGCGGTCACGCTCTTGGTCCTGTCCTTGCTGGGCGACGGCGCCTATGCGCTCGGCAGGCGCTGAGCCCCTCTCGCTCCGACAGACGAAAGGCCGCCGGCACCTCCGGCGGCCTTTTCACCTTCTGCCTCCGATTGCCCTTTCGCCCCATCTCCCCTAGAGCAGGCCCCGACAGACCACGCCCGGAGGGACAGCATGGCATCCTATCAGTACGTCTATCACATGGATGGCGTTTCCAAGACCTATCCGGGCGGCAAGAAATGCTTTGAAAACATCCGGCTGAACTTCCTGCCCGGCGTCAAGATCGGCGTCGTGGGCGTGAACGGCTCGGGCAAGTCGACGCTTCTGCGCATCATGGCCGGGATCGACAAGGATTTCACCGGCGAGGCCTGGGCCGCAAAGGGGGCCAAGGTCGGCTACCTGCCGCAGGAACCGCAACTGGACCCCGCGCTCAGCGTGCGGGAAAACGTCATGCTGGGCGTGGCGGAAAAGAAGGCGATCCTCGACCGCTACAACGAACTGGCCATGAACTATTCCGACGAGACGGCGGACGAGATGGCGGCCCTTCAGGACACGATCGACAGCCAGAACCTGTGGGACCTCGACAGCCAGATCGACGTGGCGATGGAGGCCCTGCGCTGCCCGCCCGATGACGCGAACGTCGAAAGCCTGTCGGGGGGCGAGAAGCGGCGCGTGGCGCTGTGCAAGCTTCTGCTGGAAGCGCCCGACATGCTTCTTCTGGACGAACCGACGAACCACCTGGACGCCGAAACCATCGCCTGGCTGCAAAAGCACCTGATCGAATATCCGGGCACGATCCTGATCGTGACCCACGACCGCTACTTCCTGGATGACATCACCGGCTGGATCCTGGAACTCGACCGCGGCCGCGGCATTCCCTACGAGGGCAACTATTCCGCCTGGCTCGAACAGAAGGCCAAGCGGCTTGAACAGGAAGCGCGCGAGGACAAGGCCAAGCAAAAGACGCTCGAGCGCGAGCTTGAGTGGATCCGCGCCGGCGCCAAGGCGCGGCAGGCCAAGCAGAAGGCCAGGATCAACGCCTATGAGGAACTGGCCGGCCAGTCCGAACGCGAGAAGCTCAGCCGCGCCCAGATCATCATCCCGAACGGCCCGCGCCTTGGCGGCAAGGTGATCGACGTCGAGGAGCTGGGCAAGCACCTGGGCGACAAGCAGCTGGTCGAGGGCCTGTCCTTCAGCCTGCCGCCGGGCGGCATCGTCGGCGTCATCGGGCCGAACGGCGCGGGCAAGACCACGCTCTTCCGCATGCTGACGGGCCAGGAACAGCCCGACGAGGGCACGATCAGCTTCGGCGACACGGTGCAACTGGCCTATGTCGACCAGTCGCGCGATGCGCTGGATCCGGGCAAGACCGTGTGGGAGGAAATCTCGGACGGGCTCGAGGTGCTGGAACTGGGCGATGCGACCATGAACAGCCGGGCCTATGTCGGCGCCTTCAACTTCAAGGGCGGCGACCAGCAGAAGAAGGTCGGCCTTCTGTCCGGGGGCGAGCGCAACCGCGTCCATATGGCGAAGCTTCTGCGGTCGGGGGGCAACGTCCTTCTGCTCGATGAACCGACGAACGACCTGGACGTGGAAACGCTGCAATCGCTTGAAGCCGCACTCGAGGACTTCGCGGGCTGCGCCGTCATCATCAGCCACGACCGCTTCTTCCTGGACCGGCTCTGCACGCACATCCTGGCGTTTGAAGGGGATGCGCATGTCGAGTGGTTCGAAGGCAACTTCGAGGCTTACGAAGAGGACAAGGTGCGCAGGCTGGGGCCGGACAGCATCGAGCCGACGCGGGTGAAGTACAAGAAGTTCACGCGGTAGGCGCGGCGGCGCGGGATCAGGAAACGCACCGCGTTTCCCCGACCGCGCGGGAACGGTGCCGCTGGACCGTTCGTGTCACAGACCATTATAGGCCAGCGCCTGCCCCGGTGGGCGCGAAGCGCCCGCCGATGGCGGGGCGGGCGCTGGCCGATGGCCTTTGGGGCCATCAGCGGGACAAGAGGCGACCTTTTCGCATGGCAGGGTCAACGGCCCCTGCCACTCGAGCCGGACAGGGCGCCCCCTGCCCTCACGGTCGCCGCGCAATCACCCCCAGACCTCGCCCGGCGTCCAGGCGGTGGTCAGGATCATCAGGTAGGGCGGCCTTCAGGTAGCGCAGGCCGTTGCCCTTGCGCGTCTACATGATCCCGTGGCGCGCCCAGAGCATCGGCGCGGCGGCGATGAAGATCAGCCGCTTCAGGGGCGACCTGGCGCGCTGGCCGACTTTGCCGGCCGCGCCGATGATCCCTATCCGCAGTCTGGCTCCTGCGCGCCGCCGTTCTGCAAGCGTTATCGGTCGGCCGTTTGGCCGTGGTTTGTTTCGGGCCTACTACAGAAGGATTCGGGCCGCCCTGCTGCAGAAGGGTGAAAGGGCGGTGTTTTGCCGGGCCGGGTTTCGCTGGCGGCGGCGGCGCCCTAGTGTCGCGCAAGATGACCGCTGCGAGGTGCCTCATGCCGACGCCAGACCTGAAGGACCTTCCCGTCTTCGTCACCGGTGGCACCGGCTTCATCGGCCGCGCGCTGGTGCGCCGGCTCCTGGCCGAGGGCGCGGTGGTCACGCTCCTGAGCCGGCGCGGCGTGGGGCCGGAAGGGGCGCGCGTCATCAAGGGCGACGTGGGCGACGGGGCGCGGCTTGGCGCTGCGCTGGCGGGTCAGGCGGTCCTCTTCTCGCTGGCCTATGACGTCCGCCAGCCGGGTGCCGCGAACCTCGCGGCCTTCGAGCGGCTGATGGATGCGGCCGAGGCGGCGCGGGTCGGGCGGGTGGTGCATCTGAGCTCGATCGTCGTTCAGGACGGCTGGCCCGGCGGACGGGAAAGCCCCGCCGCGCCAACGCCCGGCGGCAGCGCCTACCGGCGGGCCAAGATCGCCGAAGAGGCGCGGTTGATGGCGGGGCGCCTGCCCGCGCTGATCCTGCAACCGACGCTCGTCTGGGGGCCGGGGTCGGCGCTTTGGACCAACGGTTTTGCCGATGCGCTTCTGGGGGGCGGCATCGTGCTGCCGGAGCCCGAGGGCCTTTTCCAGGGGGTCTTTGTCGAGGATGTGGCGACCGCCTGCCTGCTGGCCGCCACCGTTCCCGACCCCGGACGCGAGCGGTTCGTCATCAACGGCCCGGCGGCGGTTCCCTGGTCGGCCCTCCTCGGCGGCTACCGCGACATCCTGGGTCGCGGCACCATCCGGCGCGTGCCGGCCGACGACATCCGGCCCCCTGCCCCCGACCGGGACGCGCCCGACCGGCCGAGCCTTGCCGCGCGGATCAGCGCGGCGGGACGCTCGGTTCTGGGAACCGAGCGGTTCGAGGCGCTGGTCCGCAAGGTAAAGGGCGGGGTGCGGGGCGGATCGCGGGGCGAGATGCTGCCCGATGCGCATCTTTACGAGTTGATGACGACCTCGGGCAATTGGCCGCCGACCGCCGCACGCGACCGGCTGGGCTATGCGCCCGCCTTTGACCTGGCAAAGGGGCTGGCGGCGACGGCGGCGGCGCTGCGCAAGCTGGCGGGGAATGGTGCCGGATGAGGGGATCGAACCCCCGACCTTCGGTTTACAAAACCGCTGCACTACCGCTGTGCTAATCCGGCGCTGATTCGCCTTCTAGCGGTCTTGGGGCCCGACTTCAAACGGGCTTCAAACCGGCTTCAAACCGACTTGCGCGGGGACCTGTCGCCCGACCCGAGCGTCGAGCGCGCCAGAAGCGCCACGGCGACGATGCCGACGGCGATGATGACCAGCGCGGCGGGGGCGGCGTCGGCCAGGTTCTCAAGGCTCGCCTTTTCCTGCACCCGCGTCGCGAGCGTCTCGAAGTTGAAGGGGCGCAGGAGCAGCGTCGCGGGCAGCTCTTTCATGCTGTCGACGAAGACCAGAAGCAGCGCCGTGCCGATCGAGCCGCGCATCAGGGGCAGGTAGACCCGGACCAGCGTCCCCCCCTCGCCCTGACCGAGCGAGCGGGCGGCCATCGGCAGCGAGGGTGAGATGCGGCCGAAGGCGCTGTCGACCGCGCCCTGCGCCAGCGCAAAGAAGCGCACGGCGAAGGCCAGGACCAGTGCTGCGGCCGAGCCGGTCAGAATCAGGCCGGGGTCGCTGCCGGTCAGGTCCTGGATCAGGTCGGCAATCCGGTGGTCGACGGCGGCGAGCGGGATCAGGAGCCCGACCGCCAGCACCGCGCCCGGTGCGGCATATCCGATCGAGGCGATGGGAAAAAGGTAGCGCATGGCGCGCGAGCCGGTCAGGCGCAGGCCGTAGACCATGAAGATCGCGGCGGCGACTGTCAGGATCGCGGCCGATCCGCCGACGACGAGCGTGTTGCGCAGCGCGCGCAAGAGGTCGGGCGCCATCCAGGCTGAGGGCCGGGACAGGGCGTGGGCGGCCATGACCGCGACCGGAAAGACGAAGCCGAAAAGGAAGGGAAGCAGGCAGAGGACCATGGCGGCAAGCCCTGCCCCGCGCGGCAGCTGCCGGGGCGTTACCGGGCGGCGCTGGCGCGCGGTGGCGTAAAAGCGCGAGCGGCTGCGGCCGGCCCGCTCGGCCAGGGCCAGGACCAGGACGGCGCCCAGGATCAGGCTGGAGATCTGCGCGGCCCCCCCGGCGTTCCCGGCCTCGAGCCAGACCGAAAAGATGCCCATGGTCAGGGTCTGGACGGCGAAATAGGCAACGACACCGTAGTCGTTCAGCGTCTCCATCATCACGATGGCGATGCCGGCGGCGATGGCCGGGCGGGCGAGCGGCATGCCCACCTGCCAGAACATGCGCCAGGGTCCGGCGCCAAGCGCGCGCGCCACCTCATAGACGCCGCCCGCCTGCTCGCGGAAGGCGGCGCGGGTCAGCATGTAGACATAAGGATAAAGCGCACCCGACAGGACCAGGACCGCCGCCCAGCGCGAGCGGATGTCCGGGAACCAGTAGTCGCGGGCCGAGGTCCAGCCCATCAGGTAGCGCAGTTCTGACTGCACCGGCCCGGAATATTGCAGGAAGTCGACCAGCCCGTAGGCGCCGATATAGGCGGGGATCGCCAGGGGCAAGAGAAGCAGCCATTCGAGGATGCGCGAGCCGGGAAAGCGGAACATGGTGACAAGCCAGGCCGCCCCGGTCCCGACGGCGCCCGCCAGAAGGCCCGAGCCGACGGCCAGGATGACGCTGTTGGCTAGGTAGCGCGGCAGGGTCGTGGCCAGAAGGTGCGGCCAGATATTCTCGGTCGGGTGGAAGGCCGTCCAGAGGACCGAGGCGATGGGCAGAAGGACCAGCGCCGCAATCAGGACGGCGCCGATCACCCAGGGCGATGGCCGGTAGGCCGTCCGGCGCCAGGCGGGCTTCGCGACAGACATCTGAGCGTTTTCGTCGGTCATTCCCTGCCGATAGCGCAGGCGCGCGTGCGCGTCCAGATCGCAGGCGTCCCCGCTCCATCGAAAGGGTCCCCCGGCCGGGGACCAGACCGGCCGGGGGTCGGCCCGCCTGGCTGACGCGAGGCGGGCCTGAACCGGTCAGCTGAGCGCGCGCTTCAGGCCTGGCGCGGCCGACAGCAGCGTCAGGTCAAGGACCAGGACGGCGATCAGCGCCGCGCCCAGAAGCGGAAAGACGAGCGACAGGGCCAGCGCCACCAGCACGACGCCCCGGACAAGCGGCACCTCGGCCGGCATCGGGGGCGCGGCAAGCCGGGCGGCACCGGACGGGCGGCGCAGCCACCAAAGGACCGCGCCGGTCACGCACAGGATCAGGATCATCGCGCAAGCCACGATATTCAGGACCAGATTCCACAGGCCCACCTGCCCCTCGTGCAGCGCGGTGCCGACGGCCATCACCTTGGCCAGCACCGGATAGTCGGCAAAGCGCACGTCGGCCAGGATGCGGCCCGTGTAGCGGTCGACATGCACCGTCCGGTCGGTGCCGGGGGTGGTGCTGTCGAAGCTCATCGAATCCTGCGAAAGCGTCCAGACGCCGCGCTCATCGGCCGGCAAGGCCACCTGGAAGCGCCCCGCAAGGCCCAGCGAGCGGCCGAGCGCCACGAGGCTGTCGAGCCCGACCGGCGTGCCCTCGGGCAGGCCCGGCAGGCCGACCTGGCCGCCCGACGCGGGCATCTGCGTCTGTTCCAGCCCCCAGGGCACGTCCTTGGCGCCATGGTTCATCTTGGCGTGGATTTCGTCCGACAGCGGCACGGCGCCGAACTTCTCGGCCGGGAAGCTGCCCCAGGGCTGGACGATCTTTTCGCCCCAGACGCCGGTCCAGGCCATGCCGGTCATAAGGAAGGTAGTAAGGATCGCGGCCGTCCAGAAGCCGGTGACGGAATGGAGCGACCGCCAGAAGCCGCGCCCACTGGCCTTCCGGTCCGGCGCAAACTCCGCCCGCCGCTCGGGCACCGCCCTTGGCCACCAGAGCCAGAGGCCCGACACGAGCAGAAGAAGGCCAAGCCCCGCCGCCAGCTCGATCAGCCGGTCGCCGATCCAGCCGATCATCAGCGTGCCGTGGATGCGTTCGGCCAGCGCCTCCCAGCCGTTTTCCTTGGGCGTGACGCGAAGCGCGGTGCCCCGGTAGGGGTCGAGCGCCACGACCTGCGACAGGCCGTCCCTGTCGGTGACGGTCACGAGCGCCGCGCGGGTGGCATCCCAGGGCGTGACGTATTCGGTGACGCCGGTTGCCCCCGGCAGGGCGGCGCGGGCGGCCTCGGCCTGGGCGGCTGGGGTCATGGCGACGGCGGTGGGCGTGACGCGCAGCCCCTCGCCGAACTCGGGCGCGATGGTCTTGAACCAGAGGATCGCAAGGCCGGTGACGGCCAGCATGACAAGGAAGGGGATGACGTAAAGCCCGGCGTAGAAGTGCCAGCGCCAGACGGCGAAATAGAGGGGATTAGAGCGGGGCGCGCCCAGGGCAGCGGAATCGGGGACAGGCACGGCGGCCTGCCGGGACGAGGTGGACATGGAAAGGCTCCTGATGGGTCCGGGACGCGCCTTTGGGGCGCGCGGGTCTAGCGGCGGATCAGGATTGAACGGGGGGAGCGCGGCTTTCAGGCCGGACCTGCGCGGCGTTGGGGCCCAAGGACAGGGCGCGGGGCGGCGGCGCGGTATCGCGTGCGGCGGCTGGGACAGGCGGCCAAAGCGACAGGGACGGCAGCGCGGCGGCGCTCAGCCCGGCCACGCAGGGGCAATGCGAGGGGTCCATCGGCGTTGCGGGCCGCTGGTCGGCACTTGCGGGCTGCACAGAACCGTCGGCAGCAATCACCATGGTGACGGGGCCGTCGCTTGAACAGATGACCAGGTGGGGACCCTCGGGACCGGCCGCGGCCATGGTCCCCTGCGGCACCAGCGCCCAGGTCAGGACGGCAAGAAACGCCAGAAGGCTGCCCCACCATTCCATCCCGTCTTGCGCACGACCGAACCGCATGGCGGCCTCTTAGTGCGCCCTGCCCCGTCCCGTCAAACACCCAGTCGAGCGCGCCGGTGCGACAAATGGCGCAAGGGTCCCGCCTTGCCTGTCACCGACACCCAGACGACGGCCCATGTCGCTTTTAGACATTTTTAGGTCGGGCAGACCTTTCGGCATTGACGCCGCTCTGGCAGATAGGGGGCACATTTTCCCATGCGGAGTCGCCCGATGAAAACCCATGTCAAAGCCCTTGTCGTCGGCGGCGGGGCCGTCGGAACCGGCATCGCCTACCACCTGGCCAAGGCCGGCTGGAACACGCTGCTTCTGGAGCGCGACGCGCTCACCTCGGGCTCGACCTGGCATGCGGCGGGCCTGTTGCCGCTTTTCAACATGTCCTTCGCGACGACCCACATCCACAAATACTCGGTCGATTTCTACAAGGGGCTCGAGGCGGAAACCGGCCTCAACGCCGGCTTCTATGTCGTCGGCAACCTGCGCATGGCCCAGACCGATGCGCGGATGGACGAATATATGCTCTATTCCTCGGTCGCGGAGACCGCCGGGGTCTATCATGAATTCCTGGCGCCCGCCCAAATCAAGGAACGCTGGCCGCTGGTGCGCACCGAGGACCTGAAGGGCGCGCTTTTCCATCCGCAGGACGGCTACATCAACCCCGCCGACGTGACCCAGGCCATGGCCAAGGGCGCGCGTCAGCTGGGCTGCGAGATCGTGCAGAAGGCGCAGGTCGACAGCTATAGCTGGACCGGGTCCGAATGGATCGTGCGCGGGCACATGATGGTCGAAAAGGGCGGCATGCTGGTTCCGGGCGATGAGACGTTCGAGATCCATGCCGAACATGTCGTCACCGCGACCGGCAACCATGCCCAGCGCACCGCCCGGCTTCTGGGCGTGAAGATCCCGGCCATTCCGGTCGAACACCAGTATATCGTGACCGAGCCGGACCCGGCGCTCGTCGCCTGGCGCAAGGCCGGCAACGCAGAACATCCCGTGCTGCGCGACGCCGACGCGAAATGGTATGTGCGCGAGGAACGCGGCGGCTGGATCCTTGGCCCCTATGAGCGCAACGCCCCGGCCCGCTTCCTTTACGACGTGCCCGAAAGCTTCCGCGCCGACCTCTTCCCGCTCGACCTCGAGCGGATCGAGACGGAATACCTGTCGATGATCCACCGCCTCCCCTCGTCCGAGACGGTGGGGCTGAAGGACGATTTCAACGGTCCGATCTGCTACACGCCGGACGGCAACCCGCTGGTCGGGCCGGTGCCGGGCCTGCGCAATATGTGGATCGCGGAAGGCTTCTCGTTCGGGATCACCGCCGCCGGCGGCACGGGCTACTACCTGGCCCAGATGATGACGCAAGGCGAAGCCGAGATCGACATGGCCTCGCTCGACCCGCGCCGCTTCGGCGAGTGGATGACGACGGACTATGCCGCGCGCAAGAACGAGGAATGCTACGAGCATGTCTTCATCCTGCACCACCCGGATGAAGAGCGCGAAGCCTGCCGCCCCTTGCGGACCGCGCCCGCCTATGACCGCCAGATCGCCATGGGCGCCCAGATGGGCCAGGTGAACGGCTGGGAACGGCCGAACTACTACGGTCCCGTGGGCGCGCCCGCGAGCTTCGACCACGACAGCCGGTCCTTCCGCCGCGGCGCCTGGTGGCCCTATGCCAAGGCCGAGGCCGAAGCGGTGCGCAACACGGTCGGCATCATCGACGCTTCGGCCTTCACGAAGCACCTGGTCCGGGGTCCGGGCGCCACCGCCTTCCTGGACTGGTTCACCTGCAACGCGCTTCCGAAGGTCGGGCGCATCAACCTGACCTATGCGCTGACCGACGCAGGCACGACGCGCACCGAATATACCATCGTGCGGCTGGCCGAGGACGAGTACTACATCATCTCTGCCGGGGCCTGGACGAGCTATGACAGCGACTTCCTGAAGAAGTCGATCGAGGACTTCCGCGCCAAGGGCGGCGACTGGGTCGATGCCCATGACGTGACGACCCAGTGGGGCGTCTTTGCGCTGGCCGGCCCGAACGCGCGGGCGCTGCTGAAGGACATCGTGAAGGACGCCAATCCCGACACGGTCCTTTCGAACAAGCGCTTCCCCTGGCTTTCCTATCGCAACATCGAGCTGGGCATGTGCCCGGTCCGCGCGATCCGCGTGGCCTATACGGGCGAGCTGGGGTGGGAGCTGCACTATCCGATCGAGTTCGGCCGCTACCTCTGGGACCTGCTCTGGTCGGTCGGCGAGAAGCACGGGCTGAAGGGTGTCGGCGCGCGGGCGCAGAACTGGCTGCGGCAGGAAAAGAGCTACCGCGCCTTCGGGACCGAACTGGGGCGCGACGCGACCCCGGCCGAAGCGGGGCTCGACCGGTTCATCGACCTGTCCAAGGACTTCCGCGGCAAGCAGGCGATGATCGACACCGGCGTGCGCTCGAAATGCGTCACGCTGCTGATCGACGGGCCGGCCGACACCGATCCGTGGGGCAAGGAAGCGCTGGTCCTGAACGGAGAGAAGATCGGGCGCCTGACCTCTGGCGGCTGGTCGGTGGCCTTCGGCAAGCAGATCGGCATGGGCTATGTGCGCCCCGACCTGGCGGTCACGGGCCAGAAGCTGCAAGTGCGGATGCTGCGCCAGCTCTGGAATGCCGAAGTGGTCGAGGACAGCCCCTTCGATCCCTCGAACGCCCGCATCCGCGTCGACGGCTGAGCCGCCCGCGCCTCAGGCGATTTGACAGCCTGTCCCCTATGGGGGCAGGCTTTTTTTCATGCTTGCGAAACTGTCCCTGCACACCGCCCGCCTGTCGATCAGGTCCGCGATGCCTGCCGACCGCGCCGACCTTTACGCGCTTGAGCGCGACCCAGAGGTGATGCGCCAACTGAACGGCGGAGCGCCGGTGCCCGAGGAGGGGCTGGCCGATGCAGACTTCCTGACGCCGCGCGGGACAGAGCCCGAGGTGGCCGTCATCCATGATCGGCGGACGGGCGCCTTTGTCGGCTGGATCGCACTCTTCGACGAGGGGCTGCGTGAGGGTCAGAGGGCGGCCGAAATCGGCTACCGGCTCGCGCGCGCGGCCTGGGGCCGGGGCTACGGGACCGAGGCGGTGGGCGCGATTGCGACGCTTGCCCTCACCCGGCTCGGCGTCACCCGGCTGCGGGCCGAGACGATGGCCACGAACCTCGGCTCGCGCCGGGTGCTGGAAAAGGCCGGCTTCGCCCATGTGGCAACCCGGCCCTGGGACGGGCCGGACCCCCTGCCCGGCGCCGAGGCCGGAGAGGTGATCTACGAACGCGGGCCCTAGCGGCTCGCGACCCACGCCTGGAGCTCGGCCGGCGCGCCGTAGAAGGCGTTCAGGTCGACGTTGCCCCTGAAGCCCGGCGCAAGGCCCGTGCCGGTATATTGCCAGAAGGTCCAATGGTGGCTGCCATAGACATCTTTCGGGTGCCCCGCGACCGAGCGCAGCCAGAAGGGATAGTCGTCCAGCATCCACATCTGGTTCTGCTCGAAGAAGTCGACCGTCGTATAGATGATCGGCTTCTTGCCGTAGTAGGCGTCGACGATGTTCAGGAAATCGAGCGCCTCGGCCCGCACCGTCGCCGGGTCCGGCCGGCGCGGGCAGGAGCGCGAGTGGGTCCATTCGATGTCCAGGACCGGCGGCAGGGCCGATGCGTCCTGCGGCACGTTCTGGATGAACCAGCGGGCCTGATCGGCGCCGGTGCGGCAGAAATAGTAGAAGTGATAGGCGCCGCGTGGCAGGCCTATGCTGGCTGTCTGCTGCCAGTTCGTCCCGAACATCGGATCGGCAATCTCGACCCCCTCGGTTGCCTTGATGAAGGCGAAGGCGATGCCCGAGCCAGAGGCGCGCGGCCAGTCGATATTGCCCTGATAGCGCGACACGTCGACGCCGTGAACGGAATAGTGGGCCGGCACCTTGCCCGACCAGGCATGCGGCTTGGTGTCACCGAATTGCGGTGGAATTCCATAGGGATGGCCACCGCCGCCGCTGCCGCAGGCCGCCAGAAAGGCAAGGCCCGCGAGGGCCAGAATGGGGGCCAGAACGGGGGCCAGAAGGGCACGAACGCCGCGTGCGGGGGAAAGGGTCATCGCTTCTGCCTGCCTTGTTTTCGACTGCCTTAGCCCGACGGGGCGCACTAGTCACCCGCCTGGGGCGGCTCAGAGGAACCGCGCCGGCGAAAGTGCGGCGACCGTGGCCGCGTCGATCGGGCCTTCGGCCTCGGTGCCTGCGACAAGGTCGGCGACAAGGCGGCTGACGGCCGGCGCGCTCTGGAAGCCGTAGCCCCCCTGCCCGCCGAGCCAGAAGAAGGCTGGGTCGATCGGGTCGCGGCCAATGACCGGCACCCGGTCGGGCGAGAAGGTGCGCAGGCCCGCCCAAGAGGTCAGGAGCCGCGTCACGGGTTCGCTCACCATGGTCTCATAGCGCGAGAGCCCCTCGGCCAGGACCATGTCGTCGGCCCAGGCGTCATGGGGATCGGCCGGATGTTCCTCGGCGGGCGAGACGATCAGGGCGCCGGCGTCGGGCTTGGAATACCAGGTCTCGCCCGCGCCGAAGGTCATCGGCCAGTGCGACACGTCAAGGCCACCCGGCGCGGGGATGCGGGCCATCGACCGGCGCATGGGCTGGAAGCGCGGGCCGGCGATGCCCGCCATCTTCGCCACCTCGCCGACCCAGGCACCGGCCGCGTCGACCAGAAGCGTGCCTTCGTGCGGGCCCTTGGCCGTCTCGACCCGCCAGCCGGCCGAGGTCCGCTCGATCCGCGTCACCGGCGCGCTGGTTTCGACCAGGGCGCCGTTCCGCCGCGCCTCGCGCAGGAAGTTCTGGATCAGAAGGTCGGTGTCGATGTCCCAGGCGTGGTCCGCCCAGGCCGCGTAGCGCACGACAGCCGGATTGAGGATCGGCATGTGCTGCAAGGCTTCCTCGACCGAAATCTCGGTCAGGTTCATGTTGTCGCGGTCCGTGGCGAAGGGCTGGGCGCCGCCCGCGTCGGCCACGACCATCATGCCGCGCGGGCTGAGGACGCCGCCATGTTCGTCGCGCAGGTAGACGCCCGAGGCCTTGGACAGGGCCACGATGGGACCGGGCCCGTAGAAGGGTTCATAAAGTGCCGCCGAGCGGCCCGAGGCGTGATGGGCCAGGTGCGGCTCGACCTCGAGCAGCGTGACCGAGCCCATGTGCGACAGGCGCGCCGCCGCCGAGATGCCTGCGATGCCGCCGCCGATAATCAGGAAATCCTGCATCTTGTCCCCCCTTTTGCCACCTGCCCTCCCTGCCATGGCCGGGCGCAAAGGAAAAGGGGGTGCGGGCGCACCCCGGACATGACAAGGGGGGCGCTGTGACGCGCCCCCCGACTGTCGTATTCCGCCGGGTATAGGACAGCCCCGTCCTAACCCTCAGGCGTGGACTTGTGTCGATTTGCGACGACGCAGGCCCACGAAGCCAGCGAGGCCGCCGATCAGCATCAGGCCCGCCGCCGGAACCGGAACGGCCGCCGGCGTGATGTCGGTCACCAGGTTCTGCGTACCGGGTGCCGACAGCAGGGTGACGTTCAGGTTCGGTTTCCAGGTGCCGCGCTGGATCAGGTTCAGCCACGACTGGGCAAGCGACTGGGTGCCAGCCGGCGCATACGTCATCTTGAAGGCGCCGGTCGACAGGTTGAGCTTGCCCGAGGTTTCGCTGGCGATTTCCCAGGCGGCCAGCTGGAAGGCGGCCGCCGACTGGCTGTCGATGACCTTCGACATGGCGTTCTTGACCAGAGCGCCGAGCTTGCCGACGACCGACTGCGACAGGTTCGTCGAGACGGTGTAGTCCTTCGGAATCGACAGCCAGTTCAGCGGCTGGAGGCAGAAGCCGATGAAGTTCGTGACCTTGCCGGCCGTGTCGGTCGCCTTCATGCGGAAGGCGCCCGCATAGACGTTCCGGTACTGGCCGTTCATCTTGTAGCTGACGATCTGCGACCAGTTGTTCTTGCCGTTGGCGTCGTTGAACACCCAGCTACCCTGCTGGGTGACGTGGACGGTATTGGCCTGTGCGCCGATGGCTGCGGTGGCAACCAGGGCAGCGGCCGCGAAAGTGCGCAGAGCGCGCGGGAGGATACTCATCTGAAACTCCTAAGACGGTATGGAGTTCAGATGCCCGGGCGCACGGAAATGTGTCAACGGTGCTCAGCTTTAGCCGCAATTTTGCCTTTTTTCAGGCAATCGTCGCGAACAATGTCTGGGAGTAATTGGGATTGTTTGATTATCGACAACGATGACACTCAATCTGAGGTTTTATCGTCACAATCCCGTCAGGTAGCCGGAATCAGACCCCGCCCGCGCAGCAGCGCCTCGACCCCCGGAAGGCGGCCACGGAAGTCGGTATAGAGCCTTTCCGGCGCGACGCTGCCGCCCGACGACAAGAGCCGGTAAAGCCGGTCGGCGGTCGCCCGGTCGAAGGGATCGCCGGCTTCCTCGAAGGCCTCGAACGCATCGGCGTCCATCACCTCGGACCACATGTAGCTGTAGTAGCCGGCGGAATAGCCGTCGCCGGCGAAGAGGTGGCGGAAGTGGCTGGCCGAATGCATCGGGCGGATGGCGGCGGGCAGGCCAAGGTCGGTCAGGATTGCCTCCTGCCGGGCGAGGACATCGGCCGGGGGCGCCTCGCCGTGCAGCGTCAGGTCGACGAGCGCGGCGGCGGTATATTCGACCGTGCCGTGGGCCGCATCGAAGGTCCGGGCGGCCAGCAGACGGTCGCGCAGGTCGTCGGGCATTGGCGCGCCGGTCTGGTGATGGCGGGCGTGGGCCTTCAGGACCTCGGGCACCTCGAGCCAATGTTCGTAAAGCTGGCTCGGCAGTTCCACGAAATCGCGCGCGACCGAGGTGCCAGAGACCATGGGCCAGGTCACGTCCGACAGAAGCCCGTGCAGGGCATGGCCGAACTCATGGAAGAGCGTGCGCGCATCGTCCCAGCCCAGAAGTGCCGGGTCGCCCTTGGCGAAGTTGCAGACGTTGACGATGATCGGCGACTGGCCGCCGTCAAGCTTGTGCTGCGGCCGGAAGTCCGACATCCAGGCGCCGCCGCGCTTCGAGGGGCGGGCGAAATAGTCGCCGATGAAGATGCCGACATGGGCGCCGTCGCGGGTCACTTCCCAGGCGCGCACGTCGGGATGGTAAAGGGGTACGTCGAGCGGGCGAAAGGACAGGCCGAAGAGCCGCCCCGCCACGTCGAAGGCAGCGCCGATCATCGCGTCGAGCGGCAGGTAGGGTTTAAGGACGGCCTCGTCCAGGTCATGCTCCTGCCGCCGCCGGGCCTCGGCGTAGTAGCGCCAGTCCCAGGCCCCGAGCGCATCGTTGACCCCGTCGGCGCGGGCGCGCGCCAGCAGGATCGCCTCGTCCTCGGCCGCCTTGGCCAGCGCCTTGGGCCAGACGGTGGTCAGCAGGTCGCGCACCCGGTCGGGGGTCCCGGCCATTTCGGTTTCCAGCTTGAAGGCGGCGAAGGACGCATGACCCATGAGCCGCGCGCGTTCCTGCCTGAGGGTCAGGATCTCGGTCACCAGCGCCCTTGTATCGTTGGCGTTGCCGTTCGCGCCACGCGCGATCCAGGCGGCGTGGATCCTGCGGCGCAGGTCGCGGCGCGGGCTCGATTGCAGGAAGGGCACGACCAGCGAGCGGCTGAGGACCATGACCGGCCCTTCCTGCCCGCGCTCGGTGCCTGCGGCGCGCAGTGCGGCGACCAGCGCGTCGGGCAGGCCCTGCAGGTCATCGTCGGACAGGGGCAGCATCCAGTCCTTTTCCTCGGCCAGGGCCTTCTGGCCGAACTCGGTCGTCAGGACCGCAAGGCGCTCGGTGATCCCGGCCATCCGGGCGCGGGCGGGGCCGTCAAGCTCGGCCCCCGCCCGCCGGAAGGCGCGACGATAAAGCATCAGGACGCGCGCCTCTTCCTGCCCGAGGCCGGCCTCGGGCACCGCCTTCAGCCGGGCGTAAAGCGCGGGGTCCAGAAGCACGGACGAGGAGAAGGCCGCGAGTTTCGGCGCCATGTCGCTTTCGATCGCCTGGCGCGCGTCGTTGCTGTCGGCCCCGACCATGTTCCAGAAAACGCCGCCGACCTGCGCAAGCGTCTGCTCGGCCCGTTCCATCGCGCCGACGACGTTGGCAAAATCGGCCGGGCGCGGATCGGCGGCAATGGCGGCGTAGGCGGCGCGCGCCTCGGCGAGCGCGACCTCGAAGGCCGGTGCGAAGTCCGCGTCCCTGATCCGGTCGAAGGGCGGCAGGCCGAAGGGGCCGGGGAACGGGGCCAGAAGCGGGTTCGTCATGCTGTCATGCCTCTTTGGTCTTGGCGCGCAGGCGCTTTTCCAGCCGCCGGAGCGCCAGCGACAGGGTGATGGTCATGGTCAGGTAGACAAGGGCGACCAGGTTGTAAGTCTCGAAATAGCGGAAGTTTCCGGCTGCCGTCACCTTGCCCAGCTGGGTCACGTCCGCGACGCCCAGGACCGAGACGAGCGAGCTGTCCTTGACCATGGCCACGAAGTCATTGGCGTAGGACGGAAGGATCGTGCGGAAGGCCTGCGGAAAGACCACATGGCGAAAGCGTTGAGGCCCGTTCAGGCCCAGCGCCTTGGCGGCCTCGATCTGGCCCGGGTTGACCGACAGGATGCCGGCGCGGAAAATCTCGGCCAGGAAGGCGGCATAGGCGATGGCAAGGGCGATGATCGCGCGCCAGAGGAATGGAAAATCGCGGGTCTGTGCTGGCGGCAGGCCGGTCCAGGCGGTGGCCCAGTTCCAGAAGTAGACGCCTGCCGGCGCGACCACGAAGGCGACATAGAGCAGAAGGACGATGATCGGCACGCCGCGGATCAGCTCGACATAAAGCCGGGCGATCTGGCGCAGGACGATATTGCCCGAAAGACCCGCGAGCGCCACCCCCAGCCCGAGAAGCGAGGCGAGCGTGAAGGCCACCACGGTCACGAAGAGGGTGATGCCGATCCCCTTCGACAGGACCGACAGCGCCTGGCTGTAGACCGGGTCGGCAAGAACCAAGCCAAAAAGCGCGAGGCCGGTCGCGATCAGCGCCACCAGCCAATAGGGAAATTCGGGCCTGTCAGGGGTCGGTGGGGTCATCGGTCAAAAGGCCCCGGACCCGCGAAGGGTCCGGGGCGCGGCCCGCCAGTTGGCGGTTCACTCCCCCATCTTGTAGTCGAGGAACCATTTCTTGTTCAGCGCATCGAAGGTGCCATCGGCCTTCATCGCGGCAATCGCCGCGTTGATCGGCGCG
The DNA here is from genome assembly GCA_945952025.1 of uncultured Paracoccaceae bacterium. Classification (GTDB taxonomy): domain Bacteria; phylum Pseudomonadota; class Alphaproteobacteria; order Rhodobacterales; family Rhodobacteraceae; genus TMP-24. The sequence goes on from CAMFGW010000038.1 coordinate 21,415, forward strand.
ACAAGGTCAGAGCCCTTCTTGAAGATGAAGCCGTAATCCTCGCCACCAAGCGGCTGGCCGACGATCTTCAACTTGCCCTCGGACGCCGCGACATAGCCGTTGCCCGAGGTGCCGTCGGTCAGGACCAGGTCGACGTCGCCGGCCTTGAGCGCCGCGACACCCGCGCCGAACGTTTCAAAGAGCTTCACGCGGGGGTTGGCCTCGTTGCCGTCCAGCACCTCATAGACCGCTGTATAGAAGGGAGTGGTGCCGGGCTGGGCGGCGATCAGAAGCTTCGGGTCGGCGCCGAAGCTTTTCGCGTCCGTGAAGCGGCTTTCGTCGCCGCGCACCAGCATGACCATTTCCGAATGCATGTAGGGGTCAGAGAAATCGACCTTCTCCTTGCGGTCGTCGCGGATGGTGATGCCGGTCATGCCGATGTCAAACTGGCCCTCGCTCACCGCCGGGATCATCGCGTCCCAGCTGGTGTTTTCGTACTTCACCTTGAAATTCAGCCGCTTGGCCATGTCGTTCATGGCGTCGTATTCCCAGCCCACGGCCGCGCCCGACTTGTCCAGGAACTGAAGCGGCGGGAAGGCGTTTTCGGTCACGACCACCACTTCGCGGCCCTTCAGGTCGGGCAGGTCGGCGGCCATGGCCGGCAGGGCGGGAAGGACGGCGCCGGCCACAAGGCCGGCAAGCGCATAGGCGAGTTTCATTGGGCAGCTCCCTTGGAGATCACGGGCGTGAGGCTAAGGCTTCGCGAAGGGCTCGTCCAGCGCCTGCGCGCTGCCGCAGACCGGGCAGTCCGCGCGCCGTTCGGTCGCGATGATGCGGGTGTCGGCGTAAAGCCCGTCCCACAGCAGCATCCGGCCGCGCAGGGGCTCGCCCGCGCCGGTCAGGACCTTCACCGCCTCGAGCGCCATGATCGAGCCCAGGACCCCCGGCAAGGGCGCGATCACGCCCGCCTCGGCGCAGGTGGGGGCAAGGCCCGGGGCCGGCGCTTTGGGGAAGAGGCAGGCCAGGCAGGGGCCGCCCCGCGCGGGGTCGTAGAGCGTGACCTGCCCTTCCCACTGAGCGATGGCGCCGGCGATCAGGGGCCTTCGGGCTGCGACGGCGGCGGCGTTGACCAGCTCGCGCGTGGCGAAAGTGTCGGTGCCGTCAAGGATCAGGTCATGGTGGGGGAAAAGCTCTGCCGCGCGTTCGGCGGTCAGCCGTTCGGTCAGGGCGGTGACGGTGACGAACGGGTTCAGCGCCGTGACCGCGCGGGCAGCACTTTCGGCCTTGGGGCTGCCCACGTCGCCGGTCCGGTGGATGACCTGGCGTTGCAGGTTCGACGGCTCGACCCGGTCATCGTCGATCACGGTCAGGTGCCCGACCCCGGCCGCCGCGAGGTAAAGGATGGCGGGCGAGCCGAGGCCGCCCGCGCCGACGACCAGCACCCGCGCCTCCTTCAACCGGCGCTGGCCGGGGCCGCCCACCTCTCGCAAGAGGATGTGGCGGGCGTAACGGGTTAGTTCCTCGGGGGTGAAGGGGCCTGTGGGGGGCTCTGCGGGGGGCGGTGCTGCGGCGGGAATGCGGGACTTGAGCCGCGCAAGGCCCGCCCGGTAGACCAACGCAGCCGCGACCAGTAGCAGCGGCAGCGCCCAAGCGCGCCAGTCGGAGCCCACCTGGCGATGAAACGGATGGTCCGGCGGCAGAAGCCCCGACGCGAGCATCCCCGCGACCCAAAGGGCCAAGATGCCGGCCCAGAAGGCACGCCAGCCAAGCCGCAACAGGAGGACCAGCACCGCCCAGCCGACGGCCAGCCCCGCGATCATGTGCGCCCCGTCGAGCCGAAGCCGCCCGTGCCGCGCGCGGTGCCGTCAAGGCTGCCGGCCAGCGCGAACCGGGCGCGCACGACCGGCGCGATCACCAGCTGCGCGATCCGCTCGCCATGGCGCACGGTAAAGGGCCGGTCGCCCCAGTTCACCAGGATCACGCCCACCGGCCCGCGATAGTCCGCGTCGATGGTGCCGGGCGCGTTCGGCAGGCCGATGCCGTCGCGCAGCGCAAGGCCGGAGCGGCCGCGAACCTGCCCCTCGAACCCCTCGGGGATGGCGAGCCTCAGGCCTGTCGGCACCAAAGCCCGCGCGCCGGGGGCCAGCACCAGCCCTTCGGCCCGCGCGTTTTCGGGGAAGTTCGCCCGCAGGTCGGCGCCCGCCGCACCCACCGTCGCATAATCGGGCAAGGGCACGGCGGGGTCGGCCCACCCCTCTCGCAGGATCGCGACCTCGGTCATCTGTCGCGGCGGCTTTCCAGCAGGACCATCACCCCTCACCCCTTCGCCAAGGCGTCGGCGATGCGGGCGGCGAGCCGCCGCGCGACCTCATCCTTCGGCATGCGGGGCCAGGGCTCGGCGCCCATGGCGCTGACCAGGGTGATGGCATTGTCGCTGCCGCCCATGATGCCCGTCTCGGGCCTGACGTCGTTGGCGACGATCCAGTCGCAGCCCTTGCGCGCGCGTTTTGCAGTGGCGTTCGCGACCAGATCGTCGGTTTCGGCCGCAAAGCCCACGACCAGCTTCGGCCGTTCCGGCCCCTGCGACAGGCGCGCCAGGATGTCCGGGTTTTCCGCGAACTGAAGCTCCGGCGCCTTGCCCGAGGCATCCTTCTTCATCTTCCTGGTGCTCGCATTGGCGACCCGCCAGTCCGCGACCGCCGCAGCCATCACCGCCGCATCCGCCGGCAGCGCCGCCTCGACCGCCGCTGCCATGTGGGCCGCCGTCTGGGCCGGCACGACCGTCACGCCTGCAGGCGGCGGGACCGTCGCCGGCCCGGTCACGAAGGTCACGCGCGCGCCCAGGTCGCGCAGCGCCGCTGCCAGCGCGGTGCCCTGCGCCCCTGACGAGCGGTTGGCGATGTAGCGCACCGGGTCGATCGGCTCATGCGTCGGGCCAGAGGTCACGATCACATGGCGACCCTTCAGGGGACCGTCGCCCAGCGAAGCACCAATCGCCGCCAGGATCGCCTCTGGCTCGGCCATGCGGCCCGGCCCCGTCTCGCCGCAGGCCATCTCTCCGACCTCCGGCCCGACGAAGAGGACACCATCCGCCTTCAGCCGCTCGACGTTGCGCTGCGTGGCGGGGTGGGTCCACATCCGCACATTCATCGCCGGTGCCACCAGCACCCGCTTGTCGGTCGCAAGAAGCAGCGTCGAGGCCAGATCGTCCGCCCGCCCCCCCGCCATCTTGGCCAGGATGTCCGCCGTCGCAGGCGCCACGACCAGAAGGTCGGCCGCGCGCGACAGCTGGATGTGGCCCATCTCGGCCTCGTCCGTCAGGTCGAACAGGTCCTGATGGACCTTCACGCGGGCCAGCGCCCCAACCGACAGCGCCGTCACGAATTCGGCCCCGCCCTTGGTCAGGACCGGCGTGACCGAGGCGCCCGCGCCCTTCAGCCGACGGATGAGGTCGAGCGCCTTGTAGGCCGCGATGCCGCCGCCGATGATGAGAAGGATGCGCCGGTTGGCCAGCATGGTTCGTCTCCGCCCGATGGGGCCCGAAAGGGTCGGGACAGTCTAGGCACTCGCGTTCCCGGCGACAATGGCGGTCGAGGTGGGCCGCCGAGGTGGGGTAGTCGGGGGGTGCATCGGGGCGGCGGACTTGCTAGTCAGGGCGCGGCAAAAAGGAGTGCACCCCATGACCTATGAGCTTGCCATCGGCGACCGCAGCTATTCCAGCTGGTCGCTCCGCGGATGGCTCTTCTTCGAGAAGTTCGGGCTGCCGGTGACCGCCCGGCGCGGCGTCCTTTACACCGACGATTTCACCCGCCTTCTGGCCGAATTTCCGCCCGCGCGGCAGGTTCCGGCCATGCGCACGCCCGAGGGCGAGGTGGTGGGCGAGGCGCTCGCCATCCTCGAGACGCTGGCCGAGCGCCACCCGGATGCGGGCCACTGGCCGGCCGACCCGGCCGCGCGGATGATGGCGCGCTACATCTGCGCCGAGATCCACGCCGGTTTCCAGTCGCTGCGCGGCGATTGCGCGATGAACTTGCGCAAGAGCTACGTCGACAGCGCCCCCCGGCCCGAGGTCCTGGCCGACCTTGCGCGGATCGACCTGATCCTGGCGCGCGCCCGCGACCGGTTCGGCGCCGGCGGGCCCTGGGCCTTCGGGCGCTACACGGCCGCCGACGCCTTCCTGGCACCGATCGCCACCCGGATCGCGACCTACAACCTGCCGGTCGCCCCCGCGACCGCCGCCTACGTCGCGGCGCAGCTTGCGGACCCCGCCTTCCGCCGCTGGCGCGCGATGGGCCTGGCCGAAGAGCCCGAGCAGCCGAGCTACTTCAAGCCCTATGCCGAGCGTCCCTGGCCCGGCCCCCTGCCCCGCAAGGCTGCCCGGGCCGAGGGTCGGTCGGTCAATGCGACCTGCCCCTATTCGGGCAAGCCCGTCACGCATTTCCTGACGCTCGATGGCCGGACCTGGGGCTTCTGCAACGCCTTCTGCCGGGACAAGACGATGCATGACCCCGACGCCTGGCCGGCCTTCGTCGCGTTGGAGAAGGCGGCCGGTTGACCCTGCCTCTTAACCCAGCGCCTTTAACCCAGCCTTGCGGGCGTTAACCGCCCGCTAACCATTTCCCCCTAGCCTCCGGTCGGGGCAAAGGGGACGGGATGATCGCCAAGACCTATACGGTGGCCTTCGACGGGATCGAGGCGCGGCTTGTCGAGGTGCAGTGCGCGCTGGCGCCGGGGATGCCCGGATTCTCGGTCGTGGGCCTGCCCGACAAGGCGGTGAGCGAGGCGCGCGACCGGGTCCGGGCAGCGATCGGCGCCATGGCGGTCGCGCTTCCGGCGCGGCGGATCACCGTGAACCTCTCGCCCGCCGACCTGCCGAAAGAGGGTTCGCACTTCGACCTGCCGATCGCGCTGGCGCTTCTGGCGGCGCTCGACATCCTGCCGGCGGACAAGGTCGAGGGCGTGGTGTCGCTGGGCGAACTTGCGCTCGACGGGCGGCTGGTCGCGGTCGCGGGGGCGCTGCCGGCGGCGATGGCGGCGGGTGCCGAGGACAAGGCGCTCATCTGCCCCCGCGCCTCGGCGCCCGAAGCGGCCTGGGTCGGCGCGGCCGAGGTCTATGGCGCGCCCACGCTGACGGCCGCGCTGCACCACCTGACCGGACAGGCCCCCCTGCCCCGGGCCGAGCCGGGTGCGGCGACCGACGGGCCGGAGGGGCGCGATTTCCGCGATGTGAAGGGGCAGGAACGGGCCAAGCGCGCGCTCGAGATCGCGGCGGCCGGCCGGCATCATGTGATGATGGTCGGGCCACCGGGATCGGGCAAGTCGATGCTGGCCGCACGGCTTCCGTCGATCCTGCCGCCCCTGACACCGGCCGAGGCGCTCGAAACCTCGATGGTGCATTCGCTGTCCGGCCTGATCGAGGCCGGGGGCCTTTCGCGCGCGCGGCCCTTCCGCGAGCCGCACCATACCGCCTCGATGGCCGCCATCGTCGGCGGGGGCCGGGGCGCGAAACCGGGCGAGGTCAGCCTTGCGCACAACGGCGTCCTTTTCCTGGACGAGCTGCCCGAGTTCAACCGCGCGACGCTGGAAACCCTGCGCCAGCCGATCGAGACGGGCGAGGTCATCGTCGCCCGCGCCAATGCCCATGTGCGCTATCCCTGCCGCTTCTTGCTGGTCGCCGCCGCCAACCCCTGCCGGTGCGGGCAGCTTGCCGACCCTGCGCGCGCCTGCGGCAAGGCGCCGGCCTGCGGCGCCGACTACCTCGGGCGCATCTCCGGGCCGCTCATGGACCGGATCGACCTGCGGGTCGACGTGCCGCCGGTCGATTTCCGCGACCTCGACCTGCCGGCGGATGGCGAAAGCTCCGCCACTATTGGCGCACGGGTCGCCGCGGCGCGGGCGGTGCAGCAGGCGCGCTTCCGGGGCCAGCCGCAGGTGCGGTCGAACGCGGATGCGGAAGGGGCACTTCTGGACCAGATCGCCACGCCCGACGCCGAGGGCCGGGCCCTTCTGACCCGCGTCGCGGACCGCTTCCACCTCAGCGCGCGTGGCTATCACCGCGTCCTGCGCGTGGCGCGCACCATCGCTGACCTCGCGGGGTCGGAGGCAGTGCGCCAGCCTCATGTGGCAGAGGCGGTCAGCTACCGGCTGTCGCTCGGCGCGGGCGGATAGGGTCGGCGCCTAGGTCCGCTTGGCCTCGATCGCGTCCCAGATCAGGGCGGCGGTGTTGGTGCCGTCGAAACGCTCCAGCTCCTGGATGCCGGTCGGCGAGGTGACATTGATCTCGGTCAGCCAGTCGCCGATCACGTCGATGCCGACGAATATCTGGCCCTTGTCGCGCAAGGTGGGGCCGATCCGCGCGCAGATCTCGCGGTCGCGCGCGGTCAGGCCGATCTTCTCGGGCCGGCCGCCCACATGCATGTTCGAGCGCGTCTCGCCCTCGGCCGGGACGCGGTTGATGGCGCCGACCGGCTCGCCGTCGACCAGGATGATGCGCTTGTCGCCCCTGGTCACGTCGGGGACGTATTTCTGGGCGATGAGCGGCTCGCGGCTGAAGGCGGCGAACAGTTCGTGAAGCGAGGCGAGGTTGCGGTCTGCGGGGTCGAGCCGGAAGACGCCGGCGCCGCCGTTGCCGTAGAGCGGCTTCAGGATGATGTCGCCGTGGCGGTGGCGGAATTCGCGAATCATGGCGAGGTCGCGGGCGACGATGGTCGGCGGCGTGAGGTCCGGGAAGTTCAGGACCAGGAGTTTTTCGGGCGAATTGCGCACCCAGAAGGGGTCGTTCACGACCAGCGTGCCCGGCATCAGCCGTTCGAGGAGGAAGGTCGTCGTCAGGTAGGCCATGTCGAAGGGCGGGTCCTGCCGGAGCCAGACCACGTCCCAGTCGGCCAGGTCGACCTCCGTCTCGGGCCCGAGCGTCGCGTGGTTGCCCCGTTCGCGCCGGACCTCAAGCGGCCAGCCCCGCGCGACGACCTTGCCTTCGCGCCAGGCCAGCCGGTCGGGCGTGTAGTAGAACAGCTCATGCCCGCGCGCCTGCGCCTCGAGCGCGATGCGGAAGGTGGAATCGCCGTCGATGTTGACCGCACCGATCGGATCCATCTGGAACGCTACCTTCAGACTCATGCCGCCTCCGCTTGCCGCCCCGGCGAGGCGGCCTGAAGGCCGCCGCCGCTATCGCGGGCGACGTTCGCCGAAGCGCCTGCCGGATGCAATGGGGCGCAGCACGGTCGCCGGCCCTAAGGTCAGGACTCATATCCAGAACATGACGACGGCGGCGAGGGCGCAGGCTGA
>CAMFGW010000039.1 GCA_945952025.1 uncultured Paracoccaceae bacterium
ATGACAGGGGCTTGCCCCTGTTTCCCAGCCATCGAAAAGGAGTAAACCCATGGCTATGAAAATCCGTCTGGCGCGCGGCGGTTCCAACAAGCGCCCGTTCTATTCGATCGTCGCCTCCGACTCGCGCATGCCGCGCGACGGCCGCTTCATCGAGAAGCTCGGCACCTACAACCCGCTCCTGGCCAAGGACAGCGAAGATCGCGTCAAGTTGAACATGGAGCGCGTGAACCACTGGCTCGCCCAGGGCGCCCAGCCGACCGACCGTGTCGCCCGCTTCCTCGAAGCCTCGGGTGCCCGTCCGAAGGCCGCTCGCGCCAACATGCAGAAGGCCGTTCCTGGCGCCAAGGCCACCAAGCGGGCCGAGGAAAAGGCCAAGAAGGCCGAAGCCGCGTCCGAGTAAGGACGATGTTCGTCGGCTTCTTCCTGCGCCGGATCGTGACCGTCGCGCTTTGCGCGGCGGCCTTCTGGGGCGGTGTGAAGGCCGACGGGCTCTTCGCCTCTGCCCCCGGCGCCCATGCGCAGGGGGCCGATTGCGGCCAGCCGCAAGCGACCGCGCCATGACCGGCACACCCCCGGTCTTCGACGCGGCCTTCCGCAGCCAGCTGCATGACCTCATGCGTTGGCGGCGGGACGTGCGGCATTTCCGCCCCGACCGGGTCGATCCGGGCGCGCTTTCCCGCGCGCTCGACGGTTTTCGGCTGGCGCCATCGGTGGGGCTGAGCGAACCCTGGCGGATCGTCCGGGTCGAGGGCGACGCCGCCCGCGCCGCCGTTCGCACGAATTTCGAGACCGCGAACGCCGATGCGCTTCGCGGCTACGACGACGACCGCGCCAGCCGCTATGCGCGCCTGAAACTCGCAGGGCTGGCCGAGGCGCCCGTGCACCTGGCCGTCTTTTGCGATGACGCAACCCCCAAGGGCGCGGGCCTTGGCGCCCGGACCATGCCAGAGATGCGCGCCTATTCCGTCGCCTGCGCCATCACCTGCTTTTGGCTCGCGCTTCGGGCCGAAGGCCTTGGCCTTGGCTGGGTGTCGATCCTCGACCCCGACCGCCTCGCCCGCGACTTGTCCGTCCCGGCCGACTGGCGGCTCGTCGGTTACCTCTGCGTCGGCCACCCGGCGGACGAGGAGCCGACGCCAGAGCTTGAGCGGCTCGGCTGGGAAGCCCGGGCCGAAACGCTGATGAGTGAGGTAAGATGACCGACGACCCCCGCATCTGCGTCGGCGTGATCTCCGGCGCCTTCGGCGTCCGGGGCGAGGTGCGGCTGAAAAGCTTCTGCGCCCAACCGGAAGCCATCGCCGCCTACGCCCCCCTCTGGACCGCCGACGGCGGCCGCAGCTTCACGCTCCGCCTCACGCGCGGCACCGGCGGCGGGCTGACCGCGCGCCTGTCGGGCGTCGCCACGCGCGAAGACGCCGACGCGCTTCGGGGCGTCGAGCTTTACGCCGACCGCGACCGGCTGCCGCACCTGCCGGACGACGAGTTCTACCACACCGACCTTCTGGGCCTTCAGGTGCTGGATACCTCGGGCCGCCCTCTCGGCACCGTCCGCGCCGTCCACAACCACGGCGCGGGCGACATCCTGGACGTGGCCGGGCCGGGCGGCGGGCTGCTGATCCCCTTCACCAAGGCCGCGGTTCCGACGGTCGACCTGACGCTCGGCCGGATCATCGCCGACCCGCCCGCGAGCGATGACGCCCGTGAAGAAATTGGCCACGATGACGATGAGTGAGCCGCCCCGCTCGCACGGCCGCCTGAGCGCGCGCCCGACGATCCGGCCCCGCGACCTGATGGAGGGGCCGCCCCCGGTCAAGGGCGCCTGGACCGCGCGCATCGTCACGCTGTTCCCCGAAGCCTTCCCCGGCACGCTCGGCCTTTCGCTGACCGGCCGCGCGCTGGCCGAAGGCCGCTGGGCGCTCGAAACCTTCGACCTGCGCCCCCACGGCATCGGCCGGCACCGCATGGTCGACGACACGCCCGCCGGCGGCGGCGCCGGCATGGTCCTGCGCGCCGACGTGGTGGCCGCAGCCCTCGACGAGGCAGCCCTCGGCACCAACCCCGACCGCGCCCGCTGGCCGCTCATTTACCTCAGCCCGCGCGGCGCGCCCTTCACGCAAGGCTCCGCCCGCCGCCTGGCCACAACCGACGGCGTGACCATCCTCTGCGGCCGGTTCGAGGGCGTGGACCAGCGCGTCCTGGACGCCTACGCCATCGAGGAAGTGAGCCTTGGCGACTTCGTCCTGACCGGCGGCGAGATCGCGGCCCAAGCCATGCTCGACGCCACCGTCCGCCTCCTGCCCGGCATCCTCGGCAATGCCGCCTCGACCGAGGATGAAAGCTTCAGCGCCGGGCTATTGGAATACCCCCAGTTCACCCGGCCCCCGGTCTGGCAGGGGCGCGAGATCCCCCCGGTCCTGATATCCGGCCACCACGGCGAGATCGCCAAATGGCGCAAGGCCGAGGCGGAGAGGATCACGCGGGAGAGGCGGCCGGATTTGTGGGCGGCGCAACAAGGAGGCCAAAATAGATGACATTGACGATGCGCCGAGCCGTTCCGGCGGATGCGCGCGCGCTTGCGCATATCCTAAAGATGGTTTGGATGGAGTGTTGCGGCGCAGCAGCTCCGCCAGATGTAGCGCGGCACTACTCTTGTACTGTGGAGCAGGAACTCCGGCGGCCGTGCGTTTGTGAGCAAAGGGTGTTTCAGCGGTCCCTGAACCCAGCCACCAGACGCCTGCAATAGGACTGGCCCGATCCGGTCTATCACGGTCGAAGAACACTTGAACTAAGCAGCCGAATCGGCAGGTCAACTTCTCCATTCGAACGAGTGCCCGTGATAGAGGCCACAATGCTAGCGATTTGCCCGAACTGCTCATTGATATTCCCGAGTGCGGCCATCACTCTTGGAAGTGGACCCTGGGCAGGCCAACATCTGGTGATTGCAGACTGTGAGGAGGCCTGCCCGAGGTGTGGTGCCTTCGCCAAAATCATCGACACAATTGTTCATGATGGCGTTATCGAGCTTGTAGGAGCGCCTTGGGCGACTTCGGCCAATATTCAACGCTTGGCTAAGATCGTTGAACAGTTACAGCGGGGTGCACTGACTACCGACGCTGCTGAGAAACAAGCCGCGCGGATCGATCCTGACGCGGGCAAAAATCTTCGAGAGTGGCTCAATCTTGGCGTCAACTTCACGAACACGCTTCTACTGGCTGCCGGACTTTATCTTGGATCATGTAGTCACGATCACGGGATATCGAGCGACGATTTGAAAGCAGCCGTAGCGACGGCAGTCGAAGTGACATTAAGGGAGCAGATGAAACCTGCTGCCTATCCAAACGTGCCGCCCCAAAATCAAGGCTTCCCCCAGACGCAGCCCCGCCAGGAGAATCGTAAGGAGCGGCGCGCCAGAGATGCGACGGAGCGAGCGAAAAAGCGACCTCACAGATAGGCTTTGGCGCCGAGGCGTTCAGCGCCCTGAAAAATGCAATATGCATCAGCCGGACATCGTCGAAGCCCAAAGCCAAGCCATACGAGACAGGACAAAATATGGAGCGAGGCGCTGACATAACTCATCTCGGCACCAGCCGCGCCTGCCAAGTGCCCCCCACCCTTGACCCCCACCCCCCTTCGCCCCTATACGCCCCCTGTCCGGGGCTCTGCCGAGTCGTCCGGGCCTGCACCTATGGCTGATGCGCCCGTCTCTTCGCCGGGTCCGGGCCCTGGAGGCGGATCATGAAACGGACCAATCCCCTGGCGGGCGCTGCGGCGACCCGGTGAAGGACCAGGGCTCTTGATCCTGTGAAAACGCGGACGAAACCCGCGACGAAAGGAACTGCGATGGATTTGATCGCGACACTCGAGGCCGAGCAGATCGCCAGCCTCGGCAAGAAGATCCCGGACTTCAAGGCAGGCGACACCGTGCGCGTCGGCTACAAGGTCACGGAAGGCACCCGCACCCGCGTCCAGAACTACGAAGGCGTCTGCATCAGCCGCAAGGGCGGCGCGACGATTTCGGCCTCGTTCACGGTGCGCAAGATTTCCTTCGGCGAGGGCGTCGAGCGCGTCTTCCCGCTCTACTCGACCAACATCGAGGCGATCGAGGTCGTGCGCCGCGGCCGCGTCCGCCGCGCCAAGCTCTACTACCTGCGCGACCGTCGCGGCAAATCGGCCCGCATCGCCGAAGTCACCAACTACAAAGAAAAAGCCCAGTAAGGAGCCGCGCCATGAAAAAGGGCACTCATCCCGAATATCACTTCATCACGGTGAAGATGACCGACGGCAGCACCTACCAGACCCGTTCGACCTGGGGCAAGGAAGGCGACACGCTGTCGCTCGACATCGACCCGACGGTGCACCCCGCCTGGACCGGCGGCTCGGCCAAGCTTCTGGACACCGGCGGCCGCGTGTCGAAGTTCAAGAACAAGTACGCCGGGCTCGGATTCTGAGCATCTCGCGCTTTCCACAAAAGCGCCTACAACATATAGTCAGGGCGCGCTGGAAACGGCGCGCCTTTTGAGTCTGGGACAGGTGGGGAAGATCGGTGGCGCATATTATCGTCGTGGGCAATGAAAAAGGCGGGTCGGGCAAGTCGACGACCTGCATGCATGTCGCGACGGCGCTTGTCCGGATGGGGTTCAAGGTGGGCGCGCTCGACCTGGACCTGCGCCAGAAGAGCTTCGGCCGCTATATCGAGAACCGGCTCGCCTACCTGAAGAAGGAAGGTCTGGACCTGCCGACGCCCGACTACCGCGACCTGCCAGAGGTCGATCCGACGGCACTGGAACCCGGCGAAAACGCCTATGACCGGCGCCTGTCGGCGGCCGTCGCGGCGCTGGAAGGCGAGGCGGATTTCATCGTCATCGACTGCCCCGGCAGCCACACGCGGCTGAGCCAGGTCGCCCATTCGCTGGCCGACACGCTCATCACGCCCCTGAACGACAGTTTCATCGACTTTGACCTTCTGGCGCGGATCGACCCTGACACGAGCCGCGTCACCGGCCCGTCGATCTATTCCGAAATGGTCTGGTCGGCCCGCCAGCTGCGGGCGCGCGCCGGGCTGAAGCCGATCGACTGGATCGTGCTGAGGAACCGCCTTGGCGCGCAGCAGATGCACAACAAGAAGAAGGTGGGCGAGGCGCTCGAGCAGCTGTCGAAGCGCATCGGCTTCCGCGTGGCGCCCGGCTTTTCCGAACGGGTGATCTTCCGCGAGCTGTTTCCGCGCGGCCTGACGCTTCTGGACCTGCGCGACGTGGGCGTCGATCACCTGAACATCTCGAACGTGGCAGCCCGCCAGGAAGTCCGCGACCTGGTGAAGGCGCTGGACCTGCCCGGCGTGACCGTCAATTTCTGAAAGCCGTCAGACCGACGCCATGTCGCGGCGGAAGAGGACGGGATTGCGGCTGTAGCGCGAGAGGGGCCGCGCGGGCTTCGCCGCGGTCAGTCGCTTCAGCCGTTCCTCGAACTGGTCGTCCTTCGCGGTGGCTTCGCGACGGAAAAGCCGCGCCATCTTCTCTTTCAGACTGTTCATCGACGCCTCCTGACGTTCGTGCCTTCCTGAAGTCTCGCCCCGGAGATGGGCGGAAACATGGCGGCCAGCGGCCATTTTGGCGGCCACTCCGCCGCAGGCCCACCACAACCGCAGGGCATGGATCGAGGCCAGAGATTCGCGCATATTGACGTTAGGACAGGCCTGCCTTCGCGCAGGCTGACCAAAGCGGCACGGCAAAATGACTGAAATTAGCGGCAATATGCTACTTTTCGACGCTCAGATCGTCATCAATTTGACTTGTATCGAAAGGACCCGGGACTAGTCTCGCGCTAGTCGTCGCGATGGCAAGAGGCCCGCGCCCCAAGCGGACCCCCGGCGCCAGATGCGGCCAAACCCCAAGATCGGGAGGCTTTCATGAATCGTCGTCTGCTTCTATCCACCGTGCTCGTGGCCGCGCTGGCCGGCCCCGTGTTCGCCGCCAACCCCCAGCCGGGTGAAACGCTGTCGGACAACCGCAGCTACACCTTCCGCGAGCTGGACGCGATCAAGACGCTCGACCCCGGCCTGAATGCGGACGTCGAAGGCTCGGACGTGCTGCGCGCGCTTTTCGAGGGGCTCTACAACGAAGACAGCGACGGCAACCTGGTGCCGGGCGTGGCCACGAGCTACGACCTGTCGGACGACAAGACGACCTACACCTTCCACCTGCGCCCAGAGGCCAAATGGTCGAACGGCGACCCGGTGACGGCGCAGGACTTCGTCTATGCCTGGCAGCGCCTGGCCGACCCCGCGCTCGCCTCGGAATATGCCTGGTATCTGGAGCTTGGCCAGATCGTGAACGCGGCCGAAGTGACCGCAGGCAAGGTCAAGCCCGACCAGCTGGGCGTGAAGGCCGTCGACGACCACACGTTCGAGGTCAAGCTGATCGCCCCCCTGCCCTACTTCCCGAAACTCGTGACCAACGCCTCGCTCTTCCCGGTGCACAAGGCCACGATCGACAAGTTCGGCGCCGACTGGACCAAGCCCGGCAACCTGGTGTCGAACGGCGCCTATGTGCTGAAGGACCACATCCTGGGCGAAAAAATCGTGATGGAGCGCAACAAGAACTACTGGGATGACGCCCACACCTTCATGGACACGGTGACCGGCGTCACCATCAATGACGAGAACGCCGGCCTGACCCGCTTCCTGGCCGGCGAGGTCGACCGGACCGATGTGCCGGCGGGCCAGTATCCGCAGCTGAAGGAAAAATATCCGGATATGGCGACGTCGACGCCCTATTCCTGTTCCTACACCTACGTCATCAACCTGACCGACAAGGGCAACAAGGCGCTTCAGGACGTGCGCGTCCGCAAGGCGCTGTCCTACGCTGTCGACCGAGACATCATCGTCAACAACGTCCTGCAGGGCGGCCAGAAGCCGGCCTACAACTGGACCCACTGGGCGGTGAACGGCTTCAAGATGCCCGACATCGACTATTCGCACTGGACCCAGGCCGAGCGGAACGACAAGGCCAAGGCCCTTCTGGCCGAGGCGGGCTATGGCCCGGACAAGCCGCTGACCATCCAGCTGAACTACAACACGTCTGAAGCCCACCAGAAGATCGCGTCCGCAATCGCGCAGATGTGGAAGCAGACGCTGGGCGTGGACCTGGTCCTGAACAACCTGGAATGGAAGGTGCACACCGACCGCATGCAGAGCCAGGACTTCGAGATGGCCCGCTATGCCTGGTGCGGCGACTATAACGAAGCCTCGACCTACCTCGACCTTCTGGCCAGCTACTCGGGCAACAACAACGGCAAATATTCGAACCCAGACTATGACAAGCTGATGAAGGACGCCAAGACGGCCGCCGATCCGAACGCGGATTACACCAAGGCCGAAGAGATCCTGGCGACCGACATGCCGATCATCCCGATCTACCACTATGCCAAGGTCGACATGATCCAGCCCGACATCAAGGGCCTGCCGCAGAACAACGTGCAGCAAAGCTGGTACGCCAAGGACATCTATCGCGTCGCCAAGTAAGGCCTTTGCCTTCGTCCCCCGGCCCGTCAAGGGCCGGGGGATGGTCGCATGCTATCGGTCGTCGGACCAGGTCGCGCCCGGTCCAATCCTCGCGGGGGCAGGATGTTTGCTTACATCGTGAAACGGATCGCGGTCGCCATTCCGACCCTTCTGATCCTCATCATCATCTCATTCCTTCTGATGCATGCGGCCCCTGGCGGCCCCTTCACGTCGGAAAAGAAATATCCCGCTCAGGTCCTGGCCAACCTGAACGAGAAATACGGGCTCGATCAGCCCCTGTGGAAGCAGATGGCCACCTATGTCTGGAACATCGTGCGCCATTTCGATTTCGGACCCTCCTTCGTCTACAAGGACCGCACGGTGAACGAGGTCATCGCCCAGGGCTTCCCGGTGACGCTGGTCTATGGCTCGATCTCCTTCGTGGTCGCGACCATCGTCGGCATTGCGCTCGGCGCCGTCGCCGCGCTGAAGCAGAACACCTGGGTCGACTACCTGGCCGTCGGCATCTCGATCGGCGCGCAGGTGCTGCCATCCTTCGTCATCGCCCCGATCCTGGTCCTGGTCTTCACCCTGTGGCTTGGCTGGCTGCCGGGCGGCGGCTGGGAACATGGCGAGGTCAGGTATGTCATCATGCCGGTCATCGCCCTTTCGACCGCCTACATGGCCTCGATCGCGCGCATCACCCGGTCCTCGATGCTCGAGGTCCTGACCTCGAACCACATCCGCACGGCGCGGGCCAAGGGCCTGCCCGAATGGAAGGTCATCCTGCGCCATACGCTGAAGCCCGCCATGCTGCCCGTGGTGTCCTACCTTGGCCCGGCCTTCGTCACGATGATCACCGGCTCGGTCGTGGTCGACATGTACTTCTCGACCGGCGGCATCGGCCGGTCCTTCGTCGATGCGGCGCTGAACCGAGATTATTCAGTGATGATGGGCGTCACGATCCTGGTCGGCGCCCTGACCATCTTCTTCAACCTTGTGGTCGACATCCTTTACGCCTGGATCGACCCGAAGATCCGGTATTGAGCCATGACCATCGACACAATCAAGATGCGCCGCCTGAGCGAGAGCCTGGCCGAGGGCGAGGTCAGGGGCCGGTCCCTCTGGGCTGACGCGCGCAAGCGCTTCATGAAGAACAAGGCCGCGGTCGCGGGCGTCATCATGCTGGTCCTCGTGACCGCCTACGCCTTCCTGGGCGATTATGTCGCGGCCTACACCTACGACTTCAAGGA
The DNA here is from genome assembly GCA_945952025.1 of uncultured Paracoccaceae bacterium. Classification (GTDB taxonomy): domain Bacteria; phylum Pseudomonadota; class Alphaproteobacteria; order Rhodobacterales; family Rhodobacteraceae; genus TMP-24. The sequence continues at coordinate 8,752 of CAMFGW010000039.1, forward strand.
CTTTGCGATCATGGGCCATGCCGCCGAGACAGGTGCGCCCTCCTGGTCGAACGGGCATTATTTCGGCGTCGACAATGACGGCCGCGACATGTTCGCCGTGACCGCGCAGGGCACGCGCATCTCGCTGATGGTCGGCATCGTCGGCACCGTCATCGCGGTCATCGTCGGCACCATCTACGGCGCCGTGTCAGGCTATGCCGGGGGAAGGACGGACGGGATCATGATGCGGATCGTCGACATCCTGCTGTCGATCCCCTTCATGTTCGTCATCATCCTGCTTCTGGTGATGTTCGGCCGCTCGATATCCATGCTCTTTGCCGGGATCGGGCTTTTGTCCTGGCTCAACATGGCGCGGATCGTGCGCGGCCAGACGCTGAGCCTGAAGAACAAGGAATATATCGAGGCCGCCCGCGCCACAGGCGTTCCGGCCTGGAAGATCATCCTGCGCCATGTGGTGCCGAACCTTCTGGGCATCGTCGCGGTCTACGCCACGCTTCTGGTCCCCGACATGATCCTGACCGAAAGCTTCATCTCGTTCCTCGGTCTTGGCGTCCAGGCGCCGATGACGAGCCTTGGCGCGCTGATCTCGGACGGGGCCAAGACCATGCAATACGGAACGATCTGGGCGCTTCTGGTGCCGCTGTTCTTCTTCGTCGTCACCATGTTCGCCTTCTACTTCATCGGCGACGGGTTGCGCGACGCGCTCGATCCGAAGGACCGCTGACATGGCCGAACCGCTTCTTGATGTCCGCGACCTGCGCGTCAGCTTCGCAACGAACGACGGCACCGTCAGCGCCGTGAACGGCATCAGCTTCACGCTCGACCGCGGCGAGACCTTGGGCATCGTCGGCGAAAGCGGCTCGGGCAAAAGCCAGCTCGCTTTCGCCATCATGGGGCTTCTGGCCAAGAACGGCCGCGCGACCGGCTCTGCCCGCTTCAACGGGACCGAGCTGGTGAACGCGCCCTTGGCCGAGCTGAACAGGATACGCGGCGACCGCATCGCCATGATCTTCCAGGACCCGATGACCTCGCTCAACCCCTATATGCGGGTGTCCGACCAGATGGCCGAGGCGCTGGTGCACCACAAGGGCATGACCAAGGACGAGGCGGTGCGCGAAAGCGTGCGGATGCTCGACGCGGTCAAGATCCCCGACGCAGCCGGCCGGGTGCGGCTTTATCCGCACGAATTTTCCGGCGGCATGCGGCAAAGGGTGATGATCGCCATGTCGCTTCTCTGCCACCCCGACCTGCTGATCGCGGACGAGCCGACGACCGCGCTCGACGTGACGGTGCAGGCGCAGATCATGGCCCTTCTGTCGGACCTGCAACGCGACTTCGGCATGGCGACGATCCTCATCACCCACGACCTGGGCGTGGTCGCCGGTTTCTGCCGCGAGGTCGTGGTGATGTATGGCGGCCAGGTGATGGAACAAAGCCCGGTCGAGCCGCTGTTCGCCCAGCCGACGCACCCCTACAGCAAGGGCCTTCTGCGCGCGATCCCGCGGGTCGACCGGGATGATGCGGCCCTGGCGACCATTCCCGGCTCGCCCCCGAACATGCTGCGCGCGCCGCAGGGCTGCCCCTTCGCGCCGCGCTGCGACTATGAGATCGAGCGTTGTTCAGTCACGCTCGACCCGCTGACCGAATGGACGCCGGGGCGCTGGCGCGCCTGCAACCGCACGGTGGAGGATGTGGCATGACGAAACCCGACCGCCCGCTCCTGTCCGTCGACGACCTGCGCGTGACCTTCACGCTCAGGCGCGAAGGCGACATGCCCTGGACCCCGCCGCGGCTTCTACATGCGGTAAGCGGCGTCGACTTCACGCTGAACCCCGGCGAGACGCTGGGCATCGTCGGCGAATCGGGCTGCGGCAAGTCGACGCTCGCCCGCGCGCTGATCCAGATGGTGCCGGGCACCGGCCATGCGGTCTGGACCGACGGCACCGACCTTCTGTCGCTCTCGTCCCGCGCCATGCTGAAATACCGGGCCGACATCCAGATGGTGTTCCAGGACCCGCTGGCGAGCCTCAATCCCCGCATGACCATCGGCCAGATCATCGCCGAGCCGCTGAAGACCCATCACCCAGGCCTCGGCCGTGACGAGGTGAAGAAGCGCGTCAAGGACATGCTGGAAAAGGTCGGCCTGCTCGCGAACCAGATCAACCGCTATCCGCACGAGTTTTCCGGCGGCCAGTGCCAGCGCATCGGCATCGCCCGCGCCCTGATCGTAGGCCCGAAACTCTTGATCTGCGACGAGCCGGTCAGTGCGCTGGATGTGTCGATCCAGGCGCAGGTCATCAACCTTCTGATGGACCTGCAGCGCGACCTGGGGCTGGCGATGATCTTCATCGCCCATGACCTGAGCGTGGTGAAACATATCTCGGACCGGGTGATGGTGCTTTACCTCGGCAAGGTGATGGAGGTGGCGCCGAGCCGCGAGCTTTATGCCAATCCGCAGCATCCCTACACGCAGGCGCTTTTGTCGGCCGTGCCGATCCCCGACCCGGTGGCCGAGCGCGCCAAGAAGATGATCCCGCTCGAGGGCGAGCTGCCCTCGCCCCTGTCGCCGCCGTCGGGCTGCGTCTTCCGCACCCGCTGCCCGCGCGCGCAGGCGGTCTGCGCGAGCGAGGTGCCGGTCCTGAAGGGCGAGGCCCACGCCGTCGCCTGCCATTTTCCCGGTCGGCTGGAAGGGGTCGAGCGGGCCGAGGTCGTGGAAGCGGTCTGAGGGGGCGGCCGTCGGGCCGGGCCGGGCGGGAAAAGGAAACGCATCGCGTTTCCCTCGACCGCGTGGGAACGGTGCCACTGGACCGTCTGCGTCACAGACCATCAAAGGCCGGCGCCTGCCCCGGTGGGCGCATAGCGCCCGCCATGGGCGGGACGGGCGCTGGCCGATGGCCTTGGGGCCTTCGGCCGGGACAAAGGGCAAAGCCTTCGCATGGCAGGGTCAACGGCCCCTGCCACTCTGGCCGACCCGCCCCTACCCCAAAAGCGCATGCATCAGCCGGCTGTCCGGCGTTTCCAGCCCCTCGATCACGTTGAAATGGTGCAACCCCGGATCGACCGTCACCGGGTAGCTCCAGGCATTCCCAAGCCGCCGCGCCTGATCCAGGAACCGCGGCCGCTCCGCCCCGCCCACCCAGACATGCACCTGCACGCCGGGGCGCTTGGGGCCGAGCGCTGGGCTTTCCGCAATCGCCTCCGCGTCCGAGATCTGAAGGTCCGCCTGCATCGCCGTCTCGCGCAGCGGGCGCAGATCGCTCAGGGGCGAAATCGGCACCACGCGGGCCAGCCGCGCGATCATCTCCCGGTCCGTCAGCCCGTCGAACGAGGCCATCCGCGCCGAAAGCTGCCCGCCGGCCGAGTGGCCCGTGGCGATGATCGGACCCGCCACCTCGGCCGCCATGACCGGCAGCGCGGCAAACATCTGCTGCGTCATCTCGGAAATCCGCGCCTCGGGCGCCAGCGTGTAGGCCGGCATCGCGCAGGCCCAGCCCCGCTCCACCGCACCGGCAGCCAGGTGCGAAAAGTCGCGCGGCCCGAACGCCAGCCAGAAGCCGCCATGAATGAAAACCACCAGCCCCTCGGGCGTGCCCTTCGGCAGGTAAAGGTCGAACCATTCGCGGTCGGCGGTGCCATAGCGCAGCCCCAACCGCGCGCGATCCCCCTGGCTTTCACGAAAGGCCTCTGCCTTCGCCGCCCAGCGTGATGGAAAATATTTTCCGTCCGCTAAATATTTTGAATTGGCAAAAGCGTCATCAAAGCGCATAGGATGGCTCCCGTCACGGGGCCGGACGGCCCTGATCCTGCCTGCCCCGAAAAGGGGCCTTTCACAAGCCAAGAAGGAGCCTGCCATGCTCGATTCCGTCACTGACCTGCGTTCGCTTCTGAAAGACCCGTCGCTCCTGTGCACCAAGGCCTATGTGGCCGGCGAATGGGTCGATGCCGCCGACGGCAAGACGTTCGAGGTCCGCAACCCCGCCCGAGGCGACGTGATCTGCACCGTCCCCGACCTGACGCGCGAGGATGCCCGCCGCGCCATCGCCTCCGCCGACGTCGCGCGCCGCGAATGGGCGCAGCGCACCGGCAAGGAACGCGCCGCCGTCATGCGCAAATGGTATGACCTCTGCATCGAGAACGTCGATGACCTGGGCAAGATCCTGACCGCTGAAATGGGCAAGCCGCTCACCGAAGCCAAGGGCGAGGTGGTCTATGGCGCCTCGTTCATCGAATGGATGGGCGAAGAGGCCAAGCGCGTCTATGGCGAGACCATCCCCGGCCACCAGCGCGACAAGCGGATCACGGTCCTGAAGCAGCCGATCGGCGTCGCGGCTTCGATCACGCCCTGGAACTTCCCGAACGCGATGATCGCGCGCAAGGTCGCCCCGGCGCTGGCCGTCGGCTGCGGCTTCGTCGCGCGGCCTGCGGCTGAAACGCCGCTTTCGGCTCTGGCGCTCGCGGTCCTGGCAGAACGCGCCGGCGTGCCCAAGGGGGTCTTTTCGGTCATCACCTCGTCGCGCTCGTCCGAGATCGGCAAGGAGTTCTGCGAGAACCCCGCGATCCGCAAGCTGACCTTCACCGGCTCGACCGAGGTCGGGCGCATCCTCCTGCGCCAGGCCGCCGAACAAGTCCTGAAATGCTCGATGGAACTGGGTGGCAACGCACCCTTCATCGTCTTCGACGACGCCGACCTGGACAAGGCGGTCGAGGGCGCGATGATCTCGAAGTTCCGCAACAACGGCCAGACCTGCGTCTGCGCGAACCGCCTTTACGTGCAGTCGGGCGTCTATGATGCCTTTGCCAAGAAGCTCGCGGCGGCGGTCGACAAGCTGAAGATCGGCGACGGGCTGAAGGACGGCGTCACGACTGGCCCGCTGATCAACGAAAGCGCGGTCGAAAAGGTCGAGGAACATATCGCCGACGTTCTGGCCGGCGGCGGCAAGGTCGTGACCGGCGGTCACCGCCACCCGCTCGGCGGCACCTTCTTCGAGCCGACCGTCGTCACCGGCGTCACCCCCGACATGAAGGTCGCGACCGAGGAAACCTTCGGCCCCCTCGCGCCCCTCTTCCGCTTCGAGACCGAGGAAGAGGTGATCGAGAAGGCCAATGCCACCATCTTCGGCCTGGCGAGCTACTTCTACGCCCAGGACGTGGGCCGCATCACCCGCGTGCAGGAGGCGCTGGAATACGGCATGGTCGGCGTCAACACCGGCCTGATCTCGACCGAGGTCGCGCCCTTCGGCGGCGTGAAGCAGTCGGGCCTTGGCCGTGAAGGCAGCCACCACGGCATCGAAGACTACCTGGAAATGAAGTACGTCTGCCTGTCGATCTGAGGCCACGGGTGAGCCCGCGCTGGCGGAACTGGGCAGCGAACGCGGCCTTTGGGCTTCTGGTTCTGGCGGCCGCCATCTGGGCGATGGTGGCCGCCTGGTTTCACACGGGCGGCGTCTGGCGCGGGGCGGCGCTGGGCCTTCTGGCGCTGGCCGCCAGTGCGATCCTGATCCTCCGGTCACGGTCCAGGGCCCAGGCATGGGTAGCCCTGGCGCTGGCCGCGCTTTGCGTCGGCGTTCCTTACGCGCTTCTTCAGCCAAGGCGCGACCGTGACTGGGCGCCGGACGTGGCCCATGGCATCACCGGCACCGTCGACGGTGACAGGGTAACGCTCGACAACGTGCGCGCCTTTCGCTGGACCGACAAGGACCACGCGGCCGAGGCCTGGACGACCCAGACCGTCAACCTGAACGACCTGACCTCGCTCGACCTGTTCACCTCGACCTGGAACGGCCCGAAGATCGCCCATGTGCTGGCGAGCTTCGGCTTCGCCGACGGCCGCCACATCGTCTTTTCCGTCGAGATCCGGCGTGAAAACGGCGAGGCCTATTCGACCCTTGGCGGCTTCGTGCGCCAGTTCGAACAGGTGCTGATCGCGGCGGACGAAGAGGATATCGTCAAGCTCAGGACGACCGACCGGGGCGAGGATGTGAACCTCTACCCCATTGCGCTGTCACCCGAAAAACGCCGCGAGCTCTTCCTCAACTACCTGGCCTTGGGCAACGACTTCGCCGCCCATCCGCGCTGGTACAACACTGTGACCGGCAACTGCGCCTCGTCCGTCTACCGGATGGTGAACGACAACATCGCCCCCCTGCCCTTCGACTGGCGGCTGCTGCTGACCGGGGGCGTGCCCGACTACCTGAACAACCTCGGCTTCCTGGCCGGCACCGGCACCATGGAAGAGCGCCGCGCCCGCGCGGCCATCAGCGCCCGCGCGAAGGAGATCCCCGCAGGCGCCGACTATTCCACCTGGATTCGCGGCAACTGACACGGCAACCAGTCCGGTCAGTTGCTGTTCCAGGCAAGCTCGCTGACAAGGCTGTTGCAGGCATGCTGCTGATCGGTGAACACGACGGCGGTCGTGAACGCGCTCTGCGTGTCCTGCCGCGCCCGTTCCATCACTTCCGGCGTCGCCCCCAGGTTCTTCGCCGTGACGACGCTGCGGTTGGCGTCCTGCTTCATGCGCTTCACGCTTTCATAGCCGCCGGCATAGCCGCCACAGCGCTGCGCGGCCAGTTCGGCGGCGGCGGCCATGCGCGCCTCGCGCTCCATCGGGGATTTTGGGGGCTGCACACATCCGGCTAGCGCGGCGACGACAACCAACAGCACACAGGTCTGGTTCAATTCGGGGCCTTTGAAGTTGTTCAAACAGCTCCATAGAATGCGCTATTCCTTAATAAACCGTTAAACAGCGCAGCCAGACCGGCCAGGGCGCCGCCAGCGCAAGGCCGCGTGACATCGCCGGACGACCTGCCTATCGTGCCCCCCGAAACAGGAGGACCACCATGCAATCCATCACCAGACTGCCCCCGACCACCGGCATCGAGCCGTCGACCGCCGACCTGGACGGCTGGGTCGTGAAGGAGGGCAGCCCCAAGATGAAGACCTGGGCGCTGCACACCTCGAAGGACGGGGCGATGGTGTCGGGCATCTGGGAGTGCAGCCCCGGCACCTATCACGCCACCTATACCGCCTATGAATATGTCGTGCTGATCGACGGCAAGATCACCATCACCCCGGACGGCGGCACGCCGGTCACGGTCAAGGCCGGTGACGCCTTCGTGGTCGAGCATGACTTCAAGGGCACCTGGAAGATCGAGGAATATGTGTGCAAGCACTTCGACTTCCGCGTGAAGTGACGCCTCAGGGGTCGGCCGGCTCGCCCGCCGACCCCCCGTCGCCACCCCCGTCGCCGCCTCCGTCACCTCCGTCATCCGCATTGACGAGCGGCGCCTCGTCCCTTTGCGACAGGTCCCAGTCGTAGTTCACCGACTCCGTGACCTTTGCGCCGGCCTCGAGTACGGCTTCGCCATCGGCAGCGGCGATGCGGTCCTTCGTGACCTGCAATTCCCAGGACAGGTGCGTGGCGCCCAGCGCGTCGCGGCTCGCGCCGAAGCGGTAGGAAAAGCCGGGCGCCGTCAGCTCGACCGGGTCGGGCAGCGCCAGGGGCGACGGCGCGCCGATCACCGTGACATAGTGTTCAAGCTTGCGGATCGGCGAGGCATCAAGCGGCCCCTGCCGCGGGCCGTCCGGCGACCAGTCAAACGGCTCGTCGAGGTCCGGCGCGACCAGCGGGAACGCGGTCCAGAGGTCGGTCCCCTTCAGGTCCGTGGCCGGCAGATAGTAATATTCGACGATGGTCAGGCGGTTTTCCTCCATGTCGTCGGTCTTCTTCACCGGGGCTGACCGCATGATCCCCGGATAGTTGCCCTGGTAATATTCGAGGTAAGTCCCGGTGATGTCCTCTTCCGGGCTTTCGGCCCAGCGCGCGCGTTCGGCATTGGCGGCCGCGCCCCGCCGGTCGGTCGTCACCGTCAGGAACATGCCCAGGGGTGTGAAGGTATAGACCTCGCACGAGGTGCGCTGGAAGGCCATCTCGGGCGTCGGCACCAGCCGCTCAAGGGCCGTCGCATGACCGTCGAGCGGCAGGCCAAAGCCCGTGTCGGGCGTGACCGCCAGGTCGAGCCGCCCCCCCTCGTGATAGCCGGTCGGGTCCATCCAGTAGGTCTGGCCGTCCAGCACCACCTTGACGATCATATGGTCGAAGGCCGCCGCCGACGGCAGCCGTCGGTCAAGCGCGCGCCCGCGGTCAAGGTCGGTCAGCGCCGTGACCGAGGTGATCCCCATCCGGGTCAGGAGCGTGCGCAGAAGCAACGCCTTGTCCTTGCAGTCGCCGAAGCCCGCGTCCGCCACCTCGGCCGGCAGGCGGGCGTAATAGCCGCCGCGCCCGACCTCGATGCCGACATAGCGGATCTCGTCCTGCACCAGCCGCAGGGCGGCGATGGCGCGGTGGGCATCGTCCGGACCGGCCGCCTTGATCGCGGCGAGCTTTTCCTCCCACTCGGGTGTCAGGGGATAGTCGGACTGGTAATAGGGCGACATGGCGGTGACGAGCGGCCCCCAGTCCTGCCAGCCCGACAGGTCCAGGAAGGCCGACTGGTCCTCTTCGACCGGCTGGCCATCCTCGGCATAGGGCGCGGGGTCGCCGGTTTCGGTGTAGATGCGCCGGACATGGTCGCCCTCGTCCCGCTCTTCGACCTTGATCCGGGGCGGCAGCGGGCCCTGCCGCAGGGGCCAGGCCTTCGGCCACAGGATGTCGGTCCGCCAGACGCCCGCCGTATCGCCGGAATCGAGGACGGTGCTGTAATAGCGCACCATCCCCGGAACCGGTGGCCGGTGGCGCACCAGAAAACCCGCGTCGACCACATCGCCGACCTTCACGCCCGGCACCTGGATGTGAAGCGTCAGCGTGCCGTCGATGATCCCGTCCTCGAGCGACAGTTCGCGCCTGAGGATGATCGGCTTCACCCGGCCCGCCACGTCGATCAGCTGGCCGCCCCGGTGGATGACCAGGTGGGTCAGCGCCAGGTCGTCAAGCTCGGGGTCGTAGTCCTCCTGCACGATGGCCGCGCGTTCGAGCCCGCTGCGCGTCGTCGCCGTCACCACCCGGCGCAGGAAGACCGTGCGCCCCTCGTCGTCGAAGCGCGCCTGCCAGTCGTCCACCAGGTTCAGGAACCCGTCATAGGCCCCGGCCTTCCGGTCGGGCGTAACCTCGGGGATGGCCCGCATCTCGGCCCAGTCGGGACGCGGCGCGCGCGCCAGGTCGTCCGCCTGCACGGCACCCACGCCGAAGGCAAGCGCCACAAGAAGGACCAGCGCACCGACAACCCGACCCATGTTCACCCTTACCCTCTGGCTTTCCCCGACCTTGGCCGGGCCGCCGCGCACCCGCAAGCCACCCCGATGCCCCGCCACGCAACATTTTTGCCCCGGGGCTCCAAGGATTGCGGTCCGGCGCGCGTCCGAACTATGGATGCGCATGGACCGACGGACCGAGCCGATGACACCAACGGACGACGAGGCGCTGGCCAAGGCCGCCGCGGCGGGCGACCGCGCGGCCTTTGCGACGCTTCTGGACCGGCATTACGACCGGCTCTTCGCCTTTGCCTTCCGCCTGACCGGCGCGCGGGCCGAGGCCGAGGACCTGACCCAGGACATCTGCCTTGCCCTGCCGGTGAAGCTGGCAAGCTACCGGGGCACGGCTCGCTTCACGACCTGGCTCTACCGGGTCGCGGTCAATGCCGCCCATGACCGTCGGCGGCGGGCCGCCACACGGGCCCGCGCCGCCGACGGCTGGGGCGACTGGGAGGTGGACCGCCAGGCCGCGATCGCGGCCGAGACCGCGGTCGAGGACTGGCTCGCGACCGCCATGCGCGCGCTGCCGCGCGAGTTGCGGGAAACGGTGGCCCTGACGCTTGGCGAGGGCCTCAGCCAGTCCGACGCGGCCGAGGTGCTGGGCCTGTCTGAAGGCACCATCGCCTGGCGCATGAGCGAGGTGAAGAAACATCTGCGCGGCCTGGCCCGCGCCGAGGGGATGCTATGAGCGACGATCTGGACCGGCTGAACGACCGGCTGCGCGACCGGCTGAAGGCCGCGCCCCCTGCCCCCGACCCCGACGCCCGCGCCCGGACGCTGGCGCGCGCCATGGAAAATTTCGACGCCCACACCGAGGCCGCCCAAGAAACCGCGCCCGAGCCGCGTCCGACCAGTGACCGCCCGGATGGGGCGGGGTTCCTGACCGGAGTGCGTGCCATGCTGAACCGTTTGACCAAAGGCCCGATCCTAGCCGCGACCGCCTCTGCCGCCGCATTGGGCGCGGGGCTGATGATCCTGATGCCGTCCCTGACAGGCGGCCCCCACGCGCCACTGAAGGCCCCCGTGGCGCCAACCGTGACGCCGACGGTGGCGCCAACCGTGGCGCCGTCGGCAACCGTGGCGCCGAAGCCCGAAAACCCGCCCGAAGCTGCCACGCGGACCGTAGCCCCTGCGGACCCCGCGGCCCCCGTGACCGAAGCCGCGCCGCCCGCCGCCCTGCCCCGGGCCGCCGCCCCCATGCCCGCCGCCTCCATGCCTGCGGCCCCAGCTGCCGACGCGAGCGGTGCGGCAGCCCCTTCAGAAGCTGAAGCGTTAAGCGAGCCGATGGTCGAGCCGATGGTCATGCCCGCACCAAGCGCAAAAATGGCCGCACCCGCGCCAGTGACCATAGAGGGGAGCGCAGCCTTCGGCTATGCTGACCGGATCGCCCCCCCGGCGCCGACCGACGAATCCTTCGCGAACGGCCCCGCGAACCCGGTCAAGGTCACGGCGGAAGAGCCGGTATCGACCTTCTCGGTCGATGTCGACACCGCCTCCTGGTCGATTGTCCGTTCGTCGCTCGCCGCAGGCGTCCTTCCCCCGCCCGAGGCGGTGCGGGTGGAAGAGATGGTGAACTATTTCCCCTATTCCTACCCCGCTCCCGCCGCCGACGGCGCCCCCTTCTCGACCTCGGTCACGCTTTTCCAGACGCCCTGGAACAAGGATACCGAGCTTCTGCGCATCGGCCTTCAGGGCCGCATGCCCGCGACGACGGACCGCCCGCCGCTCGATCTGGTGTTCCTGATCGACACCTCGGGCTCGATGGACGAACCGGCGAAACTGCCGCTCCTTGTCCAGTCCTTCCGCCTGATGCTCGACCATCTGCGGCCCGAGGACCGGGTGGCGATCGTCGCCTATGCGGGCTCTGCCGGGCTGGTGCTGGAACCGACCGCCGCCTCTGACCGCGCCAGGATCGACGCGGGGCTTGCGGCGTTGCAGGCCGGCGGCTCGACGGCCGGCGCGGCGGGCCTGACCGAAGCCTACCGCGTGGCGGGCCAGATGAAGCAGCCCGGCCATGTCGCCCGCGTGATCCTGGCGACGGACGGGGATTTCAACGTCGGGATAGACGATCCGCAGGCGCTGGAAGCCTTCATCGCGAAAGAGCGGGACAGCGGCACCTACCTGTCCGTCCTGGGCTTCGGGCGCGGCAACCTGGACGATGCGACCATGCAGGCGCTGGCCCAGACCGGGAATGGCACCGCCGCCTATATCGACACGGCGGCCGAGGCGCAGAAGGTCCTGTCCGACCAGCTGACGGGTGCCCTGTTCCCGATTGCCGACGACGTGAAGGTGCAGGTCGAGTTCAACCCCGCGACCGTCGCCGAATACCGGCTGATCGGCTACGAGACCCGCGCCCTTCAGCGCGAGGACTTCAACAACGACAAGGTCGACGCGGGCGAGATCGGCGCAGGCGTGCAGGTCACCGCGCTTTACGAGGTGACGCCGCTGGGCAGCCCGGCCCGGCTGAGCGACCCCTCGCGCTATGTGGTGCACCAGACCCGCCGAAGCTTGGGGGAACTGGCCTTCCTCAAGCTGCGCTACAAGGCCCCGGGGGCCAAAACCTCCGAACGCATTGAAGAGGTGATCCCGCCCACGCCGACGCTCAACCCCGACGACGACGCCCGCTTTGCGGCCGCCATCGCCGGCATGGGCCAGCTTCTGACCGGCGGCAAATACCTGGGCGACTGGGGCTGGACAGAGGCCATCACGCTCGCCGACGGGGCGCGCGGGCCGGATGCGGACGGCTACCGGGCCGAAGCGGTGCGGCTGATGCGCCTGGCCGCTGCGCTGCCGCACTAAAGAAAATGGCGCGCCCGGCCGGGGCGCGCCATTTCCAATTCGGTCGGACGGGGTCAGGCGTCGGCCTGTTCCAGTTCCGGGGCCTCCACCTCGACCGCAGTAGTCTCGACCCGGGCAGGCTCGGCTTGCAGGATGTCGATGCGGCGGGGCTTCAGCGCCTCGGGCATCTCGCGCTTCAGGTCGATGTGCAGCATTCCGTCGGCCTGGGCCGCACCCGTCACGCGCACATGGTCGGCAAGGGCGAAGCGACGCTCGAACGCGCGGGTGGCGATGCCACGGTGAAGGTAGGTGCGCGGGGTATCGTCCGTGGCCTTCCGGGCGGACACCAGAAGCGCGCCGTCCTTCACCTCGACCGTCAGCTCGTCGACGGCAAAGCCCGCGACGGCGACAGTGATGCGGTAGGTGTCATCGGCAGTCTTTTCGATGTTGTAGGGGGGATAGGTCGGCTGGCTCACGTCCGCGGCCAGAACCCGGTCCATCAGGTCGGCAACACGGTCGAAGCCAACGGTCGCCCGGTAAAGGGGCGAAAAGTCAAAAGTGCGCATGTCATCCTCAATGAGCGATGGGGCCCGCCCGATCGGCAGGGCCGGTGGGCAGAGCCGGTGGGCCGGGCCCGTCATGGCGCCCAGATGCCCCCTAGATGGGTTGGAACGGGCGCCAATCAAGGGCCCGCAGCACCTGTGCGTCAGGGTTTGACGAACTTCGCGCCGCCGCTGTTCGCGGTGCCGATCTGCGGCAACTTGCCGGGGGTCGCAGCCTGGACCATCACCGGCGCGACGGCGGCCGGCGGCAGCGTGGCCGTCGTCGCGACCGCCCCCCCGCCCGCGACCTGCCGCGCATATTCGGCCCTGAGCTCGACCAGGGGGCCCGCCATCTGCGCGCCCAAGGACACCGACCGCCCGTCAAGGACCGCCTTGGCCGACACGACCGACACGATTTCGGGCGTGGTGCCGATGGTTTTCAGGATCGGCGCGCCGGACGAGCCGAAATCGACGGAACAGGAAAACACGTCGATCCCCATGGCCGAGGGCAGCGTGTGGCAGGCCTGCTGCAGGCTTGGAGCCTCTGACCGGTCGACGGCGTAGGACACGACCTCGACCCGATCGCCCTCGGTCGGGTCGCCGCCCGTCGCGAAGGGGCGGATGGTGGCAAGCGGGATCGGCATGTCGAGTTGCAGGAACGCCAGGTCATAGGGCGTCGCGTCGATATTGTCGGGGCCGCGATAGACATATTTCGGATGCGCCACGACCCGCACCACGCCGCGCGTCGCGATGGCCCGGCCATTCCTCAGGCCCGCACGGAACGTATAGGCCTCGGCCGGCGACTTCTGGAGGCTTTCCTTGTCGTAAAGGCAATGGGCCGCCGTCAGGACGATGTCGGGCGCGATCAGCGTGCCGGTGCAGAAGGCATGATCGCCGATGTCGATCCGCCCGACCGCTTCCCAGCCCCTTGTGGCGTCGGCGGTCTCAAGCGCCTTCAACCCGCTGTCGAGCCCGAACTGCTGCGCCCATGACGGTTGACCCGCGCAAAGCGCGGCGCCCAGGAACGCGACAGACATCAGGACAAGGCGCATGGAACCTCCGGGCGACCGGAAGGTCCTAGCAGCCCATCGCGGCAGGAATATGGCCCCTGCCGCCAGACTGTTGCCCAGACCCTTACCGGACGCCCCCCAGACGACCCCTTGCCCAGAACGCCCCGTCAGCCGATCGCGGCCGCCTTCACGTCGGCGTCGATGTAGGGGACATATTGCGCGAAATTGTCGGCAAACATCTCGACCAGCTTCTTGGCCTGCGCATCATAGGCCGCCTTGTCGGCCCAGGTCTGCCGCGGGTCCAGAAGCGCGCTGTCGACGCCCGGCACCGCGACCGGAACATCGAACCCGAAGTTCGGGTCCTTGCGGAACGCCACCTTGCCGAGCGAACCGTCCAGCGCCGCCGTCAGAAGCGCCCGCGTGGCCTTGATCGGCATGCGCTTGCCGGTGCCGTAGGCGCCGCCGGTCCAGCCGGTGTTGACCAGCCAGCAGACCGCACCCGTCTCGCGGATCTTGTCCTGCAGAAGCTTGCCGTAGACCTCTGGCCGGCGCGGCATGAAGGGCGCGCCGAAGCAGGTCGAGAAGGTCGGGATCGGCTCGGTCACGCCCACCTCGGTCCCCGGCGTCTTCGAAGTGAAGCCCGACAGGAAGTGATACATCGCCTGCGCCGGCGTCAACCGCGCGATAGGCGGCAGGACCCCGTAAGCGTCGCAGGTCAGCATGATGACGTTCTTCGGCTGGCCCCCGAGCGACGTGGCGCTCGCGTTCGAGATATAGTCGAGCGGATAGGCCGCGCGCATGTTGTCGGTCAGCGAATTGTCGGTGAAGTCGAGCGCCAGCGTCTCGGGGTCGTAGACCATGTTCTCGATCACCGTGCCGAAGCGCGTGGTCGTGCCGTAGATCTCGGGCTCGGCCTCGGCCGACAGGTGGATAGTCTTGGCGTAGCAGCCGCCCTCGAAGTTGAAGGTGCCCTTGTCCGACCAGCCATGCTCATCGTCGCCGATGAGCGTGCGCGACGGATCGGCCGACAGCGTGGTCTTGCCGGTGCCGGACAGGCCGAAGAAGATCGCGGTATCGGCCTCGTCCTCGATCGCGTGGTTGGCGCTGCAATGCATCGCCATCACGCCCTTGCCCGGCAGGATGTAGTTCAGAAGGGTGAAGACGCCCTTCTTGTTTTCGCCCGCATATTGCGTGTTGCCGATCAGGATCAGCTTCTTGTCGAAGTTGAGCGCGATGACCGTTTCCGACCGGCAGCCGTGCCGGGCCGGGTCCGCCTTGAAGGTCGGGCAGTTGATGATGGTGAACTCGGGCACGAACTCGTCAAGCTCTGCCGCCGTCGGGCGGCGCAGGAGGTGGCGGATGAAGAGCCCGTGCCAGGCCAGCTCGGACACGACCCGCACGTCAAGGCGGTGTTCGGGGTCCGCGCCGGCAAAGAGGTCCTGCACGAAATAGTCGCGGCCCTGCATGTGGGCCACCATGTCGGCGTAAAGCCGGTCGAAGGCGTCAGGCGCCATCGGCTTGTTGTTGTCCCACCAGATCGTATCCTCGACCGAGGGCGTGCGGACGACGAACTTGTCCTTCGGGCTGCGGCCGGTGTGCTTGCCCGTGGTCACAAGGAAGGCGCCGCCCTGGCCGAGCGTGCCCTCGTGGCGCTTCAGCGCCTGTTCGATCAGGGCCGGTTCGCGCAGGTTGTAGAAGACCTCGCCCAGCCCGGTGATCCCCTGATCTTCCAACCGGTGTGCGGGATTGACTCGTCCGACCGTCATACGCTTCTCCTGCTGCCGCTCGTCGCGGCGGATGTTGCCGTTCCTGTCCCCAGTCCCGCACGGGCGGATGCCCATCGGGTTAGACACCTCTGCCGGGGTCTTGGACTGGCTATACAAAAGCCTATCACATTGAACCAGAAGGCTTTCAGGCCGTTAGCGCCATCACTCCCACTTTCGTGTGATTGCCGCGCAACTCGGCTCACGGCCGGAAACAAACCGTCATAAACTGCGGCAAATTGGCCAAGGTTGGGAAATTTATGCACCTGCGGCGGCGGCGCGCGTGCCTGATTCGCAGTTGGCGATTGATTTGGGCCGGCAAAACCCTGAAACTCGCCCGAAAACAACAGTGAGCAGAAACATGTCGCGTATTGCCCTGGTGGATGACGACCGCAACATCCTGACGTCGGTCGCCATGACGCTCGAGGCCGAAGGCTTCGAGGTCGAAACCTATAACGACGGCCAGTCGGCATTTGATGCATTCAACAAGCGGATGCCGGACATGGCGGTCCTGGACATCAAGATGCCGCGCATGGACGGCATGGACCTTCTGCAGCGCATCCGGCAGAAGACCTCGATGCCCGTCATCTTCCTGACCTCGAAGGACGACGAGATCGACGAGGTGCTGGGCCTGCGCATGGGCGCCGACGACTATGTGAAGAAGCCCTTCAGCCAGCGGCTTCTGGTCGAGCGCATCCGCGCGCTTCTCCGCCGCCAGGAAGCCATCGCCACCGGCGAGGTCGCGACGACCGAGGAAACCAAGGTCATGACGCGCGGCCAGCTGGTCATGGACCCCCTGCGCCATTCGGTCAGCTGGAAGGGCATGGACGTGGCCCTGACCGTGACCGAGTTCCTGCTGCTGCAGGCGCTGGCCCAGCGGCCCGGCTTCGTGAAGAGCCGCGACAACCTGATGGACGCCGCCTACGACGATCAGGTCTATGTCGACGACCGCACCATCGACAGCCACATCAAGCGCATGCGGAAGAAGTTCCGCGAGGTGGACCCCGAATTCGACGCGATCGAAACCCTCTATGGCGTCGGATACCGATACCGCGAATCCTGACCGCGGCGAGCCGGGATGGCTGAGCTGGCTGCCAGGCTCGCGCCTGGGGCGGCTCATCATCGTGCTCAACCTCCTGGGCCTGGCGATCATCATCGTCGGGGCCCTGGTGCTGAACGAATTGCGCCGCGGCCTGGTGATCGCCCGCATCGACAGCCTGACCACCCAGGGCGAGCTGATCGCCACCATCATCGACCAGGCCGCCACGGTGGGCGAGCCGACGCCGACCATGGACCCGGGCTATGCCAGCCAGCTGCTGCAGCTCTTGTCCAACCCGCGCACCCAGCGCGCGCGGCTGTTCGACAATACCGGCAAGCTGATCGCCGACAGCTACTGGGTGGCCGACCGGGTCGAATGGAAGGTGCTGCCGCCGGCCAGGGCGCCCGGCCAGCAGGACGGGATCGATCTCGGCCGATCCAGCACGTCCAGGCCGTCCTCGGCGTCCTGACGCTGGAAGCCAACGACGTCGACGAGACCATCGCGCGCCAGCGGGCGGCCCTTTTCCCGTTCATCCTGCTGTCGATCGCCGTGACCTTCGTTTCGTCCCTGCTGCTCAACACCCTGATCGCGCTTCCGGTGCGCCGCCTGGCCCGCGCCGCCGACCGCGTGCGTCTGTCGCGGGCCCGGTCCATCTCTCTGCCCGACCTCGCCAAGCGCGACGACGAGCTCGGCGACCTCACCCGGGCGCTCGAGGCCATGACCGACGCCCAGTCCGAGCGGATGGGCGCCATCGAGCGCTTCGCCGCCGACGTGGCCCATGAGATCAAGAACCCGCTCGCCTCC
>CAMFGW010000040.1 GCA_945952025.1 uncultured Paracoccaceae bacterium
TGCCTCTGCCATGCGAAGGCTTGGTCCCTTGTCCCCGCCGATGGCCCAAAGCCATCGGCCAGCGCCCGCCCCGCCCATGGCGGGCGCTTCCGCACCCACCGGGGCAGGCGCTGGCCTGCGTAGTCCTATGACACTTAGGGTCCAGCGGAGCCGTTCCCACGCGGTCGGGGGAAACCTACAGGTTTCCAGATCCCGCCCGTGCCAGGCCGCTCCGATACGCCCGTCAGGCGGTGGCCAGCGTGCCCCGGGGTTCGGGCGTCGCGCGCCAGACCGGAACGCCGCGCAGCCGGAACTCCTGCGCCAGCCGGTCGGTCGTGAAGGCGGCGGTCGCGGGCAGGCGCTCTTCGCGGCCGTCGGCAAGGTGCAGGATGCAGATGGCGCCGCCCGCGCCGTCGGCCGACAGGGTGACGGCCGACAGGTCATGCCAGTCGATCATCCGCTCGCGGTCGGCATCGTAAAAGCTGATGCCCTGCTCCCAGAGCCGGAAGCCCGCGCCGGGGTTCATCACCAGTTGCACGAGGATCCAGGCCAGGACCGGCCCGGCGAGCAGGATCGCGGCCAGCCCCCAGCCCTGCGCCAAGCCAGCATAAAGCACCGCGCCTGTCAGCCCAGTCAGCAGATACATGCGCGGATTGCGCGCCTGTTCATGATAGTCGAACGGTTCGGAATACATCCCCATTGCCTTCGCAGCCCCGGCATCCGGGATAGCACGGCAGGGATTGCCCGGCCCTTGCGGGGCCGCGCGCAGTCGCCACTTGGATCGCAGGCAGAAACGATCCCGCGCCTCACCGGCGATTGGTCCGCCAGGGCCGACGATGGATGCGCTCGCCCTAGTTCGGCCCCAGAAGCCGGCCGAGCATTTCCGTCGAATCGCGGCTGAGCCCCGGCGTCGCCAGGATCCGCTTCATCGCCGCCCGCGCCTTTGCCTGCCGGCCCGCGTCATAGCGCGCCCAGGTCTCGAACGCCGTCGACATGCGGGCGGTCGTCTGGGGGTTGATCGGGTCAAGCCGGATCAGCCAGTCGGCATAGACCTCGTAGCCCTCGCCACTCGCGCTGTGGAAGCCCGCATGGTTGGACGCGAGGCCCCCCAGCAGCGCCCGGAAGCGGTTGGGATTCTTCCAGTCGAAGTCCGGGTGCGCCGCCAGTTCACGCGTGACCCTTGCCGCGTCGGTGCCCCGCGCGGCGGCGGGTTGCAGCGCAAACCACTTGTCGATGACGAGCCGGTTCCCCTTGAAGCGCGCGTGGAAATCCGCAAGCGCGTCCTTTGCCCGGCCCTGGTCGATCAGCGCGGCAAGGGCCGCCTGCCGTTCGGTCATGGTCGCGGCACTTTCATAGAGTGCAGCCGCCCGCGCGCCCCCGTCCAGCCGGTTGAGGTAGCCGAGCGCCGCAAGCCTCAGCGCCCGCCGCCCCGCCGCCTCGGCGGACGGCGAGAAGGCGCCCCGGTCGGCCAGCTCGTCATAAAGCCCCGCAAGGGTCGGCTCGGCCGCCCCCGCGATCGCCTCGGCAAGCGTCCGGGTCGCAGCGTCGATCGCGTCGGGGTCCGGGACATGGCCCGCCTCCGCCAGGCTCTGCGCCAGGTCGTCCGCCGACGGCAGCCGCAGCGCCAGTGCCCGGAAGGCCGGGTCGAGTGCCCCATCCGCCGCGATCCGCCCGACCGAAGCCAGAAGCCGGGGCGAAGGCGCGTCGCCTTCGGTCACCATCCGGGCAAGCGCCTGCCGCATCAGCGAGCGTCCCGCTTCCCACCGGTTCACCGGGTCGGTGTCATGGGCGAAAAGGAAGGCGTCGCGCTCGCCGTCCGTGTCGCGCGTCAGGACCACGGGCGCCGAAAAGTTGCGCAGGATCGAGGCGACGGGCCGCGCCGCCAGCCCCTCGAACCGGAAGCTTTGCGTGACATCGGTCATCTCCAGGACTTCGGTCGGCCGCACCTCGTCCCCGTTCGGGTTCAAGAGCCCGACCGCAATCGGGATGACGCGCGGCGGCTTTTCGGGCTGGCCGGGCGTAGCGGGCGTTTCCTGCCGGAAGGTCAGGGTGAAGATGCCCGACCCGGGGGGCGAGGCGGGGCCGGGCGACCAGGCTTCGGTCACCGACAGGCGGGGGGTGCCCGCGTCGGTATACCAGCGCTTGAACTGGCTCAGATTGCGCCCCGTCGTGTCCTCGAAGACCCCGAGCCAGTCCTCGATGGTCGCGGCATGGCCGTCGTGGCGTTCAAAATAAAGGTCGAGCGCGCGGGCATAGTCCGCATCACCCACCAGCCGCTTCAGCATGCCGATGACCTCGGCGCCCTTTTCATAGACGGTTGCGGTGTAGAAGTTGTTGATCTCGACGAAATGATCGGGCCGGGGCGGGTGCGCGAGCGGCCCCATATCCTCGCGGAACTGGCGGCCGCGCAAGGTTAGCACATCGTCGATCCGCTTTACCGGCGCCGAGCGCATGTCAGAGGTGAACTGCTGGTCGCGGAAGACCGTCAGCCCTTCCTTCAGGCACAGCTGGAACCAGTCGCGGCAGGTGATGCGGTTGCCGGTCCAGTTGTGGAAATACTCATGCGCGATCACCGCCTCGATCCGCTCGAAGTCGAGGTCGGTCGCGGTGTCGGGACTGGCGAGGACGAGCTTGGAGTTGAAGATGTTCAGCCCCTTGTTCTCCATCGCGCCCATGTTGAAGTCGTCGACGGCGACGATGTTGAAGACATCGAGGTCATATTCGCGCCCATAGACCCGCTCGTCCCAGTCCATCGACCGCTTGAGGCTTTCCATCGCCCAGGCCGTGCGGTCCAGGTCGCCCGGCCGGACCCAGATCGCCAGATCGACCTTGCGGCCCGACCGGGTGGTGAAGCTGTCGCGCAGGGCTTCGAGGTTTCCAGCGACCAGCGCGAACAGGTAGGCGGGCTTCGGCCAGGGGTCGTTCCATTCGGCCCAGCCCGGCGCGGCCGAGACGGGATTGCCGTTCGACAGAAGGACCGGCATGTCGCTTTCGATCCGGACGCGGAAGGGCGCCATCACGTCCGGGCGGTCGGGGTAGAAGGTGATGTGGCGAAAGCCCTCGGCCTCGCACTGGGTGCAGTAGATCCCCCCCGACATGTAGAGCCCTTCGAGCGAGGTATTGTCGACCGGGTCGACCGACACTTCGGCCTCCCAGGTGAAGGGGCCGTCGGGCAGGCGGGCGGCGGAGACGGTCAGCCCCTCGTCCGTCAGCCTGTAGTCGGCAGGGTCGAGCGCGCGTCCGTCGATCGCCGCACGTATCAGCCGCAGCCCTTCGCCGTTCAGGAAAAGGTCGCCCTTGCCCCCGGCTTCCGGGTTCGGCGCGAAAGACAGGCGCGAGGTGACGCGTGTGTCCTTGGGCGCAAGCCGGAAGGTCAGATCCACCGCCGTCAGCCGGTAGGGGAAGGGGCGGTAGTCCTTCAGGTAGATCGTGCGCGGATCGGCGGAGGTCGTTGCGGCGGAGGGTGCGGCGGACATGGGAAGGCTCCGGTTGGGTCGGACCGGAACCTAGGTCGTCCGGCAGCAGGCTGCAACCGGAGCCATCAGCCCGCGCCAGCCGGCCACAAGGGATCGGGGCAGAATGCGGCTTTGAGACGGGCTGTGGGAATGCTGGGGCCCCGTTGGTGAATTCTATGAAAAAACGGGGATATGGGTGCGCAACATCATGGTCACCAAGGTCGAGCTCTGGGTCATCGTGCTCCTCGCCGCACCTGGGCCTGCCGGACTTGTCGCCTTCGGTGCGGCGGTCCTCGACGACCACCGCATCGGCGTCTTCAACAACAACGCCTATGACGAGGGCAAGGGCGCGCGCGTCCATGGCGTGAACCAGATCACGGTCCACGATTTCAGCAACGGCACCAGCAGCAGCCCCTGGCAGAAGGCATTCGAGGGGGCCGAGGTGCTGACACTTTGCGAAGGGCTGTTCGATCAGTCGCCGGATGGCGTCGCGATGATCGGGGAAGAGAACTCGGGCCGGCTGCTCTTCGCACCGACCGATGGCACGATTGTCGCGGAGTTCATCAACAAGGCGAAGGACGGCAACGCCTATCGCATGGGCTGGAGGCGCTACATGAGCCAGGCCGACGGCGGCGCCGCGCTGGCAAACCTTGGTGGGGCCTGCAGCGGAGGCTAGGGCCGGCCCTCACCGGCCTGCCCCAGCCACACGCCGCTGGCCCAACCGGCGGCGGCTGCCCGGCAGGTCAGCCCGCGCCGACCTGCGCCGCGAGCTTGCCCAGCGTCTGGAGCCCGAGCGCAGGGGCCCCGAAACCGACCGCCGTCTGATATTCCTCGGCCGTGGCGAAGGTCATCGACAGGATGACCCGCGTTGCCTTGCCCTCTTCGACGAAGCGGACCGTCGCGTCGGCATGCTTGGGCCCGTTCTCGCCCCACAGAAGCGCATAGTCGATGCCCCTCATCGGCGTCATCTGCCCGTAACGGTGGTGGTTGGGATAGACCGTGCCGTCCGGCCCGATCATGTCGAAGACCCACTCGCCGCCCGTCCGAAGGTCGATCCGGTAGGTGCGGCAGGTGAAGCCGTCCGGGCCCCACCACAGGGGCAGCGTCTCGGGATTGGTCCAGGCGGCCCAGATCGCGGCGACGGGTGCCGCGATCTGCCGCTCGATGGTCATGGTGCGATCGGCGGTCATCTTGCCCCCCTCAGCGCATAAGTGTCTTGGCGTAATCCTCGAGCTGCTGGGCGACCGTGCCCCAGCCGTCGAAAAAGCCCATCGCCTTGTGCGTCTCGGCCTGTTCGGCCGAACGGTGGCGGGCGATGGCAGTATAGGTCGTGCCGCCCTCAGGCGCGTCCGACAGAAGCAGGATCGCCGTCAGGAACGGGTCCGGCGCGGGCTTCCAGCCCTCGCTGTAGGTGTCGGTGAAGACGAACTTTTCGCCCGGCACCAGGTCGAGCCAGACGCCCTTGTTCTCCATCACCTGGCCCTCCACGTCGAAGGTGGTGTTGAAGCGGCCGCCGACCCTCAGGTCGATGTCGCAGGCGGTCACGCGGTGGGGGCGGGGGACGAAGAAATGCGGGATGTGCCTGGCTTCAGTCCAGCATTCCCAGATCAGTTGGCGGGGCACGGCAAGGGTGCGGGTGAAGTGAAGGTCAGTCCTGGGGTCGAGGTCCATGCGCGGTTTCCTTGTGCAGTCGGGTCACGTAATCATCGAAGCGGTCGAGCCGGTCTTCCCAAAGCGCGCGCTGCTGGTCGAGCCAGCCGCTGACCGGCGCGAGCGCGCCGGGGACCAGCGTCACGGTGCGGACGCGGCCCGTCTTGGCCGACCGGGTCAGCCCCGCCTCTTCCAGCCGGCGCAGGTGGCCCATGACCGATGGCAGCGCCATGTCGAAGGGGCTTGCGAGTTCGGTCAGGCTCGCCGGGCCGCGGGCGAGCCGGGTCAGGATCGCCCGGCGGGTCGGATCGCCGAGCGCCTGGAAGAGCCTGTCGAGCTGGCCGGGGGAAAGGTCCATGGCCTCGGGATTGTTATGTCATGGCCTAACTATCAGCGGCGGCGCCCCGAGGCAAGTAAAACTTAGGTGACAGCCTTACTTTTTTGCGGCGAAAGACCTGCAGGCTTTCCAGGCCCTGCCGTGGCCGTCCGGCCGTTGCCAGCAGGCGCGGCGGGCGCTTAGGCTGAGCCCCGGACCGGACGGAGGCACATCATGCAGGTCGATCGCAAGGGACTGAAGGTCGCGGCGGAACTGGCGGACTTCCTCGAAGCCCGCGCGCTGCCGGGAACGGGCGTGGATCCGGATGACTTCTGGACCGGCTTTGCCGCGATCCTGACGGATATGGCGCCGGAAAACCGGGCGCTTCTTGCCCGGCGCGGGGCGCTGCAGTCGCAGATCGACGCCTGGCACCTGAGCCACCGCGACGGGCTTCACGACCCCGCCGCCTACCGCGCCTTTCTGGAGAGTATCGGCTACCTGCTGCCCGAAGGCCCCGAGTTCCGGATCGAAACCGCCAACGTCGATCCCGAAATCGCCCAGGTCGCCGGCCCCCAGCTCGTCGTGCCGGTGACGAACGCGCGCTATGCGCTCAATGCTGCGAACGCCCGCTGGGGCAGCCTTTACGACGCGCTCTACGGCACCGATGCCATGGGCAGCCCACCGCCCCCCGGGGGCTACGAACGCGGCCGTGGCGCGCGGGTCGTGACGCGGGTGCGGGTCTTTCTGGACGAGGCCTTCCCCATTCAGGGCGCGAGCCACGGCGACGTGCGCCGCTATGTGGTGAAGGACGGCGCACTTCTGGTCGACGACCTGCCCCTGGTCGATCCGGCGCAATTCGCGGGCTACCGCGGCAACCCCCGCGCGCCGGACGGCGTGCTGCTGGTCCACAACGGCCTGCATGTCGAACTGGTATTCGACCGCGCCCATCCGATCGGCGCCCGCGACCAGGCGCTTCTGGCCGACGTGATCCTGGAAAGCGCGCTGTCGGCCATCATCGACTGCGAGGATTCGGTGGCTTGCGTCGATGCCGAGGACAAGGTCGCGGCCTATGCCAACTGGCTCGGCCTGATGCAGGGCGACCTGGAAGACACGTTTCAGAAGAACGGCCGCCCGATGACCCGCCGGCTGAACCCCGACCGCGACTGGCTGGCGCCGGACGGCACGCCGAAAAGCCTGAAGGGCAGGGCGCTTCTGTGGGTCAGGAACGTCGGCCACCTGATGACGACGCCCGCGATCCTTCTGCCCGACGGGTCGGAGGCGCCCGAGGGGTTGATGGACGCGGCCGTGACGGTCCTGATCGGCATGCACGACCTGAAGAAGCACCAAGGCCCGCGCAATTCGGAAACCGGCGCGATCTATGTGGTGAAGCCCAAGATGCACGGGCCGGACGAGGTCGCCTTCGCCGACCGCACCTTCGCGCGGGTCGAGGCGATGCTGGGCCTGCCCGCGAACAGCGTGAAGCTTGGCCTGATGGACGAAGAGCGCCGCACCTCGGTCAACCTGAAGGAATCGATCCGCGCCGCGAAGGGCCGCGTCGCCTTCATCAACACGGGTTTCCTCGACCGCACCGGCGACGAGATCCACACCTCGATGGAGGCCGGGCCCTTCAGCCGCAAGGACTTCATCAAGCGCAAGGGCTGGATCGGCGCCTACGAGTCGTTGAACGTCGACATTGGCCTCGAATGCGGCTTTGCCGGCCGCGCGCAGATCGGGAAGGGCATGTGGGCCATGCCCGACCTGATGGCCGCGATGCTCGACCAGAAGATCGACCACCCCCGGGCGGGCGCAAGCTGCGCCTGGGTGCCAAGCCCGACGGCCGCGACGCTGCACGCCCTTCACTACCACAAGGTCGACGTGCGGGCGGTGCAGGAGCGGCTGGCGAAGGGCGGCCGGCGCGCGCACCTCGAGGCGCTTCTGGAAGTCCCGCTGGCCGCCTACCGGCTCTGGACCCCCGCCCAGATCGCGCGCGAGGTCGAGAACAACGCCCAAGGCATCCTCGGCTATGTCGTGCGCTGGGTCGATCAGGGCATCGGCGCCTCGAAGGTGCCGGACCTGAACGACGTGGGCCTGATGGAGGACCGCGCGACCTGCCGGATTTCCGCCCAGCACATCGCCAACTGGCTGCACCATGGCATCGTCGGCGGGCAGGAGGTGGACGCCACCCTGCGCAAGATGGCCGAGGTCGTGGACCGCCAGAACGCGGGCGATGCGGCCTACAAGCCGATGGCGCCGGGCTTCGACGGCATCGCCTTCAAAGCGGCGCGCGACCTGATCCTTGAGGGGCGGGCGCAGCCCTCGGGCTATACCGAGCCGATCCTGCATGCCGCCCGCGCCAGAGTGAAGGCGAGGGGCTAGGCCGGCAGGGGCCGTTGACCCTGCCATGCGAAGGCTTCGCCCTTTGTCCCCGCCGGTGGCCCAAAGCCACCGGCCAGCGCCCGCCGCGCCATCGGCGGGCGCTTCGCGCCCACCGGGGCAGGCGCCGGCCTTTGTGGGTTCAGGACATCGGCGGTCCAGCGGTGACGTTCCCGCGACGGTCGGGGGAAACGCGGGTCGCGTTTCCTTTTCCCGCCCGGCCCGGCGAGTCGCGGCGGCCAGCGGTTCGGGTGGCAGAGGCAAGTGACTCTGCCATGCGAAGGCCTAACCCCCTGTCCCCGCCGGTGGCCCAAAGGCCATCGGCCAGCGCCCGCCCCGCCCATGGCGGGCGCTTTGCGCCCACCGGGGGCAGGCACTGGCCTTTGATGGTCTGTGACACGGGCGGCCCAGCGGAGCCGTCCCACGACGGTCGGGGGAAACGCGGGTCGCGGTTCCTGATCCCGCCCGGCCCAGCCGTCTGCCACGCACACTTGTCGGCCCCACCGTAAGCCGCCCCCTTTACCCCGGCGCTTTGGCGGTTATCATCGCGCCCGGAACAGGTGCACCGGGTATTCATGGGCAAGCGGCGGCCGGTTGTCGGCATCATTGGCAACATCAGCATCCTGAACGATGACTATCCCGTCCATGCCGGCGGCCTGAGCAACTCATCCGCAGTCGCGGACGTGGCCGGCTGCATGCCGCTGCTCATCCCGACCGACCCCCGCTTCGTGTCGGTGCCCGAGCTTCTGGACGTCTGCGACGGTTTCCTCCTGACCGGCGGGCGGCCGAACGTCCACCCCGCCGAATATGGCGAAGAGGCCACGGACGCGCACGGCAGTTTCGACCGCGCCCGCGACGCGATCACGCTGCCCCTCGTGCGCGCCTGCGTCGAGCGCGGCCAGCCCTTCCTTGGCATCTGCCGCGGCTTTCAGGAGGTGAACGTGGCCCTTGGCGGCACGCTCTACCCCGAAATCCGCGACCTGCCCGGGCGGATGAACCACCGCATGCCCCCCGACGGCACAATCGACGAGAAGTTCGCCCTGCGCCACCGCGTGCATTTCGCGAAGGATGGCGTCTTTCATCACCTGATGGACGCGGCAGAGGTCATGACCAACACGCTGCACGGTCAGGGCATCAAGGATACCGGCGGGCGGATCGTGGTCGACGGCTGGGCCGACGACGGCACGCCCGAGGCGCTTTACGTGCAGGACGCCCCGGGCTTCACCCTGTCGGTCCAGTGGCACCCGGAATGGCACGCGGCGAGCGATCCCGTCTCGCGGCCGCTGTTCGAGGCGTTCGGGAAAGCGACGGCGGCATGGGTCGGAGGGCGGGCATGAAACGGTCGCGGATCAACGAGGTGATGGCGGCAGCGGAAGAGATGATCCGCTCCTACGGCTTCACGCTGCCCCCCTTCGCGCGCTGGACGCCCGACGAGTTCCGGGCGCGCCGGGCCGAGGCCCGCGCCGTCATCGACGCGCGCATGGGCTGGGACATCACCGATTATGGCCAGGGCGATTTCGACCGGCTGGGGCTTTTCCTTTTTACCCTCAGGAACGGGCGGCTCGCCGACCTGAAGCGCGGCGGTGGCATGTGCTATGCCGAGAAGCTGTTGATTTCGCGCAAAGATCAGCTCTCGCCGTGCCACACCCACATCGTGAAGGCCGAAGACATCATCAACCGCGGCGGTGCCACGCTGGCGGTTCGCCTGAACGGCTCTGACGCCGAAGGGCGGTTCAGCAAGACTGCGGGGGGCACGGTCCTCTGCGACGGTGTGGCGCGGCCCTTTGGGCCGGGAGAGGTCCTGCGCCTTGGTCCGGGCGAAAGCGTGACGCTGATGCCGGGCGACTGGCACGCCTTCTGGGGCGAGGGCGGCGACGTGCTGATCGGCGAGGTCTCGACCGTCAACGACGATGTGACCGACAATATCTTCGTCACCCCCCTGGGCCGCTTCGCCGACGTCGAAGAGGACGTGGCGCCGACGCACCTGCTGGTCAGCGACTACGACCGGTGGCTGGGGTAAGCGGCCCGCCCGGCCGGGGTGGCAGGGGCCGTCGACCCTGCCATGCGAAGGCCTCACCCCATGTCCCCGCCGATGGCCCCAAAGGCCGTCGGCCAGCGCCCGCCCCGCCCATAGCGGGCGCTTCCGCGCCCACCGGGGCAGGCGCCGGCCTTTTTAGGTCCGTGACATGAACGGTCCAGCGGCACCCTTTCGCTGCGGTCGGGGGAAGCGCGGTGCGTTTCCTATTCCCGCCCGGCCCGGCCGCTTCACTCCGGTTGACCTTGGGGGTGGCAGGGGCCGTTGACCCTGCCATGCGAAGGCGTCTCCCGCTGTCCTCGCCGATGGCCCAAAGGCCATCGGCCAGCGCCCGTCCCGCCATCGGCGGGGGCTTTGCGCCCACCGGGGCAGGCGCTGGCCTTCTTGGGTGAGTGACACACACGGTCCAGCCGACATGTTCCCACGACGGGCGGGGGAAACGCGGTGCGTTTCCTGATCCCGCCCGGGCCCGGCCAAGCCGGCCCAGCCAAGCCAATCCGCCCGGCGGCTCAGAGGACCGTGCGGACCTGCCACAGCTCAGGGAACAATTCGACCTCCAGCATCCGGCGCAGGTAGCTGACGCCGCCGGTCCCGCCGGTGCCGCGCTTCAGGCCGATGATGCGCTCGACGGTCGTGACGTGGTTGAAGCGCCAGCGGCGGAAGTAATCCTCGAAATCCACCAGCTCCTCGGCCAACTCATACATCTGCCAGTGCTGCTCGGGGTCGCGGTAGACCTCCGCCCAGGCCTCGGTCACGCGCGGGTCGAGCACCCAGGGCTGGCTCACGTCGCGGTTCAGCACATCCTCGGGCACCGCCACCCCCGACCGCGCGAGCGCATGGAGCGCCACGTCGTAAAGCGAAGGGCGCGCCAGCTCGTCCATCAGCTTCGCCAGGATGTCCGGCCGGTGCTCATGGGGCTTCAGCATCGCGACATTGCGGTTGCCGGCGGCATATTCGATCAGCCGGTATTGCCAGGACTGAAAGCCCGACGACTGGCCGAGTGAGGCGCGAAACCGGGTGTAGTCCGACGGCGTCATGGTCCGAAGCACGTCCCAGGCGTTGTTCAGCTGTTCCATGATCCGGGCGACACGGGCGAGCATCTTGAAGGCGGTCTGTGCCCGGTCCTCGGCAATCGCCGCCCGCGCCGCGCCAAGTTCGTGAAGCGCGAGCTTCATCCAGAGTTCCGAGGTCTGGTGCTGGATGACGAACAGCAACTCGTCATGCGCGTCGCTCAGGGGCGATTGCGCCGACAGGATCTGGTCGAGCCGCAGGTAGTCGCCATAGGACATGCGGCCGTCGAAGGACATTTGCGCGCCTTCGCGCGAAGGATCGTAGGCTTGGGACATTTCGTGTCTCCGTGAAAAGGGGTGGCAGGACGGGCTCAGCCCGCCCACCGCGCCGCGAGACAGCCCTTGACCCCCATCCGCCGCCAGACCGACGCCCAGGCGCCGGGGCGCGACAATGGGGGTTCGATGATGCGCTCAAGCATCGGCGGTCACCAGGGTCGACATGTGAAAGACCTCATAGACCTGCCCGTCCGCCGCAAGATCCTCGCGCCGGTCGACGAACCAGCCGCGCTTGGCGAAGAAGCGGCGGGCGAGGGGGCTGGCGATCACCGTCATCCGGCCGGAGCCCTGCGCGCGCGCCTGGGCCAGGACCGCAGCGTAAAGCGCGCCGGCCGTCCCCTGGCCCATCTCTTCTGGCAGGACGAACGCCATGTCGAGGTAGCCAGAAGGCTCGACGTTCATGAAGCCCACGACGCGTCCCTCGCGTTCGGCGACGAACGTGTGGGCGGCCAACAGCTTGTCATGGCCATCGAGCGCGGGCAGGGGCGTCGGTGCCCAGGCCGCGCGCTGCGCTTCGTCGTAGATGCCCGCCGCCCCCTCGCGCACGGCCCGGTAGAACACGCCCCAGCAGGCGGTCCGGTCCTGGGCCTCGTAGGGGCGGACGGTCAGGCTCATGTCACGCGCGCCCGCCGCTTGTAGTCGGGCCGGTCCCAGAGCGCGTTGGCCATGATGTCGGACAGAACGGCGGCGGCACCCCCCACGTCCTCCATCGTCGTGTAAAGCGGCGTGAAGCCGAAGCGCAGGATGTCGGGCGCGCGGAAGTCGCCGATGACGCCGCGCGCGATCAGCGCCTGCATGATGGCGTAGCCTTCCGGGTGGCGGAAGCTGACCTGGCTGCCGCGCTCGGCCGCCACGCGCGGCGAGGCGAGCGTGAGTGTCGGGCAGGCGCCTTCGACGGCGGCGATGAAGGCGTCGCACAACTCGATCGAACGGGCGCGGACATCGGCCATGGTCACAAGGTCCCAGATGTCCAGGGCCGTTTCAAGCGCGCGCAGTTGCAGGATCGGCGGCGTGCCGACGCGCATCCGCTCGATCCCGTGGCCAGGGCGGTAATCCTGGTCGAAGGCAAAGGGCGCCTCGTGCCCCAGCCAGCCAGAGAGGGCGGGGCGCACGCGGTCCGCCAGCCTGGGGGCTACATAGATGAAGGCCGGGCCGCCGGGGCCGGAGTTGAGGTATTTGTAGGTGCAGCCGACCGCGAAATCGGCGTCCACGCCGGCCAGGTCGACCGGCAGCGCGCCCGCCGAATGGGCCAGGTCCCAGACCGTCAGCGCGCCGGCGGCATGGGCCTTCGCCGTCAGCTTCGCCATGTCGTGCTTGCGGCCGGTGCGGTAGTCGACCTCGGTCACCATGAGGACCGCGATGTCCGGGCCGATCGCCGCCTCGACCTCTTCCGGCGCGACGGTCCGAAGTTGATAGCCCTGGCCCAGCGTGCGGCAGAGCCCGTCCGCCATATAGAGGTCCGAGGGGAAGTTGCCCGTGTCCGACAGGATCACCCGCCGGCCGGGGTTCAGCTCCAGCGCCGAGGCCAGTGCCTGATAGACCTTGATCGACAGCGTGTCGCCCATGACGACCGTGCCCGGCGCCGCACCGATCAGCCGCCCGATCCGGTCGCCGACGCGCGCGGGCAGGTCCATCCAGCCGGCCTTGTTCCAGCCGGTGATGAGCATGTGCCCCCATTCGTCGGTGATCGCCGAAGAGACCCGCTCGGCCGCCGCGCGGGGCAGGGGGCCAAGCGAGTTGCCGTCCAGATAGATCACGCCTTCGGGCAGGTCGAAAAGCGCCCGTGTGGCGGCAAAGGTCGCGGTCAGGTCCTGAGTCATCTGTGGCTCCGTTTGGCTTGGATATTTTATACCCAAAATATCTTGCACGCGGCAATGATCTTGAAGGGGTTCGTGGCGGCGGGCTGGCGGAAAACAGTGCCTCGCCCATCCACACGGTTGTGCGTAGGGTGCAGGCCGATGGCTGCCGCAAGAGGGTGGGGGAGGCAATGGTGCGAAAGGTCGATTTGCCGCCGGTCTGGCTGGCAGCTTTTGTCGTTCTGGTCTGGATCGCATCATGGATTGCGCCGTTGCGCTGGGCGCCCCTGCAAATCGCGGGCGGCGTGCTGGTGCTGGTCGCACTGGCGCTGATGGCCGGTGCAGTGGTGCAGATGTTGGCCGCGCGCACAACGGTGATTCCCCGCCGTGACCCGTCGCGGCTTCTGACCGGCGGCATTTTCGCCATGAGCCGCAATCCGATTTACCTGGCCGATGCCGTGCTGCTGGGGGGCCTTTGCCTCTACTGGGCCGCACCCTGGGCCGCGCCACTTCTGGTCCCGGCCTTCATCGCCTTGATAAACCGGCGATTCATCGGGGCCGAGGAAGAACGGCTCGCCGCTCTCTACGGCCCGGCCTTCCGACGTTACGAAAGCCAAACGCGGCGCTGGATTTGATGGCGGGTTTCGCTCATTCTGCTGCAACGCAGCGCAAGGCGCGACAAGCAGCCTGCGCGCATCTAGGGGGACGGTTGCCATGAAGATCGGAGCGGTGCGGGAAAGCGCGCCTGGGGAAAACCGGGTTGCGATGACGCCTGAGTCGGCGGTGCAGATCATGAAGCTCGGCCATGACTGCCTGATCCAGAAGGGCGCGGGCGAACGCGCCGGCTTCGCCGACCAGGCCTATGAGGCCGTGGGCGTGACCCTTGTCCCGGACGAGGGGGCGCTGGGTGCGGCAGCCGACATACTGGTGGGCCTGCGCCCCCCGACCGAGGCAGAGGCGAACCGGCTGAAATCCGGGCAGACGCTGATTTCCTTCTTCTACCCCGCGCAGAACAAGGAACTGCTTGATGTCTGCAAGGATCGCGGCGCCACCGTGATCGCCATGGACATGGTGCCCCGCATCAGCCGGGCGCAGAAGATGGACGCGCTGTCGTCCATGGCCAATATCGCGGGCTATCGCGCGGTGATCGAGGCGGCGAACAACTTCGGGCGCTTCTTCACCGGCCAGGTTACGGCGGCGGGCAAGGTGCCTCCGGCGCAGGTGCTGGTGATCGGAGCGGGCGTCGCGGGGCTGGCCGCGATCGGCACCGCCACCTCGCTTGGTGCTGTGGTCCATGCCTTCGACGTGCGGCCAGAGGTCGCCGAACAGATCGAATCGATGGGTGCGAGCTTCGTCTTCCTGGAATTCGAGCCCGCCCAGGACGGCGCCGCGACCGGCGGCTATGCCGCCCCGTCGAGCCCCGAGTTCCGTGAAAAGCAGCTTGCAAAGTTCCGCGAACTTGCGCCGCAGATGGACATAGTCATCACCACGGCCCTGATCCCCGGTCGCGATGCGCCGAAGCTGTGGCTGAAGGACATGGTCGAGGCGATGAAGCCCGGATCGGTCATCGTCGACCTTGCGGCAGAACGTGGCGGCAACTGCGACCTGACGGTGCCGGGCGAAAAGATCGTCACGGCCAGCGGCGTGACCGTCATCGGCTACACCGACTTCCCCAGCCGCATGGCCACCCAGTCCTCGACGCTTTATGCCAACAATATCCGGCACATGCTGACGGATCTTACGCCGAAGAAGGACGGGGTCATCGTCCAGAACATGGAAGATGACGTGATCCGCGGCGCCACCGTGACCCATGCGGGCGCCATCACCTACCCCCCGCCGCCCCCGAAGGTGCAGGCGATCGCGGCGGCGAAGCCCAAGGAAAAGCCAAAGGAGCTGACACCGGAGGAACGCCGCGCCAAAGAGCTTGCCGACTTCCGCGGCCAGACCCGGACGCAGGTGGCGCTTCTGGCCATCGGCACGCTTCTGATGCTGGTCATCGGCGCCTTCGCGCCCGAAGCCTTCATGAGCCACTTCGTTGTCTTCGCGCTGGCCTGCTTCGTGGGCTTCCAGGTGATCTGGAACGTGAGCCACTCGCTCCACACGCCGCTGATGGCCGTGACGAACGCGATCTCGGGCATCATCATCCTGGGCGCTCTCTTGCAAGTCGGCTCGGGCTCGTGGCTCGTCGTCACGCTCGCCTCGATCTCGATCCTTATCGCCAGCATCAACATCGTCGGTGGCTTCCTGGTCACGCGCCGGATGCTGGCCATGTTCCAGAAGTCGTGAGGGCGGACCAATGAGCATCGGAATCGTCTCGGCCGCCTATATCGCAGCGGCCATCCTGTTCATCCTGTCGCTCGGCGGGCTTTCGGGACAGGAAAGCGCCAAGCGCGCGGTCTGGTACGGGATCGCGGGCATGGCGCTTGCCGTTGGCGCGACGATCTGGGGGCCCGGCATGGGGCACCTCTGGGTCGTGGGGCTGATGGTCGCCATCGGCGCGGCAGCGGGCGCGGTCGTCGCGGGCCGCGTCCAGATGACGGAAATGCCGCAACTTGTGGCGGCGCTTCATTCCTTCGTCGGCCTTGCGGCCGTCTTCATCGGCGTCAACGCCCAGATCGAGATGGGCCGCATCGCAGCCATGGTGGCGGGGGGCGACGCCGACGGGTTGAACGCGCTCACGGGCTTTGCCGCCAAGGTCGCCCACAAGACGCCGGTCGAGCTGAACATCCTGAAGGTCGAGGTCTTTCTTGGCGTCTTCATCGGCGCCGTGACCTTCACCGGCTCCGTCATCGCCTTCGGCAAGCTCGCGGGCCGCGTCGACGGCAAGGCGAAGAAACTGCCGGGCGGCCATATGCTGAACGCGGGCGCGGCCTTTCTGTCGCTGGTCCTCTTGGTCCTCTACTTCAACGGCGCCGGCATGTGGGCGCTGCTGGCCATGACGCTGCTGGCGTTCTTCATCGGCTACCACCTCATCATGGGGATCGGCGGCGCGGACATGCCGGTCGTCGTGTCGATGCTGAACAGCTATTCGGGCTGGGCGGCGGCGGCCATCGGCTTTTCGCTCGGCAATGACCTTCTGATCGTCACCGGCGCGCTCGTCGGCTCGTCCGGCGCGATCCTGAGCTACATCATGTGCAAGGCGATGAACCGCTCCTTCGTCAGCGTGATCCTCGGTGGCTTCGGCAACACCACCGGCCCGGCGATGGAGATCGCGGGCGAACAAGTGGCGATCGACGCCGAAGGCGTGGCGGCGGCGCTTAATGATGCGGATTCGGTCATCATCGTGCCGGGCTACGGCATGGCGGTGGCGCAGGCCCAGCAGTCGGTCAGCGAACTGACCCGCAAGCTGCGCGCCGCCGGAAAGACTGTGCGCTTCGCCATCCACCCGGTCGCGGGCCGCCTGCCCGGCCACATGAACGTCCTTCTGGCCGAGGCGAAGGTGCCCTACGACATCGTGCTGGAGATGGACGAGATCAACGACGACTTCCCCAATACCGACGTGGCCATCGTCATCGGCTCGAACGACATCGTGAACCCGGCGGCACAGGAGGACCCCAATAGCCCCATCGCCGGGATGCCGGTGCTCGAGGTCTGGAAGGCCAAGCAGGTGTTCGTGTCCAAGCGCGGGCAGGGGACCGGCTATTCCGGGATCGAGAACCCGCTCTTCTACAAGGAAAATACCCGCATGTTCTACGGCGACGCCAAGAAGAGCCTCGACGCGCTTCTGCCGATGATCAACTAGGCGGCTTTGCGCGCGGCGGGGGCCTTCCGTCTGGCCGGCCCCCACCGATTCGCCCTATCCTGCCCCTCTGCAACGGGCGGAGGGAACGATGACCGCGACCAGACCGGACGGTCCGCGCAAGAGCGCCCGCGATTTCGACCCGCGCATCCTTCAGATCTTCGACGGCTATGTGCATGGCCGCATCACCAAGCGGCAGTTCATCGAAGAGGCCGGCCAATATGCCGCCGCCGGCGTGACCGGCGCCATGATCCTGGCAGCACTTCAGCCCGATTATGCGCTGGCTGAGCAGGTGGCGCCCGACGATCCGGCGATCAGGAACGAGTGGATCGACTACCAGAGCCCCGAAGGCAACGGCACGATCAAGGGCCTGATGGCGCGCCCCGCAGGCGCCACGGGCAAGCTGCCGGCGGTCCTTGTCATCCATGAAAACCGCGGCCTCAATCCTTACGTTCAGGACGTGGTGCAGCGGTTGGCCAAGGCCGGTTACCTGGCACTGGGCCCCGACGGGTTGTCGCCCCTTGGCGGCTATCCGGGCAACGACGATCAGGGGCGCGAGATGCAGGCGACCATTGATCCTGCAAAGCTGATGGCCGACTTCTTTGCCGGTTACGACTATCTGCGGGGGCACGAGGGCGCGACCGGCAAGGTCGGCGCGGTCGGCTTCTGCTACGGCGGCGGTGTCTGCAACGCGCTCGCCGTC
The DNA here is from genome assembly GCA_945952025.1 of uncultured Paracoccaceae bacterium. Lineage (GTDB taxonomy): Bacteria > Pseudomonadota > Alphaproteobacteria > Rhodobacterales > Rhodobacteraceae > TMP-24. The sequence goes on from CAMFGW010000040.1 coordinate 17,393, forward strand.
GCCTATGCCGACCTTGCGGCATCGGTTCCCTTCTACGGCCGCCAGCCCGTAGCGGCCGACGTGCCTAGGATCGAAGCGCCGCTTCTTCTGCACTACGCCGGCCTTGACGAGCGCATCAATGCCGGCTGGCCCGAGTATGAAGCAGCGCTGAAGGCGAACGGCAAGACCTACACGGCTTGGGTCTACGAGGGCGTGAACCACGGCTTCCACAACGACACGACGCCCCGCTGCGACAAGGCGGCCGCCGACCTCGCCTGGGAACGGACGCTCGCCTACTTCGGGCAGCACCTGGCCTGAGCCATTGGTCGCCGTCCGGGGACGCGGGGTTCAGGAGGATTGAACTATCCCGAGAGGCCGTGGGACGATCTGGCGGACGGCCCTCTGCGGGGGCTTGCGTGCCGCGATCAACGTGCTGAATGTGCCCGCAAAGCGCCCACCGAACGGGGGCCCGAAACCGGAGCCTGAACCCCATGTCTTCGCGTCTGCCGGGGGGCGTCGTCGCCCTGGGCTTCGTGAGCCTCTTCATGGATGTCTCGTCCGAGATGATCCATGCGCTCCTGCCCCTGTTCCTGACCGGAACGCTTGGAGCCCCCGTCCTTTACGTCGGCCTGATCGAGGGCGCGGGCGAGGGGCTCGGGCAGATCGTCAAGGTCTTTTCCGGCGCGCTGTCGGACCGGATGGGGCGGCGAAAGCCTCTGCTTCTGTTCGGCTACGGGCTTGCCGGGCTGACGAAGCCCGCTTTCGCGCTGGCCGGATCGGCGGGGATGGTGCTGGCCGCGCGGCTCGCCGACCGGCTCGGCAAGGGCATCCGGGGGGCGCCGCGCGATGCGCTGGTGGCCGACCTGGTGCCGCCCGAACGGCGGGGGGCGGCCTTCGGGCTGCGCCAGACGCTCGACACCATCGGCGCGGTGATCGGGCCGTTGCTGGCGATCGGCATCCTTTGGGCCTCGTCGGGCAACATTCGGCTGGTCTTCGCTCTGGCGATCATCCCGGCGGCCATCGCGCTATTGATCCTCGCGCGCGGGGTGCAGGAACCGCCCCGCGCCGCGCCTGCCTCTGACTGCCCGGGCCCGCGCCGCTTCAGCCGCGCGGCGATGGCGGCCCTCGGCCGGTCCTTCTGGATGCTGACCGCGCTTGCCGCCCTGATCGCGGTCGCGCGCCTGTCCGAACCCTTCCTGATCCTGCGCGCCTCGGACGCAGGGCTCGGCCTGACCTGGACGCCCCTGGTCCTGTCGATCCTGAGCGCGACCTATGCCGCGACTGCCTGGCCGGTCGGGCACCTGTCCGACAGGCTCGGGGGCAGGGGGCTTCTGGCCCTGTCGCTTGCCGTGCTGGCCGCAGCCTACGCCTGCCTGATCGCGGGCGGATTGCCGCTGGCGCTCGTGGGCGTTGCGCTCTGGGGCCTGCACATGGGCCTGTCGCAGGGTGTCCTGACGGCAGCCCTGTCGCGGCTTCTGCCTGCCAACCAGCGCGGCACGGGCTTTGGCCTTTACAACCTTGCGGGCGGCCTTGCGACGCTGGCCGCGAACGGCCTCGCCGGCGGGCTCTGGACGCTTTGGGGGCCGGGCGCAGCCTTCGGCCTTGGGGCAGGGGCGGCGCTTTTGGCGCTGGCGCTGACGCTCAGCCGGCCGGCGCTTTGGGGGGCGGCGCCAAAGTAGACTATTCCTGTCCAGGGTGGCAGGGGCCGTTGACCCTGCCATGCGAAGGCTTCAACCCCTGTCCCGGCCAATGGCCCAAAGGCCGCCGGCCAGCGCCCGCCCCGCTGATGGCGGGCGCTTCGCGCCCACCGGGGCAGGCGCCGGCCTTCGGTGCGAGTGACCCGGATGGTCCAGCGGAACCGTTTCCGCGGCGGGCGGGAGAAACCTATAGGTTTCCTTTTCCCGCCCGGCCCGGCCAATTTGCCCTAACGCCCCCGGATCCGCGGATCGACCGCGTCGCGCAACCCCTCGCCCATCTAGTTGACCGACAACACCGCCAGCGACATCAGCGCGCCGGGCCAGAGCGCGCGCTCGGGGAACTGCTGCAGATAGGGCAGCCCGTCGAAGAGAAGCCGCCCCCAGGTCGGGAAGTCCGGCGGAAAGCCGAGGCCAAGGAACGACAGCACGCTTTCCGTGATGATCGCATCCGCGATGTTCAGCGTCGCGGCCACCATCACGGGCGAAATGACGTTCGGCAGCACGTGGCGCAGGATCAGCCGGCGCGAGGGCGTGCCGATCGACCGCGCGGCCAGCACGAACTCGCGCTCCTTGAGGGCCAGAACCTCGCCCCTGACGACCCGCGCCGACTGCATCCAGCTGGTCACGCCGATGGCCATGACGATCAGGAGGAAGGTCCCCATCTCGACCCCGAAGGCGCGCGCGAGCGTGTCGCGGAACAGCATCATCAGGACCAGAAGCAGGGGAAGGAGCGGCAGCGCGAGGAACAGGTCGGTAAGCCGCATCAGGGGCCCGTCGAGCCGCGGGAAGAAGCCCGCCAGTGTGCCGATGGTCGTGCCCACGAAGAGCGAGATCATCATCGCGACGAACCCGACCGCGATAGACACCCGCCCGCCCATCATCAGCCGGGTCAGGAAGTCGCGCCCCAGATGGTCGGTGCCAAGCGGGAAGGTCCAGGACGGCGGCTTGTTCTTGCTCAGCAGCATCTGCGTCGTGGTCATCTGCGGCGGGTGCCAGACCATCGGGCCGATGACGACGAAGAGGACCAGCAGCGTCAGCACCGTCATGCCGACCATGGCGCCCTTGTGCTTGCGGAACTGGATCCAGACATCGCGCCACTGGCTGCGCGGCTTTTCGATCTTCATGGGCTTCGTCAGCGTGGCCTCAGGCATAGCGGATCCTCGGGTCAAGGACGCCGTAGAGGACGTCGGCGACAAGGTTGAAGAGCACGATGAGTGCCGCGAAGATGAAGGTCAGCGTCTGGACCATGGGAATGTCGTTGGCGTTGATCGCGGTGATGAGCGCGGCGCCGAGCCCGTTCACCTTGAACACCTGCTCGGTGATGATCGCGCCGCCGAAGATCGACGGAATGCCAAGCGCGATGACCGTGACGACCGGAATGAGCGAGTTGCGCAGGACATGCTTCAGGACCACGGTGCCTTCGCCCATGCCCTTGGCGCGGGCGGTGCGCACATAGTCCTGGCCCAGGTTGTCCAGCATCGAGGACCGCATGTAGCGGCTGATCGTCGCCGCGTTGAATAGCGCAAGGACGGTGACCGGCAGCACCATCTGGCGGATCTGCGCCACAAAGCTCGACCAGTCCGTCACCAGCAGCGTCGTGTCATAGACCGACGGGAACCAGTGCAGCTTGGTCGCGAAGATGACGATCAGAAGGACGCCGGTGAAAAAGGTGGGCACCGAAAAGCCCATCATGGCAAAGAAGGTGCCGGCCTGGTCGAACCAGGAATATTGGCGGTAGGCCGAGTAGATGCCGATGGGCACCGCGATCAGGATGCCGATCAGGTAGCCCGCGCCGACCACGGTCATCGTCTGCGGAATGCGCTCGCCGATGGTGATGAAGACCGGCGCGCGGGTCTGGTAGCTGATGATGCGCTGGGCGCCATCCGCAAGGTTCGTGCCGAAATGCCCGTCGATCCAGTAGGCGGGCTCGACCCAGAAGAACTGCTTCAGCCACAACACATAGCGCACCAGCACCGGCTGGTCGGCGCCCATCGCGGCCAGGATCTTGGCCTTGACCTCGGGCGGCACGGTCAGCGGGATCTGCGAGGCGGGCGAGCCCGGCGCCAGGTCGACCAGCAGGAAGATCGCCAGGCTGATGAGCAGGAGCGTCGGCACGGCAATCAGTAGGCGGCGAAGGATGAAGGTGAGCATTAGGGCGGGTTCCCCCGTCGGCCGAGTGTAAAAAGGGGGCCGCGCGAACGCGGCCCCGGCTGGCAGTCTGGCCTTACTTCTTGCGCGACCAGTCCTGCGCGTTCCAGATTTCCGTGTCCCACGGGTTGATCGCCACGCCGTCGAGCATGTTCGAGGCCGCCGACAGGTTGCCGCGGTGAACGATCGCCATGGTCACGAGGCCCTTGGCCGACACCATGTTGTTCAGTTCTTTCACCAGTGCTTGACGCTTGGCGAGGTCGGCCGTCTTCGAAAGCTCGGCGATCTTCGCGTCATAGTCCTTGTCGCAGAAGCGCGGGATGTTCTCACCCTGCCACTGGCTGTCCGGGCCCGGGATCTTCGAGCACAGAAGCTGGGTCATGTAGGCTTCGGGATCGGTGCCGTTGAAGTTGTTGGCATACATCTCGACGTCGGCATAGAACTTCTCGAACGTGTCGGGCGAGCCCGCGTCGCCGCCGAAGTAGATCGAGGCGTCGATGTTCTTCAGGTCCACGCCCACGCCGATCTCGTTCCACCAGCCCTTGACCAGGGTCTGGATGTCCTGGCGAACCGGGTTGGTCGAGGTCTGGTAGAGGATGTGCAGTTTCTTGCCATCCTTCTCGCGCACGCCGTCGGCGCCCATCTTCCAGCCGGCTTCATCCAGAAGCTTCTTGGCGCCTTCCAGGTCCTGCTTCAGGCAGTCGGTGGTGTTGGCGGCATAGGCTTCCGGCGCGGGCACCAGGTCGCAGGTCGGCTTGCCGGCCGCGCCATAGCCCACGTCGACCAGCGCCTGGCGGTCGATCGCCATCGACAGCGCCTGACGCACCTTCAGGTCGGTCAGGAACGGGTGGGGGTGCTTCGCGGTCGAACGCTCGCCCTCGGGAAGGTCGGGGCTCGGGTCGAACTGGTTCATCTCGATCCGCTCGACGAGCGAGCCGAAGCCGCCGACGAAGTGGCCCTTGCCGGTCGCCGACATCTGCGCCTGCAGGTCCGGGTTGATCTGGGTGTTCCAGGCATAGTCGTATTCGCCCGTCTCCATGACCGCGCGCGCCGCCGCTTCGGCATCGCCGCCGCCCTTGAGCGTCATCTTGGCGAAGGCGGGCTTGGCCGGGTCACGGTAGTTCGGGTTGGCTTCCAGCTGCACCACGTCGCCGGTCTTGAAGTCGGTGACCATGAAGGGGCCGGTGCCGATCGGCTTGAAGTTCTGCTCGGTGCAGGTGGGCGCTGCGGCGCCGATGCACTTCTCGAACTGGGCCTTCTGGATGATGGGCGCCAGCGCGCTGACGAAAGCCGCATAGGGGTAGGGCTTCGGCCCGGTGTAGGTCACGACGACCGTTTCGGCGTCGGGCGTATCGACGCTCTTGATGCCTTCATAGGAGGCGGCCTGCGCGCAGCCGCCATTCGGGTCGGTGCAATACTGGTAGGTGAAGGCCACGTCGGCCGAGGTCACGGGCGTGCCATCGGACCATTTCAGGTCCTTCTTCAGCTTCCAGGTGACGGTGGTCAGGTCCTTCGAGATGCCGCCATTGTCGACGGTCGGGATCGATTCTGCGAGGCGCGGGAAGATCGCGCCCTTGTCGTCGAAGCCGGCGAGCGGCTCAAGGACCAGCGAGGCGGCCTCGACGTCCTTGGTGCCGGACGAGAGGTAGGGGTTCAGCGTGGTCGGCGCCTGCCAGTAGAGCACCTTGACCTCGCCGTCCGCGCCGCGTTCGGCGAAGGCGGCGGTTGCCAGCGCCATCGCGCCGGCTGCGCCGAGAAGAAGGGTTCTCATATACATGTCGTTCTCCTTGTTGGGTCGTTTGGTCGGTGCTCGAACATCCTCGGGGTGCCGCCTTGAGCGGGCGGTTCTCAGGAAGGGGGGTAGAGGTGGCAGGCCACGAAATGCCGGGGGCGCACCTCGAAGAGGTCGGGCTTCACATTGCGACAGACGTCCATCACCTTGGGGCAGCGGGTGCAGAAGTTGCAGCCCTTCGGCGGATGGGCCGGCGAGGGTACGTCGCCCTTCAGAAGGATCCGCGTCCGGCGGTTCGCCTCGTCCGGGTCTGCCTCGGGGATCGCCGACAGAAGCGCCTCGGTATAGGGGTGGAGCGGTTGTTCGAAAAGCGCGTCGCGGTCGGCAAGTTCGACGATCCGGCCCAGGTACATGACCGCGACCCGGTCGGCGATATGGCGCACCATCGACAGGTCGTGGCTGATGAACAGGTAGGTCAGCCCCAGCCGGTCCTGCAGTTCCTCGAGCAGGTTCACCACCTGCGCCTGGATCGACACGTCAAGGGCGGCGATCGGCTCGTCGCAGACGATGAACTTCGGATTGAGCGCGAGCGCCCGGGCGATGCCGATCCTCTGGCGCTGGCCGCCGGAAAAGGCATGCGGATAGCGGTTGGCAAAAACCCGGTTCAGCCCCACGGCATCCATCAGTTCGTAGATGCGCGCGGTGCGTTCGTCCGAGGTCATCTTCGTATGCTCAAGCAGCGGCTCGCCGATGATGTCTGCGACCGTCATGCGCGGATTGAGGCTGGCCTGCGGGTCCTGGAACACCATCTGCATCGCCGGGCGGAGCCGCCTGAGCGCGTCGCCCTCGGCATGGGCGACGTCCTTGCCCCCGATCACCACCTCGCCCTCCGTCGGGTCGTAGAGCCTGAGGATGGCGCGGCCCGCCGTTGACTTGCCGCAGCCGGATTCGCCCACCAGACCCAGCGTCTCGCCTTCAAGGATGTCGAAGGTCAGCCCGTCGACCGCCTTCACATCCCCGACCTTGCGCCGGAAGAGGCCCGAGGTGATCGGGAAATACATCTTCAGCCCGCGCACCTCGACCAGCGGCTGAGGCTCCTGTCCTTTCCGGGGCTTGCCGTCATACATCGCGCGGCCCTCCGGTCGCGGGGTTCCAGAAACAGGCCACGTCATGGCCTTGCCCGACAGAAATCCGGGGCGGGTTTTCGTGGTCGCAGCGGTTGAACCGGTGCGGGCAGCGCGCCGCGAACGAGCAGGAGGCGGGCGCGGCCAGAAGGATCGGCGGCTGCCCCTCGATCACGTTCAGCTTGGCCGCGCGGGGGCCGCGGATCGACGGCACCGTGGTCAGAAGGGCGCGGGTATAGGGGTGCTGGGGGTTCGCGAAGACCTCGCGCACCGGGCCCTGTTCAACGACCTGGCCACCATACATGACCATCACCCGGTCGGCGATCCCGGCGACCACGCCCAGGTCGTGCGTGATCCAGACGATCGCCATGCCAAGCTTCTGGCGCAGCTCGCGCACCAGTTCGATGATCTGGGCCTGGATCGTCACGTCGAGCGCCGTCGTCGGCTCGTCCGCGATCAGCACCTTGGGGTCGCAGGCCAGAGCGATGGCGATCATCACCCGCTGGCGCATGCCGCCGGAAAACTGGTGCGGAAAATCGCGCAGCCGCCGTTCGGCGTCAGGAATGCCCACAAGCTCCAACAGCTCCTTCGCCCGCACCCGCGCCTGCGGTTTGGTCAGCCCCAGATGGCGGCGCAGGGGCTCCATGATCTGGTAGCCGACCGTGAAGACCGGGTTCAGGCTGGTCATCGGGTCCTGGAAGATGAAGCCGATCCCGCCGCCCCGCACGTCCCGGAGCCTCTCCGGCGTGACGGCCAGAAGGTTGTCGCCGTCGAAGGTCACGGTCCCTTCGCGCACCTCGGCCGGGGGCGAGGGCAGCAGGCCCAGAAGCGACATCATCGTCACCGACTTGCCCGAGCCGCTTTCGCCGACGACCCCCAGAAGCTCACC
>CAMFGW010000041.1 GCA_945952025.1 uncultured Paracoccaceae bacterium
TTTCCTTTTCCCGCCCGGCCCGGCGAGTCGCGGCGGCCAGCGGTTCGAGTGGCAGAGGCAAGTGACTCTGCCATGCGAAGGCCTAACCCCCTGTCCCGGCCGGTGGCCCAAAGGCCATCGGCCAGCGCCCGCCCCGCCAATGGCGGGCGCTTCGCGCCCACCGGGGCAGGCGCCGGCCTTTGTTGATCTGTGATACGGGCGGTCCAGCGGAGACGTTCCCGCACGGTCGGGGGAAACCTATAGGTTTCCTGATCCCGCCCAGCCCGGCGGGGCGCGAGAGGTGCGCCAAGGGATGCGGCGGCCCCGGCCCATCGCCCCGCCGATCCCGGCGCGACCCCCTTGACCTTCGCGGCGCGCCGGACCAAGGGACGCGCACGCCGAGGACCCCATGCACCTTTCCGACTTCGACTTCGACCTGCCCGAAGGCCTGATCGCCACCCGGCCCGCGCGGCCGCGATCCTCGGCGCGGCTGATGCTGGCCGACGGCGCCGCCCCCCCGCGCGACCTGACCGTGGCCGACCTGCCCGGCCTGCTCCGCCCCGGCGACCGGCTGGTCCTGAACGACACCCGCGTCCTGCCCGCGCGCCTTCAAGGCAGCCGCACCCGCGCCACCCCGCAGGGCCCCGCCACGGCGGCGGTCGAGGTCACGCTTCTGGCACCCACGCCCCGCGCCACCTGGTCCGCACTCGCCAAGCCCCTGCGCAAACTGGCCGAGGGCGAGGAAATCCGCTTCGCCGCCGGCCTGTCGGCGCTCGTCACCCGCATCGCGGACGGCCGGTGCGAGCTTGCCTTCAACCTGACCGGCCCGGCCTTCGACGCCGCACTCGAGGTGGCGGGCGACATGCCCCTGCCGCCCTATATCGCTGCCCTGCGCGCCCCAGACGAAGCCGACCGCGCCGACTACCAGACCGTCTGGGCCCGCACGCCCGGCGCCGTCGCTGCGCCCACCGCGTCCCTTCATTTCGACGATACGCTCCTCAAGGCCCTTGCCCAAAGGGGCGTCGAGACAACGCATGTCACGCTCCATGTCGGCGCCGGGACCTTCCTGCCGGTCAAGGTCGACGATGTCTCGCAGCACCGGATGCATGCCGAATGGGGCGAGATCACGCCCCGTGCCGCCGACGAGATCAAGGCGACGAAGCGGGCAGGGGGCCGGGTGATCCCGGTCGGCACCACGGCGCTGCGCCTCATCGAAAGTGCCGCGCGCGGCGGCAGCGTGACGCCCTGGTCCGGGCCGACCGACATCTTCATCCGGCCGGGTTTCCGGTTCCACGCAACAGACGGGCTGATGACCAACTTCCACCTGCCGCGCTCGACGCTCCTGATGCTCGTCTCGGCCCTCATGGGGCAGGACCGCATCCGCGCGCTTTACGCGCATGCCATCGCGCAGGGCTACCGCTTCTTTTCCTACGGCGACGCCTCGCTTCTCTTCCCCGAACGTGCCCCATGACGCTTTCAGGCCATGCCCCGTCGCCGGGGCTAGGCGAAACAGGCCAACCCGGTGCAGAGTGCGCCACGCGAACGACCCCGACCCTGAGGAACACCCCATGCTGACCGTCCTGCGCAATTCCTGGGCGCTGCTTCTTGGTGTCATGCTCCTGATGCTCGGCAACGGCATCCAGGGCACGCTTCTGGGGATCCGTGGCAAGATCGAGGGCTTTTCGGCCTTCGAGATGGCCTTCGTCATGTCGGCCTACTACGTGGGCTTCCTTCTGGGCTCGCGCACCGCGCCGGAAATGATCCGCCGCGTCGGCCATGTCCGGGTCTTTGCCGCCCTCGGCTCGCTCGTGTCGGCGGTCCTCGTCCTTTACCCGGTGGCGCCGAACTGGATGGCCTGGTCCGTCATGCGCGTCCTTGTGGGCTTCAGCTTTTCGGGGATCTACATCACCTCGGAAAGCTGGCTGAATTCCTCCTCGACGAACGAGACGCGGGGGCAGGCGCTCTCGGCCTACATGATCATGCAGATGGTCGGGATCATCGCGGCGCAGGCGCTCTTGAACTTCCGCGATCCGGGCGGGTTCGACCTGTTCATCATCTCGTCCGTGCTGGTTTCCATCGCCTTCACGCCGATCCTGCTGTCTGCCGGCACCGCCCCGGCCTTCGAACGGACCGAGCCGCTGGCCCTGTCGAAACTCTTCCGCACCTCGCCCTTGGGCTGCGTCGGCATGTTCCTGATGGGCGGCGTCTTTGCCGCGCAGTTCGGCATGGCGTCGGTCTGGGGGTCCGAGGTCGGCCTGTCGGTCAAGAACCTGTCGATCTTCGTCGGCTCGATCTATGTCGGCGGCCTTGTCCTGCAATATCCGATCGGCTGGGCGTCCGACCGGATGGACCGGCGCCACCTGATCATGGGGCTCGCGGCCTTCGGCGCGATCGTGGCGATCATCGGCAGCGTCCTGCCCTGGACGCTTCCCGTCCTGATCGGCATCGGCTTCCTGACCGGGGGCGTGTCGAACCCGGTCTATGCGCTGCTCGTGGCCTATGTGAACGACTACCTGGACCGGAGCGAGATGGCAGGCGCCTCGGCCGGTCTGCTATTCATCAATGGCCTTGGCGCAATCGGCGGCCCGCTTCTGACCGGCTGGTTCATGGAGCGACTTGGCCCCAAGGGCTACTTCCTGTTCATCGGGCTGCTCTTTGCCGGGATCGCGCTCTACGCATTCTGGCGGATGGGCCGTCGGCGGGCGACCGCCTTCGTCCGGCGCCGCTTCCGTCCGCTGTCACCGGCTGCCTCGTCCGTCGCAGTCGAGGCAACGATCGAGGATGTGGCGGAAGGTCCCAAGCCCGCGCCTTGACGGCGCCTCTGCCCCGGCCATAGGCTGGGGGCGTCAAGGAAGGCCCGATCATGCAAGCTCTTTGGTTGCCCGTGCGCAATCCCGGCCCTGTCCACGCCCTGCTGCCAAGCTAGCAGGGCGGACCCGGCGCACATCCTGACGCTTCCGGCCCGCCCGTTCCGGCGCATCACGCGCCTGCCCAATACCGGACCGGACCCATGAGCCTTCTTGCCGTCAAATCCCTGTCGCTGACCCTTGGCGCGACGCTCTTCACCGACCTTTCCTTCACCCTCGCCCCCGGCGACCGGCTTGGCCTTGTCGCGGCCAACGGGCGCGGCAAATCCTCGCTCTTGCGCTGCCTCGCCGGGCATATGGAGCCGTCCGGCGGCGACATCACCCGCGCCCGGGGCGCGCGTGTGGCGCTTGTCGACCAGAACGCGCCTGACCGCCTTCTGCCCCTGACCTTGCGCGATGCGGTCGCGGACGGGCTCGATCCGGCGGCGCGCGAATGGGAAGAGTGGCGCGTCGACGTCGTGCTCGACGGGCTCGGGGTCACGGCGGACCTGCGCGACCGGCCCATGGCGGACCTGTCCGGCGGCTGGCAGCGCACGGCCCTTCTGGCCCGCGCGGCGGTGAGCGAGCCGGACCTCTACCTGCTGGACGAGCCGACGAACCACCTGGACCTCAAGCGCATCGCCATCCTGACCCGCTGGCTTGCCGACCTGCCACGCGCAACGGGCGTCCTGATCGCAAGCCACGACCGCGCCTTCCTGACCGAGGCGACCGGGCGCACCCTGTTCCTTCGCCCCGAGGCGAGCCGCCTCTTCCCCTTGCCCTATGGTCCGGCGCGCGCCGAACTCGCCAAGACTGACGAGGCCGACGCGCGCGCCTACGACAACCGCCTGAAAGAGGCCGACCAGCTGCGCCGCCAGGCCGCGAAGCTGAAGAACATCGGCATCAACTCGGGCAGCGACCTGCTGACGCTGAAGACCCGCCAGCTGACCGAGCGTGCCGAGCGGATCGAGGATGCCGCCCGCCCTGCCCATAAGGAGGCAGCGACGGGGCTGATCCGCCTGTCCCATTCGGCAAGCGCCTCGCGCGCGCTGGTCAGTTTTTCGGATGCTTCCATCGCGACGCCGGACGGGCGGCGGCTTTTCACGACCGGCACCCGCTGGATCGAACGCGGCGACCGGGTGGTGATCCTGGGCGCCAACGGGTCCGGCAAGTCGCGCCTGATCGAGGCGGTGCGCGCGGCGATCGCCACGCCCGACCCCGCGATCCGCGTCGCGCCGACGCTGAGCCTGGGTTACGCCGGGCAGGGGCTGTCCGAAGTCGAGGATGGCGCGCGCCCCTTCGACCTTATCCACGCGCTCGGCCCCGGCGACCAGCAGACCCGCACGCTTCTGGCCGGTGCCGGCATCCTGCCCGACCGCCAGACCGGCCCCGTCGGGCGGCTGTCGGGCGGTCAGAAGGCGCGTCTCGCCATGCTGATCCTCAGGCTTCGCCAGCCGAACTTCTACCTTCTGGACGAGCCGACGAACCATCTGGACATCGAGGGGCAGGAGGCGCTCGAGGCCGAACTGACCGCCGAGGGCGCGACCGGCCTTTTCGTCAGCCACGACCGCGCTTTCGTCCGGGCGGTGGCGACGCGCTTCTGGCTGATCGGCCGGAAGACGATTGAAGAGGTGGAGGACGCGGAGGCGTTCTTTGCCGAGATGGCGGCGGGGTAGGGCCGGGATCAAGAAACGCATCGCGTTTTCCCCGGCCATGTCGAAGCGGCGCCGCTGGACCCTCGGTGTCACTCATCACGAAAGGCCAGCGCCTGCCCCGGTGGGCGCGAAGCGCCCGCCATGGGCGGGGCGGGCGCTGGCCGATGGCCTTTGGGCCACCGGCCGGGACAGGGGGCGAAGCCTTCGCATGGCAGAGTCACTTGCCTCTGCCACCCGAGCGGAGATGAAAAGCCACCCCCCCCCTCAGATCTTCATCTTCTTGAAGATGAACTCCGGAATATGCCGAATAATCAGCATGATGTAGCGCCAGAAGAAGGGCGTGTAGATCACGTTGCGCTTCTTGTCGACCGCCCGCCAGATGTCTTCGGCCACCTTCTCGGGCGAGGCGACGAGGAACATGCCCGGCAGGCCCCAGGTCATCGACGTGTCGACGAAGCCCGGCTTCACCGTCACCACATGCCCGCCCGCCCGCGTCAGCCGGTTGCGCAGGCCCGAGAGGTAGGTCGCGAACCCCGCCTTGGCCGCGCCATAGACATAGTTGCCGATCCGCCCCCGGTCGCCCGCGACCGAACCGACGCCTACGACCGTGCCGCCGCGCCGCGCCTCCATCAGGGGGGCGAGCATCTGCAGGACCTGCGCGGGGCCGGTGAAACTGTCGGTGACGACGCCAGGGATCAGGCTCGGGTCGGCGTCGATCTCGGACTGGGGCGGCATGGAACCGACGAAGACGGCAGCGCTCAGAAGCCCGTCCTCGGACGCCATCCGTTTGATAAGGTGAATAAAACCCGCAAGCTCTCGCGCATCGAAGTCGATGGCCTCGGCCATGCGCGCGCCCCTCAGGCGGCAGTCGTCGGCCAGCACGGCCAAATCGTCGCGGTCACGTCCCGCCAGCAGGACGCCCGCGCCGGATGCCGCCGCCCGCCGGGCGAAGGCCCGCGCCATGGACGAGGTGGCGCCCAGGATCAGCCAGGTTTCGCTCATGCCTCACTCCTCAGCTTCAGCCGTCGCACCATGTCGGTTTGCAGCCGCCCCTCGGGGTCGGCCTTGGCCACTTCGGCCCGCCAATCGTCCAGTTCGGGATACATCGCCCGCACATCCGCCCCACGCGCCAGACTGTCCTTGGCGAAGTAGAGCCGCCCGCCGGCCGCGACCGTCATCGCCTCGAGCCGCGAGATGAGTGCCCGCGCCGCATCGCGGTTCGGGAAGTCGACGGCGAGCGTGTAGCCCTCCATCGGGAACGAGAGCATCCCCGCGCGCCCCGGCCCCATCCGCTTCAGGACCGCCAGGGGCGAGGCCAGACCGGAGGCCGCGATCGCCTCGAGCATCGAACGAAGCGCCGGCGCCTCGGCAATCGGCACGACGCACTGGAACTGGTGAAAGCCGCGCTTGCCGTAAAGCCGGTTCCAGTCATGGATCTTGTCGAGCGGGAAGAAGAAATCGCCGATCGGCTTGACCACGGTCCGGCCGCGCGCGGGAACACGGCTGTAGTAAAGGTTGTTGAAGGCGCGCACGACTGGTGCGGCCAGCGCGAAATTGGGCGCATTGATCGGGATGGCGCGCGTCTTGACCCGGCGGGGCGTCAGGCCCGCGCCCGTCTCGCCCTCTTCGAGTATGCCGCGGCCCAGCCCCTCGCCGGTCGCGGTCGCGTCGATCCAGCCCACCGTGTAGGTGGCGGTCGAGCCGTCGAGATGGCTCAGGAACTCTTCCCAGCCCGACATGCGCCGCTCGGTCACGACCATCACGTCGCCCTTGCAGGCCAGAAGCTGCAACCTGGCCGACAGGATCACGCCGGTCTGGCCGAGCCCGCCCATCGTCGCGCGGAAGAGCGCCTTGTCGCTTTTCGGGCTGACGGTGCGCTCGCCGCTTGCGGTCCGCAGGCGCAAGGACAGGACATGCTGCCCGAACGACCCGGCCAGATGGTGGTTCTTGCCGTGGACATCCTGCGCGATGCAGCCGCCGACGGTGGCAAAGCCCGTGCCGGGCATCACCGCCGGCAGCCAGCCACGGGGCGCAAAGGCCGCCGCAATCTCGCCGATGCGCGCGCCGGCCTCGACCTCAAGAATGCCGGTCGCGGGATCGAAGGCGATCATCCGGTCGAGCCGGCTCATCTCGATGATCCGGCCGCCGTCGTTCAGCGCCGCGTCGCCATAGCTGCGCCGCATGCCGCAGGCCGGGATCAGCCCGTCGGACAAGAGCGCGTCAAGCGTGCGCCGCCGCTCGGGCCGGGCAATCTCGCCCGTCGCGGTCAGGGCACGGCCCCAGCCGCTGTAGGTGGTCGTCTTCCAACTCATCGGGTTCCCCTGATAGTGCCGCGTTCGGCCAGCGGGAAGGCCAGAATACCGATTGCGACAGCAAACCATAGTGTCGTCGCGCGGATCAGCACCGTCGCGGCCACCGCCGTGCCGAACGGCGCGCCGCCAAGCGCCAGAAGTGCCACCATGGCCGCCTCGGCGCCGCCAAGCCCGCCGGGCGCCCCGGTCAGGCCGCCCGCCAGCGTGGCGAAGATGAAGATCGCGAGCGCCGTCGCAAAACTGACCGGAGCGCCGAACCAGCCCAAGAGCAGGTGGAAGGCCAGCGCCTCGGCTGACCAGCCGACAAGGCCGCAAAGCAGCGCCGGCACGAAGACCCGCGCATGGGTGAAGCGCGACAGCCGCCGCGCCGCCGTCCGCGCCCGGGCAAAGAGCCGCGCGCCGTGCCGGCCAAAGAGCCGGTAGGCGATCGAGACGGCCCCTTGCGCAAGCGTCGGCTGGGTCACCACCACGGCGCCCACGAAGGCCAGGATCGCCACCGGCACCGCACCCCGGATCGGCAGCGACGCAAAGCAGAGCGCGCCCCCCAGAAGAAGCGCCATCGCCACCAGGTCGGCCGCCCTGTCGCCAAGGACCACGGGTGCCGCATGTGCCACCGACACGCCCGAATCGCGCGCCAGCCAGCGGATGCGCACCAGCTCGCCCACCCGGCCCGGCGTCACGCTCATGGCGAAGCCGCCCAGGAAATGGATCAGGTTGCCCAGAAAGCGGGGGTGCAGGCCAAGGCTTTGCACCAAGAAGTGCCAGCGCAGCCCGCGCAGGAAATAGTTGATCGCCGAAAGGCCCAGAAGGATCGCGACCTGCACCACGCTCAGCCGCGCGATCTGGCCCAGGATGGCGTGCCAGTCCGTCCCCGACGCCACGCCGATGGCGCCGACAAGGAACAGGGCAACCAGCCCCGCCAGAATCAGGCGGTCACGGCGCAGGCGGCGGACGCTGTAGTCTGGCTCACCGGAATCTGGCTCACCGGAATCTGGCTTACCGGGCATGGCAGGGGCTCTTGGACTGGTCATTGGCCTGCTGGATCGCTGCAAAATGGGGCATCATTAAGGAGTTGTTTCGGAAAGTCCGACAATCTGCGTCCGAATTGTCGCGCCGACACTGGGCAGCCGCAAGCGAACGAACGCAGAACGCCGCTTTCCCTTTCGCCTCCGATCCCCTATGTTCGAACCATGAGGATCGCGCCATGAGGATCGAGGACGAGGATGACGCCTTCGCCGCCGCCGTGCCGCTGTCGCGGCGCGCGATGGCGCAGCGCGCGCCCGCGATGGGGCAGGGCTACCTAGAGGGGCTGAACCCCGCCCAGGCGGCGGCGGTCGAGGCGACCGAGGGGCCGGTTCTGATGCTGGCGGGCGCCGGCACCGGCAAGACCCGCGCGCTCACCGCCCGCATCGCCCATATCCTGGCCACGGGCCGCGCCCAGCCGAACGAGATCCTGGCCGTCACCTTCACCAACAAGGCCGCGCGCGAAATGAAAGAGCGCGTGAGCCGCCTTCTGGGCCACGCGGTCGAGGGCCTGCCCTGGATGGGCACCTTCCATTCGGTGTCGGTGAAGATCCTGCGCCGCCATGCCGAACTGGTGGGCCTGAAGTCGAGCTTCACCATCCTTGATACCGACGACCAGATCCGGCTCTTGAAACAGCTGATCGTCGCGGAAAACATCGACGAAAAGCGCTGGCCCGCGCGCCAGCTGGCCGGGCTGATCGACCATTGGAAGAACCGCGCCTGGCTGCCGGACAAGGTGCCCTCGTCCGAGGCGTCGACATTCAACAACCGCGGCACCGAACTTTATGCGGCCTATCAGGAGCGTCTGCGCACGCTCAATGCCTGCGATTTCGGCGACCTCTTGCTGCATTGCGTGACGATCTTCCAGGCCTGGCCCGACATCCTCGCGCAGTATCAGCGCTGGTTCCGCTACATCCTTGTCGACGAATACCAGGACACGAACGTCGCACAATACCTCTGGCTGCGCCTTCTGGCGGCCGGGCATAGGAACATCTGCTGCGTGGGCGACGATGACCAGTCGATCTATGGCTGGCGCGGAGCCGAGGTCGGCAACATCCTGCGGTTCGAAAAGGACTTCCCCGGCGCCACCATCATCCGGCTGGAACAGAACTACCGCTCGACCGAACATATCCTCGCCGCCGCCTCGGGCCTGATCGCGGCCAATACCGGGCGGCTTGGCAAGACGCTCTGGACCGCAGTCAAGGGTGGCCAGAAGGTGCGGCTCATCGGCCATTGGGACGGCGAGGAAGAGGCGCGCTGGATCGGCGAGGAGGTCGAGGCGATCCAGCGGGGCGGCCGCCCGGTCGGGCCGATCGACCTGAACCGCCAGGCGATCCTGGTCCGCGCCAGCCACCAGATGCGCGCCTTCGAGGACCGCTTCCTGACCATCGGCCTGCCCTACCGCGTGATCGGCGGGCCCCGTTTCTATGAACGCCAGGAAATCCGCGACGCCATGGCCTATTTCCGCCTGGCCGTCAGCCCTGACGACGATCTGGCCTTCGAGCGCGTGGTGAACGTGCCGCGCCGACAGATCGGCGAAAAGGGCCTCCAGTCCATTCAGGCCCAGGCGCGAGGGGATGGGGTGACGCTGCTGGAGGGCGCGCGCTATCTGGTCGCGGCCGGCAAGGTGGGCGGCAAGGCGGCCGGGTCGCTTCGGCAGTTCGTCGAGGGGGTCGACCGCTGGCACGCGGTGACGCGCGTCGCGGGCTACGATCACATCGCGCTGGCCGAGACGATCCTGGAAGAATCCGGCTACACCGCGATGTGGCAGAACGACAAGACGCCCGAGGCGCCGGGCCGGCTCGACAACCTGAAAGAACTGGTGAAGGCGCTCGAGCAGTTCGACAACCTGCAGGGTTTCCTCGAACATGTCGCGCTCATCATGGACAATGAAAGCGACGAGGCGGACGAGAAGGTCACGCTGATGACGCTGCACGCCGCCAAGGGGCTGGAGTTTCCGGTCGTCTTCCTGCCCGGCTGGGAAGAGGGCCTGTTCCCCAGCCAGCGCAGCCTGGACGAAAGCGGGCTCAAGGGGCTCGAAGAGGAACGCCGGCTGGCCTATGTCGGCATCACGCGGGCAGAGGAGCTTTGCACCATCTCCTTTGCCGGCAACCGGCGGGTCTATGGCCAGTGGCAGTCGGCACTCCCCTCGCGCTTCATCGACGAATTGCCCGAGGCGCATGTCGACGTGCTGACCCCCCCCGGTCTTTATGGCGGCGGCTTCGGCGCAGCCGCGCCCCCCCGGTTTGCCAGCGGGATCGAGGAACGGGCGACGCGCGCCGATGTCTACAACTCGCCGGGCTGGAAGCGCATGCAGGACCGCGCGCAAAGCGGCGCGCGCGGCCTGAGCCAGCCGCGCGAGGCGCGCCACCAGCTCATCGACCTGGACGCCGTGTCGGCCTATACGCTCGGCGACCGGGTCTTCCACCAGAAGTTCGGCTACGGCACCGTTGGCGGGATCGAGGGCGACAAGCTGGAAATTGCCTTCGACAAGGCGGGCGTGAAGCGCGTGGTGGCGGGTTTCGTCGTGGCCGCCGACGGCGTGGACGACGTGCCGTTCTGAGGCAGAGGGGCCGCCGCCGACGGCCGAATTGTCAGAAAACTGTGGACAATTGCCCCCAAGCGGCGCCCCCGAACCCCTTGCGGCGCAGCTTGCCCTTTACACAAGCTCCGGCCTTCTTCACCATATCTTGTAGGGGTAAAACCGCACGCCCCAAGACAGAGCAGCACCGAGCAGGGCGCCAGACCCCGCCGCAATCCCGAGGCCCGGAATGACAGCAAGCGACGCCTTCCTTCCCTCTGGGGAGATCCATCCCATCGACATCGTCGAGGCCCACGCGACCGACCGCGCCTGGGACTTCGACCGTCTGGGCGAGGACCAGATCGCCATGGCGGTCGAGGGCCTGTGGCGCACCTATTCCGTCACCCTGTCCTGGTCGCCGGGCGACGAGATGCTGCGGCTGATCGCCACCTTCGAGTTTGACCCGCCGGAGGGCGGCCTGGACCGTATCCTGGACCTTCTGGCGCGGGTCAACGACATGGTCTGGGGCGGCGGCTTCCACTGGTGGCCGGACCAGAAGCTCATGGTCTGGCGCTATGGGCTGATGCTTGCCGGCGGCCAGATCGCGACGCCCGAACAGGTGGGCGGCATGATCGCGCAGGCGATCCGCGCCGCCGAACGCTTCTACCCCGCCTTCCAGATGTGCGCCTGGGGCGAGGCGACGCCCGACCGGGCGCTTCAGGTGGCGCTCGCCGAAGCCTATGGCCGGGCCTGAGGCGCCAAAATTCCCGAGGAGACGGCATGACGGTGATCGACGACAGGGGGCTCGTGCTTCTGGGCTGCGGCAAGATGGGCTCGGCCATGCTGGAAGGCTGGCTGGGGCGGGGCCTTTCGCCGAAGTCCGCCTGGGTGATCGAGCCTCAACCCTCGGACTGGCTGAAGGGGCAGGGGGTCCGGCTGAACGAGGGGCTGCCTGCCAATCCTGCAATCGTGCTGATTGCCGTGAAGCCGCAGATGATGGGCGAGGCGCTGCCGGGCCTGAAGGCGCTGGGCGGGGGCGAGACGCTGTTCGTCACCGTCGCCGCCGGCACGCGCATCGAAACCTACGAGGCGGTCCTGGGCGCCAAGACCCCCATCGTCCGCGCCATGCCGAACACGCCGGCCGCCATCGGCAAGGGCATCACCGCGATCTGCGGCAATGCCCACGCGACCGAAGCCCACATGGCGATGGCCGAGGATCTGCTGAGCGCCGTCGGCCAGGTCGTCCGGCTGGAGGGTGAACACCAGATGGATGCCGTGACCGCCGTGTCGGGGTCCGGGCCGGCCTATGTCTTTCACCTGATCGAGACGCTTGCGGCGGCCGGTGTCGCCGAAGGGCTGTCGCCCGACCTTGCGCTGCATCTGGCGCGCGCGACGGTGGCGGGCGCGGGGGCGCTGGCCGAAGCCTCGTCCGAAGGCCCCGGCCAGCTGCGCGTCAATGTCACCTCGCCCGGCGGCACCACGGCGGCGGCGCTCGCCGTCCTGATGGACGAAGCCACGGGCTTTCCGCCGCTTCTGAAGCGCGCGGTCCATGCGGCGGCGGAACGGGGGCGCGAGCTCGGCAAATGACCATCACCTTCGACGATTTCCTGAAGGTCGACATCCGCGTCGGCCGCATCACCCGCGCCGAACCCTTCCCCGAGGCGCGCAAGCCCGCCTTCAAGCTCTGGATCGACTTCGGGCCCGAGATCGGCGAGAAAAAGTCCTCGGCCCAGATTACCAAACATTACCGGCTAGAAGACCTGGTCGGCCGGCAGGTGCTGGCCGTGGTCAACTTCCCGCCCCGCCAGATCGGCCCGGTCAAATCCGAGGTGCTGACCCTTGGCGTCCCGGACGCCGAGGGCGAGGTGGTGCTGATCGGGCCGGGCCACGACGTGCCCCTGGGCGGCCGGCTTTACTGAAGCTCAGGCGTCGCCGACCTCTGCCCGCCAATGGCGGCGGCAAAGCGATTCGTAAGTCTCGTTCCCGCCGATCTGGACCTGCGCGCCCTCGCGGATCGCCCGGCCGTCGGGTCCGCGCCGCACCACCATCGTGGCCTTCTTGCCGCAATGGCAGATGGTGCGCACCTCGCGCATCTCGTCGGCGAGCGCCAGAAGGGCGGCCGAGCCGGGGAACAGCGCCCCCCGGAAATCGACGCGCAGCCCATAGCACATGACCGGGACGCCCAGGTCGTCGACCACGCGCGCCAGCTGCCAGACCTGATCGGCGGTCAGGAACTGCGCCTCGTCCAGGAAGACGCAGGCGATCGGAGCTCTGGCCAGCCGGTCCGACACCAGGGCAAAAAGGTCGCTCGTGCCGTCGAACAGCTCGGCCGGTTCGGCGATGCCGATGCGGCTCGCGATCTGCCCGACGCCCGCCCGGTCATCGAGCCGCGCCGTCAGAAGCAGCGTCGCCATCCCCCGTTCCCGGTAGTTGTAGGACGCCTGCAGAAGCGCCGTCGACTTGCCGGCGTTCATGGTCGAATAATGGAAATAGAGCTTGGCCATGGTCCCCGCGCATAACGCCCGTGCCCGCGCTGGGCAATCCCCGTCGGCATCGTGGAGCGGCCCATTCGCGGCCCGTTGCGCGGCCCGTTGCGCGGCCAGTCGCGCCCACCCGCTTCCCCTGCCGCCCAAAGCGGGACAGCAGGGGCACCGGTTCACTCACGACGCGGCGGGACGACAAGGTCCGGGCGCACCGCCCGGAATTGGTGCGGTGCCCGCTGTGTCACGGCCCCAACTCTTCACACCAACGCAATACCAATGACGCGCGGCAAGGCCTGTGACCCGCCAAATCTATATGACAAAGCCCTTCCGCCCCATTAATGGGAAAACTTGACCATTCGAAGCAGAACGGGCCCGACAGATATGCGTGACAAGACCGCGTGTTACCTCCGTCGCCACAGCGAGGCGCTGGTGAAGGACGTGGGGATCGAGGCAGCAGCGAAACTCTCGGGCAAGTCGAAGGCGACGCTCGGGCGCTACTATTCCGACGACCCCGACCATGCCGACCGCTTCATGCCGATCGACGTGGTGGCGGCCCTCGAAGGCGCCTCGCGCTTTCCGCATGTGACCGCGGCGCTCGCCGACCTGCGCGGCATCACGCTCGGCTTCGACAGCGAGCGCGTGCAGGACCAGCGTCCGGGCGGGGTCAATGCCGACGTGGTGGTCCTCAGCCAGCGGTTCGCGCAGCTGATGGCCGAATACAGCAGCTCGATCGCCGACGGGCGCATCACCGTGAACGAGGCCAAGCGCCTTCTGGCCGAGACGCTGGCGATCCAGCAGGTGCTTCTGGACATGAAACTGCATCTGGAAATGGGCCACGGCGACGGCGGGGGTCGCTGATCGGGTGCTGATCGGCTGGGCCGCTGGCCAATCGCACCCGACCGGCGTAGGCTTAAGGCCAGCCGGAGGTGCGCCATGCCAGAGCTTGTTCGCCTTTACATCCGCCAGGTGCTGATCGGCATCTGCCTCGCGATCGTCTTCACCGGACTTCTTTTGTGGCTCGACGTGGCGCACCTGCGCCATCTGGTCCTGGCCGACCGGGCGGGTTGGGTCGCGGTCGTGATGCTGGTGGTTTTCAACAGCATCGTCTTCGGCGGCGTGCAGTTTGCCATGACGATCATGGGCTTGGCCGAGCGTGACGACCGGCCGCGCGGACCGAAGGCGCCCGTAACCGGGGGCGTGGCGGGAACCGACCCCGCGAAGGTCAGGGTCGCCGCCGGCAGATAACCAAAGGGGAAAAGGGTGGCGGGGACCGCATCGGCCGTGCAGGCGTGAATTTCCCGAGAGCCTGACTGATCAGGTGGGAGCCAGATATCCGGACCAGGATCCGGGCAGAGCCAGCCCCCTCGGAAATGCTTATCGGCCACTGGAAAAGTGCCCGTCACGCGCCGTGTAGACCCGCCGCGTCCGAAGATAGGCGCGAACCGCCCGTCCCGCAAGCGGCGGCTTCGTCGCTCTTGTCAGGCGTTCCCGCTTCGTTCATGTTGTCCACATGCCCGACGATCCCGTCCTGACAGAACAGTCGCACCTCTTCCTGCAACCCGGCCGGGCGCTGGCGCGGGGCGTGAGCCGCCATCTTCTGGGCCACGGCTTCGTCACCGCCGAAGAACTCGTCCCCGCGCCGGGCCTGCGTGTCGACGTGATGGCCGTCGGGCCGAAGGGCGAAGTCTGGATCATCGAATGCAAGTCAAGCCGCACGGACTATGCGACCGACCGCAAATGGCACCGCTATCTGGACTGGGCCGACCGATTCTTCTGGGCCGTGGGACCCGACTTCCCGACCGAGCTTCTGCCGTCTGAGACCGGCCTCATCATCGCCGACGCCTATGACGCCGAGATTGTGCGGATGGGGGCTGCGAGCCCGCTGGCAGGTGCGAGGCGCAAGGCGACGCTCCTGAAATTCGCCCGCCACGCGGCGCTCAGGCTCCACGCCTATCGCGATCCGGGCGCCGGGCCGGACGGGGTCACGCCTTAGGCTTGCGGGGCTTGGCCGCCTTGGCGCCCTTGCCGGCCCCCATCTCGCGCGCCGCTTCGGCCGCGAGCCGCAGTTCTTCGGCGATCTCGTCCGCCTCGTCGGGGTCGAAATCCAGCGGCAGGTCCACGCCATCGCCCGCGATATAGATGCGCACCATGCCAAGGCTCGTCGGCCCGATCTGAAGGTTCGCCGCAACGTCGCTTTCGGAATTGATGCCCATCATGCCCTCGCTGGACCACGTGCCCCAGTGGCTAGCGCGACGGGCTTCGTGCCGCAAGTCCCGCGCGATCACACGCTTGCAATCCGCCCGGCCCGGCGCTACATCGCCCCTCGAGTGCAGCCTTAGCTCAGTTGGTTAGAGCACCAGATTGTGGATCTGGGGGTCCCCCGTTCGAGCCGGGGAGGCTGTACCATCTTCCCGCTTTTCCCAACTTGCGGCACGGCATGCGCAACTTCCCGCTGGCCAGACCGCCCGTGCGTCGCTAGAAGCAGCCCGATAATTCCCGGGGAAGCACGACCGATGACCGACCACATCCGTCCTAAGCCCGGCATCCTCGACATCGCCCTTTACGAAGGCGGCGCGGCCACGGTCGCGGGCCTGTCGGACGCGGTGAAACTGTCGTCGAACGAAAACCCCTTCGGCCCCTCGGACCGCGCCAAGGATGCCTTCCAGCGCGCCGTCCACAAGCTGCACCGCTACCCCGTCACCAGCCACGCCGCCCTTCGACAGGCGATCGGCGAGGTGCATGGGCTCGACCCCGCGCGCATCATCTGCGGCGTGGGGTCCGACGAGATCATCCATTTCCTCTGCCAGGCCTATGCCGGGCCGCGGGACGAGGTCCTGTTCACCGAACACGGGTTCCTCATGTATCGCATCTCGGCACTCGCCGCCGGGGCGACGCCCGTCGCGGTGCGCGAGCGCGACCGCACCACAGATGTCGAGGCGATCCTTGCCGCCGCGACCCCGCGCACGAAGCTTGTATTCATCGCCAACCCGAACAACCCGACCGGCACCATGATCGGCCTGCCGGAAATCGAGCGCCTGGCCGCGAACCTGCCGCCGCAGGCGATCCTCGTGATCGACGGGGCCTATGCCGAATATGTTCAGGGCTATGACGGCGGCGCGGCCCTAGCCAGCATCCGGCCGAATGTCTTCATGACGCGGACCTTCTCGAAGATCTACGGGCTTGGCGGCCTTCGGATTGGCTGGGGCTATGGGCCGCAGGCGATCGTAGACGTGCTGAACCGCATCCGCGGGCCCTTCAACCTGTCGACCGCGCAACTCGACGCGGCCGAGGCCGCGGTCCGCGACCAGGACCACGTCACCCGCTGCCGCGAGGAAAACGCCCGCATGCGCGGCTGGCTGGCCGAAAGCCTGGCCGAAAAGGGTGTGCCCTCGGACACGTCGACCGCGAACTTCATCCTGGCGCGCTTCGCCGACGAGGCAGAGGCGGGCGCCTGCGACCTTTACCTGCAGGGCCAGGGCCTGATCGTGCGCCGCGTCGCGGGCTACGGCCTGCCGAACTGCCTCAGGATCACCATCGGCGACGAAGCCTCGTGCCGCCGGGTGGCCCATGCCATCGGCCAGTTCAAGGCTGCGAACGCCGCCAACGCTGCGGCAGCGGCAGCCGGGGCTGAGGGGGCCGAGGGCGCAGAGGGGCAGCCATGACGACCGCACGGCGCGAGACGCCGATCTACGACCGCGTGGCCCTGATCGGGCTCGGGCTCATCGCCTCGTCCATGGGGCATGCGATGAAGCGGGCGGGGCTTTCGGGCCATGTCGCCGGCCATGCCCGGTCGGCCGAGACGCGGGCGGCGGCGCTCGAGATCGGTTTTTGCCAGTCGGTGCACGCGCGCGCGGCCGAGGCGGTCATGGACGCCGACCTTGTGGTGCTGGCCGTTCCCGTGGGCGCCATGGGGCCGATCGCCGCCGAGATCGCGCCCTACCTCAAGCGCGGCGCGACCGTGACCGATGTGGGCTCGGTCAAGCAGGCGGTGGTCGAGTCGGTCGCCCCGCACCTGCCGGACCATGTCAGCTTCATCCCCGGCCACCCGATGGCCGGCACCGAACATTCCGGCCCCTATTCGGGCTTTGCAACGCTCTTTGAAAACCGCTGGACCCTTCTGACGCCGCTGCCCGAGGCGGACCCCGATGCGGTCGCGCGGCTGACGGACCTCTGGCACGGCATGGGCGCCAAGGTCAGCGAGATGGACCCCGTCCACCACGACAAGGTCGTCGCGGTCGTGAGCCATGCACCCCACCTGATCGCCTATACAATGGTTGGTGTTGCCGACCATCTGGCGCAGGTCTCGAACTCGGAAGTCATCGAATATTCGGCGGCGGGCTTTCGCGACTTCACCCGGATCGCGGCGTCCGATCCGACCATGTGGCGCGATGTGTTCCTGACGAACCGCGAGGCCGTCCTCGACATCCTTGGCCGGTTCACCGAGGAACTCTTCGTCCTGCAGCGCGCGATCCGCATGGGCGACGGGCCGCTGCTGTTCGACTATTTCACCCGCACCCGCGCGATCCGTCGCGGCATCATCGAGGCCGGTCAGGACACCGCAGCCCCGGACTTCGGGCGCGGCAAGCCGGACAGGGCGTGAGGGGCCGGGCGGTCGGGTCCGGTCTTGCCGCCGCCGCCCTGGCGCTTGGCGCGGCGGCCGCAGCCGCAACGCCGATAGACCGCTCGGTCATTCCGCCCTGGCGTGGGACCGCGCCCCTGTCGGGGGCGCCCGCCACCTCGGTCGTGCCGGCCTGGCATGGGGCGACTGCCGCGCCCGAGGTGGCGAATGCGCCGGACAGTCTCGCACCCCAGCCCGCGCCGGGATCGGCGCTGAGCTACGGCGGCGCCACCCCCGGTCCTGCCACCCCCGGTCCTGCCACCCCCGGTCCTGCTGCCTCTGCCTCGGCCTTTCCGACCGCCGCGCCGGATCCGGCAACCGCGACCGCGGGCTCACTGATCCCGCGGCCGCGACCCACGACCCTGTCCACGGGCACCCTCGTCCTCGCCTCGCTGATCCCTTTGCCGCGCCCGCGCACGCTGTCCGTCCCGAAGGCGACGCTCCAGCCCGCGTCGGCCGCGACGCCCATGCAACCCTTGCCAGCCCAGCCCGAGGCGGGGCAGGGCGCGCTCTGTGGCGACCCCGCGCTTACCGGCCAGATGCGGGTGCCGGTCGTCTCGACCAACCCCGCCTGCGGGATCGAGGCGCCGGTATCGCTGACCTCGGTCGCGGGCGTGCGGCTCAGCCATCCGGCGACGGTCGATTGCGAAACGGCGCGCGCGCTTTCGGCCTGGATGCGCGGCGCGGTCCTTCCGGCCGGGCAGGCGATCGGCCAGGAGGTCGCAAGGATCGACGTGGGCGATACCTACGCCTGCCGCCCGCGCAACAACGTGGCGGGCAACAAGATGAGCGAACATGGCAAGGGCCATGCCTTCGATGTCATGTCGATCGGCTTTGCGACCGGCGATCAGGTCGTAGTGCTGGACGCCTGGGGGACGGGCGCCAAGGGCCGCTTCCTGTCGCAGATCCGCCGCGCGGCCTGCGGGACCTTCACCACGGTCCTCGGCCCCGGATCGGACCCCTATCACCGCAACCACCTGCACCTCGACACGGCGCGCGGGCGCGGACCCTACTGCCGCTAATCAGCCGCCGAACCGGGGCAGCGGCGCAAGCGGCAGGGGCCCGAAGCGCATGAACCCGCCCGAGAGCGTGAGGGGCAGCGCGAGCGTATCGGGCTGGCCCGACTGCGCCGCAAGGCTTTCCAGAAGGCGCTGCACGGTCGGCGCGTTCTTCGCCGGAATGACCCCGGCCTTGACCAGCAGGTCGAAAAGCTCGCGCCAGCGCCGGGCGGACAGGTCCACCTTGCCTTCGGCCATCCCGTCCGCGCCGACCGTCATCTGGCCCGAAAGCGTGAACGAGACCGGCCCCCAGGCGAAGTCCCCCTTCATGTCGCTGATCCCGGTCAGCCGGGGCGGCACCTGCCCCGCCTGACGGTCGAGCGGCCGGTCGAAGGTCAGGACCGCATCGACCTTCAGCGGGTCGGCCTGCGGCGGGAAGGTGTTCTGCGGGTCGATCTTCGCCTTCAGCGCGGGGTCGAGGCGCAAGCCGTCGATCCCGAGGTTGACCTCATGCACCGCCGCGCCACCCTTCTGGCGGGTCGACAGCAGCACCCGGTCGGCGGCAATGCCGGGCTCGCCCTCGGGCGCGAAGGCCATCCCCTTCAGGTCCGCCGTGGAATGGTCGAGCGCCAAAGTCTGGTTAGGCTCGAACGAGGCGCTGGCCCGCATGTCGTTCGTCGTCAGGCGGAAGGGCCGACCGCCGAGCGTGACGGTCTGGTCATGCGGAAAGACGGCGATCACGTTCGTCGGCTTGTAGACCAGCGCGAAGATCTGCAGGAAATCGGCCGACCAGCCGTCCCGCCCGTCGTCCGAGCGCAGGACCGGCCTGTCGATCGTCAGGTCGAGCCGCGAGGGGAAGCCCGCAAGGCTGACCCCCGCCGCATCGCCCCGGCCAGAGGCGCGCATCTGCGCCACTGCCGCCTCTGCCCCCTGGCGCAGGTAGTGCGACATGACGAACCAGAAGCCCGCATAAAGCGCCGCGACCACTGCCACGACCCAGATCAGCTTGCGCATCATGCCCCCGTTGGCTGGCACCCGTTTTCCGGTTTATAGGGGCGGGGTCGGCGGGACGCCAGTGAGGCCAGGGGGCCAGCAAGGGGTGGGAATGTGGGTCTTCGGCTATGGCTCGCTCATTTGGGATCCGGGCTTCACGCCGGCCCGGCGCGCGGTGGCGCGGCTGGACGGCTGGCACCGGTCCTTCTGCATGCGCTCGATCCACTATCGCGGCACGCCGGAGGTGCCGGGCCTTGTCCTTGCGCTCGACCGGCTGGCCGGCGCCTTCTGCGACGGTGTGGCCTTCGAGGTGCGCGCCGGTGAAGAGGCCGAGGTTCACGCCTACCTGCACAAGCGCGAGCTGATTTCCGACGCCTACCTCGAAGTGGTGCTGCCGGTCGAGGTCGTGGGGGTGGGCCGGGTGCAGGCGGTGGCCTACGTCATCGACCATGCCCATCCGCAATATGTCGCGGGCCTGAGCGCCGCGGCCCAGGCCGACATCATCGCCGTGGCCAGGGGCACGACCGGCACGAACCGCGACTACCTGGCCAATACCGTCCGCCATCTGGCCGACCTGGGGCTCACCGACCCCGAGCTGAGCGCGCTTGCAGCCGACGTGGACCGGATCGTGGACCGGATCGCGGGCGGCGGTCAGGCGCGGTAGCGCGCTAGGGCCAGTCGTCCCTTTCCAACGCAGACCGCCGGCCCTAGACTTCGCCCCGAAGCCGACCCCAAAACCAAACCGTGACGGAAGCCCGCGCCCCATGACGGCCACCGAATGACGACACCAGAGACATCGACCGGCCGTGGCTCTGACCGTCTGGTCGCGGACCGGCACCCGGGCCCGGGCAAGACGCCGCCATCGGCCGCCTACTTCTCGCAGCCGGTCCGCCAGATCACGCTGATGCTGATTCTGTCGGTCCTCGTCGCCATCGGTGCGACCTTCATTTTCGGCCGCGTCCTGCCGGTCATCGTCGAAAACCCCTGGCTGAACGGGCTGATCGGCCTTGTCTTCGCGATCGGCGTCATCACCTGCTTCTGGCAGGTCGCCTCGCTCGTCGTCTCGGTCCGCTGGATCGAGGCCTTCGCCGCCGGCCGCCCCGGCGCCGAGGAGATCGAGGCGCCGAGGCTCCTTCTGCCGCTCGCGGCCCTTCTGCGCTCGCGCGGAAAAAGGGGCGGCAACATCTCGGCCACTTCGGCCCGCTCGATCCTCGATTCCGTCTCGGCCCGGATCGAGGAAGCGCGCGACATCACGCGCTATATCACCAACCTGCTGATTTTCCTTGGACTTCTTGGAACCCTCTACGGCCTCTCCACCACCGTCCCCGCCGTCGTCGACACGATCCGGGCCCTGACGCCCAAAGAGGGTGAAAGCAGCGCCCAGGTCTTTTCGCAGCTGATGACCGGCCTCGAATCGCAGCTGGGCGGCATGGGCACGGCCTTTTCCTCGTCGCTCCTCGGCCTTGCGGGATCGCTGGTCGTGGGCCTCTTGGAACTGTTCGCCAGCCACGGCCAGAACCGCTTCTACGGCGAGCTTGAGGAGTGGCTGTCGAGCTTCACGCGCCTGTCGGTCGACGGTACGGACGGCGAGGGCGAAGGCCCCCGGGCGGTCATCGGCGCACTGGCCGAACACCTCGAGGATCAGGCCGACTTCTTCCGCGAACTGCGCGCCGACCTGAGCCAGGCCCGCGCCCGCGACGCCGAAGGGGCCGCGCAGCTGGTGCAGGGGCTCGCGGCCCTTGCCGACCGGATCGAGGCCTCGTCCACCCGCAGCGAAACCGCGCTTTCCGCCATGGCCGAAGGCCAGGACCGGCTGACCCGCGCCATGGCGCAGGCGTTCGAGGGGCTGAGCCACGGCACCCCCGGCGCGCCCTCGACCGATGCCGAAAGCCGCATGCGGCTGCGGTCCATCGACACCCAGATGCTGCGGCTTCTGGAAGAGGTGGCGGCGGGCCGGCAGGAGTCGATGGGCGAAATTCGCACCGACCTCGCCCAGCTGATCCGCGCCGTTCGCGCGCTCGGCGGCGAGCCGGGGCCCAGAAGTTAGGGTGAGGGGCTAGGATGGCAGGCGCACCCGGACGGCGGTCGGCACAGGGCGCGGCGATCTGGCCAGGTTTTCTCGACCTGATGACCTCGCTCGTCATGGTGCTGATGTTCGTCCTGACGGTCTTCATGATCGTCCAGTTCGCGCTCCGCGCCACGATCAACAGCCAGGGCGACCAGCTGAGCGCCCTGAACGCCCAGCTTGCGAGCCTTGCCGACGCGCTGGGGATGGAGCGGAAGAAGACCGAGGGGCTGGAGGCCCAGGTCGGCACCCTGACCGCGAACCTTGCGGCAAGGACGACGGCCCTTGATGCCGCCAACGCCCGGATCGGCGATTTTCAGGCCCAGATCGCCACCCTTCTGGCCGACGCCAAGGCGCAAGCTGCCGATCTGGCGGCGACCAAGGCCGACCGCGACAAGGCCTCTGCCACCGCCGCCGCGCTGACCCTGTCGCTTGCCGATGCGCGGAAGAAAGCGGAGGAAACGCTGACGCTGCTGGCCGCGGCCGAGGCGGCAAAGAAGAAGCTCGCCGACGACCAGGCCGCTGCCATGACCGAGGCAGAGCGGCAGAAGGCGCTCCTCGCGACGGCGAATGCGGCCCTGTCGGACGAAAAGGCGCTGTCGGCGGACGGGGCGCGGCAGGTCGAACTGCTCAATCAGCAGATGGTGGCCCTGCGCGCCCAGCTTGCCTCGCTTCAGGGGCTACTGGATGCGGCGGCGGCCAAGGATGCCGACGCCAAGGTGCAGATCGAATCGCTCGGTACCCAGCTGAACGCGGCGCTGGCCCAGGTCGCGACCGAACAGAAGGCCCGCGCCGACCTGGAAGAGGCGGAACGCAAGCGGCTGGCGGCCGAGGCGTCGAGCCTGAAGGACCAGACGGTCGAGCTGGCCAAATACCGGTCCGAATTCTTCGGCCGGCTGAGCGCGGTCCTTGCCGGCCGCCCCGGCGTGCACGTGGTCGGCGACCGCTTCGTCTTTTCGTCCGAGGTGCTCTTCAACCCCGGCTCGGCCGACCTCTCGCCCGAGGGCAAGGCCCAGATCGCCAGCGTGACCGAGACCCTGAAGTCCGTCGCGGGCGAGATCCCGACAGACCTGCCCTGGATCATCCGCGTCGACGGCCACACCGACAACCAGCCCCTCTCGGGCTTCGGCGAGTTCAAGGACAACTGGCAACTGAGCCAGGCCCGCGCGCTGTCGGTCGTGCGCTACATGCAGGGCGACCTCGGCTTCCCGCCGGACCGGCTGGCGGCGACAGGATTTGGGGAATACCAGCCCGTCGCGCCGGGCGACAGCCTTGAGGCCCGGGCCCAGAACCGCCGGATCGAACTGAAGCTGACCGAGCGGTAATCGCCCCTCAGGCGGCGCGCTGCTTGCGGCGGCGAAGGCCCAACGCGGCGGCGATGCCGGTCAGAAGCAGCGCGCCCCCGGCCGGCAGCGGAACCGGGGCAACGACGGGGGTGGCGATTGCGTAGGTACCGTTGCTCGGGTTGCTTGTGGACCCCACGAGGACCGCGCCATTCTGGAAGGAAACATAGCTGTTCTGGCCGCTGTCGGGGTCCGAGGCGAACGAGAAGAATGGCCCCATCGCCTCCCATTCGGCGTGCCCAGCTGCGTGTTGACGGCCTGCGCGAAGAAGCTGAAAACGTTGCCGGTGCCCCACCAGGTCTGGGCCATGAGCGTCGACGACAGGCTGTTGAAGCTGCCGGTGACGGTGCTGACATCCCACAGGCTGCCAAGGACGCTCACCCGGACCGTCGTCGCCGATGCGGAGGCAGCTGCGAGGCTGGACGCGACCGCGCCGGCCGCCAGAAGTTACGTGAACCGCTTCAGGGATACGTGCGCCATTCCAGTCTCCATGTTGAACGGGTGAGTCGCCTGGAGTGGCGATCCATGTCAGGGAAATCAGTGATAGGCTTCGGTGGGGTAGTCTGCGGGCGCCGCCCCCCCGGAACAAGGATTTTTCGGTCTGGAGGGAAATGGATTTTCGGTTTTGGCATGATTGTTGGCCAAAACGGGACAGTTGCGCCATTTACACGTTGATTGTTGCTGTAGCCGCGGATGGACGGTGGGCGCTGTCCGCGCTGATGAGGGGTGTTGCGCCGCTGGTGCTTTCTGGTGCAACACTGTCGGCAGGCTGCCGAAGGCAGGAAAAAAGGGGCAGACGCATGATCGCCTACGTCACGCTCGGCGCCGACGACATGCCGCGCGCGAAACGGTTCTATTCGGCCATCCTGCCGGCCCTCGGCTATGCGCTGGAGGAAGGGCCCGAGGGTCTGAGCTATACGCTGCCCGCAAGAGCGGGCCCCGCGCCGGATCTCTATGTCAAGCCGCCCTTCGACGGGCGCCCCGCTTCGGCCGGAAACGGCGCCATGGTCGCCTTCAAGGTACCGGGGCAGGGACTGGTGCGCGCGCTTCACGCCGCGGCCCTGGCTGCCGGTGGCACCGACGAAGGAGCACCCGGCTTTCGCGAGGCCTACGGGCCGCGTTTCTACGTCGGTTACCTGCGCGACCCGCAAGGCAACAAGATCGCGCTCTATTCAAA
>CAMFGW010000042.1 GCA_945952025.1 uncultured Paracoccaceae bacterium
CGGCTTTCGTCTGTGCACAGCTGTTTCTTTTGCCACTTCTACTTCATATTCAAGGAATTGAGTGGCAATATTCAACTGAAATGGCAAGATTGCTCGACCCGCTGCCCGCAAACGGTCCGCGCGCCCATTACATGCGGGCGCGGCTGGGGATTGCGTATGGCCAGCCGACCATCGCGCCCATGGGCAGCCAGGATTCCTCGCTGATGACGGTGCTCGGGTCGGCCGATGCGCTTTTGGTCCGGCCGGTTGGCGACGGTGCGCGCGCGGCAGGCGAAATGGTCGAATTCATTCGAATTTGACGGAACGGATTGACAGGAAAACGGGAACAAGACTAGAACGAAAGTGAACCTTTAGGCCGTTGTCGAAGGATGCTCCTGCCGATGCTGACCCGCAAGCAACTGGAACTCTTGGATTTCATTCAAAAGCGCATGGCGCGCGACGGGGTGCCCCCCTCGTTCGACGAGATGAAGGATGCGCTCGACCTGCGGTCGAAATCCGGCATCCACCGGCTGATCACGGCACTGGAAGAACGGGGCTTCATCCGCCGCCTTGCGCACCGCGCCCGCGCGATCGAGGTGGTGAAGCTGCCCGAGGCGATAGAAAAGCCGGGCTTTTCGCCCCGCGTGATTGCCGGCGACCGAACCGACCCGCCGCGCGACGCGCTGCCGATCACGGCCTCTGCCGTGGATCTGCCGGTGATGGGCCGCATCGCGGCCGGCGTGCCGATCGAAGCCATTTCCGAAGTGTCGCACCATGTCGCGGTGCCGGGCAGCATGCTTTCCGGTCGCGGCAGCCATTACGCGCTTGAGGTGAAGGGCGATTCCATGATCGACGCCGGGATCAACGACGGCGACATCGTGGTGATCCGCGAACAGGGCTCGGCCGAAAACGGCGATATCGTCGTGGCGCTGGTGGAGGGGCATGAGGCCACGCTGAAGCGCTTCCGCCGCCGGGGCGACATGATCGCGCTCGAAGCCGCGAACCCGGCCTATGAGACGCGCGTTCTGCCCGAAAGGCACGTGAAGGTGCAGGGCCGTCTCGTCGGGCTGATCCGCAGCTACTAGGCAGGCGTCAGAGCCGAGCCCCCGGGCTCTTCGGATAGACGTCGACGCGGCCCCGGACCCGCCCCTTCATGATGTCCAGGGCGAGCTGCGACAGATCCTCGAGCGTGGCGTCCACGGCCATCGCCTCGATCCGCGCAGGGGCGAGTGTGCGGGCGATGCGATCCCAGGCGCGGATACGACGCCAGCCATCTGCGCGACCTGCTCGCGGCGCGCGAGACCGAGGCGGTCACCCCCTCCACCAGGTCCCGGAGAACGCCCATCCCCGACGACACCGATGTCTGCAAGACCCGAAACCTCGTCGAGCGCATGTGGTGTCGCCTCAGCGGCTGGCGCCGCTGGCGACTCGATACGACAAGCTCGCACGCGACTTCCTCGCCACCGCACTCATCGCAGCCGCATTCTCATACTGGATCAATTGGGTCCAAACCCTAGGACGCGGACCGCTCTCGCACGACCGCTTCGTTGCCGGTCGCCGCTTTGCTGTTCGCCCCGTCACTGGTTGCCTCATTGCCGGCCCGCGGCGCCGCATGGTCGGCGGCGGCGTCGGCGGCCCAATCCTCGCCCGGCGCATGCGGCAATTCGAAGGGCAGAATCAGGCGCCCCGGGGTCGGGCCGAGTGGCAGGGGCACTTCCCCCTCTTCGCCTGCCTCGGCGGTTGCGATGCGCGCGGCGCGACGACCGCCGCCCTGGCCGAGGCGGGCTTCGGCGACGAGCGTGCCGCCTTCGCCCTCGATCCGCAACGCGCCGAGCGACGCCTCGCCGAGCGTCAGGACCATGCCCCGGTCCAGCCGCAGAAGGTCGGCGAGGGGCAGAGTGATGCGCGACAGGACCGCCTCGACCCCCGCCGTCGCGGGCAGGACGGCGCGTTCCAGCGCGTGCGACCAGTCGGCGGCCGAAAGGTTGGCCGGGGCATGCGTCACGGGGTCGTGGCCTGCCTCGCGCAGCCGTTCTGGGCCGCGGCCTGCCTCGGGCAGGACGACCAGCATGTCGCCCGGCAGCGTGTCCTCCCCGGCGGCGAAGGCGAGGGACAGGCGCCAGAGCCGGTAGCAGGGTTCTTCGAGCAGGACGCCGAGCGCGCGGCCGTCGGGCAGGTGCGAGCCGAAGCGAAAACCGGTCAGCCAGGGCGCGGCCTCTTCCGCGGCGATGAGCGGGTCAAGCTCGGCCAGGACCAGGTCCAGCATCTCGCTTGCCAGCGCCGCATCGGTTCGGGTCGGGCGCCGGGGTTCGGGTGGGCGGGGTGCTGCTCGGCCAAGCATCAGCATGCCGGTCAGCGCGGCGAGCGCGTCCTGGGTCAGGACCGCGAGGCCGAGCGCGCCCTTCGGCCCGTCGAGAAGGAGATAGAGCCCATGGTCGGGCATGAGCTCGGCGACCTCGGCCGGGGTGGCGCGGACCTCTGCCCCCCGGGTGACGCGGAGCGCAAGGCCCATGGTCCGTTCGGCCACCCGGGCGAAGGACAGGTCGAAGGCGCGCGCGGGGTCAAGACCGCCATCGCCTTCGCGCGACCGCGAGGCCGCGATCTTGCGCACCAATGGGGCAATCTGGTCCGGCAAACGTCCCTACCTTCCGGCGCGTGGGGCGCCCGATGGGGAAAGAATGACAAATCATCCTTACGAAAGGGTTGAGGAAAGCCCGTCGCAGAGCCCTGCCCTACTCGTCTTCCTCGTCGTCCAGATGGGCCGAGCGCGCGCCGGATTTCGTCGTCGTCACCACGCCGAGCGACTTCAGCTTGCGGTGAAGCGCCGAGCGTTCCATGCCGACGAAGCTCGCCGTGCGGCTGATGTTGCCGCCGAAGCGGTTGATCTGCGTCAGCAGATATTCGCGCTCGAAAAGCTCGCGCGCCTCGCGCAGGGGCAGCGTGGCAAGGCCGCCGGTCAGGGTGATGCGGCCCTCGTCCGGGGGGGCGACCTCGCGGCCCGGCAGGTCGGCGGGCTCGATGGCGTGGGTCGCGTCGCCGAGGATCAGCATGCGTTCGATCACGTTGCGCAACTGGCGGATGTTGCCCGGCCAGTCCATGGTCTGCATCACCGCCTCTGCCTCGTCCGACAGGGAGCGGAGCGGAAGACCTTGAGTCTTGTTGAACTGCTCGATGAAATGGCGGGCGAGGACGGGGATGTCCTCGCGCCGTTCGGCAAGGCCGGGAACGGCGATCGGCACCACGTTCAGCCGGTCGTAAAGTTCCTGCCGGAAGCGGCCGGCGGCAATCTCGGTCGGCAGGTCGCGGGTGGTGGAGGATATCACGCGCAGGTCGACGCGGACCTTGTCGGTGCCGCCCGCGCGGGTGAACTGCTGTTCGGTCAGGACGCGCAGGATCTTCGACTGGGTGCCGGTGGGCATGTCGGCCACCTCGTCGAAGTAGATGAAGCCGCCATGCGCCTGTTCGAGAAGGCCTTTTTCGATACCGCGCCCGGACGTCTCGCGGCCGAAGAGCACCTCTTCCATCCGGTCGGGCTCGATCGCCGCCGAGGCGACGGACACGAATGGCCCGCCCGCCCGCTGGGAATGGGCGTGGATGTAGCGCGCGGCGACCTCCTTGCCCGACCCCGGCTCGCCGGTCAGCATGACGCGGGCGTTCGACTTCGTGACCTTTTCGAGGTTCGCCTTCAGGACGCGAAAGGCGGCGGAATTGCCGATCATGTCGTGCGTGGTCAGGTCGCGCCGCTTCAGGGTCGAGTTTTCGCGCCGGAGCCGCGAGGTTTCCATGGCGCGGGCGATGACCACGGTCAGCTGGTCGATGTTGAAGGGCTTTTCGATGAAGTCGTAGGCGCCCTGCTTGATCGCGGCGACGGCGATCTCGATGTTGCCGTGGCCCGAGATGATGATGATCGGGATGTCGGGGTTGTCGCGCTTGACGGTCTTGAGGATGTCGATCCCGTCCATCGCGCTGTCCTTCAGCCAGATGTCGAGCACCATCAGCGCCGGTTCCGAGGCGTTGATTTCCGCCATGCACTCGTCGGAATTGGCGGCAAGGCGGGTCGCGAACCCCTCGTCGCGCAGGATTTCCGAAATCAGTTCACGGATGTCGCGTTCGTCGTCGACGATCAGGATGTCGCTCATGGCTGCCCCTCTGCGCCCTTTGGCGCCTTCTGTTCAGGGGCGCCGGCGGGGGTGTCCCCCGGCGCCCGCTCGCGGCCCGCCCGCTGCGGCGCGCGGCCGCGCGGCAGGCGAATTTCGGCCATGGCACCCCTGTGCGCGCCCTCGGCGAAGGGTTCGGCATCGGTCAGGATCAGCGTCCCGCCATGTTCCTCGATGATCTTCTTGACGATGGGCAGGCCCAGCCCCGTGCCCTTCTCGCGCGTCGTGACATAGGGCTCGAAGAGCCGCGCGCGGTCGGCGGGCAAGCCGGTGCCGTTGTCGCAAATGCGGATCAGCGCCTGATCGTCGGTCGCGCGCATGGTCACGTGGACCTCGGGCGCGTAGCCTTCTGGCGCGCCTTTTTCCTGAAGAGATTCAACGGCCTCGCCCGCGTTCTTGATCAGGTTTGTGACCGCCTGAGAGATCATGGTCGCGTCGATCTCGGCCATGACCGGGCTGTCCGGCAGCGCAGAGACCAGACGGGCGCCGTGCAGGCTGCCCTCTTGCAGCGTAACCGCGTCGCGCATCAGCTTCGTCAGGTCATGGTCGCGCCGGTCGGGTTCGGGCATGCGGGCGAAGCGGGAAAACTCGTCGACGATCCGGCGCAGGTCGCCGGTCTGGCGGATGATGACGTCGGTCAGTTGTTCCAGCGCCTCTGCCTCGTCGCCGACGGCGACGCGGAACTTGCGGCGGATGCGTTCGGCCGACAGCTGGATCGGCGTCAGGGGGTTCTTGATCTCATGCGCGATGCGGCGGGCCACGTCGCCCCAGGCGGCCATGCGCTGGGCGCTGACCAGGTCGGTCACGTCGTCGAAGGCGACGACGTAGCCCTCGAGCCCGCCATCGGCGTTCCGCCGCTGGCTCATGCGGACGAGAAGGCTTTCGAGCATGCCCTCGCGGCTGACCCGGACCTCTTCCTGCGCCAATTCGCCGCTGCTGTCGGTCAGTTCGGCGAAGAGCCCGGCGAATTCCGGGACGGCCTCGGCCAGCGGGTGCCCGTGCACAAGGGCGGGGTCGAGCGCCAGAAGCCGGGCGCCGGCGCGGTTGACGAAATCGACCGCGCCGCCGGCGTCCAGGCCGATGACGCCCGAGGTGACGGACGACAGGACCGAATCGAAGAGCCGGCGGCGGTCCTCGGTCTGGCGGTGGCTGTCGATCAGGGCGGTGCGCTGCTGGTTCAGCTCGCGCGTCATCTGGTTGAAGATGCGGCCCAGCATGGCAATCTCGTCATCGCCCGGTTCCTCGACCACCTGCACCTGCAGGTCGCCGCCCCCGACCCTTTGTGCCGCGCCCGCAAGCCGGCCCACGGGCCGCGCCAGCCGTTCGGCGAACCACAGGCCCATCCAGATCGCGGCCAGGATCAGGATCAGCGCGAAGCCCAGGTAGACCAGTCCGAACTCGAAGATCACCCGGCCGCGAGAGCTTTCAAGCTGTTGATAGAGCTTGACGGTTGCGCGGGTGCGGTCGAGCAGGCTCAGGATCTTGCCGTCGACGTTGCGGCTGACATAGAGGTAGCGGTCGGGGAAGGCCGTCAGGTAGATCAGCGCCCGGAATTCGTTGTTCGGCCAATCCTCGATCAGCACGGTTTCGCCGGCCTTGGCGCGGGTGATGTCGTCGGCGGTCGGGGCGTCGAAGTCGAAAAGGTAGCTCCGCGTGCCCCGCGCCCGGATCTGGCCGCCGCCGTCGATCAGGTAGGCCTCGCGCAGGCCGCGCTGGATCTGGCTCTGGCCGTTCGCGAGGATCTGGCGCAGGTCGGCGTCCGACAGAAGGAAAGAGGCCTGCTTCGACAGGTCAAGGTAGTTGGCCAGCGCCTGGCTGTCCTCGACCAGCGCGCGCTTCTGTTCATCGTGATAGGCCTCGGCCGCCTGCAGCGAGGCACCGACCACATTGCTGACCCGGTCGGAAAACCAGCCTTCGAGCCCGATGTTGACGGTCAGGCCGGCAAAGACCGCGACGAGGATGGTGGGAAAAAGGGCGATCCCGGCAAAGACCGCCGTCAGCCGCATGTGAAGCCGCGAGCCGGCGGACTTTGCCCGCCGTGCGGCGATCATGCCCATGAGGCGCGACAGGACGAGCCCCGCCAGCAGCAGGAAATAGACGAGGTCGGCCAAAAGGATGAGCCGCAGCGCGTTCGATTGCGCCCCCTGCCCCATTGGGCCGAAGACCACGTAGGTCAGCGCCGCCAGCACCGGCCCAAGGACGACCAAGCCAAGCGTCAGCGCATTCTGCCAACGCCGCTGGCGCCGCAGGCGGCTGATACGGTCCCAGGTCCAGGTCTGACTGGTCCCCGCCAAGGGGTCTCACTCCTTGCCGCGCGGCTGTCGCCGGCGGCCTTACCGCTGATGCCTCGCCCGCGATCCTTGCCCGGCATGGAGTGCCGATGCGCCACAGGTTCTGTTGCGCTTTTACATCAATTTGCGGCGGCGTGTCACGCGCATATCCAGATCCGTGATCTTCTTGCGCAAGGTATTGCGGTTAATGCCCAGAAGATCCGCACATCTGGCCTGATTGCCGCCGGTCGCGTCCAGCGCAATGTCGATGAGCGGCGCCTCGATTTCGCGCAAGATCCGGTCGTAAAGGCCGGGGGGAGGCAGGGCGCCGCCGTGGCGGGCGAAGTAGCGCTGCAGATGGCGGGCGACCGATTCCGACAGCCGCTCGCCATCGGTTCCGGCCGAGGCCGACACGTTCGGCCCAAGGGCTGCCTCGAGCTCGGCGCGGGCGATGGAGGGCCCGGCGGCGGTCAGGGCCAGGCGGCGCATCAGGTTGTCCAGCTCGCGCACGTTGCCGGGCCAGCCATGGGCGCCAAGGCCCGCCGCCGCCTCGGGCGAGAGCGTCCGCGCGGGCAGACCGGCGGCGGCGGCGCGGGCCAGAAGGTGGGCCGCGAGCGCCGCAATATCCTCTGGCCGGTCGCGGAGCGGCGGGACGGTCAGCATCATGCCCGCCAGGCGATAGAAGAGGTCCGGGCGGATCGCGGCCTCGGCCCCCGGGCCGCCGGTCGAGACCAGGCGGGGCGGCGCGCCCGGCACGGCGCCCTCGAGCCGGTCGAGCGCCTGGGCAAGGCGGCCTTGCGTCGCGGCGTCGAAGTCGGCCGGGTTCTCGATCACGAGCGTGCCGCCCTGCGCCCGGCCAGCCAGCAAGAGGAAGCCGTCGGCGCGGTCCAGATCCTCGGCCTGGACAGTGACGAAGGTGCCCCCGTTCCGGTCCGACAGATCATGGAGCGCGCGGGCGACGAGCGACTTTCCGGTGCCGCTTTCGCCCAGCACCATCAGCGGCAGATCGGTCGACATCATGCGCGCCAGAAGCTTGTAGAGCGCCTGCATGACCGGGCTCTGGCCGATGATCGGTCCCTGGATCTGGTCGGGCGCAGGTTGGCCGGGTGCGGGTGCCGACTTCGCCCCGGTCGCCCCCCCGGCAAGCCCTTTCGCGGCCCGCTTCATCAGGTCGGGCAGGTCGAAGGGCTTCGGCAGGTAGTCGAAGGCCGCCGCCTCGGCCGCGCGGATGGCGGTGACGATGCTGTTCTGGGCCGAGATGACGATGACCGGCAGGCCGGGGCGCAACCGCGCGATGTCCGGCAGCGCGGTCAGGCCGTTGCCGTCGGGCATGACCACGTCTGTGATGACCAGATCGCCCTTCCCTTCGCCCACCCAGCGCAGCAGCGTCTGCAGGCTGCTGGTCGCATGGACCTTGCAGCCGGCGCGGGTCAGGGCCTGGGTCAGGACGGTGCGGATGGTGCGGTCGTCGTCGGCGACAAGGACAGTTCCGTCCATTCAGGCCCCTTCCTTTCCGGCGATGGGCAGCGCGATGCGGAATCGGGTCTGGCCGGGCCGGCTTTCCACGCCTATCCAGCCGCCGTGATCCTCGATGATGCCCGCGACGAGCGCGAGGCCAAGCCCGGTGCCGTTCTCGCGCCCCGACACGAACGGGTCGAAGATCGCATCGTCGATTGCGGGCGGGATGCCCGGCCCGTCGTCCGTGACCTCGACCTGCACCGGCAGGGCGCGGGTCGTGGCGCCCGTGCGGACGCGGAGCGCGGGGTCGTAGAAGGTGCGCAGCGTGATGGTGCCCGGCCCGGCCGCCGCCTCTGCCGCGTTCTTCAAAAGGTTGAGGAACAGTTGCACCATCTGGTCGGCATCGGCGCTGACGGCAGGGAGCGAGGGGTCGAAGCGTTCGACGAAGCGCATGCCCTGCGCAAAGCCCAGTTCCGCCGAGCGGCGGGCGCGGGCCAGGATGTCGTGGATATTGACCGGCGCGACGGCAGGCGGGCGGCGGTGGCCGAAAGCCTCGACCTGGTCAAGAAGGGTCACGATCCGCCGGGTTTCGGCAACGATCAGCGCCGTCAGCTCGCGGTCCGCCTCTGGCAGGGTCATATCCAGAAGCTGCGCCGCGCCGGCGATCCCGGCGAGCGGGTTCTTGATCTCATGCGCCAGCATGTCGGTCAGGCCGATCGCCGCGCGGGCCGAGCGGCCGGGGCTGCCGCCGCCTCCGCCTTCGCGCGGCTGGAACAGGATGAGCGTGCCGCTGCCAAGGGGGGCGGCCTGAAGGTTGCAGGTCACGGGCGGCCGTTCGCCGGTGCCGATGGCCGCGTCATTGACGAACAGTGCGGAATGGCCGGCGCGGATGCGGGCGAAGGCCTCTTCGAGCGGCGCATCGACCGCCAGCCGGTCGAACAGCGGCGTGCCGTGCAAGGCGCGGGCCGAGGCATTGAGGAAGGCCTCTGCCGCCGGGTTCGCGGCCTCGACCTGGCCCCCCGCGTCGATCAGGACCGCGGGGAACGGAAGGGCCTGCCAGAGGCCATCTGGCGCGACGGGGACGGGCGGGGCCTCGGGCCGGTTCATGCCGCTTCGGCCCGCGAGGGGCCGGGTGCGCCGCCAAAGGCCGTGGCGATCAGCGCGCGCGCCTCGGGCTCGGTCGCGGTGGTCAGAAGCGCCTTTCTGAGCGCAGGCTCAACCCCCGCCGCGTCGGCATACCAGCCGAGGTGCTTTCGGGCGACGCGCAGGCCCAGGTCGCGGCCATAGAAAGACAGCATGTCGGCGTGGTGATCCGCGACCAGCTCGGCCAGGGCCGCGCCTTTCGGGACCGCGGGCGCGGGCGTGCCGTGAAGGACGTGCGCAATTTCGGCCAGCCGCCAGGGCGCGCCTTGCGCCCCGCGCCCAACCATCACGCCCGCGGCGCCCGACCGCGCGCGCGCGGCGGATGCCGCCCCGGCATCCGTCACGTCGCCGTTGGCGATGACCGGCAGGCCGGTCGCCGCGCAGACCGGCGCAATCGCGGCCCAGTCGGCCTGACCCTTGTAGAACTGCTGGCGGGTGCGGCCGTGGACGACCAGCATCCTGACCCCCGCCGCCTCGGCCCGGCTCGCAAGCTCTGCGGCATTGAGGCAGGCATCGTCCCAGCCGAGCCGGCATTTCAGCGTCACCGCCACGCCGCCCGCCGCCGTCGCCGCGCCGACCACGGCGTCGATCAGCGTCAGCGCGTGGTCGAGGTTGCGCATCAGGGCAGAGCCTGACGCGCCGCCCGTCACCTGCTTGGCCGGGCAGCCCATGTTGATGTCGATGATCGGCGCGCCCATGTCGGCGAGGATGCGCGCCGCCTCTGCCATCGGCTGCGCCTCGCGCCCCGCCAGCTGGACCGAGGTGACGATCCCCCCGTCCGCCAGCCCCAGGTCGGTGCGCGCCCGCGCCCGGACCGAGGGGCGGGCCGTGACCATCTCGGCCGAGGCGACCATCTCGCTCACCATCAGGCCGGCGCCGAAGCGCGCCACGGTGCGGCGGAACGGCAGGTCGGTGATGCCGGCCATCGGCGCCAGGAAAATCGGCACGCCCAGGCCCAGTTCTGCCAGTCTTTCGGGCATCTGCCTCTTCCTTGTGCGGATTGGCCCCTCGTAGATGCTTCGGGGCCGGAAAGCAAACGGCTCAGAAAAGCCCCGTCATCCAGCGGTCAAGGCGCGAGCCCGTGGGATAAAGCGCCCGCACGACCAGCGCCGCGACGATGCCCGTTGCCATGCCGCCCAGCACGTCGGTGACGAAATGGGTGCCGACATAGACGCGTGACAGAAGGACGGGCACCGCGACCAGCGCCAGAAGCCCTGCCCGGCGCCCCATCCCGGCCAGGAGGAAGGCCGCGACGATGGCGGTCACGGCGGTCGCGTGGTCCGAAGGAAAGGACCAGTCGGGGCTCGGCGGGATCAGAAGATGCGTCACGCCCTGGTCGTAGGGCCGCACCCGGTGGATGAAGAGAAGAAGGATCTGGTTCATCGCCAGCCCCAGGACGAAGGCCAGCCCGGCCTGCAGGCAGGTGCGCCGCACGGCCAGCCGTTCCGCCCCGCCGCTCCACCATTGCAGGACGGTCAGCGCGATCAGGACCGGCACGCCGACCTTCGTGAGGATCACGACGACGGTATCAAGCGTTGCACCTTGGCCAGAAAGGCCGTTGATGAACTGGGTAAGGGCGAAATCCAAGGCGGTCTCCCGGTGGTGGCAGGAACATGAGCGAAATTCAGCAGGTGCTGCGTCGCAGACAGGTCTATCATGCGAGCCTTCTTGCCAAGGGGCTTAATGCGGCGCTCGAGATCGTCGGTTCGATCGTGCTCCTGCTGACGCCACCCGCGGCGATCGTGACGCTCGTCGCCGCCCTGACGCAGCACGAACTGACCGAAGACCCGAGGGACAAGGTTGCGCTGTTTCTGCTGCACCAGGCGCAGGCTTTTTCGCTGTCGACCGAACATTTCTTCGTGATCTATCTGGCGTTTCACGGGATCGTCAAAACGCTCGTGGTCATCGGCCTCTGGCGGAGATGGCCCTATTCAACGCCCTTGGGCACTGTGGCGCTCGGTCTTTTCGTGGTCTGGCAGCTTTACCGCTACAGCGTGACCCACGGACCTTTTCTGCTGGCCCTGAGCGCCTTCGACCTCTTGGTCATGTGTCTCATCTGGCGCGACGCGAAAGACCGCAAGAACGAGCAGCCGGGATAGGACCTGCCCGCCTTTTCGCCTTTTCCTCGCGCGCCCCCTTGGCTAACGTCGGACCCGACCATTTCAGCCCAAGGACCGCCGCCATGCCCGCCCTTCGTTCCCGCACCTCGACCCACGGCCGCAACATGGCCGGCGCGCGCGGCCTCTGGCGCGCGACGGGCATGAAGGACGGCGACTTCGGCAAGCCCATCGTCGCCATCGTCAACAGCTTCACCCAGTTCGTGCCCGGCCACGTGCACCTGAAGGACCTGGGCCAGCTCGTCGCGCGGCAGGTCGAGGCGGCGGGCGGCGTCGCCAAGGAGTTCAACACCATCGCCGTCGATGACGGGATCGCGATGGGCCATGACGGGATGCTCTATTCCCTGCCCTCGCGCGAGCTGATCGCCGACTCGGTCGAATATATGGTCAACGCGCACTGCGCCGACGCGATGGTCTGCATCTCGAACTGCGACAAGATCACGCCCGGCATGCTGATGGCGGCGATGCGGCTCAATATCCCGGCGGTCTTCGTTTCTGGCGGCCCGATGGAGGCCGGGAAAGTCGTCCTTGACGGCAAGGAAGTCGCGCTCGACCTGGTGGACGCGATGGTCGTTGCGGCCGACGACAAGGTGTCGGACGCGGATGTGGAGGCTATCGAGCGGGCGGCCTGCCCGACCTGCGGGTCCTGTTCGGGCATGTTC
This sequence comes from uncultured Paracoccaceae bacterium, assembly GCA_945952025.1. GTDB lineage: Bacteria > Pseudomonadota > Alphaproteobacteria > Rhodobacterales > Rhodobacteraceae > TMP-24. The sequence goes on from CAMFGW010000042.1 coordinate 11,787, forward strand.
ACGGCGAACTCCATGAACTGCCTGACCGAGGCGCTTGGCCTGTCCCTGCCGGGGAACGGCTCGACCCTTGCCACTCATGCCGACCGCCAGCGGCTCTTCGAGGAAGCGGGCAGGCTGATCGTCGATCTGTGCAACCGCTATTACGGCAAGGACGACGGCAGCGTCCTGCCCCGCGCGATTGCGACCAAGGAGGCATTCGAAAATGCCATGGCGCTCGACATCGCCATGGGCGGCTCGACCAACACCGTCCTGCATATCCTGGCCGCCGCGCACGAGGGCGGCGTCGATTTCACCATGGAGGATATCGACCGGCTGAGCCGCAAGGTGCCGGTCCTGTGCAAGGTCGCGCCCGCCAAGCAGGACGTGCATATGGAGGATGTCCACCGCGCCGGCGGCATCATGGCGATCCTCGGCCAGCTGGATGCGGCGGGGCTGCTCAGCCGCGAAAACCCCACCGTCCACGCCCGTTCCATCGGCGCGGCCATCGACCAGTGGGACATTTCGCGCACCAACAGCGACGAGGTGCGCACCTTCTTCCGCGCCGCACCGGGGGGCGTGCCGACGCAGGTCGCCTTCAGCCAGTCGCGGCGCTGGACCGACCTGGACCTTGACCGCGAACATGGCGTGATCCGGTCGGCCAAGACCCCCTTCTCGCACGATGGCGGACTTGCGGTCCTGAGCGGCAACCTCGCGCCCGAGGGCTGCATCGTGAAGACGGCCGGGGTCGACGAGTCGATCCTGATCTTCTCGGGCCCGGCGCGTGTCTTTGAATCGCAGAATGCGGCGGTCGAGGCGATCCTGTCGAACCGGATCAAGGAGGGCGACGTGCTCGTCATCCGCTATGAGGGCCCGAAGGGCGGCCCCGGCATGCAGGAAATGCTCTACCCGACCAGCTACCTGAAGTCGAAGGGCCTGGGCAAAGCCTGCGCGCTGATCACCGACGGGCGGTTTTCCGGCGGCACCTCGGGCCTGTCCATCGGCCATGTCAGCCCCGAAGCGGCCTCGGGCGGGCAGATCGGCCTTGTGGAAGAAGGCGACCGGATCGAAATCGACATCCCCGCCCGCACCATCCGTCTGGCCGTCGATGAGGCGACGCTGGCCGCGCGGCGCACCGCGCAAGAGGCGAAGGGCTGGAAGCCCGCCAAGGTCCGGCCGCGCAAGGTCAGCCAGGCGCTCAGGGCCTACGGGCTTTTCGCCACCTCGGCCGCCACTGGCGCGGTCCGCAAGCTTCCGGGGGAATGAGCATGTACCGCCCCGCCGCCGACCGTTACGACCGCATGACCTACCGCCGCTCCGGGCGGTCGGGCCTGAAACTTCCGGCGATCACGCTGGGCCTTTGGCACAATTTCGGCGGCGATCGGCCCTATGAGGTGGCGCGCACGCTCTGCCGGACGGCGTTCGATCTGGGCATTACCCATTTCGACCTGGCCAACAATTACGGGCCGCCGCCCGGCTCGGCCGAGGAAACCTTCGGCCGCATCCTGAAGGACGATTTCGCGGGGCTTCGCGATGAACTCATCATCTCGTCCAAGGCCGGCTACCACATGTGGGACGGGCCCTATGGCGAATGGGGCAGCCGCAAATACCTGATCGCCTCGTGCGACCAGTCGCTGAAGCGGATGGGGCTCGACTATGTCGACATCTTCTATTCGCACCGGTTCGACCCGGAGACGCCGCTTGAAGAGACGATGGGCGCGCTGGATGCCATCGTGCGGGCGGGCAAGGCGCTCTATGTCGGGATCTCGAGCTACACGTCCGAACAGACCGCCCGCGCGGCGGCGATCCTGCGCGACCTCGGCACGCCCTGCCTGATCCACCAGCCGCGCTATTCGATCCTTGCGCGCTGGACCGAAAAGGACCGCCTTCTGGACCGGCTCGAGGCAGAGGGGATGGGCTGCATCTCCTTCTCGCCTCTGGCGCAGGGGATGCTGACTTCGAAATACCTCTCGACGATCCCCGAAGGCAGCCGCGCCGCGTCCGGCAAGCTGGACGGCGGGCTGATCGACGCCGAGGCGCGGCAGCAGCTGGCCGGGCTGAACGAGGTCGCGGCGGCGCGCGGGCAGTCGCTGGCACAGATGGCCGTGGCTTATGTGCTGCGCGATCCGCGCATGACCTCGGCCCTCGTCGGCGCCTCGCGGCCCGAGCAGATAGTCGACAGCGTGGGGGCGCTTTCGAACGTGAGCTTCAGCGCCGAGGAACTTGCCCGCATCGACAAGCTGGCGTTCGAGGCGAAGGACTGGGGCTGAAACGGATTGGGGCTGACGGAAAAAGGGGGCCGCGCGGCCCCCTTCGCTTTTCAGCGCGTCGGCCCTCAGCCGTTCGCGGCGCGGATCTTGTCCGCCGCTTCCTTGTTGTAGGCGACGCCCGCCTTGTCGAAGAGCTGGTCCAGCTCGCCCGACAGCGTCATCTCGGTCACGATGTCGCAGCCGCCGACAAACTCGCCCTTGACGTAAAGCTGCGGGATCGTCGGCCAGTCGGAATAGTCCTTGATGCCCTGCCGGACATCGGCGTCCGCCAGGACGTTCACGTCGACGAAATCGACGCCCATGTAGTTCAGCACCCCCGCCACGCGGCTGGAGAAGCCGCATTGCGGCATGCTCTTGGTGCCTTTCATGTAAAGCACCACATCATTGCCTTGCACCGTCTCGCGGATCTGGTCGATTGGGTTCGTCATCTGGTCACTCCGGCACCTTGGTCGTCAGGGCAAGCGCGTGCAGCTCTCCATGTGCCCCGTCCATCTTTCCCTTCAGCGCCGCATAGACGGCGCGCTGCTGCTGAACGCGGTTCTGGCCGCGGAAACTTTCGTCCACGACCTCGGCCGCCCAATGGTTCCCGTCGCCGGCAAGGTCGGTGATCGTAACCTTCGCCTGCGGAAAGGCCGCGCGGATGAGATGTTCGATGTCCTGCGCTTCCATGGGCATGGGGCCGTCCTTTTTGTCACTTGTGCAAATCTATGCTGCGCCGGGGGCGGCTGCAAGGCGGGCTCAGGCCAATGCGTCCGCCAGAAGCGACAAAGCATGATCGCGCGCCGCCAGCCGGACCGCCGCCCGGCCCCGCGCGCCGAACTCGACCGTTTCGACCCTGGTCGGCTGGCCTTCGGCGGCCAGCGCGAAGCAGACCCGCCCCTCGGGCTTGAACTCGGAGCCGCCGGGGCCCGCGATGCCGGTGGTCGAGACGGCGAGCGTCGCGCCCGACGTGCGCCGCGCGCCCTCGGCCATCTCGCGTGCGACTTCCTCGCTCACCGCGCCGTGGGTGGCGAGCGTCGAGGGGGCAACGCCGAGGTAGGTGGTCTTGGCGCCGTTGGCATAGGTCACGAGGCCCGCAAGGACCACGGCGCTCGACCCCGGCACATCGGTCAGCGCGGCGGCGACAAGGCCGCCGGTGCAGCTTTCGGCGGTGGCGATGGTCGCGCCCCTGGCCTTGGCCATATCGAGGATGCGGGCAGCCGTCATCTGAAGACCGCCATGCCGCCATGCCAGAGGCCGGCCGCGACGATACAGGCGAGCCCGGCGTAGAGCCCGGCCCAGAGGTCGTCGAGCATCACCCCCGCCGGATCGCCGCGCCGGTCGGCACGGCCCACGGCCCAGGGTTTGCGGATGTCGAAGAGCCGGAAGAAGAGGAAGGCCGCGAGCGGTGCGGGCCAGGGAAGCCAGCCCTCCCACCCCCGGAACCAGAAGCCGGCGGCAGGGAACAGGAAGGCGAGCCACTGGCCCGCCACCTCGTCGATGACGATCTCGGACGGGTCCTCGCCCGGCCGGTCGGACAGGAGCCGGTCGCAGGCCCAGAAGCCGAGCGCGGTGACGGCGGCCGTGGCGGCGACCAGCGCCGGAAAGCCCAGGTAGCGGACGATGACCCAGCCCATCAGGATGGCGACAAGCGACCCCCAGGTGCCGGGTGCGGGGCGCAGAAGGCCTGCGCCGAACCAGGTCGCGATCAGGCGCGCGGCCCTCATGCCGCCACCAGCGCGGCAGTGGCAAGGGCGGCGATGCCTTCCTCGCGCCCCGTGAAGCCCAGCCGCTCGGAGGTGGTGGCCTTCACGCTGATGCGCCCGGGATCGGTGCCCAGGATGCGGGCAAGTGCTTCCTGCATCGCGGCGGCGTGAGGGCCGATCTTCGGGCGTTCGCAGACGATGGTCACGTCGGCATTGGCGAGCCTGTAGCCCCGCGCGCGCAGGCGTTCGGCGGCATGGGCCAGGAAGATTTCGGACGCCGCACCCTTCCACTGGGGATCGGACGGTGGGAAATGGCGGCCGATGTCGCCCTCGGCCAGCGCGCCATAGATCGCATCGGTCAGGGCATGCATGGCCACGTCGGCATCGGAATGGCCCAGAAGCGCGCGGTCATGGGGCACGCGCACGCCGCAGAGCGTCACATGATCGCCCGCCGTGAAGGCGTGGACGTCATAGCCGTTGCCCAACCGCACATCCATCGCCGCCCCCTTTAGCCTGACCTCAGCCTGCGCGAAGTCGCCGGGCCAGGTCAGCTTGATGTTTCCCTCCTCGCCCTCGACGATCGCGACGTCAAGCCCTGCGGCCAGCGCCACCTCGACATCGTCGGCGGCCCCGCCGGGATGGGCGCGGTGGGCGGCGAGGATTTCGGGAAAGCGGAAGCCCTGCGGGGTCTGGGCGCGGTAAAGCCCCTCGCGCGATCTGGTGCCCGTCACGCGGCCGCCCTTGCCCTGCCAGAGCGCGTCGGTGACGGAAAGCGCGGGGGCCGCGCCCTGATGGGCGTCGAGCGCCACAAGGATGCTGAGCGCGAGTGCGCGCGTGATGAAGGGCCGCGCGCCGTCGTGGATCAGGACCCGGGTGATGCCCGAGCCGTCGAGCGTTTCGAGCGCGTTCCTGACGCTGTCCGCCCGGCTGTCGCCGCCCGCGACCAGGACGGCGGTCCCCCGGGTCAGGTCGAGCGCGCGGGGCATGTCGTCGGGATGGACGACGAGGATCAGGCGGCCGATGCCCCCAAGCGCCTCAAGCGTATGGGCCAGGACGGGCCGCCCGGCCAGGTCGCGCCACTGTTTCGGCAAGCCGCCGCCCGCGCGCGTCCCCCGCCCCGCCGCGACCACGATCACCGCAATGTGCCCTGCGTCCATAATTCCTCCTACCAGCGGCCCGTCAGCGCCCGCCAGCCAAGCGCCAGCGTCTGACGGAAGCCGCCCGGCCCCTGCAACCCGTCGGCCACACGTCCGGGATGGGCGAGCACTTGCGTCAAGAGCCCGCGCGCCGGCCAGGCCGGATAGAGCGCCACGCCCGCCGCCCTCGGCACCCCTGCCCGCCGCGCTTCGGCGCGGTCGAGCCTTGCAATCCCCTCGCGCGCCAATGCGCTGACGCCCGCGTCCGACCCGTCCGGCAAGGGGCTTTGGCCTGCCGCCTTCAGCGCCGGGACCGAAGCGAGCCACCCGGCCATCGCGGCGCCCGCGGCCAGGTCGCGCACAACCGGCTCGGCGGCGAAGGGCGCGCCTTGGGTCAGGACGGCGGCCCACATCAGGTGGCCAGCGGTGCGGTCGAGGTAGTCCCAGAGAGCGCCCGCATCCGCAAAGGGGTCGCGCGCGCAGTCCCGCCGCCGCGCGTCGGCCATGTCGGCCAGCAGGGGCGCGATGCCGGGCGTCTGGCGCAGGACCGGCGCCAGCGCTTGCGCGACCTCTCCCTGCCCTTCGGCGCCGGCCGCGATCCGGCCGACCTCATCCACCCACCATTGCAGGCGCATCTCGGCCAGCATCGGCTCACGCGCCGCATAGGGCGCCCGCGCCAGTTCCAGGTTCAGCGCATAGAGCGGCCAGAAAGCGGTGCGCGCCGCCGGAGGCGCGGCCATGGTCGCGGCAAAGCGCACCGGATCGCCGCGTTCGACCAATTCGGCGCAGGCGGCCTCAGGCGTCGGCACTGACCGCCCCCGCACTCACGGCGCCGTCGTTGACCAGCTTCCAGGTGATCGCGTCCAGAAGCGCCTCGAAGCTCGCGTCGACGATGTTCGGGCTGACGCCGACCGTCGACCAGCGGGTGCCGGCGCTGTCCTCGCTGTCGATGATGACGCGGGTCACGGCCTCGGTCCCGCCTTGGGTGATGCGCACCTTGAAGTCCACCAGCCGCATGTCGTCGATCATGCGCTGGTAGGGTCCAAGGTCCTTGGCCAGCGCCTTTGACAGCGCGTTGACCGGGCCCCGGTCGGACCCGCTTTCGTCCATGCTTTCGCTGACCGACAGCACCTTCTGACCGCCGATCTTCACCACGACCACCGCCTCTGACAGCGTGACCATGTCGTTATACTTGTTCTTCCGCCGCTCGACCGTCACGCGGTAGCGCTTGACCTCGAAGAACTCGGGTAAGAGGCCCAGCTCGCGCCGGGCAAGAATCTCGAAGCTCGCCTGCGCGCCGTCGTAGGCATAGCCCTCGTCCTCGCGCGCCTTGACCACGTCGAGGATGCGGGCGAGCGCGGGGTCGCCCGGTGCCACCTCGATCCCGGCGGCGGCAAGGCGGGCGCGCAGGTTCGACTGGCCGGCCTGGTTCGACATGGGAATGACGCGGGCATTGCCGATGACCGCCGGGTCGACATGTTCGTAGGTCGTGGGGTCCTTCAGGATCGCGCTCGCATGAAGCCCGGCCTTGTGCGCGAAGGCCGAGGCGCCGACGTAGGCTGCGCTGCGCATGGGCACGCGGTTCAGGATGTCGTCCAGCCGCCGCGACGCGCGCGTCAGGCCCGCGAGCCCTTCGTGCGTGACGCCGGTCGTGAAGCGGCTGGCGTAGGGTTCTTTCAGAAGCAGCGTCGGGATCAGCGCGGTCAGGTTCGCGTTGCCGCAGCGCTCGCCCAGGCCATTCAGCGTGCCCTGGATCTGGCGCGCGCCTGCGTCGACGGCGGCGAGCGAGGCGGCGACGGCGTTTTCCGTGTCGTTGTGGCAGTGGATCCCGAGCCGGTCGCCGGGGATGCCGGCGGCGATGACCTCTACTGTGATGCGCCCGACCTCGGCCGGCAAGGTGCCGCCGTTCGTGTCGCACAGGACGATCCAGCGCGCGCCCGCACCGGCGGCGGCCTTCAGGCAGGCCAGCGCGTAGGCGGGGTTCGCGCGGTAGCCGTCGAAGAAATGTTCGGCGTCGAACAGCGCCTCGCGCCCCTTGGCTGCCACATGGGCGACCGAGGCGCGGATGTTGTCGAGGTTTTCGTCCAGCGAAATCCCGAGCGCGGTCGTGACATGGAAATCATGGGTCTTGCCGACCAGGCAGACGGCGGAGGTGCCCGCGTTCAGGACCGCGGCCAGCACATCGTCATTGTCGGCCGACCGGCCCGGCCGCTTGGTCATGCCGAAGGCGGTGAGGGTCGCCCGCGTGTCGGGCCGTGCGGCGAAGAAGTCGCTGTCGGTCGGATTGGCGCCCGGCCAGCCGCCCTCGATATAGTCGAGCCCGAGCGCATCGAGCGTCTGCGCGATCTCGACCTTTTCGGCGACGGAAAACTGCACGCCCTGCGTCTGCTGCCCATCGCGCAGCGTGGTGTCGTAGAGGTAGAGGCGTTCGGTCATAGGGCGGCGCCCCCGGAACACCGATTGACGGCAAGGTCCCAGCCGGTGCGCCCGCACCGGCAGCGCCCGACCGCCCCCCCGGGCGGGCGCTTCGCTTCCGTCCGCAGCCGGTCGCTGCCGGTGCGTAGCGTAGCAGCGGTCATTGCAGCGCCTCCAGCTTCGAGGCGTCGAAGTCCGGCCCCGGCTCCAGCGTCACGCCGTCCTTGCCCATCTGCACGACCACGCCCGCAGCCGTCAGCACGGCCTTCAGCCGGTCGACGCCGGAAAAGTCCTTCGCCGCCTTCGCCCGCTCGCGTTCGGCCTGAAGCCGGTCGGCAAGGCCCCTGAGCCCGGCCGTCCGGTCGGCACGCTCGGCCACACGCGTCGCCAGAGCCTCGGGTGACAGAAGCCCCAGGAAGTCCAGATCGGCGGCAAGCTGGGCCGCGTCGCCCTGCGCTGCAACTACGTCCAGGACCGCGAGCGCGGCATGGCTGTTCAGGTCGTCGGCGAGTGCTGCAACCAGCGCGTCCGACGGACCGGACGCCGCCCCTGCCCCGACCCGCGCAATCAGGTCGACCCAGCGGGCGAGCTTCTCGGCCGCCAGCGCGCGCTTCTCCTCGGTCCAGTCCATCGGCTTGCCGTAGTGGGTCATCAGGATGACAAACCGGATCACCTCGCCCGGCACGCCCTGGTCCAGCAGATCGCGCACGGTGAAGAAGTTGCCCAAGGACTTGGACATCTTCCTGCCCTCGACCAGCAGCATCTCGTTGTGCATCCAGACCTTCGCGAAGCCCGCTTCCGGGTGGGCGCACATCGACTGGGCGATCTCATTTTCATGGTGGGGGAACTGCAGGTCGATGCCGCCGCCGTGGATGTCGAAGGTGGCGCCCAGCAATTCGTAGCTCATGGCCGAGCATTCGATGTGCCAGCCGGGGCGGCCACGGCCCCAGGGGCTGTCCCAGCCCGGCAGATCGGCGTCCGAGGGCTTCCAGAGGACGAAATCCATCGGGTCCTCCTTGAAGGGCGCAACCTCGACCCGGGCGCCCGCGATCATGTCGTCGACCGACCGGCCCGACAGCGCGCCATAGTCCCGGTAGGACCGCACGCGGAAGAGCACATGCCCCTCGCGCGCATAGGCGTGGCCAGACGCGATCAGCTGGCCGATCATCTCGACCATCTGGGCGATATAGTCGGTCGCGCGCGGCTCTCGCGTCGGGCGAAGGGCGCCGAGCGCATCCATGTCAGCGTGATACCAGGCGATGGTTTCCTCGGTCCGGGCGCGGATCAGATCCTCGAGCGTGCCCGGCGCGCCGGCGGCGCGGCGGCGCTGGGCCTCGGCGTTGATCTTGTCGTCGACGTCGGTGAAGTTGCGCACATAGGTCACGTGATCCGCGCCGTAGACATGGCGCAGGAGCCGGAACAGAAGGTCGAAGACGACGACGGGCCGGGCATTGCCCAGGTGGGCGCGGTCATAGACGGTCGGGCCGCAGACATACATCCGCACGTTTTCGGGGTCGATCGGCGTGAACCGTTCGAGCGCCTTCGTCTTCGTGTTGGTCAACCGGATGTCCGTCATGAATATCCCCGCAAGCGCTGGAACCGAGCCGCAAAACCGCCTTGGCGGGGCATACCTTGTTCGCTTGAGAGAGAAAACAGAGGAACGGCCCGCCTGACGATGTCAGAGGGTAATGCAGCGGGTGCCGATGGTGCCGTTCGTCGTCATGCCAGGAGACATAGCCGATCGGGGCGGACAATCAAGAGATTGTTCGCATCCGCTCACGGGCGAAGCTTTTGTTCGCGTGCGCTCGAGGGGGCCAGGCGACTTTTCCCACGCTTTCCTCGACGCGCCATCCGGCCTAGCATCGCTCCATGAGCACCGCCCCGGACCTTCGCGCCTTCGTCAACGCGCTTGCCGCGACCTTTCCTGGCGCCGCAGTCTCGGACCCCTGGGGCGGCGGGCATGATGCCTGGAAGGTGGGCGGCAAGATGTTTGCCTGTATCGGGGCGATGACGCCAGGTGTCAGCGTCAAGACCGACAGCGTCGAGACGGCAGAAATGCTGATCGCGGCGGGCGTGGGCGTTCGGGCGCGCTATTTTCACCGGTCCTGGATCACCCTGCCGGAAACGGCGGACAGGGACGAACTGCGCCACCGCCTGACCGTCTCTTACCGCCTGATCCGCAGCGCCCTGCCCCGCAAAGTCCAGGCGGACCTGGCGCCCGGCCCCTGAGGGCCGCGCGCCAGCCGGCTTCAGCGGCCGATGCGCACGAAGCCCATGCGCATGTCGGGGCCGGTCCCCAGCCAGCCGCTCACCGTGGCGGAGACATGGGCGATGATCTGCGACCTTTGCGTCTCGCCCTTCAGCCGCGCGGCGATCATGTCGGGCCCGGTCATCGCCGGGAAGGTGGCGTCGATCTCGACCGGCCCATAAAGGACGGCGCCGGTTTTGGCGTCCTGCACGGCCAGCGAGAAGCGCACGTTATGGACGCCGACGCCGGCCAGGTTCAGCGACTCGGCCTCGAACGTCATGGCGTGGAATTCGCGCGTCACGGCAACGAGCCGCACGGCGCGCGGCCCCTTCAGGCCCTTTGCGCCCTGGCTGATCGCCGTGGTCAGGATCTTGGCCACCTGCGGGCGGCGGTCGCCGATCGGGTCCTCGCGCCAGACGATGTCGGCGGGGGGTTCGTATTCGTGCGCTTCGGACACGGTCAGGCTGTCCGGCACCGCCACGTCCACGCCGACGACATGCCAGCCGCGCGCCATCTGCACGGGCACCGGCTGGTCGTAATAGGTCTCGAACTGCTTGCTGCCGCATCCGGCCAGAAGTCCCAGCGCGACCGCAGCCACGGCAAGCCTTACCATCAAGCCCCTCATACGCACTCCTGCACTGGTTTACCCGGGCAATACGCGCCCAATTTGCTGCGAAATGGTTACGTTTCCCTGAAGGCTTTTGTAAGCCCTTTGTGGCGCGTAAGCATGTTTTGCGGCCGCACCGGTCCGCAACGGCAACAGTGGGCCAACCGGCAGGAGAGCTTTCATGAATCACGACGACCTGCGGGACTGGTCGAAGCGCGCGGCCGACTGGGCGCATGCCTATCACACCGGCCTGCGCGACCGCCCGGTGCGCGCGCCGCTGATCCCCGGCGCCGTGGCGCGGCAGCTTCCGCCCGGCCCGCCCGAGGAGGCCGAAGCGATGGAGGCGATCTGGGCCGATTTCGAGCGCATCGTCCCCGATGGCATGACCCATTGGCAGCATCCCCGGTTCTTCGCCTATTTCCCGGCCAATGCCGCCCCGGCCTCGATGCTGGCCGAGCAACTGGTCAATGCCATGGCCAGCAATGCGCTGATCTGGCAGACCTCTCCGGCCGCGACGGAGATCGAGCAGGTGATGGTCGACTGGCTCAGGCAGGCGGTCGGGCTGCCGCAGGGCTTCGTGGGCACCATCCACGATTCGGCCACCAACGCGACCCTGTCGGCGGTCCTGACCATGCGGGAAAAGGCGCTCGGCTGGACCGGGCTTGAGGCGGGCCTGTCGGGTGCGCCGACTTTACGGTTCTACGCCAGCGCCGAGACGCATTCCTCGGTCGACAAGGCGATCAGGGTGGCGGGGATCGGCCAGCGCAACCTGGTGAAGGTGGCGACGGACGGCGACCGGGCGATGACGGGTGCGGCGCTGAAGGCCGCAATCGCGGCGGACCGGGCGGCGGGGCTGGTGCCGGCCGGGGTGATCCTTTGCGCCGGGGGAACCAGCGTCGGGGCGTTCGACCGCATCGCCAACTGTGTCGCGGCGGCGAAGGCCGAGGGCCTGCCGACCCATGTCGACGCCGCTTGGGCCGGATCGGCGATGATCTGCCCGGAGTTTCGCGGCCTCTGGGCCGGGGTCGAGGGTGCGGACTCCATCGTCTTCAACCCGCACAAATGGCTCGGAGCGCAGTTCGACTGTTCGATCCAGTTCCTGAAGGACCCCGGCGCGCAGGTCCGCACGCTCGGCCTCAGGCCGACCTATCTGGAAACAGCGGGGCGCGAAGAGATCGTCAATTTCAACGAATGGACCGTGCCCCTTGGCCGCCGCTTCCGGGCGCTGAAGCTCTGGTTCCTGTTGCGCGCCTACGGGCTAGAGGGGTTGCGCGCCCGCATCCGCGCCCATGTCGCCTGGTCCGAGGCCCTGGCGCGGCGCCTGGCCGCCCTGCCGGGGGTCGAGATCGTGACCGGACCCGTGCTGTCGCTCTTCGCCTTCGCGCTCAGGGACGGCGATGCGGCGACCGAGGCCCTGTTGCAGCGCATCAATGACG
>CAMFGW010000043.1 GCA_945952025.1 uncultured Paracoccaceae bacterium
CGCCGAAGCCATGGCCGAGGGCGTGGCGCTGGCCCGGCAACTGGTGGACCTGCCGTCGAACATCCTCAACCCCGACACGTTCGCCGACCATCTGGCGCCCCTGGCCAAGGCCGGCGTATCGGTCGAGGTGCTGGGGGTCGCGGACCTTGAACAGATGGGCGCGGGCGCGATCCTTGCCGTGGGCGGCGGCGCGCGCCGGCCGCCGAAGATGATCGTCCTGCGCCTCAACTCCGACGCCAAGGGGGCGCCGCTGGCCTTCGTCGGCAAGGGGGTGTGCTTCGATTCGGGCGGGCTTTGCATGAAGTCGGGCGAGGCGCAGTGGGACATGAAGGGCGACATGGCGGGTGCCGCGGCCGTCGCCGGGCTGATGCTGACGCTCGCCCGCCAAGGCTGGGCGGGGCCGGTCGTCGGCGTGCTGGGCGTCGCGGAAAACCTGCCGGGGCCGGCGGCCTACAAGTCAGGCGACGTGATCGCGACGCTTTCCGGCAAGACGGTCGAGGTCTTCGACACCGACTGCGAGGGGCGGATGATACTGGCCGATTGCCTTTACTATACCGCGACCCGCTTCCGCCCCGCAGCCATGGTCAACCTGGCGACGCTGACCTATTCGGTGATGCGGGGCCTTGGCTCGCATTTCGCCGGGATTTTCGCCAGCGACCGCGACCTGTCGGACAGCATCACGGCCGCAGGCGAGCGGGCGGGCGAGCGTCTTTGGTCCCTGCCACTTGATACGGCCTACGATGCCGGGCTGAAGTCCGCGCTCGCCGACCTGCGCCAGCATGGCAAGGATTTCGAGGATGGCGACGCCCCCCACGCGGCGGCCTTCCTGCGGCATTTCACCGAAAACCTGCCCTGGGCGCATCTGGACATTGCCGGAAAGGAATTCTGGGCCGAGGATGGTGATCTGGGCCGCAAGGGCGCGCGGGGATTCGGTGTGCAGCTTCTGGCGGACTGGGTGGCGGCGCGGGGGCGCTGAGGGGCTTGTTTGCTGAAATACAGGATTGCCGCCCAGCGCGCGGCTCTGTAGCGTTTGTTTCTGAGGGTTTGGGGGGGGGATCAACATGACACCGAACGAACGGCGGATCCCCTTCGGACCCTACGAGACCTGGGTCCGTGTCACGGGCGACCTGTCGTCGGCGAAACGCCCCGTCATCATCCTGCATGGCGGCCCCGGCGTCGCGCACAATTACGTCGATGCCTACAAGCTGCTGGCGAAGGGTGGCCGTGCCGTCATCCACTATGACCAGCTTGGCTGCGGCAACTCCACGCTTCTGCCCGACAAGGGCGCCGACTTCTGGACGCCCCAGCTGTTTGTCGACGAACTGGACAATCTGGTCGACCATTTCGGCCTGCGCGCGCGGGGGTTTCACGTCCTTGGCCAAAGCTGGGGCGGGATGCTGGGCGCCGAATATGGCGTCCGGCGGCCGAAGGGGCTGGCGTCGCTGACCATCGCCAATTCGCCGGCTTCGATGCTTCTGTGGGTGGCCGAGGCGAATCGGCTGAGGTCGCTCATGCCGCAGGACGTGCAGGATACGTTGACGCTTCACGAAAAGGCCGGGACGACCGACCATCCCGACTATCAGAAGGCCACGGCGGACTTCTACGCGCGCCATGTCTGCCGCGTGCAGCCCATGCCGCCCGAGGTGCAGGAAAGCTTCGACCAGGTGGCGCGGAACCCGACCGTCTACAACACCATGAACGGGCCGAACGAGTTCTTCGTCATCGGCACGCTGAAGAATTGGTCGATCATCGACCAGCTGCCGAAGATCGAGGTGCCGACGCTCATCCTCTCCGGCCGCCATGACGAGGCGACGCCTGCGACGGTCCAGCCCTACAAGGACGGGATCAAGGGGTCGGAATGGGTCATTTTCGAACAGTCGAGCCACATGCCGCATGTGGAAGAACAAGAGGCCTGCATGACGACCGTCGAGGCCTTCCTCGACCGGCATGACGGCTGACAACAAGGGAGATACCGGATGAAACGCTACCTGCTTGCGGCATCGGCTGCCGCGCTTGTCACGCTCGGGGGGCTCGCGCCGGCCTGGGCGGAATACCAGACCGCGCACCGCGGCGGTACGATGCGGCTTCTGGCGCGCTCGTCCGGCGGCACGCTCGATCCGCAGATCAACTACACGCTGCAATATTGGCAGATATTCCAGCCGATCTATGACGGGCTCGTCGCCTTCAAGAAGGCCGATGGCGCCAAGGGGTTCGAGATCGTGCCGGACCTGGCCGAGGCCCTGCCCGCCATGTCGAACGACGGCAAGACGCTGACCTTCCAACTGCGCAAGGGGATCAAGTTCTCGACCGGGCAGGAAGTGACCGTCAAGGACGTGGTCGCTTCGTTCCAGCGCATCTTCAAGGTGTCGAGCCCCACCGCAGGCAGTTTCTATGCCGGTATCGTCGGCGCCGACAAATGCCTGGCCGAAGCGGCATCCTGTACGCTCGACGGCGGGGTGGTCGGCGATGAGGCGGCGGGCACGATCACGATCAACCTGACCGCGCCGGACGCCGAAATCCTGTCGAAGCTCGCGCTGCCCCATGCCTCGGTCCTTCCGGCCGACGCGCCTACGCAAGATGTTGGCTCGGCCCCGTTGCCGGGCACGGGCGCTTACATGATCTCCGCCTATGACCCGAACAAGGGCATGACCCTCAGCCGCAACCCGAACTTCAAGGAATGGAGCGCGGATGCCCAGCCCGACGGCTATCCGGACGTGGTGCAGTATGACTTCGGCCTGACCGAAGAGGCGATGGTGACGGCGATCCAGAAGGGCGAGGCCGACTGGATGTATGACCAGCCGCCGACCGACCGTCTGGTCGAGATCGGCACCAAATATCAGGACCAGGTCCACATCTCGCCGCTGACCGCCTGGTGGTATGCGCCCCTGAACGTCAACCTGGCGCCCTTCGACAATGTCAAGGCGCGTCAGGCGGTGGCCTATGCGGTCGACCGCAACACGCTCGTGAACCTTTTCGGGGGCAAGGTGCTGGCGGCGCCGGTCTGCCAGGTTCTGCCGCCGAACTTCCCGGGCCATGAGCCCTATTGCCCCTACACCAAGGATCCCGGCACGAAATGGTCGGCGCCGGACGTCGAGAAGGCCAAGCAGCTGGTCGAGGAATCGGGCACCAAGGGCCAGAAGGTCACCGTGGTGGTCGAGGATACGGCCGTGTCGCGCGCGATCGGCGTCTACCTGCAGAGCGTCCTGACCGACATCGGCTATGTGGCCGACGTGAAGCCGATCTCGTCCGCGATCCAGTTCACCTACATCCAGAACTCCAACAACAAGGTGCAGATGTCGGTGTCGCAGTGGTATCAGGACTATCCGGCCGCGTCGGACTTCCTGAACATCCTCTTCGGTTGCGACAGCTTCCACCCTGGTTCGGACAGCTCGATCAACATGGCGGGCTTCTGCGACAAGGCGATTGACAAGAAGATGAAGGATGCGCTGGCGCTCGGCGTGACCGATCAGGCTGCGGCGGACAAGATGTGGGCGGAAATCGACAAGGCGGTGACCGACCAGGCGCCCGCCGTGCCGCTCTTCACGCCCAAGCACGTCGACTTCGTCAGCAAGCGCACCGGCAACTTCCTCTTCAACGCGCAGTACTACTGGATCGTCACCCAGTCCTGGGTGCAGTGATCCGACGATTGCCCCGCGAAAATGAGTGACACGACCCTTTCGACCGCCCCGGTCCCCGCCCGCAAGGGCCGGGGGCCGTGGGCCCGGGCCGCGCGGCGGCTCTGGCAGAACCGTTCGGCCATGGTGGCGCTCGGCATTTTCCTTCTGATCGTCGCGGCCTGCCTTGCCGCGCCGCTCTATGCCCGCTGGGCCGGGGTCGACCCGTTCCAGTCCACGCTCGACGCCGTCCTGAAGATCGACGGGGTCGACGTGCCGGTGATGGAACAATCGACCGAGGGGCTTGGGCTTGGCTATACGCCCCTTGGCCCGACCTGGAACCTGAAGCATTACTTCCTGGGCGCCGACAACCAGGGGCGCGACGTGCTGGCCCGGATGCTTTACGGCGGGTTGAACTCGCTCTGGATTTCCGCCGCCGCGACGGTCCTGACGCTGATCCTCGGGACCGCGATGGGCCTTGCCGCCGGCTTTTTCGGCGGGCTGACCGACACGGTCCTGTCGCGCATCCTTGACGTGCTCTGGGCCTTTCCGATCTACCTTCTGGCCATTTCGCTTTCCATCGTCACCCTGTCCGAGGGGTTGAAGATCGGGCCCTTCGTGATCGAGTCGGGCAGCCTGTGGCTGCCGGTCATCATCATCGGCATCGTCTATATACCCTACGTCGCCCGGCCCATCCGGGGGCAGGTGCTGGCGCTCAGGCAGTCAGAGTTCGTGCTGGCCGCGATCAACCTTGGCGTTCCGGGTGGCCGCATCCTCTGGCGCGACATCCTGCCGAACGTGGCCACCACGCTCATCGTCTTCGTGCCGCTGATGATGGCGCTGAACATGCTGACGGAATCGGCGCTGTCGTTCCTGTCGATCGGCGTGCAGCCCCCGGACGCCAGCTGGGGGACGATCATCCAGGACGGGCAGGCGCTTCTTTACACGCGGCCCTGGGTCGCGCTGGCGCCGGGCCTGGCGATTGCCGTGTCGGTCATGGCGCTCAACGTCTTCGGCGACGGGCTGCGCGATGCGCTTGATCCCCGGTCGAAAATCAGGCTGGGGCGCGACTGATGATCTACGCCATCCTGCGCCGGCTCGGGCAGATGCTCTTCGTGATGTTCGGCATCTCCGTCCTTGTGTTCCTGATCTTCTTCGCCACGCCCGGCGCGGACCCCGCCGCGCGCATCGCCGGCCGCAATGCCTCGCCCGAGGTGCTGGAGGCGGTGCGCCATTCCTTCGGCTTCGACCGGCCCCTGCCCGTCCAGTATGTGCTGATGATGAAGAAGATCTTCATCACGGGCGACCTGACCTCGTTCGTCAACCGGGGCTGGAAGGTGGTGCCGGCGGTCCTGGACGCGATCCCCGTTACCCTGTCGCTGGTGACCGGGGCGGCGATCCTGTGGGTGGTCCTGTCGATCTTCATCGGCCTGGTCGCCGCCGCCTGGCGCGATACCTGGATCGACCGGGGGCTGATGGCGCTTGGGCTTCTGGGCATCTCGATGCCGGTCTACTGGCTGGGCGAGGTGATGAACCTGCTGAGCCAGAGCCGCTACCACGACACCTGGCTGTTTTCCTGGGTCCCGCCCCTTGGCTACAAGGCGCTGAGCGAGGATCCGAAGGGCTGGTTCCTGACGCTGGTCATACCCTGGGTCACGCTCGCGATCCTTTACATCGGCATCTATGGCCGCGTGCTGCGTGCCGCACTGATCGAGGCGATGCAGGAAGACTATATCCGCACCGCCCGCGCCAAGGGCCTGTCGGAAAGCCGCATCCTCTTGCGCCATGCGCTGCGGACCTCGCTGATCGCCTTCGTGACGCTCTTTGGCCTCGACTTCGGGGCGCTGGTCGGCGGCTCGGCCCTGCTGACCGAGGTGGTCTTCGGCCTGCAGGGTATCGGCAAGCTGACCTATGACGCGCTGCAAAGCCTCGACCTGCCGATGATCATGGCCACCGTCATGTATGCCTCGATGTTCGTCGTCATCGCCAATGCCATCGTCGACATGGTCTACATCCTTCTGGACCCACGGGTGAAAACCGCATGATCCTGTCTGTCCGCGACCTGACCGTGACCTTCCGCACCGAAGAGGGGCCGGTGCGCGCCATCGACGGCGTGTCGTTCGACGTGGCCGAGGGCGAGATCCTGGGCGTCGTCGGCGAAAGCGGGTCGGGCAAGACCGTGTCGCTGCTCGCCGTCATGGGGCTCATCACCGACCCCAACGCGATCATTGGCGGCTCGATCCGCTATCGGGGGACCGAGCTTGTGGGCCTGCCCGCGCGCGCGCTGCGCAAGCTTCGGGGCGCCGAGATCGCCATGATCTTCCAAGACCCGATGACGGCGCTGACGCCGGTCTACACGATCGGCTGGCAGATCGCCGAACAGATCCGGGCGCACCAGAAGATCAGCGCCCGCGCCGCGATGGACCGGGCCGAGGAGCTTCTGGCAGAGGTCAATTTCCCGAACCCGCGAGAGGCGTTGAGCCGCTATCCGCACCAGCTGTCCGGGGGGATGCGCCAGCGCGCCGTGATCGCCATGGCGCTGTCGTGCAACCCCGCCCTTCTGGTCGCGGACGAGCCGACGACGGCGCTCGACGTGACGGTGCAGGCCGGCATCCTGGACCTGGTCCGGCGGCTGCGCGACCGGCACGGGTCGGCTGTCGTCTTCATCACACATGACATGGGGGTCGTGTCGGAACTCGCCGACCGGGTGATGGTCATGTATGCGGGCCGGATCGTCGAAAAGGGCGCGCGGAGCGAGCTGTTCGGCGACCCGCTTCATCCCTATACCCGCGCGCTGATGGGCTCGATCCCGCCCCTGACCGGCGAGCGGCCTCGGCGGCTGCCGGCCATTCCCGGTTCGCCCCCGTCGCTTCTGCGACTGCCGCAGGGCTGTTCCTTCGCGCCCCGCTGCCCCGTCCGGTTCGAGGCCTGCGAGGCCCGCCCTGCCCTGCCCGCCGGCGCCCGCGCCGCCGCCTGCTTCCGGGTCGAGGAGTTCCAGTCGTGAACAAGCCCCTTCTGGAAGTCCGCGGCCTGTCCAAGCGCTTTGCCATCGGCAGCCGCTTTTCGTCCGAGGGCCGGCGCATCGTCCATGCCGTCGACAATGTCTCGCTGACGGTCGAGCATGGCGAGACCTTGGGTCTTGTCGGCGAATCCGGCTGCGGCAAGTCGACGCTCGGCCGGTCGATCGTGCGGCTTTACGACCTGACCGGCGGTCAGCTTCTGTTCGACGGGCAGGATATCGGCACCCGCTCGCTGAAGGCGCTGCGGCCCCTGCGGCCCCGGATGCAGATGGTGTTCCAGGACCCCTCCGCCTCGCTCAACCCGCGCCGCCGGGTGGGCGACCTGGTGGCCGAACCGCTGAGGCTCCACAGCCGGATGAGCCGCGCGGAAATCCGGACGCGGGTGGCCGAGCTGTTCAAGCTGGTGGGCCTTCTGCCCGACCAGATCGAACGTTATCCGCACGAGTTTTCCGGCGGCCAGCGCCAGCGGGTCGGGATTGCACGGGCGATTGCGCTGAACCCCGATCTGGTGGTTCTGGACGAACCCGTCTCGGCGCTGGACGTGTCGGTGCAGGCGCAGATCGTCAACCTTCTGGCGGATCTGCAGGAAAAGCTGGGGCTGACCTACATCTTCATCGCCCATGACCTGTCGGTCGTGCGCCAGGTCTCAAGCCGCATCGCGGTGATGTATCTGGGCTCGATCGTCGAGGAGGGTCCGGCCGAGGCGCTGATGGCCGCCCCCGCGCATCCCTATTCGCAGGCGCTGATTTCGGCCGTCCCCGTGGTCACGACCGACGCCGGTGGCGCGCGGCGCCAGCGCATCCTGCTGGCGGGCGACGTGCCAAGCCCGCTCGCGCCGCCGTCGGGCTGCCGGTTCCATCCGCGCTGCCCCGTGGCGCAGGACCGCTGCCGGACCGACCGGCCCGAACTGCGCCCCCACGGCCCCGGCCGCAGGGTCGCCTGTCATTTCCCGGTGACGGAGCCCGGTTGAGGGCCCCGCCATCCGGATCGAAAGGGGGTCAGCCCTCGACGCCGACCATCACGTCGGACGCCTTGACCACGGCCGAGGCTTTCGATCCGACCTTCAGCCCCAGTTCGGCCACGGCATCGTTGGTGATCGAGGCGGTGACAGTCGCGCCGCCAATGTCGATCTTGACGTGGCTCGTGACCGCGCCCTTGACGATGGCGGTGACAGTGCCGGGCAGGACGTTGCGGGCGCTGAGTTTCATGGTCATCTCCTGATTTGAACGGCCGCCGCTATCGCCCCGGGCCCCGGCGGTGTCAATGCGACGAAGGGTCCGGGGGGGCTTGGTGCCCGCGGCCGGACTCGAACCGGCACGGCCTTTCGGCCTGGGGATTTTAAGTCCCCTGTGGCTACCATTTCACCACGCGGGCGCCCGACTTCCCTAACCTTTCGGCCCGTCGCTGGGAAGGCCCGCCTCCTTCACCGCCTCCATCGCGACGAAGGTCGAAGTGGCGGCGACATGCGGCAGGGCCGAGATGCGTTCGCCAAGGACGCGGCGGTAGGACAGGATGTCGCCGGTCCGCACCTTCAAGAGGTAGTCGAAGGACGAGGCCATCATGTGGCACTCCTCGATTTCCGGCACGCCCCGGACGGCGCGGTTGAAGGACTGGAGCGCTGCCTCGCGCGTGTCCGACAGCTTCACCTCGACGAAGGCGACGTGCGAGAGGCCAAGCCGGATCGGGTTCAGGACCGCGCGGTAGCCCGCGATCACGCCCGTATCCTCCAGCCGTTTGACCCGCGCCTGCGTCGGTGTCTTGGTCAGGCCGATGCGGCGGGCAAGCTCGGTCACGGCGAGGCGGCCATCAAGGCTCAGCTCGCGCAGGATGGCACGGTCGTAGCGGTCCAGATCGGGAAGTGCGGTTTGCCTGTCCATGGCGCCAAGTTTGGTCATTTTGCCTAGTCCGGGCAAAAATACGGACCCAAAGACCGGCCGACAAGCGCTATTCTGGCCCAAAGCCATTCCCGCCAGAGGACCGATCATGACCGCGACCCCCGTGCTTTGGGACCGTATCGAATCCGCCACGCTTCAGCCCGAAGGGCCGCTCCTTCGCCGCCTGATCGGCGAAACGGGCCTTGCGCCCGCCGACCGGGCGCGGGTCGCGGCCTCTGGCGCGGACCTGGTGCGCCAGATCCGCGCCGACATCCGCCCCGGCCTGATGGAGGTCTTCCTGGCCGAATACGGGCTTTCGACCGACGAGGGCGTCTCGCTCATGTGCCTGGCCGAGGCTTTGTTGCGCGTGCCGGACGCCGATACGATGGATGCGCTGATCGAGGACAAGATCGCGCCATCGGACTGGGGCCGCCACCTGGGGAAGTCGGCCTCGCCCCTGGTCAATGCCTCGACCTGGGCGCTTCTCCTGACCGGCAAGGTGCTGGAGGAAACCCCGACCGGCGTCGTCGGACACCTGCGCGCGGCCATGCGGCGCCTGGGCGAACCGGTGATCCGCAAGGCGGTCCAGCGGGCGATGAAAGAGATGGGCAAGCAGTTCGTCCTGGGCGAAACCATCCAGTCCGCGATGATCCGCGCGCAAGAGATGGAGACCCAAGGCTACACCTATTCCTACGACATGCTGGGCGAGGCGGCGAAGACGGCCGAGGACGCGCGGCGCTATGCGAAGGCCTACGGGCAGGCGATCGACGCCATCGCCTCGGCCTGCGACCATGAGGATATCGGCACCAATCCCGGCATCTCGGTCAAGCTGTCGGCGCTGCATCCGCGTTACGAGGTGGCGCAAGAGGCCCGCGTGATGGCCGAACTGGTCCCGGTGGTGCGCGACCTTGCCCGCAAGGCGGCGGCGGCGAAGATGGGCTTCAACATCGACGCGGAAGAGGCGGACCGGCTGACCCTGTCGCTGAGGGTGATCGAGGCGGTGCTGTCGGACCCGGAGCTGGCCGGCTGGTCGGGCTTCGGCATCGTGGTGCAGGCCTACGGGCGGCGGGCGGGGCCGGTCCTGGACTGGCTTTACGACCTTGCCGGGCGGCTTGACCGCAAGATCATGATCCGGCTCGTCAAGGGCGCCTATTGGGACGCCGAGGTGAAGCGGGCGCAGGTGCTTGGCCTGCCGGATTTCCCGGTCTTTACCCGCAAGGATGCGACCGACGTCAGCTACATCGCCAATGCCCGCAAGCTTCTGGGCATGACCGACCGGGTCTATCCCCAGTTCGCCACCCACAATGCCCACACGGTCGCTGCGATCCTCGACATGGCCCAACCGGGGCAGGCCTACGAATTCCAGCGCCTGCACGGGATGGGCGAGCGGCTGCATGACATCGTGCACAAGGCGAAGAACACCCGCTGCCGGATCTATGCGCCCGTGGGCGCGCACCGCGACCTGCTGGCCTACCTGGTGCGGCGGCTTCTGGAAAACGGCGCGAACTCGTCCTTCGTCCACAAGATCGTCGATCTGGACGTGAGCCCCGAAGAGGTGGCCGCCGATCCGATCGCGGCGGTCGAGGCGCATCTGGACGCGCCCGCCAATCCCGCGATCCGGCGCGGCCCGGACCTGTTCCAGCCAGAGCGTGCCAACTCGCACGGGTTCGACCTGACCGACGCCGCGACGCTTGCGGCAATCGACGCCGCGCGCGGGCCGTTCGAGACCGCGCCCTTCACCGCGGCGCCCCTGATCGCCGGCAAGGTCCAGGGCCTGCCACCCCACGCCGTCCTGGCCCCCGCCACCGGCGCGCCCCTTGGCACCGTCACGGACGCGAGCCCGGCGGACGTGGAAACCGCTCTGGCGGCCGCGCGGACCTGGGACGCGCCGGTCGCGGAACGCGCGCGCGTCCTGAACCGGGCCGCCGATCTGTATGAAGAAAACTACGGGCCGATCTTCGCCCTTCTGGCGCGCGAGGCGGGAAAGACCCTGGCCGACGCCGTGTCCGAACTGCGCGAGGCGGTCGATTTCCTGCGCTATTACGCGGCGCAGGCGCAATTGCAGCCGGCCGATCCCGCCGGGACCTTCACCTGTATCAGCCCCTGGAACTTCCCGCTCGCCATCTTCTCGGGCCAGATCGGGGCGGCGCTCGCCATGGGCAACGGCGTGCTGGCCAAGCCTGCCGAACAGACGCCGCTCATCGCCGCCTTCGCGGTCGGGCTCCTGCATCAGGCGGGGGTTCCCGCCACGGCACTGCAGCTTCTGCCGGGCGACGGGGCGACGGTCGGGGCGGCGCTGACCTCGGACCCGCGGGTGGCCGGGGTCTGTTTCACCGGCTCGACCGACACCGCCCTTCTGATCCGCCGCGCGATGGCGCAGCACCTGGCGCCCGGCGCGCCGCTCATCGCCGAAACCGGCGGGCTGAATGCGATGATCGTCGATTCGACCGCCCTTCCCGAACAGGCGGTGCGCGATGTCATCGCCTCGTCCTTTCAGTCGGCCGGCCAGCGCTGTTCGGCGCTGCGCTGCCTCTACGTTCAGGAGGACATCGCCCCCCATTTCACCGACATGCTCTTCGGCGCGATGGAGGAGCTGACGCAGGGCGATCCCTGGTCGCTGTCGACCGACATCGGCCCGGTGATCGACGCCGAGGCCGAGGGCGGCATCCGCAGCCATATCGAGCGGGCGCGCAAGGACGGGCGGCTTCTGCGGCAGCTCTCGCGCCCGAAGGACGGCCATTTCATCGCCCCCGCCGTCATCCGGATCGGCGGCATCCCCGACCTGAAGCGAGAGATCTTCGGGCCGGTCCTGCACCTGGCCACCTTCCGGTCCGAGGACCTGCCGCAGGTGGTAAATGACATCAATGCAACAGGTTACGGGCTGACCTTCGGACTTCACACGCGGATCGACAACCGGGTGCAAGAGGTGACGGAGGCGCTGGCCGTCGGCAATATCTACGTCAACCGCAACCAGATCGGCGCCGTGGTCGGCAGCCAGCCCTTCGGCGGCGAGGGCCTATCCGGGACCGGCCCGAAGGCGGGCGGCCCGGACTACCTCGCGCGCTTCGGGAAGAACCCCGCGCATCACGAAGGCGGGGCCGAGGCGACGGCGGCCGACCTGCCGGCGCTCGCGCGGGCGCTCGACAAGGCCGCGCGGCATTCGGTCCTGTCAGAGGTCGACCTGCCGGGGCCGACGGGCGAATCGAACCGGCTCAGCCTTTATCCGCGCCTGCCGGTCCTCTGCCTTGGGCCTGGTGCCGCGACGGCGGCCGAGCAGGTGCGGTCGGTCGAGGCGCGGGGCGGCATCGGTGTCGCGGCCGCGGGCCGGGTGGCGCCTGATGCGCTGGCCACGCTTCAGGGCTTTTCCGCCGCGATCTGGTGGGGGGACGAGGCGCAGGCGCGGGCCTATGGCCTGGCGCTCGCGGCCCGGCAAGGGCCGATCCTGCCGCTCATCACCGGGCTACCCGACCGTGGCCATGTGACCGAGGCGCGCCACCTTTGCGTCGACACGACCGCATCGGGCGGGAACGCGGCGCTTCTGGCCGAGGCGGGGGCGGAGTAGCGCGGGCCGGACGGGCGCCGGGCTAAGCCTTGGTGTAGTCGCACCGAGGGCACCGCCGGCCGATCGAGGCGAGCTGACGCTGGGTGATGCTGTCTGCGGGCCACCGGCCGGACGGAAGGCGGCTTTTCCGCATCGCAGAGGCTGCAATCTTTTCCACCCGGCAAGAAGGATCCGGCAGGCCGGAGGGTTCGAGTCGCCCCCCCGCCACGGCCCGCCCTTGACCCGCGCGGGCGGATCGGGAAGGGTCCGCCCATGTTTCCGATCCGCGACCACAATCCGTCGCTTTCCACGCCCTTTGTCACGCGGGCGCTGGTCCTTTTGAACGTGCTCATCTGGCTTTACCAATGGTCGCTTTCGTCCGACCCCCATGCAGAGGGGCAGTTCTATCGCGCCTGGGCCATGTTCCCCGTGCTTGTGACCCAGAACGGCGAGTGGCATGGGCTTTTGACCTCGATGTTCCTGCATGGCGGCTTCTGGCATCTGGCGGGGAACATGCTCTTTCTCTGGATCTTCGGCGACAACCTCGAGGACCAGATGGGCCATACGGGCTTTCTTGCCTTCTACCTCGCGTCGGGCATCCTCGCGGGGCTGGCGCAGGTGGCGTTCGAGCCGATGTCGAAGATTCCGACCGTCGGCGCGTCGGGCGCCATCGCGGGGGTGATGGGGGGCTATCTGCTGCTTTTCCCCCGCGCGCGGGTCGATGTGCTGTTCATTTTCATCATCTTCTTCAAGATCATCCCCCTGCCGGCCTTCACCATGCTGGGCGTCTGGCTCCTGTTCCAGATCTGGGGCGGGCTTGCCGAATCCGGGGTCGGGACCGATGGCGGCGTCGCCTACTGGGCCCATATCGGCGGCTTCGCGGCCGGGGCGGTCCTGACCCTGCCGCTCTGGCTCAGGCGCGGGGGCACTGCCTTCTGGTCGGCGACGCGGGGGCTTCCGCCCCATGCGGCGGCGGGCGGGCCTTCGGCCATTCCAGTGGTCAGGCGGCGGCGATGAGCCGTCCCCTCTGGCTGCTGTCCGCGCCGGTCATCTTCCTGATCCTCTGGTCGGCGGGGTTTTCGGTCGCGAAGATCGGGCTTCATCACGCGCCGCCGATGACGCTTCTGGCGCTCCGCTACCTTCTGGCGGTGGCGCTGCTGCTGCCGGCGGCGCTGGTCCTGCGGCCGCCCCTGCCCCGGACGCGCCGGGCGCTTTGGGATGTGGCGGTCACGGGCTTCCTGATCCAGGTGGTCTATTTCGGCCTGTGCTACCTGTCCTTTCAGGCCGGAACGCCAGCGGGGACGGTCGCGATCATCGTCTGCCTGCAACCGATCCTTGTGGCCCTGATCGCGCCCGGTTTCGTGGGCGAGCGTGTGGGGGCCGCGCGCTGGCTGGGGCTTGGCCTCGGGCTTCTGGGCGCGGGCGCGGTCATCTGGTCGCGGCAGGGCGTGGGGGCGGCCAGCGCCTTCGGCCTTCTGACGGCGGTCGGGGGGCTTCTCGGCATCACCGGCGGCACGCTTTACGAAAAGCGCTACGGCGTCACCCAGCACCCGCTGACCGCGAACCTGATCCAGTATGGCGTGGGGGCGCTTTTCACCCTGCCGCTCGCGCTTCTGACCGAGCGGTTCCAGGTCGACTGGGGGTGGGAGCTGACCTGGGTCATGGCCTATCTGGTAATCGGCAACTCGCTCATCGCCATTACGCTTCTGCTGGCGCTGATCCGGGCGGGAGAGGTGTCGCGCGTCTCGTCGCTCTTCTACCTCGTTCCGCCGCTGGCTGCGCTCTTCGCCTGGCCGATGCTGGGCGAGGTGATGGGGCCGATGGGCTGGGCGGGCATGGCGCTTGCCGCCGCCGGCGTGGCGCTTGCCGCGCGGCCGGTCAGTAGGGGTGGCTCATGACGCCAAGGCGGGCGGCCAGCGTGCGATAGGCGGCGCGGTCGTCCGGCGTCCAGTCGGCGGCGCGGGCGGCATAGAGCGTCGCCTGGCTTTCCAGGATCAGCCCGTCGGTCAGGACGCGCAGGTGGTTTGCCCTGAGCGTCTCGCCCGACGAGGTGATGTCGGCAATCGCTTCGGCGGTCAGGTTGCGGATGGTGCCTTCGGTCGCGCCCTGGCTGTCGACCAACTGGTAATCCGCCACCTCATGCGCCCTGAGGAAGTCGCGCACCAGCCGGTGATATTTCGTGGCGATCCGAAGCCGGAAGCCGTGCGCCGCCCGGAAGGCCGCCGCGACCGCATCCAGGTCGTCGAGCGTTTCGACATCGGTCCAGGCAGCGGGGACCGCCAGCACCAAGTCGGCCTGACCAAAGCCCATGGGCGCAAGCTCCAGCACCTGGCCCTGCCAGTCGGCCAGCCGGTCCTGCACCAGATCGCTGCCGGTCACGCCCAGATGAATGCGCCCCGCCGCAAGCTCGCGGGGGATTTCGGCGGCCGACAGCAGGACCGGCTCGACCTCTGCCGCTGCCGCGATGGCGGCATATTCGCGGTCAGAGCCGGTTCGCGACAGGGCAAGCCCCCGCGCGCCGAACCAGTCGAAGCACTGATCCATCAGCCGCCCTTTCGACGGCAGGCCCAGCTTCAGCATCACAGCCCCCCCAGATCGGCGACAAGCCCGGGGCGGAAGATGCCGCCCACCGCCGGGATCGACTGCCCCCCGCCCTGCCCCAGATGCGCCGCGAGTGCGTCATAGCGCCCGCCCGAGGCGACCGGCGGCAGGGCCGGGTCGGCGGCGTGGAAGGAAAAGACGAAGCCATCGTAATATTCCATGGTCGTTCGGCCATGGCTCGCCTCGAACGGCAGGGACGCGGCGGCGACCCCGCGTCGGTCCAGGGCCGCGAGCCGCGCGCCCATGCGGGTCACGGCGGGGCCAATGGCGTGCAGGATCTTCGCCAGGTCGCCCAGATGGGCCAACGCCTGACCGGCGGGCGCCGACAGGTCGAGGATCGCGTCAAGAAGAGCGCGTTCCTCCTCCGAGATCGGCGGAGCGGCGCAATCGTCTGCCAGGGCGGCAAGGCGGCGGTCGACCTCGGTCTGCGACCTGAGGCCGATCAGGGGGGCCGCGTCGGTCAGGACCAGGCGGGGGGGGCGCGCCCGGCCGAACCGGTCCAGCAGGCGACGGAAGCGCATGGGCCGCCAGATGTGGCGGAGCAGGGCCGCCTTGCGCGCATCGGTGGTCCTGAGCCCCGCGACCGCGGCACGCAGGATGGCGATGTCGCCGGTGACGGGGCGCAGCGACAGGGGTGCCAGAAGGCGAGCGAAGAGCGCGAAGACCTCGGCGTCCGCGCCGGTCGGGTCGTCGCGGTCGAAGACCTCATAGCCCACCTGCAGATATTCGATGGCGCGGGCCGAGGGGCGCTCCTGCTTGCGGAAGACCTCGCCCTTGTAGGCGTAGCGCGCGGGCTCGGCGCCTTCGGACATGTGGATCTGCACGACCGGCACGGTGAAGTCCGGCCGCAGCATCATCTCGCCCCGCAGGGGGTCGGCGGTCACATAGGCGCGGGCGCGGATATCCTCGCCGTAAAGGTCCAGAAGCGTGTCGGCGGGCAGAAGGATCGGCGCCTCGACCGGCAGCGCGCCTTCAGCCAGAAGGGCCGCGTGCAGCCGGTCCGCAACGGCGCGGGCGGCGCCCTTGGCGGCCATCATCCGATCATCCGGCGCACGGCCGCGACCAGATCGGCGCGCGGCACCTCGACCTGGGCCGGGCGGTTCTTCCATTCCTCGAGCGTGGCGCCGGCGGCGACCTGCGCGCCGAGGATCAGGTCCTTCAGCACGACGACGCCCCGCGCGGCCTCGTCCGAGCCCTGGATCACCGCGACGGGACTGCCGCGTTTGTCGGCATATTTCAACTGGTTGCCGAAGTTCTTGGGATTGCCGAGGTAGGTTTCGGCCCGGATACCGGCGCGGCGCAGGTCGGCGGCCATGGCCTGATAGTCGGCCATCCGGTCGCGGTCCATCACCGTCACGACAACCGGCCCGGCGCCCTCTCCGCCCGTCCGGCCCTTGGCGCGGAGCGCGGCCAGAAGCCGGTCGACTCCGATCGAGACGCCCGTTGCCGGGACCGTCTGGCCGGTGAAGCGCTTGACCAGGTCGTCATAGCGTCCGCCGCCCGCGACCGAGCCGAACTGGCGCTTGCGGCCCTTTTCGTCAAGGATCTCGAAGGTCAATTCGGCCTCGAACACCGGGCCGGTGTAGTAGCCAAGGCCCCGGACCACGCCGGGGTCGATCAGGATGCGGTCGGGGCCGTAGCCCTGTGCGGCGAGAAGATCGGCGATGGTTTCCAGCTCGTCGACGCCCTCGGCACCCAGGACCGAGGTGCCGACCAGTTCGCGCAGACGGGCCACGGTCGCCGCGCCACTGTCGCGCCGGGCGGTAGTGAAGCCCATCACCACCTCCGCCTGTTCGGCTGACAGCCCCGCGCCCTTGGTAAAGTCGCCGCTTTCATCCTTGCGCCCCCCGCCCAGAAGTGCGCGCACGCCGTCCGGCCCCAGCCGGTCGATCTTGTCGATGGCGCGCAGGACGATGCCGCGCTCGGCCTCCTTGTCCTCGCCCGACAGCCCCGCGACCTCCATCACCCCGTTCAGGACCTTGCGGTTGTTGACCTTGACCACATAGTCGCCGCGCGGGATGCCGACTTCCTCCAGGGCATCGGCCAGCATGGCGCAGATCTCGGCATCCGCCGCGACCGAGCCGGTGCCGACCGTGTCCGCATCACATTGATAGAACTGGCGAAAACGCCCCGGCCCCGGCTTTTCATTGCGCCAGACCGGACCCATGGCATAGCGGCGGTAGGGTGCGGGCAGGTCGTTGCGGAACTGGGCCGCCACGCGGGCCAGCGGGGCCGTCAGGTCGTAGCGCAGCGCGAGCCAGTCGCCATCCTCGTCCTGCCAGCCGAAGACGCCCTCGTTCGGGCGGTCGACGTCGGGCAGGAACTTGCCCAGCGCCTCGACGGTTTCCACGGCGCTCGTCTCCAGCGGGTCGAAGCCGTAGCGGTGGTAGACGGCGGCGATCCGGTCCAGCATCGCCTTCCTTTCGGTCACCTCGGCGCCGAAATAGTCGCGGAATCCCTTGGGCGTCTCGGCGCGCGGCCTGCGGGGGGATTTGTCCTTGCTCATCGCCGCCTCTTTCCCTGGGGTCGCGCCGGGGTGTAACGGATGGGCGGCGGCGCGACAAGAAGCGGAGGGCGGGATGGAACGCATCGAACGGGCAGAGGAAGAGCTTGCGCACCTGCGCCGCGCGGTCGACGACCTGTCAGAGGTGGTGGCGCGGCAGGCGGGCGAAATCGCGGCCCTGGCGCGGCGCGTGGGCCTGTTGATCGAGCGCGCGGCCGAGGCCGAGGCTTTGTCGGGGACGGCGATCCCGTTGGCCGACCAGAGGCCGCCGCATTATTGACGCGGGGCGGCGCCGGACCGGGCGGGAAAAGGAAACGCGACCCGCGTTTCCCCCGACCGCAGCGCAGCGTCACCGCTGGACCGCCGATGTGCTGAACCCACAATGGCCGGCGCCTGCCCCGGTGGGCGCGGAAGCGCGCGCCGATGGCGGGGCGGGCGCTGGCCGGTGGCTTTGGGCCACCGGCCGGGACAAAGGGCTTGGCCGTCGCATGGCAGGGTCAACGGCCCCTGCCACCCACCCCCTCACAGCATCCACTCGACCGGCAGCCAACCCAGCACCGTCACGATGGTCCTGAGGGGAAGCGAGCTGTTCGGCTCGACCGTCAGCGTGCTCACGCTGCCGTCGGGGTCGGTGCGGTCCCAGACGAGCTGCCCCTCGCCGTCGCGGCGCACGAGGTAGGACATGGAGGGGACCTCGGTCCGCATCCAGTCCTCGAACCCGGCGGCGAGGGTCGGGCTTTCGATCAGGAAGCCCATCTCGCAGTTCAGCCGGGCCGAACGCGGGTCGAAGTTGAACGAGCCGATGAAGATGCGCTTGCCGTCGATCGCGAAGCTCTTGGCGTGAAGCGCCGAGGAGGACACGCCGATCTCTCCGAAGTCGTTCACCGTCTTGCGGTCGCCGCTTTCCGATCGCAGCTCGCGCACCGTCACACCGCCATCCACGAGCCGGCCACGGTATTTCGCATAGCCCGACTGGACCGCGATCACGTCCGTCGCCTCGAGCGCGTTGGTCAGAGTGGTGACCGCGACGCCGCTTTGGGCCAGACCCACCAGAAACTTGGTGCCCTGGTGTTCGGGAATGAAATAGGCCGACACGAGGTCGAGCGACTTTTCCGCCTTGGGCATCGCGCTGAAAAGCTGCGTCAGCATCAGCCCGTCGCGCGTTTCCTTGCCAAGCCCCTTGGCCGGGTCGTCGCTGAACAGCGTGACATTGGTCCATTCAAGCTGCAACGCCCCCGCCGCAAGGTCGGTCGCAAGCTGCGCCTTTTCGACCGCTTTGGCATAGGCCCTGCCCTGCGGGCTTTGCCGTGCCGTCGCCGCACGCTCTGCCAGCCGGGCCGCGCCCCCTGCGGTCGGCTTGATGAGCGACAGCGCCGGATAGGACGAACCGCTCGACCAGTAGGCGTCGAAATCCGCGCCGACCTTGTCGACGACCGGTCCGAGCGCCAGCACATCCAGATCGAAGTAGAGGCCCTCGTTGCCGGTGTCGAAATAGACATCGCCGATGTTGCGGCCGCCGATCACGGTCAGGGCGCCGTCGACGGTCATCGACTTGTTGTGCATCCGCCGGTTCAGCCGCGAGAAATCGAAGAGGTAGGAGGCCAGGCGCGGGCTGCGAAGGGTGAAGGGGTTGAAGATGCGGACCTCGACCGTCGGCATCGCGTCAAGCGCCGCAAGTTCGGGATCGAGCGCGCGCGTGCCATTGTCGTCGACCAGAAGGCGCACCCGCACCCCACGGGCGGCCGCGCTCTGCAACTCGTTCAAGAGAAGAAGCCCGGTCAGATCGTCGCTCCAGATGTAATAGCGCGCGTCGATCGAGGCCTGCGCCGCGCGCGCAAGCACCATGCGGGCGGCAAAGGCGTCGACGCCGTTTCCAAGGGGCAGCACGCCCGACTTGCCGGGATGGGCCGCCATCTCGGCCAGCGCGCCCATGCCCAGAAGCGTCTGCGCGGTCGCGGGCATGGCGGCGCTTTCGGTCCGCCCGTCGAGCGACGGCAGCGGGAAGAGCATCCGCATGACCAGGACAAACGCCGCATAGCAGGCCACCGCGACCGACAGCATCCAGAGTAACCACCGCAGCCATGCCATCGGCCCTGCTCCGTCCTAGACTTCCTCGACCAGCCGCACGCCCTCGAACCCCCGGATCTCGCGGCGAAGCTGCGGGGTGATCGGCGCCTGCCGGCCGGTGTCGATCTCGACCTCGGCGCCGGTCAGTGCGTCGTGCAGCGCGAAATAGATCGGCCCGGCGCTGCGTGTGCTGCCTTCGGCCAGAAGCTTCGCCAGCCGGTCGGCGACCTGGGCCACGACCTCGGGCGTGTCGACATGGATCTTCATCCCCGCGCCGCCGGCATCCGCGATCACGGCGTCGACGGGCTGGGCGCCGCGCGCCAGAAGCTTCAGCGTCTCGCCCTCGAGGTTGGCCTCGACGGTCAGCACCACCGCCATGCCCGGCTCCAGATGCGCCCGCGCCGCCTCGAGCGTGTCGGAAAAGACCGTGACCTCGTAAAGGCCGCTCGGGTCCGACAGGCCGACGAAGGCGAAGCGGTTGCCCTTGGCCGACTTCCTTTCCTGCCTGACCGAGACGGTGCCCGCGATCTTGGCGACCAGGGGGCCGCTTTCGGCCGCCGCCGTCAGTTCCGCCAGCGTCAGCACCTTCTTGCGCTTCAGGGCAGGCATGTCGTCGTCCAGGGGATGGCCCGACAAGTAGAAGCCCACCGCCTGATGTTCCTCGGTCAGCCGCTCGACCGGCAGCCAGTCGGCGGTCTGGGCAAGGCGCGGTTCGGGAAGGTCATCGCCCCCTGCCCCGAAGAGCGACACCTGCGCGGAACCGGCCTGTTCGTGCACCGCCGCCGACCAGGCCGCGAGCCCGTCGAGGCTTTGGAAGACGCGCTTGCGGTTGCGGTCGAGCCCGTCGAAGGCCCCGGCGCGCGCCAGCATCTCGAGCGGCCGCTTGCCGAGCCGCTTCAGGTCGACGCGCCGCGCGAAATCATGCAGCGAGGCAAAGGGCCGGTCGCCCCTTGCCGCGACGATCATCCGCATCGCCTCGACGCCCACGTTCTTCAGGGCGCCGAGCGCATAGACCAGCTGGCCCTCGCGGACCGTGAAGGTCGCGTCCGAGCGGTTGACGCACGGAGGCACGGTCGTGATGCCCATCACATCGACCTCGCGCTTGTAGACGGCCAGCTTGTCGGTCAGGTGGATGTCGCAGTTCATCACCGCGGCCATGAATTCAACCGGGTGGTTGGCCTTCAGCCAGGCGGTCTGGTAGCTGACGACGGCATAGGCCGCTGCGTGGGACTTGTTGAAACCGTAGTTCGCAAATTTCTCCAGCAGGTCAAAGACTTCGCCGGATTTCTTCGCGTCGATCCCGTGGGTGGTCTTGCAGCCTTCGATGAACTTCGGGCGTTCCTTCGCCATTTCTTCGGCGATCTTCTTGCCCATGGCGCGGCGCAGAAGGTCGGCGCCGCCAAGGCTGTAGCCGCCCATCACCTGGGCGATCTGCATCACCTGTTCCTGGTAGACGATGATGCCTTGCGTCTCGCTCAGGATCGGATCGATGGTCGGATGCAGGCTTTCGATGTCACGCAGGCCGTTCTTGACCTCGCAATATTTCGGGATGTTCTCCATCGGGCCGGGACGGTAGAGCGCGACGAGCGCCACGATATCCTCGATCACCGTGGGCTTCATGCGCCGGAGCGCATCCATCATGCCGGTGGATTCCACCTGGAAGACGGCGACGGTGCGCGCGGCCGCGTAAAGCGCGTAGGTCGCGGCATCGTCGAGGGGGATGGCGTTGATGTGGTCCTCGGCGCCTTCGGTGGGCTCGTAAAGTACCCGCCCGTCCGCCGCTTGATGCAGGTGCCGCCCGCCCGCCCGAATGAGGTCGAGAGCGTTCTGGATCACGGTCAGCGTCTTCAGACCCAGGAAGTCGAACTTCACCAGCCCCGCCGCCTCGACCCATTTCATGTTGAACTGGGTCGCCGGCATGTCCGAGCGCGGGTCCTGATACAGCGGCACCAGCCGGTCGAGCGGCCGGTCGCCGATCACGACCCCGGCTGCGTGGGTCGAGGCGTTGCGCAAAAGCCCTTCGACGCCCTGCGCGATCTCCAGGAGCCGGCCCACCACCTCTTCGGCGCGCGCCGCCTCGCGCAGGCGCGGCTCGTCCGCCAGCGCCTTGGCGATCGACACAGGCTTGACGCCCTCGACCGGGATCATCTTCGACAGCCGGTCGACCTGGCCATAGGGCAGTTGCAGGACGCGGCCGACGTCGCGCACGGCAGCCTTGGACAGAAGCGCGCCGAAGGTGATGATCTGGCCCACCTTGTCGCGGCCATAGCGTTCCTGGACGTAGCGGATGACTTCTTCGCGGCGGTCCATGCAGAAGTCGATGTCGAAGTCGGGCATCGACACGCGTTCGGGGTTCAGGAAGCGTTCGAACAGAAGGCTGTAGCGCAGCGGGTCGAGGTCGGTGATGGTGAGCGCATAGGCGACAAGCGAGCCCGCGCCCGAGCCCCGGCCGGGGCCGACCGGAATGCCCTGGTGCTTGGCCCATTTGATGAAGTCGGCAACGATCAGGAAGTAGCCGGGAAAGCCCATCTGCTCGATGATCTTCAGCTCGAAGGCCAGGCGTTCGTTATAGGTCTCAACCGGGGCGGCGGCGGGGATGACGGCCAGTCGCGCGGCGAGGCCTTCCCAGGCCTGGCGGCGCAGTTCCTCGACCTCGTCTTCGGCGAAGCGCGGCAGGATCGGGTTGCGCTTGGCCGCGCCAAAGGCGCAGCGGCGGGCGATTTCTACGGTGTTTTCAAGCGCTTCCGGCAGGTCGGCGAAAAGGGCCGCCATCTCTGCCTCGGACTTGAAATAATGTTCGGGCGTCAGGCGCCGGCGGGGTTCGGGCTGGTCGACGTAGGTGCCGTCGGCGATGCAGAGAAGCGCGTCGCTCGCCTCGAAGAGGTCGGGCTTGGCGAAATGCACGTCGTTCGTCGCGACGAGGGGCAGGCCGAGGTCATAGGCCAGTTCGACGAAGCCCCGTTCGGTCGCGCGCTCGGCCGCGGTCGTTGCGCCATCCTCGCCGGGGTGGCGTTGCAGCTCGACGTAGAGCCTTTCGGGATAAAGGGCGGCGAGCCGTTCCAGAAGGGCGCGCGCACGGGGGTGCTGGCCATCCTGCAACAGAAGGCCGACCGGGCCGCCCGCACCCCCGGTCAGGCAGATCAGCCCCCCGGCATGGGCCGCCAGATCCCCAAGCGTCACCTCTGGCGCGCGACCTCCGGCATCGAGGTAAAGTCGCGAATTCAGGGCCATGAGGTTGTCATAGCCCGCCGCGTCCTGCGCCAGAAGGACGACCGGCGCTGCGGGACGGGGCGTGCCGCCCTCGTCCTCGATCCGCAGGTCGATCTGGCAGCCGACGATGGGCTGGACCCCGGCGCCCTTGGCGGTCACCGAAAATTCCAGTGCGGCAAAGAGGTTATTGGTGTCCGTCACCGCAACCGCCGGCATCCCCGCCTTGACGCAGAGGCCGACCAGCTCCTTCAGCGGCAGGGCGCCTTCCAGCAGGGAATATTCGGTGTGGGTGCGCAGGTGGATGAATCGGGGATCGGCCATGGCGGGAGTGTAGCGATGGCGGCTTCCGGCGAAAGGGGGGGCGTGTTGCTTGGGGCGACTTCGGGGGTGGAGCGCCCCACCCCCATGAGCGCGGCGGGACCGGGCGGGAAATGGAAACGCGACCCGCGTTTCCCCCGCCTGCTGCGAAACCGTTCCGCTGGACCGCTGATGTCCTGAACCTGCGAAGGCCAGCGCCTGCCCCGGCGGGTGCGAAGCGCCCGCCATGGGCGGGGCGGGCGCTGGCCGACGGCCTTTGGGCCACCGGCTGGGACAAAAGGCAAAGTCTTCGCTTGGCAGGGTCAA
>CAMFGW010000044.1 GCA_945952025.1 uncultured Paracoccaceae bacterium
CAGCCTGACCTTGGCGATATTTTTGTATTCTTGTGACCTTGAGCGCGCCTTCGCCGTGAGTGGCGACCGCCTGGAGCCATTGATCGAGCTCTTCTTCCGACAGGTCGTAGCGGTCGCGCGCCTCTGCCGCGGTCAGAAGGCCGGACTGGACGGCGCGCACGACGCGAGCCTTGCGGCTGGCGACCCAGCGATTCGTGCCCGGATCTGGCAGGTCCGCCCGCGTCAGGACGGTGCCGTTCGGCAATGTCACGGCCCGGGGGCCGTCGATTTTCTTCAAGAACATGGTCTCACCCCTATCCTTCACCGAGGGGGAGATTGGCAGAGCGCCTTTAACAGCCGGTGAAGCGGTGCGGGGTCCATGGCTTGTGAATATCGCGAATTTTCCTATATTTCGCGGCATGAAGGATCACATGCTCAATTCGCTCGGCCTGCCAAAGCCCCCCGCCCAGACGCGGGTCGTCGTCGCCATGTCGGGGGGCGTCGACAGTTCGGTCGTGGCCGCGATGCTGAAGGACGAGGGCTATGACGTCGTGGGCGTCACCTTGCAGCTTTACGACCATGGCGCAACGCTTGCGCGCAAGGGCGCCTGCTGCGCGGGGCAGGACATTCACGATGCGCGCCGGGTGGCCGAGGCCATGGGCTTTCCGCACTATGTCCTTGATTATGAAAACATGTTCCGCGAGGCGGTGATCGAGGAATTCGCCGACGCCTACCTGGCGGGCGCCACCCCCGTTCCTTGTATCCGCTGTAACGAACGGGTGAAGTTCAAGGACCTGCTGGCGACCGCGCGCGACCTGGGCGCGGACTGCATGGCGACGGGCCATTATATCAGGCGCATGGCCGGCGCGGCGGGGCCAGAGCTGCACATGGCGGCCGACCCGCGCCGCGACCAGAGCTATTTCCTGTTTTCGACCACGCGCGAACAGCTTGATTTCCTGCGCTTTCCTTTGGGCGGCCTTGCCTCGAAGGCCGAGACGCGGACGCTTGCCGCGCGCTATGGGCTGACGGTCGCCGACAAGCCCGACAGCCAGGACATCTGTTTCGTGCCGGACGGGAACTATTCCGCCGTGATCGAAAAGCTGCGCCCCGGTGCGGCCGATCCGGGCGACATCCTGCACCTGGACGGCCGCGTCCTTGGCCGGCATCCGGGCGTCATCCATTACACGATCGGCCAGCGGCGGGGCCTGGGCGTCGGCGGGACGGGCGATCCCTTGTATGTCGTCAGGCTCGACCCCGAGACGCGGCAGGTGATCGTCGGGCCGAAAGAGGCGCTGGCGCGGAAGGTGATTCGGCTGGCCGAGGTGAACTGGCTGGGCGACGGGCCGATGGCGGCGCGCGCGGAATGGCCGCTTTCGGTCCGCATCCGCTCGACCCGGCCGCCGGCCGAGGCGGTCCTGCGGCCCCTGCCCGACGGCACAGCCGAGGTCGAGCTTCTGGCGGCCGAGGAAGGCGTGAGCCCCGGCCAGGCCTGCGTCTTTTACGAAACCGGCGGGACGCGGGTTCTTGGCGGCGGCTGGATCAGGTCAGGGCGCTAGTCCGGTCGCTCGTCTGTGCGCTAGACCCCGGCCCGGCGGCGGCGGACCAGAAGCGGCACCAGCCCCGCCCCCAGAAGAAGCGCGCCGGCCGGAAGCGGCACGGGCGAGACCGGCGGCGTGACAGTGCCGTTCGAGGGAATGTCGATCGTGTAAGGCAGCCCCGCGCCGTAGGTGAAGTTCATCGCAATATAGAGCGGACCGCTGAAGGTCGGGCCGAGTGTCAGGGTCCGGCTTTGCGCGCGCGTGTAGTAGTCAAGGCTCACGGCGCCGAACGGGGTGCCGTCCCAGCCCCAGCGGAAGGGTTGCTGGCTGTAGAACAGGTTGCCGCCCGCGGCAAAGGACCAGTCGATGCCTTGCGGCGCGGTGAAATTGAAGGTGAGCGTCTGGGCCCCGGCCGGAAGCGCGGTCAGGACGAAATTGTCGTAGACGTTCCCCGACCCGGTGCCAGTGATCTGGGTGATGCCGCCGCCGACCTGCGTCGGCTGGGACCAGAGGGGCGAGAAGGCGCCGTTCGGCAGGCTCGCCTCGG
The DNA here is from genome assembly GCA_945952025.1 of uncultured Paracoccaceae bacterium. Classification (GTDB taxonomy): domain Bacteria; phylum Pseudomonadota; class Alphaproteobacteria; order Rhodobacterales; family Rhodobacteraceae; genus TMP-24. The sequence continues at coordinate 2,065 of CAMFGW010000044.1, forward strand.
TCAGTGTCGTGGCCCGCGCGGTGCCGAGCGAGGGCGAGGCCAGAAGCAGACCCGCCAGCAGGAAGACCGACAGGACCCCGCCAAGAAAACCCAGAAACCGCATCATTCCGCCTTTCGCACTCCTTCGTTCGGGGAAGTCCTAACGAAGGGTTAAGGCGTGGCAGGGGCCGAGCGGTGGCCCCGCCCGGACATCTGCATGGCGGAAGCGGGGCAGCGGGTCGCCGGGCGCGAAACAATGGATCCGTCAGGTGGCGAAATAGTCAGGCGCCGCAGTCGTCAGGCGGCGAGGAACCGGATCGGCTGCTTCAGAAGCTGCGTCGCACGGAGCGACACTTCGGCCGGATCGCCGGTGGTCAGGAACCGGGTCGTGCCGCCCGTCGCGCCGGGCCCATTGGTCCCGAACTCGGGGTGGCGATCCAGGTAGTCGGCCAGCGCCTCGGCCACGAGGCCGGCCTGCGAGAAGACCTGGACATTCGGTCCGAGGGCCAAGCGGAAGGCGGGCTCGACCAGCGGATAATGGGTGCAGCCAAGGATCGCGGCCTCTGGCTTCGGCATCCGGCGCTTCAGCGCGGCGACATGGGCCTGGACCAGGGTTTCGGCAAGGATTTCATCGCCTTGCTCGATCGCATCCACCAGGCCGCCGCAGGGCTGTGCCTCGACATCGACGCCGATCGCGCGGAAGGCAAGCTCGCGCTGGAAGGCGCGCGAGGCGACTGTCGCGGGCGTGGCGAAAAGGGCGACATGCTGGACGGAAACCTGGCGCGGGGCGGAATTGTCGCCCCAGTTCCGTTCGGTCAGCGCCTCGATCAGCGGCACGAAGACGCCCAGGACGCGCTTGCCTTCGGGCAGGCCCGCCTCCTGCATGGTCTTGAGCGCTGCGGCGGAGGCGGTGTTGCAGGCCAGGACGACAAGGTCGCACCCCTCGGCCCAGAGCCGTTCGACACCCGCGCGCGTCAGGCGCAGGATGTCCTCGGGCGGGCGCACCCCGTAGGGCGCATTGGCATTGTCGCCCAGATAGACGAACTCGACCCCCGGCAGACGGGCCGCGACGGCCTGCTGGACGGTCAGGCCGCCAAGCCCCGAGTCAAACAATCCCACCGCCATGTCCGCCTCCAGCTTCGGCCGTTCCGGGCCCAGTTCCAGGCCCGTCATAGGGCGCCCGCGCGCGGAAATCCATGTGTGCCGCCGGATCCTCCGCGCCGCCCTGCCGACTTTCGCCCACGCGCGCCGCAGTTTGGCTTTGGCGCGGCCCCCCGGATCGACTAGAACCGGCGCGAATAGGAAAGTGCCGCCGATGGATTGGGACAAGCTCAGGGTCTTTCACGCCGTGGCCTCGGCCGGCTCGCTCACCCATGCGGGGGACGCGCTGCACCTGAGCCAATCGGCCGTCAGCCGCCAGATCCGCGCGCTGGAGGACAGCCTTGGCTCGACCCTTTTCCACCGCCATGCGCGCGGCCTGATCCTGACCGAACAGGGCGAACTGCTGTTCGAGGCCACGAGCTCGATGAACAAGCGGCTCGACGCGGCCGCCGCCCGCATCCGCGACAGCGAGGAAGAGGTGGTCGGCGTCCTTCGGGTCACGACGACCATGGGCTTCGGCACCATGTGGCTCGCCCCCCGGCTCACCCGGCTTTTCGACAAGTTCCCGGACCTGAAGATCGAGCTTCTTCTGGAAGAGCGCGTCCTGGACCTGCCGATGCGCGAGGCGGACGTGGCGATCCGGATGAAGGAACCGAACCAGGCCGACCTGATCCGGCGGCGGCTGATGAACATCCGCATGCGGCTTTACGCCACGCCCGACTATCTGGAACGGCACGGGACGCCCAAGCGGCTGGCCGACCTGGCCGACCACCGGCTGATCGGTCAGAACCCGAGCACGCCGCAGGTGACGGCCGGCGCAGGGCTTTTGCAGACGCTTCTGGACCAGGAGCCGCGCTCGACCCTCATGGTCAACAACTATTTCGGCGTCCTGCAGGGGGTCTTGAACAACCTCGGGCTGGGCGTGCTGCCGGACTACCTGTGGGAGGATTTCCCCCACCTTGCCCGCGTCCTGCCGCAGATCGAAAGCGACGAGGTGCCGGTATTCCTGGCCTATCCAGAAGAGCTCCGCCAGTCGCGCCGGGTCGCGGCCTTCCGCGATTTCGTCATGGAAGAGATCCAGGCCTACCGCAAACGCATGGCGAACGACCCGCCCGAATGAGGACCCGGTGAAGGCCCACAGGGTCCGGCGCGCCAGACCTGAAACCGAGGCATTCCGGCAACGCATGGCTGCCATGTTGCAACTGCAGCAGGATTGCCCTTGAAGGGCGGGGGTGCCGCAGATAAATCCACGACATGAGCGGGCGGTCGAGGCGACTCCCGAACGCTCATACCTCCCTGTTGGACTTGGGCCGAGATTCGTCTCGGCCTTTTTTTTCGTCCCAGCCCGTGTTTCATGGCGGCTTCCAGTTGATTCCGTTAGCTTCGGATCATGGGAACAGCGGAATGGCACGATGACAGGCGAAAGAACCTTCCAATGCCGCTGCGGCGCCATGCGGTGGCAGATCGCGCCCGAGGCGCGGGGAACGCATCTTGAATGCTACTGTGCCGATTGCCAGACCTTCGCGCGCCACCTCGGCGTCGCCGACGACTGGCTCGACGCGGCGGGCGGCACCGAGATCTTCCAGACCCTGCCCCGCCACCTGACCTTCACCGCGGGACGGGAAAAGCTTGCCGTCCTGCAGCTCTCGCCCAAGGGGCTGATGCGCTGGCATGCCGCATGCTGTGGCGCGCCGATCGGAAACACGCTGACCGGATCGGGGTTCTCCTTCGTCGGCGCGATCCTGCGCCCCGGCCAGACCGGCTTCGGTCCCGTGACGGTGCGCTGCAACACCGCCAGCGCGCATGTGCCGATCCGCGCGACGGGTCTTCCGCGCGCGGTGGCGGGCGCCCTGGCGCGCGCGGCGGCGGCGCGGCTGACGGGGCGGCACCGCCAGACGCCGTTCTTCGGCGCGGACGACGCCCCGGTCGCGCAGCCGCGCATCCTGACGCTTCAGGAACGCAACGCCGCCCGCCCGCCGAAGCCTGGGTGACGGCCCTTCCCCTGCGCCCCGCGTTGTCCTAAGAGGCGCGACATGAGCCGGACAGGGGGCTGCCGATGACCGAACCCGCAATCACCGACGAACTGATCGCCGCGCACGGGTTGAAGCCCGACGAATACGACCGGATCCTGACGATCCTGGGCCGCGCGCCGACCTTCACGGAACTCGGCATCTTCTCGGCCATGTGGAACGAGCATTGTTCCTACAAATCCTCGAAGAAATGGCTCAGGACCCTGCCCACCACCGGGCCGCAAGTGATCTGCGGGCCGGGCGAGAATGCCGGCGTCGTGGACATCGGCGACGGGCAGGCCGTCATCTTCAAGATGGAAAGCCACAACCACCCCTCCTATATCGAGCCGCACCAGGGCGCCGCGACTGGCGTCGGCGGCATCCTGCGCGATGTCTTCACCATGGGCGCGCGCCCGATTGCGGCGATGGATGCGCTGTCCTTCGGCCTGCCCTCGCACCCCAAGACCGCCCATCTGGTCAAGGGCGTGGTCGAGGGGATCGGCGGCTACGGTAATGCCTTCGGCGTGCCGAACGTCGGCGGCGAGGTGCGCTTTCATGCCGCCTATAACGGCAACTGCCTGGTGAACGCCTTTGCGGCTGGCCTCGCGGATGCCGACAAGATCTTCTACTCCGCCGCCTCGGGCGTCGGCATGCCGGTCGTCTACCTTGGCGCCAAGACAGGGCGCGACGGGGTTGGCGGGGCGACCATGGCCAGTGCCGAGTTCGACGACACGATCGAGGAAAAGCGCCCGACGGTGCAGGTCGGCGACCCCTTCACCGAAAAGCGCCTGCTCGAGGCCTGCCTGGAACTGATGGCCTCCGACAGCGTGATCTCGATCCAGGATATGGGGGCCGCGGGCCTGACCTGTTCGGCGGTCGAGATGGGCGACAAGGGCGGGCTTGGCATCCGGCTGAACCTTGACGCCGTGCCGCAGCGCGAGGCGCGGATGACGGCCTATGAGATGATGCTGTCCGAAAGCCAGGAGCGGATGCTCATGGTCCTGAAGCCCGAACGCGAGGCCGTCGCGCGGGCGATCTTCGAGAAGTGGGACCTGGACTTCGCCATCGTCGGCGAGACGATCGCCGAGGACCGCTTCCTGATCCTGCACGGCAACGAGGTGAAGGCCGACCTGCCGCTGTCGAAACTGTCGTCGAGCGCGCCGGAATACGACCGCCGCTGGGTGCCGACGCCCGCCGCCGCGCCCATGGCGCCGGTGCCGGCGATCGACGCCATTGCAGCCTTGAAGGCGCTGATCGGCAGCCCGAACCATGCCCACAAGGCCTGGGTCTGGGAACAGTATGACACGCAGGTGATGGCCGACAGCGTGCGGACGCCTGGCCTTGGCGGCGGCGTCGTGCGGGTCCATGGGACCGGGAAGGCGCTCGCCTTCACCTCGGACGTGACGCCGCGCTATGTGCGCGCGAACCCGGTCGAAGGAGGCAGGCAGGCGGTGGCCGAGGCCTGGCGGAACCTGACGGCGCTGGGCGCGCGTCCCCTGGCGGCGACCGACAACCTGAACTTCGGCAACCCCGAAAAGCCCGAGATCATGGGCCAGTTCGTCGGCGCGATCCAGGGCATCGGCGAGGCCTGCCGGGCGCTCGACTTCCCCATCGTGTCCGGCAACGTGTCGCTTTACAACGAAACTGACGGGCGGGCGATCCTGCCCACGCCGACCATCGGCGGCGTCGGGCTTCTGGACGATCTCGGCGACCTGATCGCGGGCCCGGCGCGTGCGGGCGATGCGGCGCTGATGATCGGTCGTGCGGGCAGCCACCTTGGCCAGTCGGCCCTGATCTACGAGGCGTTCGGCCGCGAGGATGGCGATGCGCCGCCGGTCGACCTGGCGGAAGAGCGGCGGAACGGCAGTTTCCTTAGGGCCGAGCGGGCCCGCGTCCGGGCGGCGAGCGACCTGTCGGACGGCGGCCTGGCGCTCGCGGCCTTCGAGATGGCCGAGGCGGCGGCGACCGGTGTCACGCTGACGCAAGCGACGACGGCGGAGCTTTTTGGCGAGGATCAGGGGCGCTACCTTCTGGCCGTGGCGCCGGACCGGGTGCCTGCCCTGATGGCGGCGGCGAAGGCGGCCGGGGTGCCCCTGGCGCAGGTCGGCAGCTTCGGCGGCGAAACGGTGCGGCTTGGCACATCGGCGGCGCCGCTCGCTGACCTTTCGGCCCTTTACCGCAGCGCCTTCGCGGCGGCCGTCACCTGAGCGGGCACACCTGAGCGGTCAGCCGTAAAGCGCCTCGGCCCGCGCCTCGAAGGCGCGGACGACGCGGCGCATGGCCTCGTCGAAGACGACGCCGATCACGGCCTGCAAGATGGCGTTCCGGAACTCGAAATCGACCGAAAAGTCGACATCGCAGCCCCCGTCCGGCAAGGGCACGAAATCCCAGTGCGAATGCAGGTGACGGAAGGGGCCGTCCAGGTAGTCGGTCTCGATCCGCCGGGTCTCGGGGTAAAGCCGCACGCGGCTGCCGAAGCGTTCGCGGAAGACCTTGAAGGAAATGACCAGGTCCGCCTCGACCAGCTCGCCCCCTTCGGGCATGGGCGAGCGCGCGCGGATGCGGGCGGCAGAGGTCCAGGGAAGGAACTCGGGGTAGCGCGCGATGTCGGCCACCAGGTCATACATCTGGTCGGCAGACCAGCGCAGCCTGCGCTTTTCCTCGTGTGACGGCATCCCCACCCGCTCCTCGCCGTCCCTTTTCGCGGTGACAGACAAGGCCCGTTTCGGCTAAAGAGGGTCGGAAATCAAGAGGAACCGCCGCGCCGTGCCCGACCGTCCCTATGTCATCGACCCGATGATTTCCGCCAAGTCGATCGCCGCCCGGGTCGAGGATCTGGCACGTGAAATCACCGAGGCCTATCGCGGCACCGACAAGCTGATCGTGGTTGGCCTCCTGCGCGGGTCCTTCGTCTTCATCGCCGACCTGGTGCGGGAAATCGACCTGCCCGTCGAAGTCGATTTTCTGGAAGCGTCCTCCTATGGAAACGCCATGGAAAGCTCGCGCGAGGTTCGAATATTGAAAGACCTCGGCAGCGAGGTTTCGGGCCGCGACGTGCTGGTCGTCGAGGATATCGTCGACACGGGCTTCACCCTCAGCCATGTGGTGCGGCTGCTGAATAGCCGTGAGCCGAAGCGGCTGCATGTCTGCGCGCTTCTGGACAAGCCCTCGCGGCGCGAGGTCGACATCCGCGCCACCTGGACCGGATTCGAGATCCCTGACGAGTTCGTCGTGGGCTACGGCATCGACTTCGCACAGCGGAACCGCAACCTGCCCTATATCGGCAAGGTCCGGTTCACGGACGAATGACCCCGGACCGCTGGCTCATCCGCATGAACCAGTGGGCGCGCAATCCGCCGTCCATGAGGCGCGTGATGCTGTGGGTGGTGGTGATCGCCCTTTGCCTTGGCATCTACGGGCTTGAAAAGGCGGGGCTCCTGCCGGCCTGGATGGAAGCCTCGCGCCCGCCGCCGGTGCGCTCGCTGCCCTAGTCAGCGTCCTAGTTCGCGACCTGGGCAACCTCCCGCGCAGCGCCCCTGCCCTGCGGCGGCATTCCTCTCATCCGCCGACATAGACCCCCGTCCATCCACCCTGAGTCATTGGCCCCGCGGCTTCACAACCGATGGGCGGCCCGTGCAGGTTCGTGCCGTTCGCCACCACTAGCGGAGTGATCCATGCTTTCCAAAGTCTTGAGTTCCAAACTTGTCCTCGGCCCCGTGGCCGGCATGGCCGTCGCGGCCGTTCTGGGCAGCGCCACCCTGGCGCAGGACCTGAAGGACCCGGCCGAATAGGTCAACGCGCGCCACGGCTACATGCTGATGATGGCCATGAACCTTGCCGCGCTCGGCGGCATGGCCAAGGGCGAGACGCCCTTTGACGCGACGGCGGCCAAGATGGCGGCCGCGAACCTCGCGAACCTGGGCGGCAAGGACACCGGCTTCCTCTGGCTGCCGGGGTCCGAGGCCGGCAAGGCCCAGGACAGTTCCGCGCTTGCCCCGATCTTCACCGAGGTCGACAAGCGCAACCAGATGTTCAAGAGCCTGGCCGACGCGACGGCCGCCATGCAGACGGTGGCGGGCACTGACGCCGCAAGACTGAAGGGCGCGATGGGTGCCGTGGGCGAGGCCTGCGCGGCCTGTCACAAGGCCTATCGCCAGCCGGAGTAGTGTCCGCAGAAGGGACGGGTCCCGTCTGGCACATCACGTCTGGCCCATCATGTCTGACCCATCATCAGGCAAGGATCATACGCGGAGGATCGCGCGCCTGTGCGGTGGCGCGCGATGAGGGTGCGAATTTGTGCTATAGGTCAGTTCGGCCGGCGGGTTCATCCTTTCGCCAGCCAGCAAGGGAGAACTGACATGACACTTCGCCTTACCCGCTTCGCTACAATGATCGGGCTCGCCACCGTCCTGTCCGCCGCACCGGCCCTTTGGGCCGCCGACGCACCGCCCTTCCAGGCCGAGATCAAGGCGCGGCAGGGGCTGATGGAGCTCAATGCGCTGAACATCACGGTGCTTGGCAAGATGGCAAAGGGCGACGCGCCCTATGATGCCGCACAGGCCAAGGCGGCGGCGGATGCGCTCGCCGGGGTGTTCGCGCTTGACCTGCCGATGCTCTGGCCGGCCGGGTCCGACAACGGGGCGGTGAAGGGCACGAACGCCCTGCCCGCGATCTGGGCGTCAGACTCGGACATCGGCGCCAAGGTCGAGGCATGGGGCAAGGCGGTCGCAGCGATGCAGACGGCCGCGCCCGGGGGCCTCGACGGCCTGAAAGCTGCCATGGGCCCGCTCGGCGAGGCCTGCGGCTCCTGCCACAAGGCCTTCCGCGCCAGCTCTGGCTGAGGCGGAGGGCGCCGACACCCGAATGGAGACCGGATGAAACGCTTCCTGACCTTACTGCTGGCCCTTGGCGTGGCCGGCCTTGCGATCTTCTGGTTTCTGACCCTGCCGAACCGCCTTCCGGCCGATGCGATGGCCGGGCTGACGGGCGATCCGGCGAAGGGCGAACAGCTCTTCTGGATGGGTGGCTGTTCGTCCTGCCATGCCGCGGCCGACGCGACGGATGCGGCGAAGCTGCAACTCGGCGGCGGGCAGGAGTTCCCCTCGCCCTTCGGCACCTTCGTCGCCCCGAACATCTCGCCCGACCGCGAGCATGGCATCGGCGCCTGGTCGAGCCTTGACCTGGCCAATGCCATGCTGCGGGGCGTGGCGCCGGACGGGCACAACTTCTACCCCGCCTTCCCCTATACGAGCTTCGCCCATGCCTCGACGCAGGACGTGGCGGACCTTTACACCTACCTGATGACGCTGCCCCCGGTCACGACGCCGAGCCAGCCCGCCAAGGTCGGCTTCCCCTTCAACATCCGCCGCGGGATCGGCCTGTGGAAGATGCTCTACATGCCGAAGGACTGGGTCCTGACCGGCGATCTGACGCCCGCCGAAGAGCGTGGCCGCCAGATCGTCGAGGGGCTTGGCCATTGCGGCGAATGCCACACGCCGCGCGATGCCATCGGCGGCATGAAGCGCGGCTCCTGGCTGGGCGGCGGGCCTTTGCCGGTCGGCAAGGGCTCCTTCCCGAACATCACGACCGGCAAGCTCGACTGGACCGAGAAGGACATCGTCGAATATCTGACGACGGGCTTCACACCCGACTATGACAGCGCGGGCGGGCACATGGCACTGGTCGTGCAGAACATGGCGCACCTGCCCGAAAGCGACCGCGCCGCGATCGCCGCCTACCTGAAGAAGGTTCCGCCGGTGCAGTGAGGGCCGCGCGCCAACCCCCGCGACGACGACGCCGCGACCAAAGGCAAAACCGCCGCCAGGCCCCAGGGTCCGGCGGCAGTTCTTCTGCCTCATAGTCTTTCGACGGACGGCCCGGCCCCGCACAGGGATCGGGCGCCTGGCCCCTCAGCGGCCCTTGATCTCGACGTAGTCGCGCTGTGCCGGCCCGATATAAAGCTGGCGCGGGCGGCCGATCTTCAGGGTCGGGTCGGCGATCATTTCCTTCCACTGCGCGATCCAGCCGACGGCACGGGAAATCGCGAAGATCGGCGTGAACATCGAGGTCGGGAAGCCCATCGCCTCAAGAATGATGCCCGAATAGAAGTCGACGTTCGGATAGAGCTTCTTGGCGACGAAATATTCGTCCTCGAGTGCGATCCGTTCCAGTTCCTTGGCGACCTGGAGCGTGGGGTTGTTGTGGATGCCCATCAGGTCCAGCACTTCGTCGGCGCTTTCCTTCATCACCTTGGCGCGGGGGTCGTAGTTCTTGTAGACCCGGTGGCCAAAGCCCATGAGCCGGATGCCCGAGGACTTGTCCTTGGCCTGGCGGATGAATTCCGGGATGCGGTCGACGCTGCCGATCTCGCGCAGCTGCTCGAGTGCCGCCTGGTTCGCGCCGCCATGGGCCGGCCCCCAAAGGCAGGCGATGCCGGCCGCAATGCAGGCGAAGGGGTTCGCCCCCGACGAGCCCGCAAGCCGCACGGTCGAGGTCGAGGCGTTCTGCTCGTGGTCCGCGTGCAGCATCATGATGCGGTCCATGGCCTTGCTCAGCGCGGGCTGGACCACATACTCCTCGCACGGGACGGCGAAGCACATGTGCAGGAAGTTCGATGCGTAGTCGAGCGAGTTCTTCGGATAGACGAAGGGCTGGCCCAGCGAATATTTGTAGGCCATGGCGGCGATCGTCGGCAGCTTGGCGATGAGCCGGATCGCGGCCACCTCGCGCTGCCAGGGGTCATTGATGTCGAGGCTGTCGTGGTAGAAGGCCGACATGGCGCCGACGACGCCGACCATGGTCGCCATCGGATGGCTGTCGCGCCGGAAACCGCGGAAGAAATAGTGCAGTTGCTCATGCACCATCGTGTGCCGGGTCACGCGGTTGTTGAAATCCTCAAGCTGGGCGGCGTTCGGCAGGTCCCCGTAAAGCAGCAGGTAGCAGACCTCGAGATAGCTCGACTTGTTGGCCAGCTGCTCGATCGGGTAGCCGCGATAGAGAAGCTCGCCCTTGTCGCCGTCGATATAGGTGATCGAGCTTTCGCAGGCGGCGGTCGAGGTGAAGCCCGGATCGAAGGTAAAGAGGTCGCCGTCGGCGTAAAGCTTGCGGATGTCGACCACGTCGGGGCCGAGCGTCGGCTTCAGGATCGGCAGGTTCAGGGACTTGTCCCCGAAAGTCAGTGTGGCGTTTTTCGTGTCAGCCATCTTCATTCTCCAAGGACCGGCCCCTGGCAGGGGCGCCGGTCCGATCTGGCCGCCTGCCGGTCAGTCCCGGCCCGCGGCATCGGTAAGCCGGGCGAGGGTTTCCTCCCGCCCGAGCACGATCATCATGTCAAAGACGGACGGCGTTGCCGTCCGCCCGGCGAGTGCGGCGCGCAGAGGGGCGGCGACCTTGCCAAGCCCCAGCCCATGTTCGGCCGCGACCTCGGTCACGGCCGCCTCAAGCGCGTCGCGGGTCCAGCCGGCATTTTGCAGCCGCGGCACGAGATTGGCAAGTATGCCACGGGATACCGGATCAAGCGCCTTCGCTGCCGCCTCATCGGGTTCCACAGGCCTGTCAGCCATAAGGAAATGCGCCTTTTCAAGGAGTTCTGGGAAAGATTTCGCACGTTCCTTTAGGCTTGGCAGCGCTTCGACCAGCCGGTTTCTTTGCCCGATTGTCAGGGCCGGCCGGTCGGCAGCGACCAGAAATGCCTCAATTTCAGGCAGCAATGCTGCATCCGCAGCAGCGGCGATATGCTGGCCGGACAGGTTTTCCAGCTTCTTGAAGTCGAGTCGCGCCGGCGCTCGGCCGATTCCCGACAGGTCGAACCATTCCAGCGCCTGGTCGTCGGTGAAAAACTCCGCATCGCCATGCGCCCAGCCGAGCCGCGCGAGGTAGTTGCGCAAGGCCGCCGCCGGGTAGCCCATGGCCTGATAGTCCTGCAGCCCGACCGCCCCGTGGCGTTTCGACAGCTTGCGGCCGTCCGGCCCGTGGATGAGCGGGATGTGCGCCCAGACCGGCACGGGCCAGCCCATCGCATGATAGATCTGCGTCTGGCGCGCGGTGTTGGTCAGGTGGTCGTCCCCCCGGATTACATGCGTGACGCCCATGTCGTGATCATCGACCACGACGGCGAGCATGTAGGTAGGTGTGCCATCATTTCGTAAAAAAACCATGTCGTCCAACTGGTCGTTGGCGATGATCACGTCGCCCTGCACCGCGTCCCGGATCACCGTCTGCCCTTCGCGCGGGGCCTTCAGGCGGATGACATAGGGCAGGTCGGGGAAGGTCGCGGGGTCGGCGTCGCGCCAGGGGCTGCGGAAGAGGGTCGAGCGGCCCTCGGCGCGCGCGGCCTCGCGGAAGGCCTCGATGTCGGCCTGCGTGCAGAAGCATTTGTAGGCCGTGCCTTGCGCCAGCATCTGGCGCGCGACTTCGGCATGGCGGTCCTTGCGGGCGAACTGGCTGACCGGCTCGCCGTCCCAGTCAAGACCCAGCCAGGTCAGCCCCTTCAGGATCGCCGCCTCGGCCTCGGGGGTCGAGCGCTCGCGGTCCGTGTCCTCGATCCGCAGGAGGAACTTGCCGCCCCGCCCCCGCGCGTAAAGCCAGTTGAAGAGCGCCGTGCGCGCGCCGCCGATATGCAGGTAGCCCGTCGGCGAGGGCGCGAAGCGGGTGACGATGGGGGTGGGGGTCGGGGCGTCGGACATGGGTCGGTCTTTCCGGCTGGGCTCAGGCGGTCACGGGCTCCCCCAGGCGCCAGCGGCGTTAACCATTTGGCAACCAGTTTGGGTGAGGCTCACCCGGGCGGTTCTAGGCAATCGGCGGAAGCGAGGCAAGGTGGCGAACGGGGTGGCGAACGGGGCGGCGAACGGGGCGGCGAACGGGGCGCTGAGCGGGGCGGACGGGTTGGCGGGCGGCCAGTGGCGCGCGATGGCCGCGCCCCTGGCCGGTCGCCTGGCCGCCCTGCGTGCGCCGCCGTCGGCCAAGTCCCGGCGGCTGGCGTCCGAGGCGGGCTTCGTCTGGTCGCCGGTGATTCTGTCGCTGGGCATCGGCTTCTATTTCCTGCCGCGGGAAGAGCCGGGCTGGCTTCTTCTGGCGGCGCTCGCCTGCCTGACGGTGGCGCTCGCGGGCCTGTCGTTCCGGGCCGATCCGCCCCTGGGCATCTGGGCGCTCAAGGGCGTCGCGCGGGCGTTCGCGCTTGCCGCAGGTGGCTTCGTCCTGATGGCGATCCGCGCCCATATGGTGGCCGCACCCGTCCTGGCCTTTGCCACCTACGGGCCGGTCGAGGGGCGGGTGATCGACGTCGACCGGTCCTTTTCCGACCAGATCAGGGTGACGCTCGACCAGGTGAGGCTGCCGGACCTTGCCGCCGAGGAGCCCGACGCGCCCATCCCGTCGCGCGTGCGCCTCTCGCTTCATGGCGAGGCGCCGGACTTCGCGCCCGAACCCGGCGCGCGACTCCGCGCCGTCGCGCGGCTCGCGCCGCCCGACGGGGCCGTCGCCCCGGGCGGCTTCGACTTCCAGCGGCTCGCCTGGTTTTCCTCGCTCGGCGGGGTCGGTTATGCGCGCGATCCGGTGACGATCCTCGGCCCACCCGACGCGAGCCTGTCGCTCTTCGCCTTCCGGCTCAGGATGCACCTGTCGCGCGCCATGCAGGCGGCGATGGGCGGCGGGCAGGATGCGGCCTTCGCGGCCGCCCTGATGACCGGCGACCGGTCGGGGGTCAATCAGGCGACGAACCAGGCGCTCCGGGCCTCGAACCTGTCGCATATCATCTCGATTTCCGGGCTGCACATGGGGCTTCTGTCCGGGTTCGTCTTTGCGCTCGTCCGCTACGGGCTGGCGCTGGTGCCGCCCCTGGCGCTGCGCATCAACGGCAAGAAGGTGGCGGCGGCGGCGGCGCTTCTGGCGGCGACCTTCTACATGATCCTTGCCGGACCCGATGTGGCGACGCGGCGGTCCTACATCATGGCCGCCGTCATGCTGCTGGCGGTCCTGACCGACCGGCGGGCGCTGTCGCTCAGGTCGGTGGCGATGGCCGCGCTCATTTGCCTGGGGCTTGAGCCCGAGAGCCTGGTCGAGCCCGGTTTCCAGATGTCTTTCGGGGCGACGGCGGCGCTGATCGTGGGCTTCGACTGGCTGCGCCGGCCGCTCGAGCGCCTGCCGAAGTTCGCCCGGCCGGTCGCCATGGCGGTCCTTTCGTCGGTGGTCGCGGGCACGGCGACGACGCCGATTGCCGCCGCGCATTTCAACCGGATCGCGGAATACGGGCTGGTCGCGAACCTTCTGTCGATCCCGGTGATGGGCTTTCTGGTCATGCCCTTCGGCGTCCTTTCGGCGCTTCTCGCGCCCCTTGGCCTTGCCGCCCCGGCGCTCTGGGTGCTGAAGGTCGGATCGGGCCTCATCCTTCTGATCGCCGAGCGGATCGCGGCGCTTGACGGCGCGCTTCTGCCGGTCCTCTCGCCGCCGCCGTCGGTCCTGCCGCTGGTCGGCCTCGGGGGTGCGGCGCTCCTCATCGGACCGTCGCGCGGCGTCCGGGCGGCCGGGGTCCTGGCGCTGACGGGCGCGCTGCTCCTTTGGGCGGGGACGGAGCGGCCGACGCTCCTGATCTCGAGCGACGGCACGCTCGCCGGGGTGATGACCGACGGCGGCCGGGTGCTTTCGAAACCCAAGGGCGGCGGCTTCATCGCCGAGGCCTGGTTGCAGGACGACGGTGATCTGGCAACGCAGATCGAGGCGGCCGCGCGACCGGGCTTCAGCGGCCCCAAGGGCGCACGCCAGACCGTCGTCGCGGGGCGCGCCGTTACGATTCTGTCCGGCAAGGGCGCCGCCGACAGGGTGGCTGGGGCCTGCACGCCGGGCGCCATCGTCGTCCTGGCCGATCGGCTCGACGGCCCCCGCCCCACCGCCTGCGACCTTTACGACCAGCGCCGTCTGCGCCGGACCGGGGCGCTCGCGCTCTATGCCGAACCGGGGGGTGCCTTGCGCATCGTCACCGGGCGGGGCGGCGCGGGTTACCGGCTCTGGAACTGGCACCCGCGACGGTGGAAAGGGGCGTGGCCGTCATCAGACCGGCGCTAGGCCGGGCCGGGCGGGATCAGGAAACGCGACCCGCGTTTCCCCCGGCCGTCGTGGGAACGGCGCGGCTGGACCGCTTCTGTCGCGCGATAACAAAGGCCGTCGCCTGCCCCGATGGGCGCGGAAGCGCCCGCCGATGGCGGGGCGGGCGCTGGCCGATGGCCCTTGGGGCCATCGGCGGGGACAAAGGGCGACGCCACCACATGGCAGGGTCAACGGCCCCTGCCACCCCCGGCCCTATGCCCCCTGCCCGGTTGCGATCCGTTCGGCCTCGCGCCCATAGAGCTCTTCGTAATGGTCGAAGGCCGCCTCGTGCCAGGCCGTGCCCTGCGTGGCCGAACCGAGTGCGGCCACCAGGTCATCCTCGGCCGACTGCGGCAGGAGCGCGCGGAAAAGGTCCCAGCCCCGGCAGGCCGGATCGCGGTCAAAGCCCAGAACCTGCCCTTTCAGCGCTGAAATCAGCGACACCATCGCCCCGGCAAAGACGGAAGGAATGTGGATGTCGATCCGCTCGACCGGCTGCAGCAGGACCGGCCCCGCCTTGGCCAGCGCCTCCTTCACCCCCTGCCGCCCGGCGGTGCGGAAGGCGAAGTCGGAACTGTCGACCGCATGGTGCTTGCCGTCGGTCAGCGTCACGCCCACGTCGATGACCGGAAAGCCCAAGGGGCCCTTCGCGGTCGCGTCCCGCGCCCCCTCCTCGACCGAAGGGATGTAGTTCCTGGGCACCGCGCCGCCTTTCACCACCTCGGTGAAGCGGAACCCCTCGCCACGCGCGAGCGGCGCGACGGTCAGCGCCACATCGGCGAACTGGCCGGCCCCGCCCGACTGCTTCCGGTGCCGGTAACTGTCTGACACAGATGACGAAATCGTCTCGCGGTAGCGTGGCGCCGGGGGCGTCGCCTCGACCTCGACCCCGAAACCGTCGCCGAGCGCCTGCAGGACCGCACGCAAGTGCATTGGCCCCTGCAGCCGCAGAACCGCGTGCCCCGTGCCCTCGTCCTGGGCAAGGCTCAGGGCCGGATCGGCCTCGGCCACCCGGGCGAGCGCGGCGGCCAGCCGCACCTCGTCCTTGTCATGCTTCGGGGCCACGATCCGCGCCATCGACGGCGCCGCCGCAAGCGCCCAACCGGGGGCAGGAATGACGCCGGTCGCGGTGTAGATCGCGCCCGCGTTCAGATGGTCGGCCTTGACCGCCATCGCCACGTCGCCCGGCGCCAGATGGTCGTGACCCGACTTGCCGCCGAGCTCGGACAGGCCGCCGATCGTCGCGCCGCCAAGCGTGCCGCCCTGCGCGACCCCCGGCCCGAGGGCGCGCAGAAAGACGCACTTTCCCAGATGCTTGCGGTTTTGCGCATGAAACCCCACGGCCAGCGCCTCGCCCGCCGCCAGCCGGTCGCGCAAGGCATCGACCTGCGGCGCCTCGTGGCGCAGGGCCTTCATCAGGCGCGTCACGCCGTTACCGTGCAGGGCCGCACCCAGGAAACAGGGCAGGACGACGCTTTCCTGCGTCTCGCGCCGGGCGATTTCATAGAGCGCGCCGCGCGCGGGCTCGTGATCCTCGATCAGGTCCTCGAGCAGGTGGTCGTCATATTCCGACATATGTTCCAGAAGGTCCGCCCGCGCCTCCTTCTCGCGGTCGGTTTCGGACTGCGGCATCTCGATCAGGGTCGAGGGCAGGCCCTCGCGATAGCGCCAGGCGCGTTCCGAGATCAGGTCGACCGCGCCGACGATCTGGCCGCCCTCGCGGATCGGGATCTGGCGCAGGACCAAGGCGTGCGACGTATAGGCCTGAAGGGCCGCGACCGTATCGCGGATGCGGCCTTTCGGCGCATCGACGCGGTTGATGAATACGACGCAAGGGCAGCCCGCAGCCTCGATCGCGCGCAGGTAGGGGGCGGCGAGCACGGCCTCGTCGGGGTCAGGCGCGACGCAGAGGACCGCCGCGTCGGACGCCAGAAGCGCCTGCCCGGCCGTCCGCGCGATTTCCGGACCGCCCGCCAGGTCGAGCGCGCACCAGGGCTCGTCCAGAAAGGTGAAGCGGGAAAGAGCGATCGAGCCGGCCTGTTCGACTTTCGGCGCGTGGCCGTCGAGGTGGGCCATATGCTTCACAAGCTCGGTCTTGCCCGACTGCGACGGCCCCATGACTGTGATGAACCGCATGGCGATCGCTCCCTTCCGGCACAGGCCGGGACCCGGCGGAATGCCGCGGCCCGGTGCCATCGGGCCGATCCTGCCCCGTGCCTTCACTCTTGACCCCGAAGGCGGCCCGGTCAAGCCACCCGAAGCGGGCCCCGGCCCTTGGTCCTTCCTTGTCGCGCGGGGCGAGGCTAGAAGGGGGCATGGACATTCTCGATAAGATCAAAAGCTACAAGCTTCAGGAAATCACCGAGGCCCGCCGCGCCCGCCCCCTGGCCGAGGTCGAGTCGGCCGCCCGTCATGCCCCGCCGGTGCGCGGCTTTCGCGCCGCACTCCAGGTGGCCGAGGCGCGGGGCTATGGGCTCATCGCCGAGATCAAGAAGGCCTCGCCGTCGAAGGGGCTGATCCGCGCAGATTTCGATCCGCCGGCGCTGGCCCGCGCCTATCAGGCCGGGGGCGCCGCCTGCCTGTCGGTCCTGACCGACACACCCTCGTTTCAGGGCGCGCCCGACTATCTGACGGCAGCCCGCGCGGCGGTCAGCCTGCCGGTCCTGCGCAAGGACTTCCTATACGACACCTATCAGGTCGCCGAGGCCCGCGCCTGGGGCGCCGACTGCATCCTCGTGATCCTGGCTTCGGTCGACGACGCCCTCGCGCGCGAGCTGATCGCGGCGGCCGCGGGCTGGGGCATGGACGCGCTGGTCGAGGTCCACGACCGGGCAGAGATGGAGCGCGCGCTGGCGCTTCCGTCGCCGCTCATCGGCGTGAACAACCGCAATCTCAAGACGTTCGAGCTTTCTCTTGATGTAACGCGCGAACTTGCGCCGATGGTCGCCGGCGACCGGACGCTGGTCTGCGAAAGCGGGCTATTCTCGGCGGACGACCTTGACGCGATGGCCGCCGTCGGCGCGCGGTCCTTCCTGATCGGCGAAAGCCTGATGCGGCAGGCCGACGTGACAGCCGCCACCCGCACCATCCTTGCCGGAGGGGCACGATGAGCCTCACACATTTCGACGCCAAGGGTCAGGCCCACATGGTCGACGTGGGCGCCAAACCCGCGACCGAGCGCAGCGCCGTCGCCGAGGCGCTGGTGGTGATGCGGCCAGAGACGCTGGCGCTGGTGCAGGGGGGCACCGCCAAGAAGGGCGACGTGGCGGGCGTCGCGCGGCTGGCCGGCATCATGGCCGCCAAGCGCACGTCCGACCTGATCCCCCTTTGCCACCCCTTGCCGATCAGCCACGCGAGCCTGGAGATCACGCCCGACGCGGGCCTGCCCGGCCTCAGGCTGCAGGCGACCATCCGCACGACCGGCCCGACCGGCGTCGAGATGGAGGCGCTGACCGCCGTCACCGTCGCAGCACTGACGGTCTATGACATGCTGAAGGCTGCCGAGAAATCCATGCGCATCGAAGGCGTGCGCCTGATCCGGAAAACCGGCGGGAAATCCGGTACTTACGAGGCCACGCCATGATCTCTGTCGCCGAGGCCCTGGCGCGGGTCCTGGCGCTGGGCACGCCCCTTCCGACCGAACGCGTGCCCCTGCGCGCCGCTGCCGGCCGGGTCTTGGCCGCGCCCGTGATCGCGAGCCGCGACCAGCCGCCCTTCGATGCCTCGGCCATGGACGGCTATGCCATCCGCGAGGCCGATCATCGGCCGGGGGTCCGGCTCACGGTGATCGGCGAGGCCGGCGCCGGACATGCCTTCACGGACGCGGTCGGCGCCGGAGAGGCCGCCCGCATCTTCACCGGTGCGCCCGTGCCCGACGGAGCTGACCGCGTGGTCATCCAGGAAGATGTCACGCGTGACGGCGACCGGATCACCCTTGGCGACAGGCTGGAAACACAAAGCAATATCCGGGGCTTGGGCAACGACTTCAAGGCGGGCGACAGGCTTCCCGCCCCCCGCCGGCTGCGCCCGGCCGACCTTGGCCTGATCGCGGCGATGAACGTGCCAGAGGTCACGGTCACGCGCCGGCCGGTGGTGGCGATCCTTTCGACCGGGGACGAGCTCGTCATGCCGGGCGGCACCCCCCGTCCCGACCAGATCATCGCCTCGAACGCCATCATGCTTGCCGCCATGGCCGAGGGCGCGGGCGCCGAGGTGCGCGTCCTGCCCATCGCCCGCGACACGCCGGACAGCCTGCGCTTCACCTTCGGCCTTGCGGCCGACGCCGATGTCCTGGTCACGATCGGCGGCGCGTCGGTCGGCGATCACGACCTGGTCGGCCGGATTGCCACCGAACTCGGCTTCGAACAGGCCTTCTGGAAAATCGCCATGCGCCCCGGCAAGCCGCTGATGGCCGGCCGGCTTGGAGGTTCCATCATGCTGGGCCTGCCGGGAAACCCCGTCTCGGCTTTCGTC
>CAMFGW010000045.1 GCA_945952025.1 uncultured Paracoccaceae bacterium
GGGAGGGAGGGTTTAGGTGGTCGGGCAGATTCCCCCTATGGCCCGCTGCAAAGCGTGTTGTAGAACGTTTGCAACTGATCCTGCCCGCCCTCCGTGGAAACCGCTGCTATCCCAAGGAACACCGGTGCTTCGCTTGAGGCCCTGATTTGCACACCAAAGCTCTCAGAAAAGGCAATTGTTTGGGTTTCTCCCTCGGAGAGCGTTGCCATTACGTTGACATAAATGCCGACGACATGTCGCTCGCATCGGTCTGAAATATCAATCCGAGTTTCCTCACCATTGGCCACAATCTCCACGAGCTTGAAACCTAACAGTTCGTTCTCTCGACCTTGCGACTCGATCACTGCCCAGAAGAGGAACCCAATTCCCTTCGTATAACACATCATGACTTTGTGATGCCCAAACGTCGAGTCGCGTTCGCCACGAACATACATAGTGTGGTTGCTTGCATGCACGGTCCATTCCGCTTCAGTTTGATAGCCAGTTAAAACTCCAAGTTTACGGAGATGATCGTCACTTAGAATATTAGTTCCGTTACTCGTGGTTGCAGATGATATTTCAATAAACCCTGGGCCTATCCCCATATCATGAACGAAAGCAGCAATCTTTGCGGATAGAGTTTGGGAATGTTCAATGTCGCGAGGTGACGAGTCTTTAAATGAAAACTGGTGGACACCGAAGGTCGAGTCTCTTGGCAAGTTGCGTATTCGACCGCCCAAGAACATGAGAGTGGCTGCGCTATGGCATTTTCCGGGAGCTGCCTGAGGAGCCGACAATACGTGTCACCTTCCCCCTCCTACCCCTTCCTCCCCCTCCGCTTGTTCCCGCCCCTTTGCCCCGCCCGCCCCGCCGTGCTCCGCCCGCGCGCCTTCACCGCCACCTCGACCGCCTCCTCCACCGCCGACTGCCGCGCGAGCGGGTCGTCGGCGACCGCCATCTCGACCGCCTCGAGCCGCTTTACCTCATCCCTCAGCCGCGCCGCTTCCTCGAACTCCAGGTTCTCGGCCGCCTTCCGCATCGCGGTCCGCAAGGCCTCCAGATGCGCGCCAAGGTTCGCGCCCACGTTGGCCTTGTCGACCTTGGCCGTCACGCGCGACTGGTCCGTGTCGCCCTGCCAGAGGCCCGCCAGCACATCCTCGACGTTCTTCCTGACCGTCTGGGGCGTGATCCCGTGCACCTCGTTATAGGCGATCTGCTTGTCGCGCCGGCGGTTCGTCTCGGCCAAGGCGCGCTCCATCGAGCCCGTGATGCGGTCGGCATACATGATGACCCGGCCATCGGCGTTCCGCGCCGCCCGCCCGATCGTCTGGATGAGCGAAGTTTCGGACCGAAGGAACCCCTCCTTGTCGGCATCGAGGATGGCGACCAGCCCGCATTCGGGGATGTCCAGCCCTTCGCGCAGCAGGTTGATCCCGACCAGCACGTCGAAGGCGCCGAGGCGCAGGTCGCGCAGGATCTCGATCCGTTCCAGCGTGTCGATGTCGGAATGCATGTAGCGGACGCGGATGCCCTGTTCGTGCAGGTATTCGGTCAGATCCTCGGCCATCCGCTTGGTCAGTGTGGTGACAAGCGTGCGCATGCCGGCCGCCGCCACGCGCCGCACCTCGTCCAGAAGGTCGTCGACCTGCATCTCCACGGGGCGTATCTCGACCTGCGGGTCCAGAAGGCCGGTCGGCCGGATCACCTGTTCGGTGAAGACCCCGCCCGCCTGCTCCATCTCCCACGAAGCCGGGGTGGCGCTGACAAAGACCGACTGGGGCCGCATGGCGTCCCATTCCTCGAACTTCAGGGGCCGGTTGTCCATGCAGGACGGCAGCCGGAAGCCGTGTTCGGCCAGCGTGAACTTCCGCCGGTAGTCGCCCCGGTACATGCCCCCGATCTGGGGGACCGAGACATGGCTTTCGTCGGCAAAGACGATGGCATTGTCCGGGATGAACTCGAACAAGGTCGGCGGCGGTTCGCCCGGCGCGCGACCCGTCAGGTAGCGCGAATAGTTCTCGATCCCGGCGCACGACCCCGTCGCCTCCAGCATCTCCAGGTCGAAGTTCGTCCGCTGTTCCAGCCTCTGCGCCTCCAGCAGCCGCCCCTCTTCGGTCAGCTGCTTCAGCCGCTGCGCAAGCTCGGCCCGGATGCCCTTCGTCGCCTGCTGCAGGGTGGGGCGCGGGGTCACATAGTGGCTGTTGGCATAGATGCGGATCTTCTCGAACGTGTCGGTCTTGGCGCCGGTCAGCGGATCGAACTCGGTGATCGATTCCAGCTCTTCGCCAAAGAAGGAAAAGCGCCAGGCCCGGTCTTCAAGGTGCGCGGGCCACAGGTCGACCGTATCGCCCTTCACCCGGAACGACCCCCGCTGGAAGGCCGCCTCGGGCCGCCTGTATTGCTGGGCAACCAGTTCGGACAGGAACTGCCGCTGGTCGACAATCTGCCCGACCACCATGTCCTGGGTCATCGCCGAATAGGTCTCGACCGAGCCGATGCCGTAGATGCAGCTGACTGAAGCGACGATGATAACGTCATCGCGTTCCAGAAGCGCCCGGGTCGCGGAATGGCGCATCCGGTCGATCTGTTCGTTGATCTGGCTTTCCTTCTCGATATAGGTGTCGGTCCGCGCTACATAGGCTTCGGGCTGGTAATAGTCGTAGTAGCTGACGAAGTACTCGACTGAATTCTCTGGGAAAAACCCCTTGAACTCGCCGTAGAGCTGGGCCGCGAGCGTCTTGTTGGGCGCCAGGATGATCGCCGGGCGCTGGGTTTCCTCGATGATCTTGGCCATGGTGAAGGTCTTGCCCGTCCCCGTGGCGCCCAGCAGCACCTGGTCGCGCTCGCCAGCGTTCACTCCTGCGGACAGTTCGGCAATCGCCGTCGGCTGGTCGCCCGCCGGGGAAAACTCGCTTTTCATGACGAACCGCCGCCCACCCTCGAGCTTGGGGCGCGTCAGGACGTCGGGCCGGGCGACCGGCTGGTTGGTGTTGTTGTGCGGCATGGGGCCCCCGGGGAGTGACCCCGCCAATTTGATCCGTTTTTGTTCCGGTTCAAGGGGCAAGACAGCCTGCGGCAACGCGCGGCTTGCAACCGCAGGGCAGTTTGCCGATAAGAGGCGAAAGCCCGGAGTCCTTCATGCGTGCCCGTATCTACCAGCCTGCCCGTTCCGCCATGCAGTCCGGCATGGCCAAGACCCGCCAGTGGGTTCTGGAATTCGATCAGGGCGAGGCGCGCGCGCTCGACCCGCTGATGGGCTGGACGGGCTCGAGCGACACGCAAAGCCAGGTGCGCCTGCGGTTCGAGACGCGGGCCGAGGCCGAAGCCTATGCGACGGCCAAGGGTCTGGCCTATGACGTGATGGACCCCAAGCCCCGCCAGCAGAACATCCGCCCGCGCGGCTACGGCGAAAACTTCGCCACCGACCGCCGGGCCCCCTGGACGCACTGATGCGCCCCGCGCGGCGGCTTGGCGCTGCGCTGGCGGTCCTGACGGCACTGCCGGCCCTTGCCGACACGCCGCCGGACGCCGAAGCGGTCAGGGCAGCGCTTGCCCCCTATCTGGGGCAGACCCTGACCAAGGCGATGACCCTGACCCCCGAAGGCCTCGGCCTGAAGATGGGGTTCGGCACAGCACCCGTGAAGGTGCCGTTTCTGGGCAAGCTGGCCAGCTTCACCCTGCAACCCTACGACCAGCTTCTGACCCCGAACCCGGATGGCACCTGGCTGGTCACCAGCGACAGCCCTGTGGCTGCCCTACTTTCCGCGCCGGGGTCCGAATTCGCCGTGCGCATGAAATCGGCCGCGTTCCAAGGCACGTATGACCCGAAGATCATGGGCTTTGTGTCCAGCCACATGACGGTGGAAGGGATGGAGCAGGGCGACAAGAACAGCGATCCATCGGTGGGCAACAGCCTTACCACGAGGGCCCGCTCGGTCATCGACCAGACCGCAAAGCCGGGCAGCGCGCCGGGACTGATCGATGTGAGCGGATCCAACGTCGATACCGACTTCGCGCAAAGCTCGCGCAAGGGCTTTGGCTCTACCGCCATAACGGTCCCGAGCCTGTCGAGCCGTTACAGCGTCACGAACCTGCGGCAGGTTTCCATCCTCGACCTCTGGCAATGGCTGGTGGCCCATCCGGCCCCGAAGGACTGGGCCAAGGACCCCGACGAGATGCGGCGCCTTGTCCGTGCCGCCCTGCCTCTCTACGACAACATGCAGGCTTCGGGCGGTGCCGACCGGGCGAAGATCGTGACGATGTTTGGCACCGTCGGCCTCGACCGGGTCGCCTATGAGTTCCAGTGCAGCGGCATTTCGCCTGAAGCGGCGATGAGCCAGGAAATCACCATCGCCGGCCTGACCCTGCCGTCAGTAGTTCCGGACTGGGTCAATCCGATGGTGCCCACCTATGCCCGCGTCAAGATCAGCGCAGCCGACCTGCCCTTGGCCAGCTTGGCCGACGAGCTGCTGGCATCCTATAACCCCGGCCCGATCCGGGCCTTCGAGCGCGGCCTGCCCGAGCGTATCAAGACCATCTTCCTGGCCGATCCACGTCACTTCACCCTCGACAGCCTTCGCCTGCATGGACCGGAGTTCGATGTGTTCGCGTCAGGCCGTCTGACCCTGTCTCGGTCGGGTCTTCCGGTCTACAACGTGACGATCGAGGCATTCGGGCTGCGAAAGATCCAGTCCCAGTTGAAACTCTCCAAAGAACCGGCCGCGCGCCGCATTGCGGAGTTTCTCACCCATGCGCTGTCGCTCGCGGCAGTGGAGGAAGGCGGGAAGACCGTTTGGAGGATGCGCGGCTCGGACCTGAGCACGATCTACGTCAACGGCTACAAGGTCGACTGACCCACGCCGACCTCGCGCCCTCTGACAAGCGCGAGAGGCGCGCAAACAACCGTTGCCTTGCGCCCAAGGCTCGGTGATCTCTGGCCCGGCAAGCTCCAACCCGGTCCCCCATGAAACAGTTTCTGCTCGCCGCCCTCCTGATCGCCGTGCCGGTCGCGGCCTTCACCGGCTTCGAATACCTCTATTCGCGCGGCACGAACGGCAACCAGGCGGCAACGGCCGGCCTGGGTGACCTGTCGGCCTTCACCTCAATCATCACCGACGTGCAGGCGTTGGCCGCCAAGGGCGACCTGGCGGGCGCCAAGACCCGCATCAAGGATTTCGAGATCGCCTGGGACCAGGCCGAGGCCGGGCTGAAGCCATCGAACCCCGCACAATGGGCAGCGATTGACGGGGCCGCCGATGGCGCCTTCACCGCCCTGCGCGCACCGAACCCCGTTCAGGCCGACGTGACTGCCGCGCTGACGGCCCTTCAGGCCAGCCTGACCAATCCGCCGAGCCCCGCGCCCTGATGCCCGCCCCAGCCCCAGCCCCAGCCCGTGAGCCCCGCATGACCCCTGCCGTCCCCGTCAACCGCGTTCCGAAGGTCACGGCCGACTTCTGGCTCATCAAGCTGATGGCCGTGACCATGGGCGAAACCGCCGCCGACTTTCTGGCCGTCAACCTGGGTTTCGGCCTGACGAAGACCTCGCTCATCATGACCGGGGTGCTTCTGGTGGCGCTGGTCCTGCAATTCCGCCAGAAGCGCTATGTGCCCTGGACCTACTGGCTGGCGGTCGTGCTCGTCAGCATCGTCGGCACGCTGGTGACCGACAACCTGGTCGACAACTTCGGCGTCTCGCTGCTGTCTACGGCGATCTTCTTCACCCTCGCGCTCGCAGCCTGCTTCGCGCTCTGGTACCGGTCCGAAGGCACCCTCTCGATCCACGAGGTCTTCACCACGCGCCGGGAAACCTTCTACTGGATCGCCATCCTGCTGACCTTTGCCCTCGGCACCGCCGCAGGCGACCTGATCGCCGAACGCTTCGGCCTCGGCTACCTCGCGACCGGCATCCTCTTCGCCATGATCATCGCCTCGCTGACCTTCGGCTATTATGTCCTGGGCCTCGATTCGATCCTGGCCTTCTGGCTGGTCTACATCTTCACCCGGCCGCTCGGCGCCTCGTTCGGCGATCTTCTGTCGCAGCCGAAGCAATATGGCGGCCTCGGCCTCGGCACCATCATCACCAGCGCGATCTTCCTCGCCTGCATCGCCGCGATCGTCCTTTACATGACCCTGACCCACAACGGCGAGGAAGAGGCGCCGGGCCCCGCCCCCGTCTGACGTCCACCTGACGCCACCTGATGATTGCGACCCGCCGCCCCGCAGGCTATCTGTCACCCCACGGCCCCGTAGCTCAACTGGATAGAGCACGGACCTTCTAAGTCTGGGGTTGGGGGTTCAAGTCCTCCCGGGGTCGCCAGAAAGCCCTCAAAGCTCTGCCGACACGCCCACCCGCGCCGTGCCGGTGATCGTCAGCGCCGGTTTTGCGGCCGGCTTTTCCGGCGGCTTCGGCGCACCGTCCGCGCCGCAGGCGGCGAGGAAGGGCAGAAGGACAAGCGCGAGGGCTAGTTTACGGGTCTGGCTCATGGGCTGACACTCACTCCGATACCGCCAAGGTTTGTATAAAGGGCGGGCGTGACCTTGACGCCCTTCGGCGTCACACGAACCGCCGCGTGCGGTCTGACCGGCGCGCAGGCGGCCAGCGTCGCGACCACAAGCGCCAGAAGGACCAGCGCCCTCATGCCAGCCGCGCGGCCCAGCGTGCGGCCTGCGCACGGACCTGGTCGGGCGCTGTGCCGCCGAAGCTCTGGCGGCTCGCGACCGAATTATGGACGCCCAGCACCGAATAGACCTCCTGGTTGATCGCGGGATGGGCGGATTGCATCTCGGTCAGGCTCAGGTCCGGCAGGTCGCAGCCCTTCTTCTCGGCCAGGGCGACCAGCGCGCCGGTGACATGGTGCGCGTCACGAAACGGCAGCCCCGCCTCGCGGACCAGCCAGTCGGCCAGGTCCGTCGCCGTCGAAAAGCCGGACGAGGCCGCCTTTTCCAGGTTGGCCCGGTTCGCGCTCAGGTCGCGCACCATCCCCTCCATCGCCGCGAGCGCCAGCATCAGCGTGTCGGCGGCATCGAAGACCTGTTCCTTGTCTTCCTGCATGTCCTTGGAATAGGCCAAGGGCAGCCCCTTCATCACCGTGAAGAGCGCCACCGTCGCCCCGAGGATGCGCCCGATCTTGGCGCGGATCAACTCTGCCGCGTCGGGGTTCTTCTTCTGCGGCATGATCGACGAGCCCGTGGTGAACCGGTCCGACAGGGTGACGAAGCGGAACTGCGCCGATGACCAGATCACCAGCTCTTCCGCCAGCCGGCTGAGGTGCGTCGCGGTGATGGCCGAGGCCGACAGAAATTCGAGCGCGAAGTCCCGGTCGCTGACGGCATCGAGCGAATTGGCCATCGGCCTGTCGAAGCCCAGGGCCTTCGCCGTGGCCGCCCGGTCGATCGGAAAGCCCGTGCCGGCCAGCGCCGCGGCGCCGAGCGGGCTTTCGTTCATTCGCGCCCGCGCATCGGCAAAGCGCCCCGCATCGCGGCCGAACATCTCGACATAAGCCATCATGTGATGGCCCCAGGTCACGGGCTGCGCCGTTTGCAGATGGGTGAAGCCCGGCATGACCCAGTCCGCCCCGGCTTCGGCCTGCGCCAGAAGCGCGCGCTGCAATGCCTTCAGCCCCAGGACCGCCGCATCCGCCTGATCGCGCACCCACAGCCGGAAATCCGTCGCCACCTGGTCATTCCTGGACCGCGCCGTGTGAAGCCGCCCCGCAGGCTCACCGATCAGCTCCTTCAGCCGCGCCTCGACATTCATGTGAATGTCCTCAAGCTCGGTCCGGAAAGTGAACTGGCCGCCCTCGATCTCTGACAAGACCGTGAGCAGCCCTTCCCGGATCGCCTCGGCATCGCTAGGCTTGATGATGCCCTGCGCCGCGAGCATCGCGGCATGGGCGCGGCTGCCCGCGATGTCCTGGG
Source organism: uncultured Paracoccaceae bacterium (assembly GCA_945952025.1). Taxonomy (GTDB): domain Bacteria; phylum Pseudomonadota; class Alphaproteobacteria; order Rhodobacterales; family Rhodobacteraceae; genus TMP-24. Next base: position 7,897 of record CAMFGW010000045.1, read on the forward strand.
CGTAGAGCCGCCGGTCGAAACCGATCGAGGCATTGATGGCCTGCATGATCGCATCCGGTCCGGAGGCAAAGCGCCCGCCCCACATGGCATTGGCGGCGGCTTTCGTCTTGTCGGTCATGTCCGGGGTCCAGGGTCTATGTCAGCCTTCAGAATGCTTGTCCTTTATACGGCGCTCGCGCTTGGCGCAAATCCGGTGCTGGCGGCGCCCGACCTTGCGCCCCTTCTGAAGGGCGACATGGAAAAGATGGTCCTGGTGACGGGCGACCCGATTCCGCTGCCCCAAGCCGGCCTGATCGACGAGGCCGACGCGCCGAAGACGCTCGACGCCTACAAGGGCAAGGTCCTGCTCGTGAACTTCTGGGCCACCTGGTGCGCGCCCTGCCGCAAAGAGATCGGCAGCCTCGACCGGCTTCAGGCGGCCCTTGGCGGCGACAAGTTCGCCGTCGTGACCATCGCGACCGGGCCCAATCCGCTGCCGGGGATCGAGAAGCTGTTCGCCGAGGAAAAGATCACCCACCTGCCGAAGCTGCGCGACCCCGGCCAGACGCTCGCCCGCCCCGCCGGGGTGCTGGCCCTGCCGGTGACGCTCCTGGTCGATGCCGAGGGGCGAGAGATCGGCCGCCTGATGGGCGACGCCGAATGGGACAGCCCCGAAGCGCAGGCGCTGGTGAAGGCGGCGGCGGGGCTTTAGGCAACCCGGCCTGAAACAGCGGCCGAGCCGGGCGGGAAAAGGAAGCGCATCGCGTTTCCCCCGACCGCGTGGAAACGGCGCCGCTGGACCGCTGATGTCCTGAACCAACGAAGGCCGGCGCCTGGCCCGGTGGGCGCGGAAGCGCCCGCCGATGGCGGGGCCGGCGCTGGCCGATGGCCTTTGGGGCCATCGGCGGGGACAAAGGGCAAAGCCACCGCATGGCAGGGTCAACGGCCCCTGCCACCCCTGCGACCCTGCCCTAACCCCCCAGCGCCCTATGCCGCGGGCAGGTCACCAGATGGTCGTTCACCAGACCCGTCGCCTGCATGAATGCATAGGTGATGACCGGCCCGACAAAGCGGAACCCCGCCTGCCGCAGATCCTTCGACACCCGCTGCGACAGGGGCGTTTCGGCCGGAACCTCGCCATGGCTCGCGAACCGGTTCTGGACCGGGCTGCCGTCCACATGCCGCCAGAGGAAGTCGGCGAACCCCTGCCTCTCTTCTATCTTCAAATAGGCCCGCGCATTGCCGATCGTCGCCTCGATCTTCGAGCGCGACCGCACGATGCCGGCGTCCCCCAGAAGGCGCACCACGTCCGCCTCGCCCCAGCCCGCGATAACCTCTGGCCGGAACTCGACGAAGGCGCGGCGGAAGGCGCCGCGCTTGCGCAGGATGGTGATCCAGGCCAACCCGGCCTGGAACCCGTCCAGGATCAGCTTTTCCCAAAGCGCCCGCCCGTCACGCTCCGGCACGCCCCACTCGGTATCGTGGTAGGCCACATAAAGCGGATCGCTGCCGCACCACGGGCAGCGTCCCTCCGGCGATGGCGTCATTGAAAATCCTCCTGCCTGTTTACCGTTTGTTAGCGTGTTGGCGCGATCCTGTCCCCGCAGGAATGGAGGCAGACATGCGCCCAGGCGGCCGGAAAGGTTTGATCGTGGAACCCGATGACCGCAGCCCGCTCGATCAGGCCATCGCACATCTGGACCGGGGTGTCATGGGCATGGTCGACCGCGCCCTGCGCCGGAAAGAGGCGATGCTCGCCTTCCAGCCGATCATGGGACTTGGCAGCGGCGGTCGCCCGGCCTTCTACGAAGGGCTGATCCGGCTGCTGGACGACGGCGGCCGCATCATTCCCGCGCGCGAATTCATGGGCGCGGTCGAAGAAACCGAGGCCGGGCGCCTGATCGACTGCCTGTCCCTGGAAATGGGGCTCGACGCGCTTGCGCGCGAGCCTGCCCTGCGCATGGCGATCAACATGTCGGCGCGCTCGATCGCCTACCCCCAATGGATGCGCGTCCTGCGCCGCGGCCTGCGCACCTGCCCCGGCGCCTCGGACCGGCTGATCCTGGAAATCACCGAAGAATCGGCCATGGCGCTGCCGGACATCGTGACCATCTTCATGAAGGAGATGCAGGCCGAAGGGATCTGCTTCGCGCTGGACGATTTCGGCGCCGGCATGACGAATTTCCGCACGCTGAGCCGGTTCCTCTTCGACTTCGTCAAGATCGACGGCCAGTTCATCCGCGGCATCGCCGAAAACCCCGACAACCAGTGCATGGCCCGGGCCCTGGCCGCCTTCGCGCGCGAGTTCGACATGGCCACTGTGGCCGAATCGGTCGAAAACGCCGCCGACGCCGACGTGCTGGCCGAAGTCGGCATCGAATTCATGCAAGGCTATTATTTCGGCGCGCCGACGGTGACGCCGCCCTGGCACCGGCCCGCCACGGCCCGGCAGGCCTGAGGGTCCGAGACAGGGTCCCTGAAACGCTTGCCTGAAGCGCGTGACTGAAACGCTTGACGTCGCGCCGGGACTGGTCATGCTGCAGGGCGGCAATTTCCCCCGCGCCTGCCCCTCCCGGACCGGCGCCCACGCCCTTTCAGGAAGGATCGGACCATGACCAACGTGGTAATCGTATCGGCGGCTCGGACCCCGGTCGGCAGCTTCAACGGCGCCTTCGCCAGCACGCCCGCGCATGAGCTCGGCGCGACGGTCCTGCGCGAAGTCGTCGCCCGCGCCGGCGTCGACCCGTCGGAAGTCGGCGAAACCATCCTTGGCCAGGTCCTGACCGCCGGCCAGGGCCAGAACCCCGCCCGCCAGGCCCATATCAACGCCGGCCTGCCGCAGGAAAGCGCCGCCTGGTCGATCAACCAGGTCTGCGGCTCGGGCCTGCGCTCGGTCGCGCTCGCGGCACAGAACATAGCACTCGGCGATGCGGCCATCATCGCAGCCGGCGGGCAGGAGAGCATGTCGCTCTCGCCCCACGTCGCGCACCTGCGCGCCGGGCAGAAGATGGGCGACCTGAGCTTCATCGATTCGATGATCCGCGACGGGCTCTGGGACGCCTTCAACAACTACCACATGGGCCAGACCGCCGAAAACGTCGCCGCCAAATGGCAGATCAGCCGCGAGGCGCAGGACGAGTTCGCCGTCGCGAGCCAGAACAAGGCCGAGGCCGCCCAGAAGGCCGGCAAGTTCAAGGACGAGATCATCCCCGTGACGCTCAAGACCCGCAAGGGCGAGGTGGTCGTGGACAGCGACGAATACATCCGCCACGGCGCGACGCTCGAGGCGATGCAGAAGCTGCGCCCGGCCTTCGTGAAGGACGGCACCGTCACCGCCGGCAACGCGAGCGGCATCAACGACGGCGCGGCGGCGGTCCTTCTGATGTCGGCGGCCGAGGCCGAAAAGCGCGGGCTGACGCCTCTTGCGCGCATCGCTTCCTACGCGACCGCCGGGCTCGACCCCGCGATCATGGGCGTCGGCCCGATCTACGCCAGCCGCAAGGCGCTGGAAAAGGCCGGCTGGAAGGTCGGCGACCTGGACCTGATCGAGGCGAACGAGGCCTTCGCCGCCCAGGCGCTGGCCGTGAACAAGGACATGGGCTGGGACCCGGCGAAGGTGAACGTGAACGGCGGCGCCATCGCCATCGGCCATCCGATCGGCGCCTCGGGCGCGCGCATCCTCAACACGCTTCTCTTCGAGATGAACCGCTCGGGCGCGAAGAAGGGCCTGGCCACGCTCTGCATCGGCGGCGGCATGGGCGTCGCCATGTGCCTGGAACGGCCGTGACCCTGCCATGCAGGCGCGGGCTGACCGCATGACGTGAAAAACGTCCGCGCAATAATGTTGCGCGGACGTTTCGTTTTGGCTAACAGGATTTCAACGACGGCTCAGAGGGAGGATCGAATCATGGCCAGGGTTGCACTCGTCACCGGGGGGTCGCGCGGCATCGGCGCGGCGATTTCCAGGGCGCTCAAGGCGGCAGGCTACAAGGTGGCGGCGAATTACGCCGGCAATGACGCCGCGGCCGCCGCCTTCAGCAAGGAAACCGGCATCCCGACCTTCAAATGGTCGGTCGCGGACTATGACGCCTGCGCCAAGGGCATTGCCGAGGTCGAGGCCGCCGTCGGTCCGATCGACATCCTGGTGAACAATGCCGGCATCACCCGCGATGTGATGTTCCACAAGATGACCCCCGGCCAATGGTCCGAGGTCATCGACACCAACCTGACCGGCCTTTTCAACATGACCCACCCGGTCTGGTCGGGGATGCGCGACCGCAAGTTCGGGCGCGTCATCAACATCTCGTCGATCAACGGCCAGAAGGGCCAGATGGGCCAGGTGAACTATTCGGCGGCGAAGTCGGGCGATCTGGGCTTCACCAAGGCGCTGGCACAAGAGGGCGCGCGGGCCGGCATCACGGTGAACGCGATCTGCCCGGGCTACATCGGCACGGAAATGGTGCGCGCCATCGACGAGAAGGTGCTGAACGAACGCATCATCCCCCAGATCCCGGTCGGCCGCCTGGGCGAGCCGGACGAGATCGCCCGCATCGTGACCTTCCTTGCGTCCGACGACGCGGGCTTCATGACCGGCTCGACCATTTCGGCGAACGGCGGCCAGTTCTTCGTCTGAAGCGTCACACCCTGGCCGGGGGCGATCCGTCCCCGGCCCTCATGCCGCGCCGGCACCGTCGAGCGGCACCCGGAACTTCAGCCGGTTGGTGCCGCCGACCCGGTCGTAGGACAGCTCTTCCGTCAGCGCATGGATGAGCGCCCAGCCCCAGCCGCCCTCTGCCAGATCCCTGGTTTGCGCCGCGACCGGCTGCATCCGCCCCGGCGGCAGCGCAAGGCCCGGCATCGGCAGCCCCTCATCCTCGATCTGGCAGGTCAGGCCTTCCTCACCGCGCCGCAAGGTCAGCCGGATCGGGCCTGACTGCCGGTCCTGGTAGGCATGTTCGACGATGTTGTTCATCACTTCGGCCAGCGCCATCTGCACCGATCCCGCCCCCTCCTCGTCGAGGGCCGGCCCGAAACAGACGAGCGCCCGTCCAAGGACGCGCCGCACCTCGGCCGCCGATGCCTCGAGCGTGAAGGTCAACGGACCGACGCCGGGCCCGGTCGGCACGGTCATGCGCCGTGGGCCGGGGCTGGTGCCTCGGCGTGAATGGCAAAGACGGTGTCCATCCGCGTCATGCGAAAGACCTTGGCGACGGTCGGCGTCAACGCCGCGAGTTCCAGCCGGCAGCCCGGCGCCAGGAACTTCATCACCGCGACGATGGCGCCAAGGCCCGAACTGTCGACGAAGCCCACGCGCCCCATGTCGAGGATCAGCCGCGGCCCGGCGCCCGAGCCAAGCTCGCGCATGCGGTCCTTGAACTGGATGGCGACCGACGCGTCGATCCGTTCGTCGCCCACGCGCACCACGCGCGCGCCGCCCGCTTCATCCGCCACGAGATTCATCATCCGTCTCCCTGTCCCGGCACGGCCCAACCTAGCGCCCAAACCTTTCCACCCGGTAAAGACCCGCCGAGCCTGACCCCGGGGCGCGGCTCGTTGCGTGACAGTCCTTGGCCCCGTCCGGTAGATTGGACCCCGGACGGCCGGAATCGGCCCAAGAGGCAGACCCGCGCCAGGCGGGCGACAGCAGAGGGGGGCGGCGGGTGACGGACAGCGGGCGCATAACGGGGATCGGGGCGTTCGACCGCCTTGCGGCCCGCCTGTCGCGCTTTGCCCGGCCCGCGCGCGGCTTTGCCCTGCCGCCAGAGCCGCGCGGCCTTGGGTCGTTCGCGCGCGGCCGGCAGCTGAGCGGGGGCACCTTCCTTCTGGCCGGCGCGCTGGTCGAGGCGCCGGGCCGCGCGCCATGGGACATCGCGCCCCCGACGCAGGCCTTCGTCGAGGCGCTTCATGCCTTTTTCTGGCTCGACGACCTGGCGGCGGTCGCGGACCTGCCGGCGCAGGCGCGCGCGCAGGAGTGGACCTTCGACTGGATCGCCCGCTACGCGACCGGCGCCCGCACGGGAACCGGCCCCGGCTGGCGGCCTGACCTGACGGGCGCGCGGCTGATGCGGATGATCCATCACGGGCCTTTCCTTCTGGAAAACCGCCCCGGCGCGGACCGCGCGACCTACTTCGCGGCCCTTGGCGCGCAGACCGCCTTTCTGGCCCGCCGCGCGCCCAATGTCGCCGGCACCGGTGCCCGGGCGGTGGCGCTCGCGGCGCTGATCCGGGCCTCGGTCTCGCTCGAGCGCATGGGCCGCCATGCAGCACCGGCGGCGGACGCGCTGGCCCGGCTTGCGGGGCACGAGGTCGGCCCCGATGGCGCGATCGCCTCGCGCAACCCCGAAGAGCTTCTGGACCTTCTGTCGCTTCTGACCCGCTCGGCCGAGGGGCTGGCCGAGGCCGGTCGCCCGGTGCCCCTGCCCATCACCGAGGCGATCGCCCGCATCGCGCCGACCTTGCGGCTGCTCAGGCTGGCCGACGGCGGCCTTGCCCGGTTTCAGGGCGGCAGCGCCGGGGCGGCGGGACGGCTCGACCGGGCGCTCGCGGACGCGGGCGGCGCCCACAAGACGCCGCGCGGCCCGGCGATGGGCTATCTGCGCCTGTCGGGCGGCCGCAGCACGCTCGTCATGGATGTCGCAGCCCCCGGCCGGGGGATCGAGGGCGCCCATGCCTCGACGCTCGCGTTCGAGATGACATCGGGCCGCCGGCCGCTGATCGTGAACTGCGGCTCCGGCCGGACCTTCGGCCCGGAGTGGGAGCGCGCGGGCCGCGCGACGCCCCTGCAATCGACGCTCGGGGTCCGGGGTGTGTCATCCTCGCGCCTGAAACGGGGCGGCACCCCCGGGCCCGGCACTCCCTTCGCCGAATGGCCGGCGCAGGTCTGGGCGCAGGACGAATCGACCCTCGACGGCGCGCGCGTCCTTGCCGGGCATGACGGCTACGGGCCGACCCATGGCCTGAGCCACCTGCGCGAACTGGTGCTGTCGCTCGACGGGCGGCGGCTGGCGGGCGAGGATACGCTCGGCGCGCTGACGGCGGACGAGCGCGACCTGCGCGACCGCCTGCGGGCGCAAGGCGCGCCCCCGGTCACCTTCGACATCCGCTTCCACCTGCACCCGGACGTGGACGCCGCGCTCGACCTTGGCGGAACCGCCGTATCGCTGGCCCTGAAAAGCGGCGAGATCTGGATCTTTCGCCATGATGGCGTGGGGCGGCTGGCGCTCGAACCCTCGGTCTATTTCGACCCGGCGCGGCCCGACCCGCGCCCGAGCCGCCAGATCGTCCTGACGGCCACGGTCGAAGATCAGGCCACCCAGCTGGGCTGGACCTTGGCCAAGGCGCAGGATACGCCGACGGCGATCCGCGACATCGCCCCGGACGAAGCGCCGGGCTGAAAGGACCGAGCCATGATCAAGGCCCCCCAGACCCCTCCGCCCGAGCTTGCACCGATGGGCCGCGCCCTTCTGTCCGTCTATGACAAGACCGGGCTCGTCGATTTCGCCCGCGCGCTGGCCGGGCGGGGGATCGAGATCCTGTCGACCGGCGGCTCGGCCCACCTTCTCAGGCAGGCTGGGATCGCGGTGCGTGACGTGGCCGACCTGACCGGCTTCCCCGAGATGATGGACGGTCGGGTCAAGACCCTGCACCCGGTCATCCATGGCGGCCTTCTGGGCCTGCGCGACGACCCGGCCCATGCCGCGGCGATGGAGGCGCACGGCATCCCGCCCATCGACCTTCTTGTGGTGAGCCTTTACCCCTTCGCCGAAACGGTGGCGAGCGGGGCGGACTTCGCGACCTGCGTCGAGAATATCGACATCGGCGGCCCGGCGATGATCCGCGCGGCGGCCAAGAACCACGGCCATGTCACCGTCCTGACCGAGGTTGCGGACTATGACGCCCTTTTGGCGGAACTGGCCGATCAGGACGGCTGCACGCGGCTTTCCTTCCGCAAGGCGATGGCGGCCAAGGCCTTCGGGCTGACCGCATCCTACGATGCGGCGGTCGCGGACTGGATGGCGGCTGCGGTCGGGGTGGACACGCCCGCCCGCCGCGCCTTCGCCGGAACGCTCGCCCAACCCCTGCGCTACGGCGAAAACCCCCACCAGCGCGCCGCCTTCTATGCCGACGCGACCGGCCGCCCCGGCGTCGCCACCGCGCGCCAGCTTCAGGGCAAGGAGCTGAGCTACAACAACATCAACGACACCGACGCAGCCTTCGAGCTTGTGTCCGAGTTTGGGGGCGCGTTCGGGGGCGCGTTCGGGGGCGACCGCCCCGCCTGCGCCATCATCAAGCACGCCAACCCCTGCGGCGTCGCGACCGGCAGAACGCTGACCGAGGCCTACGCCCGCGCCTACGACTGCGACCGCACCTCGGCCTTCGGGGGGATCGTCGCACTCAACCGTCCGCTCGACGGGCCGACCGCGGAAGAGATCGCCCGCATCTTCACCGAAGTCGTGATCGCCCCCGGCGCCGACGAGGCCGCCCGCGCGATCTTTGCGGCAAAACCGAACCTGAGGCTTCTGACGACCGACCGGCTCGCCGACCCCCACGCCCCCGGCCTGACCATCCGCCAGGTCTCGGGCGGCATCCTGGTCCAGGACCGCGACGCGCTGACGCTGAACGAAGGCGCGCTGCGCACCGTGACCCGCCGGGCGCCCGACGCGCGCGAACGGGCCGACCTGCTGTTCGCCTGGACCGTCGCCAAGCACGTCAAGTCGAACGCCATCGTCTATGCCAGGGACGGCGCGACCGTGGGCATCGGCGCGGGCCAGATGAGCCGCATCGATTCGACCCGCATCGCCGCGCGGAAAGCGCAGGACATGGCCGAGGCGCTGGGCCTGGCCGAGCCGCCGACGAAGGGTTCGGTCGTCGCCTCCGACGCCTTCTTCCCCTTCGCCGACGGGCTGATCGCGGCGGCCGAGGCCGGGGCGACGGCCATCATCCAGCCCGGCGGCTCGATGCGCGACGCCGAGGTCATCGCGGCCGCCGACGAACGCGGGCTCGCCATGATCTTCACCGGCCTGCGCCATTTCCGGCACTGACCCATGGCCAGGAAACGGACACGCGCCCGCACCATGAACCCCCTCCTGCCCCTGACCGCGCTCGCGACGCTGCTGATCGACCAGGCGACGAAGCTCTATGTCCTGGGCGTCCTCGACCTTGACCGGGCGCTGGTCTACCCGGTCTTCTCGCCCTGGCTCGAATTCCGCATGGCCTGGAACGAGGGCATGAACTTCGGCCTTCTGTCCAGCCGGGGCCAGCTCGTGCGCTGGTTCCTGATCCTTCTGGCCCTCGCCATCTCGGTCTGGATGTGGCGCTGGGCGGCGCGCAGTCCCGCGAACCGCGCGATGCAGGTCTTCGCGGGCCTTCTGGTCGGGGGCGCCATTGGCAATGTCGTCGACCGGCTCCTTTATGGCGCGGTTGCCGACTTCCTGAACATGAGCGCGCCCTGGTTCAACAATCCCTTCTCGTTCAACGTCGCGGACATCGCGATCTTTGTCGGCGCGCTGGGCCTTGTCCTTGTTTCCGGCCGGGACAAGACCCCGTGACGGGCGCGGAAGGATCGGCTAAGACGGGGTGCGCTGGCGCGAAGGTTCGGGCAACGGACCGCGCGGCGGGGCAACGGAACGTGGGGGCGCGGGAGCGGTCGATGAAGCTGAAGCATGGCATCGGGACAGGCATGATTCTGGCGACGCTGGCCCTGTCTGCCTGCGGGGGCACCCGCGTCGACGACGACGGCAACAAGGTGCCGCAGCTGATGAACCTGCGCTCGCAGACCCGCAGCCCGGACGAATTCGGCATCCTGCCGACGAAGCCGCTGACCATGCCGGCGGACCTCAAGACCCTGCCGCAGCCGACGCCGGGCGGCACGAACCTGACCGACCCGACGCCGATGGCCGACGCGGTCGCGGCCCTTGGCGGCAACCCCGCCGCCGTGACGCCCGCCGTGACGCCGGGCGCGATTTCGGCCGGCAACGGCGGCCTTGTGACCTATGCCGGCCGCTTCGGAACCCAGGCCGGCATCCGCGAAACGCTCGCGGCCGAGGATCTGGACTATCGCCGCAGGAATGACGGGCGCCTGCTGGAGCGGTTGTTCAACGCCAACGTCTACTTCAGGGCCTATCGGCCCATGGCGATCAATCCCACCGAGGAACTGGCCTACTGGCGCAAGCGCGGCGTCGGCAACCCCAGCGCCCCGCCGGCGAAGCCCTGATCCCCACCATCAGCCCCACCATCAGGCTCTTGTGAACGCCCGTCAGGGCGCCCTGCCTTGCCGCCGGGGGTCCTCGCGGTATAGTCGGACCTCACGCCACCGCCGGAGCCCCCGATGACCCGCCTGCCGCGCCTGATCCTGGGGCTTGTGACCCTGCCCTTCCTTGCCTCGACCTTGCTGGCCTCACCGGCGCTGGCGGACGACAAGGTCACGACCTTCACCCTGCCGAACGGCCTGAACGCCATCGTGATCGAGGATCACCGGACCCCGGTCGTGACCCACATGGTCTGGTATCGCGCGGGTGCGGCCGACGAAAAGCGCGGCAAGTCCGGCATCGCACATTTCCTTGAACACCTGATGTTCAAGGGCACGCCGACGGTGCCTACGGGCGAGTTTTCCCGCGTGGTCGAAGCGAACGGCGGCTACGACAATGCCTTCACGACCGAGGATCAGACCGCCTACTTCCAGCGCATCGCCTCGGACCGGCTGGACCTTGTGATGCGGATGGAAGCCGACCGGATGCGCAACCTGACGCTTTCGGAAAGCGACGTGACGACCGAACGGCAGGTCATCCTGGAAGAGCGCAACTTGCGCACCGATTCCTCGCCCGAGGCGCTCTTTTCCGAACAGCTCGACGCCGCCCAGTATCTCAACCACCCCTACGGCACCCCGACGATCGGCTGGCGGCAAGAGGTCGAGGGGCTGACCCGCCAGGACGCCCTGGACTGGTATGGCCGCTTCTACGCCCCGAACAACGCCACCCTGATCGTCGCCGGTGATGTGAACCCGGCCGATGTCGAGAAGATGGCGAAGGAATTCTACGGCCCCCTGCAACCGAGCGAGGGGATCGGCCCCCGCATCCGGCCGCAGGAACCCCAGCAACTGGCCGAACGCCGCCTGACCTTCGTCGATCCCCGGATCGGGCAGGATTACGTGACCCGCAGCTACCTCGCCCCGCAGCGCAAGACCGGCAACCAGGCCGAAGCCGCCGCCCTGACCGTCCTGGCCGAGCTTCTGGGCGGGGGGCCGACCTCGGTCCTGAACAAGGCGCTGGTCATGGACCAGAAGCGCGCGGTTTCGGCCGGGGCGCATTACGACGGCGCAGCACTCGATCCCACCACCTTCTCGCTTTACGCCGTGCCGGTCGAAGGCGTGCGCCTGGCGGACCTTGAAGGCGCGCTTGACAAGGTGCTGGCCGATTTCCTGGACAAGGGCGTCGATCCGGCGGCCTTCGCGCGGCTCAAGACCCGGATGAAGGCCGACCTGATCTACCGGCAGGACAATGCGGGCGACCTGGCCGAGGATTATGGCTCTGCCGTCACCAGTGGCCTGACCGTCGCCGACGTGCAGGCCTGGCCCGCCGCCCTGCAGGCCGTGACCGAAGACGACGTGCTGGCAGCCGCGAAACAAGTTCTGGACCGGCGCCAGTCCGTGACCGGCTTTGCCATGGCCAAGGCCGAGGAGCCCGCGAAATGAGATTGTCCCTGCTGATTTCCGGGCTGATCCCGGCGCTCGTTACCCTTTTCGCCGCCCCCGCTCTGGCCGAGATGAAGATCGAGGCCGCCACCTCGCCCGGCGGCGTGCCCTTCTGGCTGGTCGAGGATCACAGCCAGCCCTTCACGGCGCTGTCGATCAACTTCCTTGGCGGAACCGCGCTCGACGCGGCCGGCAAGAGGGGCGCCGTGACCCTGATGACCGGCCTTCTGGAAGAAGGCTCGGGCAAGATGGATTCGCAGGGCTTCGCCGAAGCGCGCGAAGCGTTGGCGGCGCGCATGTCCTTTGACCCGAGCGCCGATGCCGTGACCGTCAGCGCCCGCTTCCTGACCGAAAACCGCAACGCCGCGATCGACCTTCTGCATCAGGCGCTGGTCGATCCGACCTTCGACCCCGCCTCGATCAAGCGGGTGAAGGGCCAGATCGCCGCGATCCAGAAGAACAACGCTTCGGACCCCGGCCAGATCGCCTCGGACCAGATGGACAAGCTTTTGTTCGGCGCACATCCCTACGGCGCCTCGGACCTCGGCACGCCCGACAGCCTGAAGACCCTGACCCGCGCCGACCTGGTCGCGGCCCATGACGCCGCCCTGACCCGCGACCGCGTGCGGATCGCGGCCTCGGGCGACATCAACGCCGTCCAGCTTGGCCTTCTGATCGACAAGCTGGTCGAGGGCCTGCCCGCCAAGGGCGGCAAGAACCCACCCGACATCGCCCCCGACGCCAGCGGCAAGACGGTCGTCGTGCCCTTCGACACGCCCCAGTCGTCAGTCGTCTTCGCCCAGAAGGGGCTGCGGATCGAGGACCCCGACTATTTCGCCGCCGCCGTCCTGCAGCAGATCGTCGGCGGCCAGGGCTTCAGCGCCATCCTTCTGGACGAGGTGCGCGAAAAGCGCGGCCTGACCTACGGCATCGGCGCGGGGCTCGACCTGATGAGCCACTCGACCCAGTGGCGCGGCGGCTTCGCCAGCGCGAACGACCGCGTGGCCGAAGCGGTCACGGTCGTGCGCGACATCTGGGCCAAGGTCGCGGACAAGGGCGTGACCTCGGAACAGGTCGAAAAGGCCAAGACCTACATGACCGGCTCCTACCCCC
>CAMFGW010000046.1 GCA_945952025.1 uncultured Paracoccaceae bacterium
GGGGGGGGGGGGGGGGGGGGGGGGGGGGGGGGGGGGGGGGGGGAGGGGGGGAGGGGGGGGGGGGGGGGGAGGGGGGGGGGGGGGAGGGGCAGTCAAGGGCTCTGAACGAGCGTCACGCTAAATGGCCATTTCGCCTCGTAAGCCGTCACACCCTCATTCTCTGCCGCAACCAAAACATCAGACGGAATGCGCTCGGCCACGATGACCCCATCGAGTCGACCTTGGTCGAACGCTTCCTGCTTTCCGAGTGCGAGCAGATAACCTACGACCTGCTGGACCGCCGCTATGGATGCTTCCGCTCGTTTCAACTCGATGATCAGCCAATCCCCCGAATCCTGTCGCGCGCGAGAATGTCGATCCGGCGCGAGGTGAGTCCGCCATCGACGGGATATTCCGACCGAACCACATCGTAACGCGCGGCCCATGGCGTCTCGGCCCAGTTCTCCAAGACTTTGTGCTGGAGCACGTACTCGGTAGTAAAACCTACCCCATTGTGGGTCGCCCGATTTAACGCCAGGACGGAATGGTCGAAGGCGGTCAGGGCCTTCAGGGTCGGAATCACGTTCTGACGGGCTACGACGAGATGTCCTGATCCCTTGTTGCGCGCCTCGAAGGTGAAAGGAAGCCCGGCTTCACGGAACTGCGCCTGGTACTTTCCATTGAATACGGCCACTCTGTAATCCGCACGGACCGGATTGAAGGAGTCGATGGCGACGGACCATTGACCGTCCGGGGTCGGAGAAAAGGCCAGATAGATCGCACCTTTGGTGGCGGGCCAGCGAGAGCTTCTAAGAGGATGATCGTTTCGGATCATGCACCCAAAACCGGCGTCTATGGCGGTGCGGATCAATTCCTCGGTTGCAGGCGAAATCCGCCATTTCTTCGCAAGATATGCCTCGCCGCGTTGCTGAACGAGAAGCCCGGCCTCCATATTCGTGACAACTTTGCCGCCTGCGAAAGTGCGGCTCGATGTAAGATCGTCTACGCTCATCCCTCCCTGCATTGGGGGGGAGCGTAAGCAGAGATGGAGGCGACATTGCGGCGCGCGGGCGGATATACTCGCGAGCGACTGCCCTATCTCACAAGGCCAACTCTATTTCGCGGTGAGCCCCCAAATTAAAAGGGCGGCCACAACGGACCGCCCCTCGGGCTGCTTCACGCGCCCACCTCTCAATCCCGCATCGTCACCGTCTTCACATCATCGCCCGGCGCCGATTTCGTCCGCCGCACAATCAGCCGGTTGAGCGCGTTGACATAGGCCCGCACGCTCGCAACCACCGTATCGGTGTCCGCCGACTGGCCCGTGGCGATGCGGCCCTCCTCTTCGATCCGCACGGAAACGGTCGCCTGCGCGTCCGTCCCCGCCGTCACGGCGCTGACCTGATAAAGCTGCAGGCGCGCCTTGTGGGGGTAGAGCATCTTGACCGCGTTGAAGGCCGCGTCGACCGGGCCGTCGCCGGTCGCGTCGATCGAGTGATCGACCCCGTCGATGGTCATGGTCAGCTCCGCCTCTTGCGGGCCCTCGGTGCCGCAGATGACGCGCAGCCGCTTCAGTTGCAGCGTGTCGTGGGTCGTGTTCGTCTCTTGGTCCGCCATCAGCGCCAGGAGGTCGTCGTCGAACACCTCTTTCTTGCGGTCGGCCAGCGCCTTGAAGCGCACGAACACATCGCCGAGCTGGTTGTCCGCCAGGTCGAACCCCAGCTCCGACAACTTCGTCCTCAGCGCATGGCGCCCCGAATGCTTGCCGAGCGGCAGGCTCGACGCGGCCAGGCCGATGTCGGCGGGGCGCATGATCTCGAACGTTTCGGCGTTCTTCAGCATCCCGTCCTGATGGATGCCGCTTTCATGCGCGAAGGCGTTCTTGCCGACGATCGCCTTGTTGAACTGCACCGGAAAGCCCGAGACGGTCGCGACCTTGCGGCTGATGTTCATGATCTTCGTCGTGTCGATCCCGGTCCGGTAAGGCATGATGTCATTGCGGACCTTCAGCGCCATCACCACTTCCTCGAGCGCAGTATTGCCCGCCCTCTCACCCAGCCCGTTGATCGTGCATTCGATCTGCCGCGCGCCCGCCTCGACGGCGGCGAGCGCGTTCGCCGTCGCCATGCCGAGGTCGTTGTGGCAGTGGGTTGCGAAGATGACTTTCTCGGCCCCCGGCACGCGCTCGAGCAGCATGCGGATCAGGTCGGCACTTTCGCGGGGTGCGGTGTAGCCCACCGTGTCGGGGATGTTGATCGTCGTGGCGCCGGCCTTGATCGCGATCTCGACCACGCGGCAGAGGTAGTCATGTTCCGTCCGCGTGGCGTCCATCGGCGACCATTGCACGTTGTCGCAGAGGTTCCGCGCATGGGTCACGGTTTCATGGATCCGCTCGGCCATCTGGTCCTGGGTCAGGTTCGGGATGGCGCGGTGCAGGGGCGAGGTGCCGATGAAGGTGTGGATGCGCGGGCTGACCGCATGGCGCACGGCTTCCCAGCAGCGGTCGATGTCCTTGAGGTTGGCGCGCGCCAGCCCGCAGATCGTGGCGCGCCTGGCCCGGCGCGCGATCTCGCTCACCGCCGCGAAGTCGCCTTCGGAGGCGATGGGGAAGCCCGCCTCGATGATGTCGACGCCCATCTCGTCCAGCGCCTCGGCGATCTCGAGCTTTTCGTCGTGGGTCATGGTGGCGCCGGGCGACTGTTCGCCGTCGCGCAGCGTCGTGTCGAAGATCACCACGCGGTCCTGCGCAGAGGGGGCCTGCGCGGCGGGGGATTTGGTCTGTTTGGTCATGGAAACTCTCTTCGGTCCTTGGGGCTTCGTCCTTGGGCGCGCATCACCTCTGAGCGGTCGCGCCCGAAGGCACGCTCAGAGGCCGCTAAGGAGGAGGAGCCCGAACGGCAGCAGGACGCCCGAGTGGGCGCCGGTCGGTCCGAAGGAAGGGGCCTGCCGCTGTGTCATGGCGCGGGACTATACGGATGGCGGCGGAAAGGGGAAGGGAAAAGTTGGGGGACGTGGCTCGTGCATTTGGACCCGTGCCGTCGTGATGCAGGTTCGCCGCACAAGGCTCTGGCCGTCTGCGACGGTCAGGCACGGCCGCCGGAAGGAGGGCAGAGGATACCGGAAAAGATCGAAATCAATAGCCGCCTTATCGGCGGCAAAGCGAATGGACGTTTTGCGATCTACACGCTTGCGGCCATCGTAGTCATCGTCTGGCCCGATCGTTGGGGCCGCTTCATGGCCATCTCTACGCGGTCAGCCCGCCGGGCCGGGCGGGAAAGGAAACGCGACCCGCGTTTCCCCGCACGCGTGGGACCGTCTCCGCTGGACCGCCCATGTCACTCACCAACAAAGGCCAGCGCCTGCCCCGGTGGGCGCGGAAGCGCCCGCCGATGGCGGGGCGGGCGCTGGCCGATGGCCTTTGGGGCCATCGGCGGGGTCAAAGGGCTTGGCCGTCGCATGGCAGGGTCAACGGCCCCTGCCAGCCAAGCCGGTCGATCCGTTCCCAGATCAGCGGCCCAGACCACAGTCGCAACGTCAGGGCGTCGTCGCCGTCCCCGCCGCCGCCGGTTCCCCCGGCGCCGCGGGATCGGGCACCGCAGCAGCCGTCCCCGCAGCCCCGGCCTTGCCCGGCACCAGGACGCCATTCGTCCAGACCCCGCTCGCGACCTTGCCCGAGGCGTAGCGCATCGTGCCCTGCCCCTCGCGCTTGCCGGCGACGAAGGTGCCTTCGTAGACATCGCCGTTCGGATAGGTGGCCGTCCCCTGCCCGTCCATCTGGCCGGCCTTCCAGCCGCCCTGGTAGCGGAAACCGTCCTTCATCACGATCTCGCCCGCGCCCTCGCGCAGGCCCGCGACGAAGGCGCCGGTGTAGACCGTGCCGTCGGCATAGGTCGCAACCCCCTGCCCCTCGCGCGCGCCGCCCTTCCAATCGCCGTCGTAGACGTAGCCGTCGGGGTAGGTCATCTTGCCCTTCCCCTCGGTCTTTCCGCCGGCGAAGGCGCCCTCGTAGACCATGCCGCTGGCGTAGAGGGCCTTGCCCGCGCCCTCGATCACGCCCTTGACCCAGGCGCCCTCGTAGGTCGAGCCGTCCTTGTAGGTGATCTTGCCGGTCCCGTCCGGCAGGTCGGCGGCGAACTGGCCCTCGTAGACCGAACCGTCGGGATAGCTCGCCTTGCCCTGCCCGGCGATATGGCCGTCGGCCCAGTCGCCGTCATAGACATAGCCGTCCTTGGCGCGGAAGGTGCCCTTGCCCGCGCGCTTGTCGGCGGCAAAGCCGCCCTCGTAGACATCGCCCGAGGCATAGGTGACCTTGCCCTGCCCCTCGCGCTTGCCGTCCTTCAGCTGGCCCTCGTAAAGATCGCCGTTCGCCTGCGCCAGCTTGCCCATGCCGCTCATCTGGCCGGCGGTCCAGGCGCCCTCGTAGACAAGCCCGTCCTTCATCGTCAGCTTGCCCTGCCCCGCCCGCTCTCCGCTCAGCATGTCGCCTTCGTAGACCGAGCCGTCCGGGTAGGTGATCTTGCCCTTGCCCTGGCGGACGCCCTTCACCCAGTCGCCTTCATAGCGATAGCCGTCCGCGCTTTGCATCACGCCCTTGCCGTCATAGGCGGCGGCGGTGAAATGGCCCGTGTAGCTGGTGCCGTTCGTGTAATGCGCGGCACCCTCGCCCTCGATCTGGCCCGCGACCCAGTCGCCGTCATAGCTCGAGCCGTCCGAATAGGTGATCTTGCCCTTGCCGTCGGGCTTTCCGGCCTTGAACGCACCCTCGTAGACCGAGCCGTTGGGATAGGTCGCCTTGCCCTGGCCGAGGATCTCGCCCTCGACCCAGTCGCCGTCATAGACGAAGCCGTTCGGCAGCTTGTAGACGCCATGCCCGTGTTGCTTGCCGTCCTTGAAGGTGCCCTCGTAGACGCCGCCATCGTCATACTGGCGCGTCACGACCTCTTGCGCCGGGGCGCAAAGGGGCATGAGCGCCCCGGCCAGAACCAGCGCGACCGCACCCGCCCGCATACACCTGCTGCCCGTGCGTTCCGCTGTCATCGCCCGCCCCTTCGATGGACCCAGAAAAGGCCCTGACAAAACCGCGGCCAAGTTAGGCCGACCGGTCCCGGCGCGCAAGGCGATGCTACACGGGCACAGCCCGGCCTAGGCGCAGACCTGCCCGCAGACCGGCTGGCGGGGCGGCCGGCGGGGCGGCCGCGCCGGCCGCTCTTCCCTTCGGCGCGCGCCCCGCTAGACTGCGCCGACCAAACGGGACAGACCATGACAGACCGCTTCCGACTGACGCTCGCGCAACTCAACCCGACAGTGGGCGCGCTTGCCGCCAACGCCGCCAAGGCCCGCGCCGCCTGGGAGGCGGGGCGCGAGTCCGGGGCCGACATGGTGGCGCTGACCGAGATGTTCATCACCGGCTACCAGACCCGCGACCTGATCGTGAAGCCCGCCTTCGTCCGCGACGCCATCGCGACGCTCGAGGCGCTGGCGAAAGACTGCGCCGACGGTCCCGCGCTCGGCATCGGCGGCCCCTGGTGGGACGGCGAGCGGCTCTATAACGCCTATTGGGTGATGGAGCGTGGCAAGGTCACCGCCCGCGTGCTGAAGCACCACCTGCCGAACGACACCGTCTTCGACGAGGTGCGCCAGTTCAGCGCCGGCGACGTGTCCGGCCCCTACCGCATCGGACCCCTGCGGATCGGCACGCCGATCTGCGAGGACGCCTGGCACGAGGATGTGGCCGAGACCCTGGCCGAGACGGGGGCCGAGATCCTGCTCGTCCCGAACGGCTCGCCCTACTACCGCAACAAATATGACCTGCGCGTTGGCCTGATGGTCGCGCGGATGGTCGAGACCGGGTTGCCGCTCGTCTATCTGAACATGGTGGGGGCGCAGGACGACCAGATCTTCGACGGCGGGTCATTCGTGCTGAACCCCGGCGGCGCGCTGGCCCTGCAGATGCCGGTCTTCGACGAGGCCATCACCCATCTGACCTTCACCCGGACCCCGAAAGGCTGGGCGGCAGAGCGCACCGATGTCGAGCCCCTGCCCGACGAATGGGAACAGGACTACCGCGCCATGGTCGACGCCTTGCGCGACTACCTGGGCAAGAGCGGCCTGTCCCGAGTCCTTCTGGGCCTGTCGGGCGGCATCGACAGCGCCCTTGTCGCCGCCATCGCAACCGATGCGCTTGGCCCGGACGCCGTGCGCTGCGTCATGCTGCCGTCCGATCACACCTCGCAATCCTCGCTCGAGGATGCGGCGGGGGTGGCGCGCGCGCTTGGCTGCCGGCTTGACACCGTGCCGATCGAAGGCCCCCGCGACGCGGTCGAGGCAGCGCTCGCCCCCCTGTTCGAGGGCCGCCCTAGGGGCATTGCCGAGGAAAACATCCAGTCGCGGATGCGCGGGCTTCTTCTGATGGCGATCTCGAACAAGATGGGCGAGATGCTTCTGACGACCGGCAACAAGTCGGAAGTCGCGGTCGGCTATGCCACGATCTATGGCGACATGGCGGGCGGCTATAACCCCTTGAAAGACCTCTACAAGACCCGCGTCTTCACCATCTGCCGCTGGCGGAACGAGAACCACCGCCCCTGGATGAAGGGACCGGCAGGCGAGGTCATCCCCCCCCGCGTCATCGAAAAGCCGCCCTCGGCCGAACTGCGCGACAACCAGAAGGACGAGGACAGCCTGCCGCCCTACCCGGTCCTTGACGCGATCCTCGAACGGCTGATCGAGCGCGACCAGTCGGTGGCTGAAGTGGTCGCGGCCGGGTTCGAGCGCGAGACGGTGAAGAAGGTCGAGGGGCTGCTCTATGGCGCGGAATGGAAGCGGTTCCAGTCCGCACCTGGCGTGCGGCTGACGCCCAAGGCCTTCTGGCTCGACCGCCGCTACCCGATCGTCAACCGCTGGCGCGACGAGGGCTGAGGGGACCGGCACTGGACTCCCCTCCGGGCTGGGCTGGCAGGGGCCGTTGACCCTGCCATGCGAAGGCCTCCCCCCTGCCCCCGCCGGTGGCTCAAAGGCTACAGGCCGGCGCCCGCCCCGCCCATGGCGGGCGCTTCCGCGCCCTCCGGGGCAGGCGCCGGCCTATGTTCAACTTTGACACGAAGGGTCCAGCGGCACCGTTCCCACGACGGCCGGCGGAAACGCGGGTCGCGTTTCCTTTTCCCAGCCGGCCCGACCCGGCGGCGAAACCCGTCTACACCTGGACCGCGCGCGGCGACGAGAAGGCCACGGACGACCATCACGACCGCATCGACTTCGCCTTCGCGCGCGCCAAGGGCCTGACTGTCGTCAAGGCCGCGATCGTCGGCGAAAAGGGCCCGCGAAGTGACCTGGCCGTCCTGCCCTGGCCCTCTGACGACCGATCGACCATGGCGGAGGTGCGCTTCTGATCGGCCGAAGGCCCCATCCGTGCACATTTGCACAGGCGCCGCGCCTTGGTGCGGAACTGACGGACGGGGCCGCGCGCCCTATCTAGGCGTCAGCGATTAGCAAAGGACAAGACCATGAGCGACACCCGCAAACCGAAGATTGCCGTGATCTTCTATTCGACCTACGGCACCAACCACGTGATGGCCCAGGACGCGGCCGAAGCCGCCCGCGCCGCCGGCGCCGAAGTCCGCCTTCTGCGCGTCGCCGAAACCGCGCCCCGCGACGTGGTCGACAGCCAGGACGGCTGGAAGGCCGAAGCCGCGCGCCAGGCCGATCTGCCGGTGGCGAGCCCCGCCGACATCGCATGGGCCGATGGCTACATCTTCTCGACCCCGACCCGCTTCGGCGCCGCGAGCTCGCAGATGCGTGCCTTCATCGACACGCTGGGCGGCGTCTGGTCGCAGGGCGGCACGGTGAACAAGACGGTCACGGCCATGTCCTCGGCGATGAACCCGCACGGCGGCCAGGAAGCCACGATCCTTGGGCTTTACACGAGCTTCCTGCACTGGGGCGCCCTGATCGTGGCGCCTGGCTACACGGATGAAGCCTTCGGCAAGGCCGGCGGCAACCCCTACGGCACCTCGGTGACGGCAGGCAAGTATGGCGACGAACAGAAGGCCGCCATCGCCAAGCAGGCCGCGCGTCTGGTGAGCGTCACCAAGAAGATCATCGCCTGAGGCGAGAGCACGAAGCGAACATTTGAGGGGGCGCGGCGGGTCCATCCGCCCGCCCCTTCTTCATTTCCGGAACAATCGGGGCCGCAGGTGTGTGGGGCCTATTCCCACCAGCGGTCGATCTCGGCGATCTGGGCATCCGTCCAGCCGAAATGATGCGCAAGCTCGTGGATCAGCACATGCGCGACCAGCTGGCCGAGCGTCACGTCCCCACGCTCGGACCATTCGTCCAGGATCGGGCGGCGGAAAAGCCAGATCGTGTCGGGGCGGTCCATCATGTCCATCACCGACTTTTCCGTCATCGGCACGCCGTCATAAAGCCCCGTCAACTCGAACGGGTCCTCGATCCCCATGTCGTCCAGAAGCTCCTCGGGCGCGAAATCGGCGGTGCGGATCAGGACCGAGCGTGCAGGCTCGGCAAAGGGCGCCGGCAGGTCGGCAAGCGTCGCCCGCGCCAGGTTTTCGATCGCATCAAGGTCGGGGGCCGCGCGGCCCAGCCAATCATTCATTGTCTTCTCCTGTCTCAGTTGGACATATGGGCAAACCGGCCGACAGTAAAAGTGGCGATGTCGCACGGAGGCCCCGCGCCCCCGCAGGTTGCGCAAGGGGTGGTCGCACTTGGGGATGGGGAACAGGTATTTCTGGGCCTACGGCTTCTGGCACGCCGGCGAGGGTTTCCAGACCATCCTGATGATGTGATACATGGCCTTTCACGCGCGCCTCTCGGCGGCGGAGATCGGCTTTTACCAAGCGCTGCAACTCAGCCCCTTTCCTGGCCCTCACCCTTTTCGGCGGCAGCCTGACCGACCGCATCGGCGCGCGGGCAAGCTATGCGGCATCGACCGGCCTTTTCGCCCTGACGCTGGCCTTCTACGGGCTGGCCGATCCGGCCTTCGGGTTCCATCCCTGGCTTTTCGCGGCCTATTGCTTGCTGAGCGGCCTTCGCAGCGCCATCTCGAACCACGCCATCGACACCTTCATCCCCGAGGCGACGCCGCGCCCGGCGTCCGACAATGCGCTGATCGCCGCGACGGTGCACAATGTGGCGAAGCTGTCGGGAAATGCCGCGACGCTTCTTCTGCCGTTTCTGTCGGCGGTCGGCGGGTTCCTGGCGAACGGCCTTCTGATGGGCCTCAGCGTCCTTCTGCTGCGCAGCCACACGCCGCCGGAAACCGCCCCGCGCCCGGCAGAGGCCTGGCCAACCCCGCGCCGCATGGCCCGGCATTTCCGCGCCCACCCCGAAAGCCTCGACATCTTCCTTGGCAGCATCATGCTTGGCCTGTTCGTCGTGCCATCGGGCTACATCTTCCAGCCGCTCATCATGCGCCAGCACTTCCCGGACCAGAGCGGCCTTTTCGGCCTGACCGGCATCGTCAGCTGGTGCGGTGCGATTCTGGCCTTCTCGCTCGCGGTGCGCTTCGCGGCACGGACGTGCCATCCCGGACGCTGGGCGATGCTGATCTGGGCCATTGCCGCGCTGGTGCTGGTCGGGTCGGTCCTGGTGCCGGACTTCTGGTTCTACCTGATGATCCTCTTCCTTCTGGGCGGCAATTCCGTCGGCAGGGCGCTGATCTATGGCCGCTACCTTGGCGACGCGCCCCGCGCCGAGCGGGGCGTCCTGATCGCGCTCGACCAGACCGCCTATTGGGGGCTGGCAACGCTCGGGACCGCGATCCTCGGCTGGTTCGCCGGGCGCGTCGGCCTCTTGCCGACGGTCCTAACACTGGCCGGCGCCATCCTCCTGTCGGTCCTCATCCTGCTTCTGCGTGGCCGGCTCTGGCGGCTTCGGCGGATGGGCTGACGGCAAACCATTGCGCAAAACTGGACAACGGCAAGGTCCTGTGAGAGGGGATCACTGTCCGAGGAGTCCCGTCATGACCGTCACCCGTTTTGCCCCCTCGCCCACCGGCTACATCCACGTGGGCAACCTGCGCACCGCGCTGATGAACTACCTGATCGCCCGCAAGACCGGCGGCACCTTCATCCTGCGGCTGGACGATACGGACCAGGAGCGGTCGAAGAAGGAATATGCCGACGGGATCATGGAGGATCTCGACTGGCTCGGGCTGCACTGGGACCGGATCGAGCGTCAGTCCGACCGGCTTGACCGCTATCGCACGGTTGCGAACGAGCTGCGCGGGCGGGACGCGCTCTATGAGGTCTTCGAGACGCCGGTCGAACTGGACCTCAAGCGCAAGAAGCAACTGAACATGGGCCGCCCGCCGGTCTACGACCGGTCCGGCCTGCGGCTGACGCCCACCGAGCGTGACGCGCTTCGCGCCGAGCGCGCGCCCTACTGGCGCTTCCTTCTGGACCAGAAGCGGACGGAATGGACCGACGGCATCCTCGGTGATGTCTCGATCGACACTGCGTCCGTCTCTGACCCCGTGCTGATCCGTGCCGACGGCCAGATCCTTTACACCTTCGCCTCGTCCGTCGATGACGTCGACATGGGCGTGACCCATATCGTGCGCGGCGCGGACCATGTGACGAACACCGCGACCCAGATCCAGATCATGCACGCCATGGGCGCGGGCCACCCGGCCTTCGCGCACCATTCGCTTCTGACCGGCGCCAAGGGCGAGGAACTGTCCAAGCGTCTTGGCACGCTGGCGCTGCGCGACCTGCGCGAGGCGGGCGTGGCGAAAGAGGCGCTTCTGAGCCTGATGGCGCGGCTTGGCTCCTCGCGCCCGGTCGAGCTGATGATGTCGCTTGACGAGATTGCCGACGGGTTCGACCTGTCGACCTTCGGCGCCTCGCCCACCAAGTTCGACGCAGAGGACCTCTGGCCCCTGACGCGCGACCGCAACCACCACCTGCCCTACGGCGCCGTTGCCGACCGCATCCGGGCGCTCGGCGTGCCGGACGCCATGGCCGAACGCTTCTGGCTGGCGACGCGCGCGAATGTCACCAGGCTGGATGAGCTGGCCGGCTGGTGGGCCCTTGTCCGTGACGGGGCCGTGCCCCTTGTCGCCGACGAGGACCGGGCCTTCGTCGATCAGGCGCTGCCCCTTCTGCCGCCCCCGCCCTATGGTGCGGACGCATGGTCCAACTGGACCGCTGCCGTGAAGGATGCGACCGGCCGCAAGGGCCGCGCCCTGTTCCTGCCGCTGAGAAAGGCCCTGACGGGTCGCGAGACCGGCCCGGAAATGGCCGACCTGATGCCGCTCATGCAGAAGGCGCCGCAAAGGGGCTAGCCTATTGGTTGCTTCGCGGCCGAAAGGATCGCCTTGAAATTGCCATGCCCCCCGTGTCTGGTCGGGTCTGATCCGACCAGTCAAAGGTGTGCCATGTTCCGTTTTCCGCTTGCCCTTGCCACCGCCCTCGCGTCAGTCTGCGCCGCCCCCGCGCTCGCCGAAACCGATCACTCCGCCGCCGCCGACCTTGCAACGATCCGGCAGAAGGCCGAGGCGACGCCCGGGACGCTGCGGGCGCTCGATCAGCTCGCCCGCATGGGAAGCCAGGCTCTGGCAGGTGGCGGGCCAGACACTGTTGGACAGCTTGTCCTAGGCCAGTCTGGCATCGGCTCCCGCGGCCGCTTCCCTCTGAATATCAACGCGACCGAGCGGCAGCCCGCAGCGGCCATGCGTGCCCGGTTTCTGGAGCAAATCCTTTCCGCCGATCTGGACAATGACTGGTCGGTGACCCGCGCAGAGCTGACCGACACGCTTCTGGTCCGAAACAGCCGCAACGGGACTGCGGAACTCTTCCTGCTCGGCGACAAGGACGGCAACAACATCCTGTCCTGGGACGAGATCAAGGCCGTCGTGGCAGCCCAGGCAGATGCGAATACTCCACGGCGCGGGGCTCTCCCCCTGAGCATTTTCGACTTCGACGGCGACGGCCAGCTCTCGCAGGAAGAGCTCGACCGCACGGTCCGCGCCCTGTCGCAATAGCGGCCCTTGCCTTCCGCCGCCCGTTCGCCCAAAGCACCGCGAGCGGTAACAGCCTGGAGTGCGGGCGATGAAGGCCAATCACAACCTGCGGGGGGCGTTCCTGTCGCTGATGTCGATGGGGCTCTATTCGACCCACGACGCGATCGTGAAGGTGCTGGGCGTGACCTTCACGCCCATGCAGATCGTGTTCTTTTCCGCGCTCATCAGCTTCCCGCTTCTGGTCGTCGTCCTTTTGCGCGACCAGTCCGGCGGATCGCTTCGGCCGAAGAACCCCGGCTGGGTTGCCGTCCGCACCCTTTCGTTCGTGGCGACGGCGGTCCTGGCCTTCTACGCCTTCGCGACGCTGCCCTTCGCCCAGACCTACGCCATCCTCTTTGCGACGCCGCTTCTGGTCACCGTCCTGTCGATCCCTATCCTGGGCGAGAAGGTGCGGGCGCGGCGGTGGACGGCGGTCATCGTCGGGCTGGTCGGGGTGATGATCGTCCTTCGGCCAACCGGCGCGCCGCTGGCACTGGGCCACCTCGCGGCGCTCGTCTCGGCACTCGCGGGCGCGCTTGCGGTCCT
The DNA here is from genome assembly GCA_945952025.1 of uncultured Paracoccaceae bacterium. Taxonomy (GTDB): domain Bacteria; phylum Pseudomonadota; class Alphaproteobacteria; order Rhodobacterales; family Rhodobacteraceae; genus TMP-24. The sequence continues at coordinate 12,542 of CAMFGW010000046.1, forward strand.
GTCGGTGCGCAAGGTCGGCGACAGCGAGCGGCCGGTGGTGCTGCTTCTCTACCCGATCCTTGCCAATATCGCGATCATGGGCGCGACCCTGCCCCTGGTCTACCGCCCGATGAGCGGCCTCGACCTCGGCCTCATGGCGATCATCGCCGTGCTCGGCCTCGGCGGCACGCTCCTGTCGATCCTGGCCTACCGTTCTGCTGATGCGGGTGTCGTGGCACCCATGCAATACAGCCAGATCCTTTGGGCAATCCTTTACGGGGCCCTCTTCTTCAACGAATGGCCCGACAAGCAGACGCTGATCGGCGCCACGGTGGTCATCGCGTCCGGCCTCTACATCCTGATGCGGGAAGCGTCGCCGGGCCGTTCGGCGACCCGCCCCGCGACCGATGCGAGCCCGCGCAACGACCTGCCGACCCAGCCCCGCCCCCGCCTCATCCAGCGCCTTCTTTCCGGCGGCGACGAGTGAGCGGACGGCGCGCCATCCCCCCTTGCCAACCCTGCTGCAACCCTGTAACCCGCCCCCCACGGTCGGAGCGTAGCGCAGCCTGGTAGCGCACCTGCTTCGGGAGCAGGGGGTCGGAGGTTCGAATCCTCTCGCTCCGACCAATTTCCCGATTTTCGATAGAGTGAGTGGCAGCAGTCACATGGGTTGAGCCTGGACGGGAACAGGAAACGCATGGCGTTTCCCCCGGCCGTGTAGGAACGTCGCCGCTGGACCGTCCGTGTCACAGATCAACAAAGGCCGGGGCCTGCCCCGGTGGGCGTATAGCGCCCGCCATCGGCGGGGCGGGCGCTGGCCGATGGCCTTTGGGTCCATCGGCCGGGACAAAGGGCAAAGCCTTCGCATGGCAGGGTCAACGGCCCCTGCCAACCGGACTTGAAGGACCGCGAGTCCCGCTCGCCGATCCCCCTACCCCTTCTTCTTCCCCGCCGCCTTCTCCAGCGCCTCCAGCCGTTCCTTCAGCGCCTCGTTTTCCTCGCGTGCCTTCTGGGCCATGGCGCGCACGGCGTCGAACTCTTCGCGCGTGACCAGGTTGCGGTCGGCCAGCCAGCGGTCGACCCAGCCCTTCATCGCCGTCTCGGCCTCGGTCCGCGCGCCCTGCGCGACGCCCATGGCGTTGGTCATCAGCTTCGACATGTCGTCAAGGAACTTGTTCGGTCCGGTCATGGCGCCCCCCTGCCGCGAGGGCCGCCCCGATGGAGGCCCGTTGCCGCCTATATGCGGCTCGGCGCCCGCCGGCACAAGGTCGCCCCGGTTGACGTCGCCGGCCCGGCCCCGGTTGACTTCACCGCCCGAACCGGCCCATCAACCGCCAACCGCCGAAGGAGCCGCCCGGATGCTCGCCGCCATTCCCTTTCCGCCGATCACGCCGGACGTCTTTTCGCTCGACCTCTTCGGCCATACCTTCGCGCTGCGCTGGTATGCGCTCGCCTACCTGGTCGGGTTGGTCCTTGGCTGGCTCGTAATCCGGCGGCTGACGGAGCGGCCCGCGCTCTGGCCCGGCGATCAGGCGCCCATGCCGCCCGCGCGGGTCGAGGACCTGCTGACCTACATCATCCTCGGCGTCCTTCTCGGCGGGCGGCTCGGCTATGTCCTCTTCTACCAGCCCGGCCAATACCTCGCCTACCCGGGCGACATCCTGAAGATCTGGGAAGGCGGCATGTCCTTCCACGGCGGCTTCCTGGGCGTCCTGGTCGCGGGCCTCTGGTTCTGCCGCAGGAACGGCTTTCCGCCGATGCAGGTGTCGGACGCGATGGCGGCGGTGGCGCCCATCGGCCTGTTCCTCGGCCGCATCGCCAACTTCATCAATGCCGAGCTTTGGGGCCGCCCGACCGACCTGCCCTGGGGCGTGATCTTTCCGGGCGAAGCCGCGCAGGCCTGCCCCGGCATGCTGGCGCTGCCCGGCCTGTGCGCCCGCCACCCGAGCCAGCTTTACGAAGCGGGGCTCGAGGGGCTGGTCCTCGGGCTTATCCTGTGGCTCTTGATCCGGGGCGGCGCCCTGAAGCGGCCGGGCCTCGTGACCGGGGTCTTCCTGACCGGCTATGCGCTCGCGCGCCTGACGGTCGAACTCGTCCGGCAGGCCGACGCGCAATATATCACGCCCGAGAACCCGCTCGGCCATGTCATCGGTGGTGCTGTCTGGGGCCTGTCGATGGGCCAGCTCCTGAGCCTGCCGATGCTGGCCGCCGGCCTCTGGTTCATCGCCCGCGCGCGCCGCACGCCCACATGACCCCCCTCGCCCGCCATCTGGCCGAGCGCATCCGGGCCACGGGGCCGATGCCCTTGTCGGACTACATGGCCGAGGCGCTGATGCACCCGACCCACGGCTATTACGCCACGCGCGACCCGTTCGGCGCGGGCGGCGACTTCATCACCGCGCCCGAAATCACCCAGATGTTCGGCGAGCTGGTGGGCCTTTGCCTGGCGCAGGCCTGGCTCGACCAGGGCTCGCCCGCGCCCTTCACGCTGGCAGAGCTTGGCCCTGGACGCGGCACGCTCATGGCCGATGCCTGGCGGGCGACGGCGCGGGTGCCGGGCTTTAATGCCGCCGCGCGCCTGCATCTGGTGGAACAGTCCCCGACGCTCCGCGCCCGCCAGCGCGACGCCCTGGCGGGGCTCGGGGTGACCTGGCACGACGATCCGGCCAGCCTGCCCGACGCCCCCCTTTTCCTGATCGCCAACGAGTTCTTCGACGCCCTGCCGATCCGCCAGTTCGTGCGGCAGGGCGCGGGCTGGGCCGAGCGTCAGCTGGGCCTGTCGCCCGAAGGCAGCCTGATCTGGGGCCTGTCGCCCGCAGGCCCGGTCACCGCACTGGACCACCGGCTGGCCGACACGGCCGAGGGCGGCCTAGTCGAGCTGTGCCCCGCCCTGCCCGCCATCGCGACGCCGCTCGCGGCCACCATCGCCCGGCGGGGCGGCGTCGCAGTCGCCATCGACTATGGCCACTGGCGCTCGCTCGGCGACACGCTGCAGGCCGTCGCCGCACATCGGGCGGCCGATCCGCTCGCCGCACCGGGCGAGGCCGACCTGACCGCGCATGTCGACTTCGAGGCGCTGGCCCGCGCCTTCGCCGCCGGGGGCGCGGCGGTCACGGCGATGGAGCGTCAGGGCACATGGCTCCTGCGCCTCGGCCTGGCCGAACGGACCGAACGGCTCGCCGCCCGCCTGGCCGGCCCGGCACTCGCGAACCACCGGGCCGCATTTACCCGCTTGACCGCACCCGGCCAGATGGGCGACCTCTTCAAGGTAATCGCCTGCCATCCGCCGGGCACAGCCGTCCCGGCCGGACTGACCCGTCCCCCGGAGCATCGCGCGTGACCGCCACCCTGGAGATCGTGACCGCCCCCGAACTGGCGCCCGTCCGCCACGGCTTCTTCACGCGCAGAGGCGGCGCCTCCTCAGGCATCTTCGCCGGGCTGAACTGTGGTCAGGGCTCGTCCGACCAGGCGGCGGCGGTCGCCTTGAACCGGAGCCGTGCGGCCACGGCGCTCGGGCTGACGTCCGACAGGCTCGCAGGCGTCAACCAGGTCCACTCGGCGAGCGTCGTGACCATCGGCGCGGACTGGTCCGGCTGGCCCGGCGAGCGGCCCAGGGCGGACGCGCTGGTAACGGACGCGCCCGGCGTGGCCCTGACCGTGCTCACCGCCGATTGCCAGCCGATCCTTTTTGCCGACCCCCGGGCCGGCGTCATCGGCGCGGCGCATGCCGGCTCGCGTGGGACAAGGGCGGGCGTGATCGAGGCGGCGGTCGCGGCCATGGCCGCCCTCGGCGCGCGGCCCGCACGCATCCTCGCGGTCATCGGCCCGACCATCGGCCCCGCCGCCTACGAGGTCGGCGCCGACTTCCGCGACGCCACCCTGGCCGACGACCCCGCCGCCGCGGCCTTCTTCACCCTCGGCGCGCCCGGTCACTTCCAGTTCGACCTGCCCGCCTACGGCCTGAACCGCCTTGCCCGGGCGGGCGTCACCCGCGCGCGCTGGACCGGGCACTGCACCTATTCCGACCCGGAGCGATTCTTTTCCTACCGCCGCACCACCCACCGGGCCGAAGCGGACTATGGCCGTCTTATTGCGGCGATTCGGCTCTAGCGCCCGATTCGCCCCAAAGACGCAACGTCACGACGTTGACAGACCCCGGATTTGGCGAATTGTTGCGGCAGGGGTCACAAAGTGGGGTGCGACCCCGGCTCTGGACCGGCAGGGGCCGCAATGGGCGCCAGAATTTGACAGCGGCCGTCCCGTCGGCCAAAGGTCGCCTACCGGCCCAATTTCAGGGCCGTGCGTTTTGACCCGTTTTACGTTTGCCTGCCTTTTTGGGGCGTTTTGCCCAACGGACTTTCTTGAAAGGCCATTTCCATGATGCATTCCCTCCCGCAATCCGCGGCACCGGTTCCCCATGTCTCGTCGCTTCTGCCAGCCGGCGCCCTGACGCCCGCGCCCCGCAAGGCGCCCGCCCCCCTGCCTTTCCTGCCGCGCGGCGCCAAGCCCGCACCGCGTCCACCCCGCCCTACATTCAAGACCCGCCGCGTCGAGGTCACCTGGCTCGACGACGCGGGTCAGATCCAGTCCGCCAGCCGCTCCGCACCCGCCCTGCCGCAGTTCGAGGAGGCGTTCGGCGCCATCGCGCGCGGCACCCTTATCGAAACCGAGAGCGGACTGATCGCGATCGAGGACATGGAGCCCGGCCAGCGCGTCGCGACCGCCGACGGCCGGGGCGCCACGGTCCTCTGGATCGGCGCGATGACCGTCTACCCCTCGGGCAGCGTGCCGGGGCTGGAAAGCGCGCCCCTGACGCGCGTCACCGGCGACGCCTTCGGCGAGGGGCGCCCGATGCCCGACCTGATGCTCGGCCCGAACGCCCGGCTCGCCCTGTCCGGCGGCCGCTGGGCGCGCGGCGGCTCGAACCGCACCTCCGTCCCGGCCACCGCTCTGGTGGATGGCGAGGCGATCGTCGCGATCCACCCGGTCGCACCGGTCACGGTCTACCACGTCGTCCTTTGTCACCACGCCACCATCGCCTGCGCGGGGATCGAGGTCGAAAGCTTCCACCCCGGCCGCGACTTCGCCGCCAAGATCGACATCGAGCTTCAGGCCATGTTCGTGGCGCTGTTCCCGATGTTCCAGGGCCTTGCCGACTTCGGCCCCCTGGCGCATGCCCGCCTGTCGCTCGACGAGGCGCAGGAAGTTCTGGCGGCCTGATCAGCCGCATCTAGCCTGATGCGCCGATCCTTCGGGACCGGGGGGCGCGGTCGGGTTGCAGGGGCGCGGTTTCGTTGGCGGGGTGCCTTAGCCCAGCCGCGAAATCCGCGCCTCGAGCACGTCGAAGGGCACGCCCGGCTCGTCCTTGGCGCAGCGGATGACAAGGCTCGTCTTGACCGACGCGACATTCGGCGCCGAGGTCAGCTCGCCCGTCAGGAACGACTGGAAGGTCGACAGGTCCGGCGCCACGCATTTCAGGATGAAGTCGATCTCGCCGTTCAGCATGTGGCACTCGCGCACGAGCGGCCAGTCCTTGCAGCGCGCCTCGAAGGCGCCAAGGTCGGTTTCGGCCTGGCTGCTGAGGCCGACCATGGCGAAGACATGCACCTCGAACCCCAGAAGGCGGGGGTTCACGTCGGCATGATAGCCGCGGATATAGTCGCTTTCCTCAAGCGTGCGGACCCGGCGCAAGCTTGGCGGCGCCGAGATTCCCACCCGGCCCGCCAGTTCGACATTGGTCATCCGCCCGTCGGCCTGCAATTCCGCAAGGATCTTGCGGTCGATCTCGTCGAGCTTGTGGCCGGCCATGGAGCGCTCCTCAGAATGTCGCGGCAAATTACCGCCGCGCCCCGATTTGCGCAATAATATTTCGCGACTTGCCTTCGGGCGCCTTTGACGGAGCGCGCGCCGCCCGCCTACCCTTTTACAGCCCGGTTGCCCGGTCTATATCCATGTCCGAAGCGGGGCCCGAACCGGGGCCCAGACGGGGATGACATGACCAAGACGCGCAAGACAAGGCTTCTCATCATCGGTTCGGGCCCGGCGGGCTACACCGCCGCGGTCTACGGCGCCCGCGCCATGCTGAAGCCGATACTTGTCCAGGGCCTGCAACCGGGCGGCCAGCTGACCATCACGACCGACGTGGAAAACTGGCCCGGCGACAGCCGCGTCGAGGGCCCGCACCTGATGATGCGGATGGAGGACCACGCCCGCGTCATGGGGACCGAGGTGGTGAACGACATCATCGCCTCGGTCGACCTGTCCACGCGCCCCTTCAAGGCGGTGGGCGACGACGGCACCATCTACCTGGCCGACGCGCTGATCCTTGCGACCGGCGCCCAGGCCAAATGGCTCGGCCTGCCGTCGGAAGAGGCGCTGAAGGGCTTTGGCGTCTCGGCCTGTGCGACCTGCGACGGCTTCTTCTACCGGGGCAAGGAAATCGTGGTGATCGGCGGCGGCAACACGGCGGTCGAAGAGGCCCTGTTCCTGACGAACTTCGCCACCAAGGTCACGCTGATCCATCGCCGCGACAGCCTGCGCGCCGAGAAGATCATGCAGGACCGCCTGTTCAAGCATCCGAAGATCGAGGTCATCTGGAACGCCCTGGTCGAGGAAGTTCTGGGCGAGCCCGGCGGTTCGGGCGTGACCGGCGTGCGCATCAGCGACATCAAGACCGGGGACGAGCGCGTCGTGCCCTGCGCGGGCTTCTTCGTCGCGATCGGCCATGCGCCGGCCTCGGACCTGGTGAAGGGCCAGGTCGACCTTTACGTCGACGGCTATGTGAAGGTGCGCCCCGGCTCGACCGAAACCTCGGTCCCGGGCGTCTTTGCGGCGGGCGACCTGACCGACGGCGTCTACCGCCAGGCGATCACCAGCGCCGGCATGGGCTGCATGGCCGCGCTCGACGCCGAACGCTGGCTCGCCCTTCATGGCGAGGCCGCGCCGGGTAACGAGGTCGAGGGGCTGGTCGTCGAGGCGTGAGCCCGGCGGATCGCGCGCGCCCCCGCCCACGTCCGGGGCATCCTCCGGCGCCATGCCGGTGCGGGCCATAGGGGACGGCTTGGCCGCCAATCCCGAACGCCGGGCCGGGCGGGATCAGGAAACGCGACCCGCGTTTCCCCCGCCCGTGTGGGAACGGTTCCGCTGGACCGCCAATGTCATGAACTGTCGCAGGCCAGCGCCTGCCCCGGTGGGTGCGGTAGTGCCCGCCGATGGCGGGGCGGGCGCTGGCCGGTGGCTTTGGGCCACCGGCGGGGAC
>CAMFGW010000047.1 GCA_945952025.1 uncultured Paracoccaceae bacterium
GCACGCCGCCGGGCGCCGCGCCGCCGCAGGTGCCGACAAGCGCGCTGTAGCGCCCCGCAAGCCAGCCGGGCGCGTCGGAGGGGATCTGGTCGGCGATCTTGCCCTCGAGCGAGGCAAGGACGGCAGCCGAGCGAGAATTGTCGATCGCGGGCACCGCCGCGTCAGACAGGAGCCGGTTGTAAAGGACGAGCGCGATCGCGACGAGCGCCACGCCCCGCACCACGCCGAAGAGGAACCCGAGCCCCTGATCGACGCCGGAGAGCGCCGACCGCTGGATGAAGGAGGAAAAGAGCGGCGTGAAGATCGAGGCGAGGATCAGAGCCACGGCAAAGACGGCGAAGAAGCCCGCGATGATCGCCAGCTCGCAATTGTCGCCCAGGAACTTGTCGAGGACCGGGATCTGCTTGACCATCGGTGCGGCAGGCCGCGCGAACATGAAGGCGAGTGCGGCCGCCGCGACCCAGCCCAGGATCGCGAAGATCTCGCGCGTGACACCCCGGCTGTAGGCCAGGATGGCTGACACCAGCACGATGACCAGGACGCCGATATCGACGACAGTAAAGCTTTGCATTGACAACTCCCTGCCGTCACCCGGCCGCGAACAGATCGCCGACGAAGGTCACGAGGTCCGGCATCTTGTCGATGCGCATGCCGTCACCTCCCTCGGCCTGCGTCCGGTCGGGCGCAATGGCCCGTTTGAAACCAAGTTTTTGCGCTTCTTTCAACCTGTTTTCGGTCTGTCCCACCGGACGCAGCGCGCCGGAGAGAGAAATCTCGCCGAAGATCACCATGTCTGGCGGAAGTGCCACATCCTCACGCGCCGACAGAAGGGCGGCCGCGACGGCCAGGTCGGCGGCGGGTTCATTGACCCGCATGCCGCCCGCGACGTTCAGGAACACGTCCATGCCGGCAAAGGGAATGCCGCAGCGCGCCTCGAGGACCGCGAGGATGGTCGAAAGCCGCCCGCCGTCGAGCCCGACGACCGTGCGCCGGGGCGTCCCGAGGGGCGAGGGCGTGACCAGCGCCTGAATCTCGGTCAGGACCGGCCGCGTGCCCTCGATCCCGGCAAAGACCGCCGATCCGGGTGCGGCCTTGCCGCGTTCCGACAGGAACAGCGCTGATGGGTTCGCGACCTCTGCCAGACCCGAGCCGGTCATCTCGAAGACGCCGATCTCGTCCGCCGGACCGAAGCGGTTCTTGACCGCGCGCAGGATGCGGAACTGGTGGCCGCGCTCGCCCTCGAAATAAAGGACCGTGTCGACCATGTGCTCGACGACGCGGGGGCCGGCGATCTGGCCCTCTTTCGTCACGTGGCCGACCAGGATCACCGCCGTGCCTCGCCGCTTGGCGAATGACACAAGCTCGTGCACCGCCGCACGGACCTGCGCGACGGACCCCGGAGCCGCTTCGACCATGTCGGCCCAGAGCGTCTGGATCGAATCGATGATCGCAAGGTCGGGCCGTTCGGCATCGAGCGTCGTCAGGATGTCGCGCAGGTTCGTCTCGGCGCCCAGCTGGACCGGCGCATCGGCCAGGCCGAGCCGTTGCGCGCGCATCCGCACCTGCGCCGACGCCTCTTCGCCCGACAGGTAAATCGCTCGATGGCCGCCCCGCGCGAAGCGTGCCGCAGCTTGCAGAAGAAGCGTGGATTTGCCGATCCCCGGATCGCCGCCGACCAGGATCGCCGAGGCCGGGACGAGGCCACCGCCCAGGACGCGGTCAAGCTCGGCCATGCCCGACAGGATGCGCGGTGGCGGCGCCTCTTCGGTCGCAAGGCTCGTCAGCTCGACCTTGCGCCCCCGCGCGGTGCCAAGGGCCTTCGACGGCGGCCCGGACGACAGGGGCGCCTCTTCGACGATGGAATTCCAGGCGCCGCAGGCATCGCAGCGCCCCGCCCATTTCTTGTGGACAGCACCGCAGTCGGTGCAGGTGAAGCTTGCACTCTTGCTCATGGCCGCCTGTGTCGCACCCCGGGCGCGCGCCCACAAGCCTTTCGCCCGCCCCGCCGCTCGGGTAGAAGCCCGCCCCATGACCCAGCGCTTCTCGTTCCAAGTCCAAGCCACCGACGGCGCCGCCCGCACCGGCACCATCTCGACCCCAAGGGGCGAGATCCGCACGCCTGCCTTCATGCCCGTGGGCACGGCCGGGACGGTGAAGGCCATGCTGCCCGACAGCGTGCGCGCGACCGGGGCCGACATACTTCTGGGCAACACCTACCATTTGATGCTGCGCCCCACGGCCGAGCGCATCGCGCGCCTTGGCGGCCTGCACCGCTTCATGAACTGGGAACGGCCGATCCTGACCGATTCGGGCGGCTTCCAGGTCATGTCGCTGGCCGAACTCAGGAAGCTGACGGAAGAGGGCGTGCGCTTCCGGTCCCACATCGACGGCTCGACCCACATGCTGACGCCCGAACGCAGCATGGAGATCCAGCGCCTTCTGGGTTCGGACATCGTGATGTGTTTCGACGAATGCCCGGCGCTGCCTGCGGACGAGGCGCGGCTTGCCCAGTCCATGCGGCTGTCGATGCGGTGGGCGGAACGGTCGCGCGTGGCCTTCGGCGACCGGCCGGGCCATGCGCTTTTCGGCATCATGCAAGGCGGCGACAACCGCGCGCTGCGCGAGGAATCGGCCGAGGCGCTTCGCGGCATCGGCTTTGACGGCTATGCCATCGGCGGCCTTGCGGTCGGCGAGGGGCAGGAGACGATGTTTTCCGTCCTCGACTATGCGCCGGGCTTCCTGCCCGCCGACCGGCCACGCTACCTGATGGGCGTCGGCAAGCCCGACGACATCGTCGGCGCCGTCCAGCGCGGCATCGACATGATGGACTGCGTCCTGCCCTCGCGCTCCGGGCGCACCGGGCAGGCCTGGACGCGGCGCGGCCAGGTCAACATCAAGAACGCCCGCCACGCCGACGACCCGCGCCCCCTGGACGAGGCCTGCACTTGCCCGGCCTGCCGCACCTACTCGCGCGCCTACCTGCACCATGTCGTGCGCTCGGGCGAGATCATCGCCTCGATGCTTCTGACCTGGCACAACCTGCACTATTTCCAGGAACTGATGGCGGGCCTGCGCGGGGCGGTCGCCGAAGGCCGGCTCGACGCCTTCGTCGCCGACTTCCACTCGACCCGCGCCGGGGGCGATATTCCGCCCTTGTGACAGGCCCGGCCAGTCATGAGTGGGTCAGGGTCGGTCAGGGTCGGTCAGGCGTGGGTCAGGAAGATCGACATCTGCCGGAGCGCCTCGTGCATCTCTGGCGCGAGCCGGTCGGTCCCGTGCGTCGCCCGATGCAACTCGCGGAAATCGGCCCAGAGGGCGGCCACGTCGAGGTCCGACATCTCGCGCGTCGAATGGGCGAAGCTGGCCATCGAGCGCGAGCCGCCCTCGGTCGTCGCCATCGAGACGCCATAGGGCATGCCCTGAGTGGCCGCTGCGGCAAGGACGCCCTCGGGATCGTCGAGGCCAAGCGCGCTCCACCGCGCGGAGCCTTCGTTCTGAAAGCCCCAGCGCACGGTCGGATCGACCATCACGTAACCTTTGCGCGAATAGACCTCGAGCCAGCCGGCGTCATAGGCCTGCAGCAGGTAGCGCGGCGTGGTGAAGCTGACGTGAAGCGCGATGGCAAAACCGGCAGGACTGCGCCCCCGCATCCGCCGCAGAAGGTCGTCCGGCTCTACCCGCACCTGTCCTTGCCTTTCGTCCGATAGGTCCCAGGCGCACTTGCCCTTCTACTGATACCCACCCGACCCCCGATACGGGTCCGAACCATGACAGTGCGGCCCTTGCAATGTGACGGGCCCATGGCATACGGATGATGCACAACCAATAGCGGATTGCAAAGGCTTGACTCAGAAGATCGCCGGATCGCTGCCCGCAGTCGACGCCCCGCAGGCCGGCGAGTTTTCGCGCCTTTCGCCGGGGGGCTACTTCATCGCCCTGCATCTGGGATTTGCCTTCCCCGTGGCCGAGCACAATGCGCTGCCAAGCCACTGGGTCGATCACTACACCCGGTCGAACTACATGCTGGGCGACCCGGTCATGCGCTGGCTGCACGCGAACGAGGGCTGGCTGCGCTGGTCCGACATTCCGCTCGACGATCCGCAAGGCATCCTGGCCGACGCCGCCCGTCACGGCCTGACCCATGGCCTGGCGGTGAGCCATGCCGACGACGCGGGCCGGCGCAGCCTTGCGACCTTTGCCCGCGCCGACCGGCCCTTCACGAAGGACGAGGCAGAGCTTCTGGCGGCGCGGCTGGCCTGGCTTCATGGCGCGCTGGTGCCGCCGCCGCAGGAGGAGTGACGGAATGGTTGACGGTCCGCGCCGCCTCTGAACCTCGCGTAAACCATTTCCGCTTAACCCTGTCCGGGACAAAGCGGAGGATGCCATGCACGCCATCACCTTCCCGCTGACCGGGCTACACTGCCACGGCAGCGCGTTCTTCGACTATCTGCGCCTGAGGAAACGCCATTTCGTCGATGCGCTCGGCTGGGACATTCCCCATGACGAGGCGGTCGAGATGGACCAGTATGACAACCCGCTGGCCCATTACGCGCTGGTCCTGTCCGAAGGCCGGGTGATCGGCGGCGCGCGCTGCATGCCGACGACCTCGGCCTGGGGGGCGCACAGCTACATGCTGCGCGATGCGCTTCGGGGCCAGCTGCCCGACATCCCGCCCGACGTGCTGGCGACCGACATCCGCACACCGCGCGTCTGGGAATGCACCCGCCTGGTGATCGACGAGGACCTGGCGACCGCCGAGGCGCGCAGCGAATGCCTGTCGCTGATCGTCGAGGGGCTGGCCGCCGTCGCCCGCGCCCATGGCGCCACAAGCCTCATGTCGCTGTCGCCCCTGCCACTGGTGCGCGCGCTGAGGCGCCTTGGCTGGCAGGCCGACCGGATCGGCACGCCCTACGACAATCTGGGCGACGGGCGGCGCTATGCGGTCCTGGCCATGCCGGCCGAACGCCACGCGCCCTTCGATCCGGCATTGATGACGGCCCATTGAGGCCCGCCGCGCGGGCCCGCCACTGTTGCCGCTAACGGCGCGATCGGCGGTGCCGTGTCATCCGCTTTGTCCGCCCTGTTGAACCTCGGAGCAGAGCCCCTTATCTAAGGGTCCAGATGCGGGGAAAGCCAAGTGCCGCCGATGACCGGGGCCGGTGCTTTCCTGCCAGAAAGGACAAGTGATGACCCAGACCGACACCCAGACCTATCCGGTTCTGCCGCTGCGCGACATCGTGGTTTTCCCCCACATGATCGTGCCGCTCTTCGTCGGGCGCGAAAAGTCGGTTCGCGCGCTCGAGGAAGTCATGCAGGACGACCGCCAGATCCTTCTGTCCTCGCAGGTCGACCCCACGGTCGATGACCCGAAGACCGACGGCATCTACCGCACCGGCGTCCTGGCCAATGTGCTGCAACTGCTGAAGCTTCCCGACGGCACCGTGAAAGTGCTGGTCGAGGGCCGCTCGCGCGTGCGGATCACGGGGTTTGTCGAGAACGCCGCCTTCTTCGAGGCGACGGCCGAACCCCTGGACGAAGCGCCCGGCCAGCCGGAAACCGTGGCCGCCTTGGTGCGCACGGTCGCCGACGAGTTCGAGAAATACGCCAAGATCCGCAAGAACGTCCCCGATGACGCCCTGTCGGCCATTGCCGAAACGCGCGAGGCGCCGAAGCTGGCCGACCTCGTGTCCGGGCACCTGTCGGTCGACGTGGGCCAGAAGCAGGACCTTCTGGAAACGCTCGACGTCGGCGAACGGCTTGAGAAGGTCTATGGCCTGATGCAGGGCGAAATCTCGGTCCTGCAGGTCGAGAAGAAGATCAAGAGCCGCGTCAAGACGCAGATGGAGAAGACCCAGCGCGAGTACTATCTGAATGAGCAGATGAAGGCCATTCAGAAGGAGCTTGGCGACGGCGAGGAAGGCCAGAACGAGCTTGACGAGCTGGCCGAGAAGGTCGCCAAGACCAAGTTCTCCAAAGAGGCGCGCGAGAAGGCCGAGGGCGAGCTGAAGAAGCTGCGCTCGATGTCGCCGCAATCTGCCGAAGCGACGGTCAGCCGCAACTACCTCGACTGGCTCCTGAGCCTGCCGTGGGGCATCAAGAGCCGCGTGAAGAAGGATCTTCGGGCGGCCCAGGCGGTGCTCGACGCCGATCACTACGGGCTGGAAAAGGTCAAGGAACGCATCGTCGAGTACCTCGCGGTGCAGTCGCGGTCCGACAAGCTGAAGGGCCCGATCCTTTGCCTCGTCGGCCCTCCGGGCGTCGGCAAGACCTCGCTTGGCAAGTCGGTGGCGAAAGCCACGGGGCGCGAGTTCATCCGCATCTCGCTCGGCGGCGTCCGGGACGAGTCTGAGATCCGTGGCCACCGTCGGACCTACATCGGCTCGATGCCCGGCAAGATCATCCAGGCGCTGAAGAAGGCCAAGACCACGAACCCGCTCATCCTCTTGGACGAAATCGACAAGATGGGGCAGGATTTCCGGGGCGACCCGGCGTCGGCCATGCTCGAGGTGCTGGACCCCGAACAGAACGCGACCTTCGTCGACCACTATCTGGAAGTGGAATATGACCTGTCGAACGTCATGTTCCTGACCACGGCCAACAGCTACAACATGCCGGGTCCGCTTCTGGACCGGATGGAGATCATTCCGCTGTCCGGCTACACGGAAGACGAAAAGCGCGAGATTGCGAAGGGGCACCTGATCGACAAGCAGATCAAGAACCACGGCCTGAAGAAGGGCGAGTTCGCGATTGCGGACGAGGCCCTGAACGAGATGATCCGGACCTACACCCGCGAAGCCGGGGTGCGGAGCCTGGAGCGCGAAATCTCGAAACTGGCCCGCAAGGCGCTGACGAAGATCCTCAAGAAAGAGACGGACAAGGTCGTGGTGACCCCCGACCGGCTCGAGGAACTTCTGGGCGTCAAGCGCTTCCGCTACGGCCTGGCCGAGAAAGAGGACCAGGTCGGCGTGGTGACGGGTCTGGCCTGGACCTCGGTCGGCGGCGATCTTCTGCAGATCGAGGCGCTGCGTCTGCCCGGCAAGGGGCGGATGAAGACGACCGGCAAGCTCGGCGACGTGATGAAGGAATCGATCGAGGCCGCGGTCAGCTATGTCCGCTCGGTCAGCCCCGAACTGGGGGTGAAGCCGACGGTATTCGAGAAGAGCGACATCCACGTCCACGTGCCTGATGGCGCCACGCCCAAGGACGGCCCGTCCGCGGGTCTGGCCATGGTCACGGCGATCGTCTCGGTCCTGACCGGGATCCCGGTCCGCAAGGACATCGCCATGACCGGCGAGGTCACGCTTCGCGGCAACGCCTCGGCGATCGGCGGGCTGAAAGAGAAGCTGCTGGCGGCGCTTCGGGGTGGCATCAAGACGGTGTTCATCCCCGAGGAGAACGCCCGCGACCTGCCGGAGATCCCGGACAACGTGAAGGCGGGCCTCGAGATCGTGCCCGTCACCCACGTCCGCGAAGTCCTGGCCCGCGCGCTGGTGCGCCAGCCAGAGCCGATCGACTGGATCGAAGAGCCGGACGAACCGGCCAAGACGTCCAAGCCGGCCGATACTGACGCGCCCTCGGTCACGCACTGAGGTCAGGCGAGTGAAAGGCAAAGGCGCACTCCGGAAGGGGCGCGCCTTTTCGTTTGCGAAGGCCAACGGGCGGGATTTGCCAGCGAGCGGGTTTTGGCCATAGGGTAGGGGGCACACCTAGAAAGGGCCCCCCACAGATGCCGCCCCGTTCCGCCGCCGACGACCGGTCCGACCGACCCGCTGTCGAAGCCAAGCCGAAGCCCGCGAAGAAATCCGCCAGGGCGGCGGCAAAGGCCCCGGGCAAGACCGCCGCCAAGGGCGCCAAGGCCGCAGCCAAGCCGAAGTCCTCGGCGAAGTCCCAAGTAAAGGCCTCGGCCAAGTCCGCGCCGGCCAAGGCCGAGGCCGCCAGCGCGACGCCCGTCCTGAAACTCCGCGACCTGATCGACGAGGTGGCCGAGGCAGCCGGCACCCCGCGCGCCGCTGCCAGGACCCTGGTCGAGGCGACGCTCGAAGCCCTGGGGCTGGCGCTCGACCGGGGCGACACGCTGAACCTGCCGCCCCTCGGACGCCTGCGCGTGACCCGCGCGAAAGGCGCGGGCGAGGGCGGCAGCCTGACCCTGCGCCTGCGTCGGCCGGGCGAGGTGGCGGCGGGAAAAAACCCCAAGTCGGGGCGCTACGAAGACCTTGCGGTGGCCGACGAATAGCTTTATCTCGCCGACCAGCGGGTGATTAGCTCAGTGGTAGAGCGCTTCGTTCACATCGAAGATGTCAGGAGTTCAAATCTCTTATCACCCACCATTACCCTCGTGATCCTCGCGCGCCTTCCGGCGCGCGTTTCTTTTTCTGGGGTCGTCCCGGCCGCCGTGGCGACCGGGCGGTGGCTCAGCGCAGGACGTTCGTCCAGACCCGGCCGATCAGGCGGATTGACCCCGGGCGCCGTCCGCAGCTCTTCGGTCATGAACTTGTCGGACCCGTGGATGGTGGCAATGACCGCTGCCACGACCGCTGCCACGACCGCTGCCACGACCGCGCGCGCGTGGCATCGGCCTTCAGCGTCAGGCCGCCATCGGTCCGGCACTCCGCCTCGGTCCCCGTCCGCGCGATGACCTTCGCACCGATGACGTTCGCGTCGCCCACGAAGCCCGCGACGAAGCGGTTGGCGGGATCTTCGTAGATCTCGGCCGGCGTGCCGACCTGCCGCACCTGGCCGTCGGACATGACGGCGATGCGGTCGCTCATCGACAGGGCCTTGTCCTGGTCGTGGGCGACGAAGATGAAGGTGGTGCCGCTGCTGGCTGCCCGACTGCTGCGTCGGCAACCGGTCGGCGAAGTGCTCCATCTTCACAAGGCGCAGCATCTCGGCCGCCGTCGCCTTGATCTTTGCCGCCCGCCCGCGCAGCCGCTTCAGCCCTTAGGCCACGTCCTTCGCGATCGTCATGTGCTGAAAGACCGTGTTCACCGGGCCCTTGTGGGCGGGCATGTCGGCGATGTCCTGGCCGCACAGCCGGATCGTTCCGCCCGAGATATGCTCGAACCCCGCGAGCGTGCGCAAAAGCCTGGTCTTGCCGCAGCCCGAGGGGCCGAGGAGCGTGGCAGCGCCTCGACCGCGCTAGCGCCGCGGCCATCGGTCTTGCGCACATCCGGCAGGTCGACGGCAGCGTTTGCGGCGGCTTCCGCCTTCTGTGCGGCCAATGTCATGCACTCACATCCCAGGGTGCGAGTTCGGTGACTTCACGGCGGAAGCTGAGCGCGTCGCCCCGGTCGGGCTGGTCGAGCTCGCGCGCGAAGCGGTGGCCGGCGTAGGTGGCCCAGGCGATGGGGGCAGGGGCGTCGGCATCGCCGATCCGCTCGATCGACCGGATGCCGGCGGTCGCCCATTCGCCTTCGCGGGCCTTCAGATCATGCCAGAGCCTATCGTCCGGCAGCCGCGATGTCACCAGCACCACCGCCTCGCACGCAACCTCGCGCGCGCGGGCGGTGAAGGTGCAGCCGAGCGTCACGCCCCTGGGCCCGACCGCCGTCACGCCCTGCGCGGTGATGATGGTGACGCCCAGCTCGATCATGCGCGACTGGATGCGCTTTTGCTCAAGCGTGTTCAGCGTCCATTCCGACACCAGGTTCGACGGCGTGACCAGCGTGACCTTGCAGCCGGTCTTGACCAGCACCTCGGCCAGGACGCCGCCCATGTAGTAATGGTCGTCGTCATAAAGCAGCACCTCGGACCCCGGTGCCGGCTGCCTGCCCGCCATGATATCGTCGGGCGTGAGGGTCGGCATGGCCGGGTCGATGGCGATGGGCGTCAGGTTGAACCGCGCCACCCCGTCCCGCCGCCAGGTCGAGCCGGTGGCGATGGCGACATTCTGGAAGCCGAAGTCAAGCACGTCCTGCGCCGTCAGCCGCGAGTCGAAGTAGACGTTCACGTTCGCCAGCTTGCCGATCTGGTGCGCCCGGTAGTCGCGCACGCGCCCCCAGGCCGACAGGCCCGGCAGCCGGGATTCCAGCCGGGCGCGGCCGCCAAGCTCGGTCCCCGCCTCGGCGATCGCCACCTCATAGCCCCGCATCGCCGCGACGCGCGCCGCCTCTAGCCCGGCGGGCCCCGCGCCGATGACCAGTACCGTGTCGGTCGCCCCCTTGGCCGCGAACCGCTCGGGGTGCCAGCCCTTGCGCCATTCCTCCATGAAGGTCGGGTTCTGCGTGCAGCGGCTTATGCTCATCGTCATGTCGCCGGTGACGCAGATGTTGCAGCCGATGCATTCGCGGATGTCCTCGATGCGGCCCTCGTCGATCTTCTTCGGGATGAACGGATCGGCAATCGAAGGCCGCGCCGCGCCGATGAAATCAAGGATGCCGCGCTTGATCTGGCTGACCATCGCGTCGGGCGAGGTGAAGCGGCCGACGCCGACCACGGGCTTCGGGGTCAGCCGCTTGATGCCGCTGACCAGGGGCTCCTGCGCGCCCTCCTCGACGAAGCGCGAGGGGCCGGAGCAGTCTTCCCACGAGCCGTGACCCAGATCCCACAGGTCCGGCAGATCGCCATGCATCCCGATGAAGTCGCGGACCTCGCTGTTTTCGAACCCGCCCATCTCGTTCAGCGACAGCCGCACCGCGACGCCCATCGTATCGCCGATAGCGTCCTTCGCATCCGAGATCAGTTCCCGGAAAAGGCGCGAGCGGTTTTCCAGGCTGCCGCCATATTCGTCGCTGCGCTGGTTGGTCAGGGGCGACAGGAAGTGCTGGATGATGCCGAAGCCGTGGGCTCCGTAAAGCTCGATCAGGTCAAAGCCGGCCGTCTTTGCCCGCTTGTAGGCGTTCAGGTGCCAGCGGCGCAGGTCGCGGATGTCCTCCTTGTCCATCGCGCGCGTCGAAACCGGGTCCTTGAAGAAGGTCAGGATCGGCGAGCTCATCGGCCCGCGCGGCACTTCCTTGGTGTAAAGGTTCGAGCCGTTGACACCGCTGTAGGCCAGCTCGATCCCGGCCAGCGCACCCTTCGACTTCGCAGCCTCGGCCATGCGGGCCAGGCCGGGAATGTCCTTGTCCTCCCAGAGCCGCAGTTCGATGAAGGGGGTGATCTCCGAGGTCTGGTGCATCTCCACCTGTTCGGTGAAGATCACGCCCCAGCCGCCCTCGGCCTTCATGCGCCGCATTTCGGCGACCGCCGTCGGGTCGCGATAGCCGCCGCCGTTGCAGTGCGGCACCTGGTAGAAGCGGTTCGGCGCCGTGACCGGGCCGATCCGCACCTTGTCGAACAGGATGTCATACCGCGGATCGCGGTTCGATTGGGTGTCTTTGGGCATCGCGTTTCCCCTCGGCCTCGTCTGGCAGTCCTATTCGGCTGCGGTGGCAGGAATGTCGTACCAGCCAAGGCCCCCGCCGGGTAGCCATCTGGTCTTCTGCTTGGGCTCGAGGAAGCTTTCGAGCCCCCAGCGGCCAAGCTCGCGGCCCATGCCGCTTTTCTTCACGCCGCCCCAGGGTGCCTGGATGACGACCATGTTGTTGCAGTTCTGCCAGGTGATCCCGGCGTCGAGCGCGTCGGCCACCCGCTCGGCCCGGGCCGCGTCCGCCGTAAGGACAGTGGCGGCAAGGCCATAGGCCGTGTCGTTCGCCAGCCGGACCGCCTCTGCCTCGTTGGCAAAGCGCATGACTGACAGGATCGGCCCGAAGATCTCTTCGCGCCAGATCGACATGTCGGGCGTCACCTCGGCGAAGATCGTGGGTTGGACGAAGAAGCCCGCGTCCCGCCCCATGGGCCGTCCGCCGCCGGTCAGCACCTTGGCGCCTGCCGCCCGGCCGGCCCCGATATAGGCCATGACCTTGTCATACTGGGGCTGGCTGACGAGGGGCCCCATCTTCACCCCTTCTTCTGTCCCGGCGCCGACGCGGATCGCCTCGGTCACCTCGACCAGCCGCTTCAGGAACCGGTCGGCGATACCATCCTGGATCAGCAGGCGCGAGGTCGCGGTGCAGACCTGGCCCTGGTTGATGAAGGCGCCGAAGGCCACCCATTCGACCGCCGCCTCGATGTCCACGTCGTCAAAGACCACGACCGGGTTCTTGCCGCCCAGTTCCAGGCCCACCCGCTTCAGGTCTTCGGCGGCAGTGCGCATGATGCGCTTGCCGGTCGCGGTCGAGCCGGTGAAGGAAATCTTGTCGACGCCGGGATGGCGCACCAGCGCCTCGCCCGCCTCGGACCCAAGGCCGGTGACGACGTTCAGGACCCCTGCCGGCAGACCCGCCTCGGCGATGATGCCGGCAATCTCCAGCGCCGACAGAGAGGTGAATTCCGACGGCTTCACCACCGCGCAGCAGCCCGCCGCGATGGCCGGGGCCACCTTCCAGGTGAATTGCTCCAAGGGGAAGTTCCAGGGCGTGATCATGCCGACGACCCCTATGGGGCGGTAGGCGACCGTCGTGCGGAAGGCGCCGCCCGGCACCGCGACCGCCTCTTCGCCGCGCCGGTCCAGATCCTCGGCCAGGTCCGCATACATGTCGTAGATCTGCGCGATCGTATCGACATCGAGGAAGGCCTCGGCCAGCGGCTTGCCGTTGTCGCGCGTCTCAAGGCTGGCGAGCCGGTCGCGGTTCGCGGTGATCGCCCTGGCGATGGCGCGCAGGATCCTTGCGCGGTCCGTTCCCGTGGTCGCCTTCCAGCCTTCGAACGCCTGGCGCGCGGCGGTCACCGCCGCATCGACCTCGGCCGCGCCACCGGCGGGAAGGGTCGCGAAGACCTGCCCTGTCGCCGGATCGACGCAATCGAAGGTCTTGCCCGTCGTGCCCGCAAACCAGTCATTGCCGATGAAATGCATGGACTGCATCATCTTCCCCCTGTTCTCGCGTCCCGAAGACTAGAGAGGTGCGGGCTCTGGCCAAAAGACGGATAGCAGAGGCAATGAATAGGAATTTCCTAATCAGGGCATCGACCGATCCGGCGCCGGCGCGCCTGTCAGCAGCCGCAGCTGGGTGGACTTCGGGGGTCCGCCACGCGCCCTATCAGGTCCGGCGCCTGCCTGAGGCGCGCCGGAAAGTGAATGATTGCAATGTCGTAGCGGGTCGGGGCACCGGTCCGAATCAACCGTTCCCCCATTCGCCGCCGCCGCCCCTAGTCCTTGTCGCTGAACTTGATTGAGGCATGAGTGCCGTCGCGCAAGGGGCTTCCCTCTGGGCCTCCCTCTCGGCTTCGTGCCGGATGACCGCCCGGACATGAAGGACTAAGGGCTCGCCCCCGCGCGCCCATCGGCCCCGGGGGCGCTGCCTTACAGAAGGACGCAGTCGGCCGGGTCGAAGCCGACCTCGATCGTCTCGCCTTCCCTGACCGGCTCGGTCACGACCGCGACATTAGCGCGGATGATCGAGCCCTGGCCCAGGTCGATTTCATAGATGATCCGGCTGCCGAGGTAAGAGGTGGACAGGACGCGTCCCGACAGGCGGTTAGGCAATTCGGACCCGACCGCCAGCTTCTGCGGCCGGACGACGACCGAGACCTTGTCGCCGGCCGCCACTTGCCGGTCGGTCGCGACCCGCACTGTCTGTCCGGTCGACAGGGTGACACTCACCCCCCCGGCATCGCGATCCTTGACGGTAGCCGCCAGAAGGTTGGCCTTGCCCAGAAAGTCCGCAACGAAGGTCGTCGCGGGCCGGTCGTAGACATCGGTGGGCGAGCCGATCTGCTCGGCCTTGCCTGCGCTCATCACCACGATCCGGTCGGACATCGACAGGGCCTCTTCCTGGTCGTGGGTTACGAAGATCGCGGTGATGCCGGTCTGCTTCTGGATTTTCTTGATCTCGACCCGCATCTCCTCGCGCATGTTGGCGTCAAGCGCGGACAGGGGTTCGTCAAGCAGCAGCACCTCTGGCTCGAAGACGATGGCGCGGGCCAGCGCGATCCTTTGCTGCTGGCCCCCGGACAGCTGCGACGGCAGCTTCCGCTCGCTGCCGGCCAGCCGCACCATCTCCAGCGCGCGGGCCACGCGGGGGGCGATGTCGGCCTTCGGGACATTGTGGTATTTCAGCCCGAAGGCCACATTGTCGAACAC
Source organism: uncultured Paracoccaceae bacterium (assembly GCA_945952025.1). GTDB lineage: Bacteria > Pseudomonadota > Alphaproteobacteria > Rhodobacterales > Rhodobacteraceae > TMP-24. The sequence continues at coordinate 14,060 of CAMFGW010000047.1, forward strand.
CGTCTTGTGCGGGAAAAGCGCGTAGTTCTGAAAGACCAGGCCGATGTTGCGCTTGTAGATCGGCACGTCGTCGATCCGCCGCCCGCCGATGGCGATCTGGCCGGACGAGATGCCGACCAGCCCCGCGACGGCGCGCAGAAGCGTGGTCTTGCCGCAGCCCGAGGGACCGAGGAGCGTGACGAAACTGCCCTTCTCGATCGAGAGGCTGAAGTTGTGGACGGCGATGAACTTGCCGTAGGCAATCTGCACATCGTTGAATTCGACCGCAGGTGCGGCCGAAGCCCCAGCCGAAGCCCCAGCCGAAACCCCGGCCGCAAGCGGCCGGGGGTCCGAAGGTTCAGTCACGCGGTCAGGCACCTTTCGAGATCCTGTCCCACTGCTTGCCCCACTCATCCTCGTGCGACGACCAGTAGGCCGGATCGGCGAAGGTGAGGGACTTCATCTGGCCCGTCGGGTCGAAGGCCGGCAGCGCCTTGATCTTGTCGGTCAGCTGCACCTTGGTCGGATCAAGCGAGGGCGGATAGTTCTGCCCTTCGGCGACCGCGATCGAGGTCGCCGGGTCGAGCATGAAGTTGATGAGTTCCTCGCATTCGGCCATGGGCGAGCCCTTCAGGATCAGCATGTCCTCCATCCAGGCGTAAGAGCCGGGCGGGTCCAGGTAGCCGATGGGGCTGCCCTGTTGTTGCAGGGCCGCGACCCGGCCGGACCAGGCGTCGGTCACGACGATCTCGCCCTTGGACAGAAGGTCCATGAGCTCGGCGCCCGACGACCAGAACTTCTTCACCAGGTCGCGCTGTTCGCGCACCTTGGCCCAGACGGCGTCCATGTCCTTGATGTTGTTCGGATCCTGCCCGGTGGCCAGCGCCGCATACCAGACCCGCGTGACCATGCTGTCATATCCGCCGATCTTGCCGGCATACTTCTTGTCGAAAAGAAGGGCAGCACCCTGCGCCTTGGCCTCGTCGGCCGAGATGACCGTGGTGTTGTAGGCGATCCCGGTGGTGCCGTAGTCGTAAGGCACGGCCGACAGTTTCGGCGTCATCTTGCGGAAGGGCTCGATCATCGCGGCAAGCACGTTCGCCATGTTCGGGATGTTGGCCTCGTTGATTTCCGAGTTCATTCCCGCCGCGACATATTTCGCGTAGTACTCGACGCCCGAGGAATGGACGACCTGGAAGTCGCCGGGGCTCGAGGTCTTGGCCTTGGTGATGATCTCGTTCTCATCGCCGAAGGTGCCCTGCACGACGCCGATGCCGGTCTTGGCGGTGAAGGGCTGGAAGGCGTATTTGTCGATGGCTTCCTGCACGACGCCGCCCCAGCCGTCGAAGCGCACTTCCTTCACCGCCGCCAGCGCGGGGCCCGCCCATGGCAGGTAAAGCCCCGACGCCGCGGCTGCCGCCGCCGTCAGCCCAAGAAAGTTCCGCCGGTCAAGGCCGCCGTTCAGGTATCGGTCATGCAGCCGCTCCAGACGTGTGGTGCTGGACAGTTTTTTCATCTCGCATCCTCCCTTGATTTGCGCCTGTTCAGATGGGTCAGCGCGCTGGCTATGGCGCCGCCCAGTAGTGGAATGCCGACCGTCATCACGATCATGACCGTGCCGAGCGCGTTGACCTCCGGGCTGATCGAGGTCTTGAGCATCGCCAGGATCTGCGTCGGCATCGTCTCGACCCCGGCGGGCCGCCAGAAGAGGCTGGCCGAGGTGTTGTCGAACGAGATGGTGAAGGCCAGAAGCGCCCCCGCCGCGACGGCAGGGACCAGAAGCGGCAACGTCACCTCGCGGAAGGTCGCGAAGCGCGACGCACCCATCGACATCGCCGCCTCTTCATAGACCCGCCGGACAGAGATCATGCGCGCCTGCGCGATCAGGACGACGTAAGGAAGCGCCAGAAGGATGTGGCCCAGTATCAGGATCGTCAGGGTGCGCGGCTGGTCGATCGACTTGATGAGGATCAAAAGCCCGACACCAAGGATCGTCTCGGGCACCAGCGCCGGCAGGATGACCAGCGTGCCGAGCGCCTCTTTCCCCCGGAAGTCGAACCGGACGAGCGCGAGCGCGGTCAGGACGCCGACGATGGTGGTAACTACGGCAGTCACCAGCGCGATCCAGAGCGAGGCCTTGAAGGCCGTCACCACCGCCGCGTTCTGCCACAGGACGCCATACCAGTGCAGGCTGAAGCCCGTCATCGGAAAGCCGCCGAACCGCGAGGCGTTGAAGGACAGGACGATGGTCGCAAGGATCGGTGCAAACATGAAGATATAGACGCAGACCGTCATGAAGCGGGTCAGCCGCCAGGCCCATCTGCCTTCCCTGTCGGCCGGTGCTGCGCTCATCCGCCCAGCCCCTTCACGATCTGCGACATGCCCATGTAGCGGGTGTAGAGCGCTGCAACGCTGCCTAGGACGAGGAAGAGCACGATCGACAGCGTGGCCCCCATCGGCCAGTTCAGCTGGCCCATGATCGTGTCATAGATCAGGTTGCCGAACAGCGCGTCGCGCCCTGACCCCAGGATCTGCGGCGTGACATAGCTGCCCGCCGCCAGCACGAAGCACAGCAGAAGCCCAGCGGCGAGGCCCGGAAGCGACAGCGGCAGCGTGACTTCCCGGAAGGCCTGCGCGTTGGTGCAGCCCATCGACCGCGCCGCCGAGATCAGCGTGCGGTCGATGTTTTCAAGGCTCACGTAGACGTTCAGGATCATGTAGGGCAGCAGGAAATGCACCATGCCCATGATGACCGCGCCTTCCGTGTAAAGCATCTGCAGGGGCTGGTCGATGAGGCCCAGGCGCAAGAGGGCCACGTTGATCAGCCCCTCTTCGCCCAGGATGTGGATCCAGGAAAAGGTGCGGATCGTGAAGCTGATCCAGAAGGGCACGATCAGCAAAAGCAGCAGAAGCCACTTGTGCTTGAACTCGGTCGACCAGATGAAATAGGCCGGGAAATAGCCCACCACCCCGCAGATGAGCGAGGTGACGACGCCCACCCTGAGGGTCTTGAACAGGAACCCGTGATAGTAGGGGTCGGTCAGGAATTCGTGCCAGTTGGCCAGTGTGGGCGTGCTTTGCTCGACCCCGGCGGTGATGAATGTGAAGAAGGTGTAAACCGCCATCACCAGGATCGGCAGGATCAGGAAGCAGACGATCAGCAGCGTGGCCGGCGCCAGCAGAAGCCAGGCGAGACGGGGGTCGTAAAGACGCCACCCCCTTGTCGGGCGGATGTCAGCGGGCCTCGTCGCCATAGCGGCTCTCGCACTCCTGCTGCTTTGGTCGAACCGGGGCAGGGGTTGCACCAGCATGTGGCGGTGCGCGCCATCGGCTCTGTCTTTGCTACTGTCGTGCCTCAAGGCTAGTGTGAAAGGAACGCGCCTGTAAAATATCGCTTGAGGCACAAGTCATTCAAAGTGGATATGTTGCCGCAGGGTTGCATGTCCCCTGCCTTCATGGCGGCAAGTCTCAGATCAGCCGCCGGTCGCGAAGCGTGCCGACGATCTCGGCCAGGGTGCGCTCGATCGCCGCGACGAAGCTGGAACTCCACTGGCTCTGGCGCACGGGGTCGGGCTGCCAGATGTTCAGCGCATAGGGAATGGCCGGGGAAATCGGCCTGAGCGCCACCTGCCGCCCCTCGAAGGCGAGCGCGGTCAGGGGGTTGATGATCGAAAGCCCGATCCCCTCGGCCACCATGGCGCCGATCGAGGTCGCGGCGGTGGTCTCGACCAGAAGGTCGCGCCCGATCCCGGCCGCGTCGAAGCGGGCGTCGATCTGGCGGCGGTAGGTGTCATCGTCAGAATAATAGATGAAGGGCTGGTCGGCCATCTGCTCGATCGCGATCCGGTCGTAACGCGCAAGCGGATGGTCAGCCGGCAGGATGCACAGCAGGTTCCCGGCCACATGGTTGGCCATCGACCCAAGGCCGCCGGCCACCTTGCCCTCGACCACGCCCAGGTCGAACACCCGGTTCAGAAGCTCGCGCGTCAGCATCGGTTCCTCGATCGAATGGATCTTGATCGAGGCTTCGGGATGCGCGTCATGGAACCGCCGGATCGCGCGCGGCATCAGCGCATGGGCAAAGGCGGGCAGGCAGGCGACGGCGACCCGCTGCAACCGGTCGCCGCGAATGGCCTGCGCCTCGCGCGCGATCTCGCCCAGGCTGACGAAGGACCGCTGCACGACCACATGCAGCGCGATCGCCTGCGGCGTGACCTCAAGCCGGCGCTTGTCGCGGCGGAAAAGGACAAAGCCCAGCTCGGCCTCGAGCGCCTTCAGCTCGCGGCTGATCGTCGGCTGCGACGAACCAAGCTGCACCGCCGTTTCGGTGACGTTCAGGGTCTGCATAAGCGACTGGAAGATCTCGAGCTGGCGATGGGCGAGGTGCATGCGGGTCCGTCCGGTTGTCATATCCCAGTTGGATCATAGGTGACCAAATATGAATTTGACAGCATGACACGCCGGGTGCGACACCGGGGAAGGGAACGGACGCAAGGGGGGACTGACGATGCTCTCGCCGACGCCTCGTGACGCGTCCGATAGGGCCTTCGACAGGCTTCTGCGTGTGCTGCATGCCCCGGACGGTTTCGTGAAGATCCATGGGGCCGGCAACGATTTCATCGTCCTGGACGGCCGCAAGCACAGGTTCCACCCGGACGCCCTGCGCGTCATGGCGATGTGTGACCGCCACACCGGGATCGGCGGTGACCAGGTGCTGGTGCTCGAGGTGCCGACCACGCCGGCCGCCGACGTGCGGCTTCGCATCTACAACATCGACGGGATGGAGGCCGAGACCTGCTTCAACGCCACCCGTTGCGTCGCCTGGCTGATGATGAAGGAGGCGTGCGCCGAGCGTATCCGGGTCGAAACCATCGGCGGCATCATCGACGGCCAGTTCGCCGACGACGGCCTTGTGACGCTGCATGTGCCGGCTGCGCGGCTCGACTGGCGGTCGATCCCCCTGGCGGAAGAACGTGACACGCTGGCGCTCGGGCTGACCGCGGGTCCCCTGACGGCGCAAGCGGCGGTCAGCATGGGCAACCCGCACCCTGTGTGCCTCGAGCCGTCCCTCCATGCGGTCGAGCTCCCG
>CAMFGW010000048.1 GCA_945952025.1 uncultured Paracoccaceae bacterium
CGCCGAAGATGGCGCGCAGAAGCTTTTCTTCCGGCGTCATCGGGCTTTCGCCCTTGGGCGTGATCTTGCCGACCAGGATGTCGCCCGGACCGACTTCGGCGCCGATATAGACGATGCCGGCCTCGTCGAGGTTCCTGAGCGCCTCTTCACCCACGTTCGGAATGTCGCGGGTGATTTCTTCCGGGCCAAGCTTGGTGTCGCGGGCGGCGACTTCATGTTCCTCGATGTGGATCGAGGTGAAGACGTCGTCGCTGACGATCCGTTCGGAGATCAGGATCGAGTCTTCGTAGTTGTAGCCGTTCCAGGGCATGAAGGCGACGATGACGTTCTTGCCGAGCGCCAGTTCCCCCATTTCCGTCGACGGGCCATCGGCGATGACCTCGCGCTTCTGCACCCGGTCGCCCACCTTCACCAGAGGCTTCTGGTTGATGCAGGTCGACTGGTTCGAGCGCTGGAACTTGCGCAGGCGGTAGATGTCGACGCCGGCGTCGCCGATCTCCAGATCCTCGGTGGCGCGCACCACGATCCGGGTCGCGTCCACCTGGTCGATGATCCCGCCGCGCCGCGCCATGATCGCCGCGCCCGAATCCTCGGCCACGACGGATTCGATGCCGGTGCCCACGAAGGGGGCGTCGGCCTGCAGCAGCGGCACCGCCTGGCGCTGCATGTTCGAGCCCATCAGCGCGCGGTTGGCGTCGTCATTTTCGAGGAACGGAATGAGCGAGGCCGCGACCGAAACAAGCTGCTTCGGCGACACGTCGATCAGGTCGATGGCGTCCGGCGGGTTCAGCATGAATTCGCCCGCCTGGCGGGTCGAGATCAGGTCGTCGGCAAAGCGCCCCTCGGCGTCGAGGTTTGCGTTGGCCTGCGCCACCGTGTGCCGCATCTCTTCGGTCGCGGACATGTATTGCACATCGTCCGTCACCTTGCCCTCGATCACCTTGCGGTAGGGGGTTTCGATGAAGCCGTACTTGTTCACCCGCGCAAAGGTCGCGAGCGAATTGATCAGGCCGATGTTCGGGCCTTCCGGCGTCTCGATCGGGCACATGCGGCCGTAGTGGGTCGGGTGCACGTCGCGCACCTCGAAGCCCGCACGCTCGCGCGTCAGACCGCCCGGCCCAAGGGCCGACAGGCGGCGCTTGTGGGTGACTTCCGACAGCGGGTTGGTCTGGTCCATGAACTGCGAAAGCTGCGACGAGCCGAAGAACTCGCGCACCGCAGCCGCAGCCGGCTTGGCGTTGATGAGGTCCTGAGGCATGACCGTGTCGATCTCGACCGAGGACATGCGTTCCTTGATCGCGCGCTCCATGCGCAAGAGGCCGACGCGATACTGGTTTTCCATCAGCTCGCCGACCGAACGCACCCGGCGGTTGCCGAGGTGGTCGATGTCGTCGATCTCGCCCTTGCCGTCACGCAGTTCGACGAGCGCCTTGATGCAGGCGATGATGTCGTCGCGGTCGAGCGTGCGCTGCGTGTCCGGGCGGCCGAGGTCGAGCCGCATGTTCATCTTCACCCGGCCGACGGCCGACAGGTCATAGCGCTCCTTGTCGAAGAAGAGCGTGTCGAACAGCGCCGAGGCGGCCTCGACCGTCGGCGGCTCGCCCGGACGCATGACGCGGTAGATGTCCATGAGCGCGCCATCGCGGCCCATGTTCTTGTCCGCCGCCATGGTGTTGCGGATGTAGGGACCGACGTTCACATTGTCGATGTCGAGGACCGGGATCGTCGTGACCCCGTTGTCCAGCAGCACCTTGAGCGTGCCGCCGTTCACCTCGCCGTCACGGTCGACGGTCTGCGTGATCTCGTCCCCGGCCTCGACATAGATCGCGCCGCTGTCCTCGTTGATGATGTCCTTGGCGACGAACCGGCCGAGGATATGGTCATAGGGCACCAGAAGCTCGGTGATCTTGCCGTCTTCCTGCCACTTCTTGACCATGCGCGGCGTGACCTTGTCACCCGCCTTGCAGATCACCTCGCCCGTCGCGGCGTCGACCAGATCATAGGTCGGCCGCGTGCCGCGCACGCGCTCGGGGAAGAATTTGGTGACCCAGCCCTTGTTCTTCACGAGCTTGAAGTCGACCGTCTTGTAGTAGGCATCCATGATGCCTTCCTGGTGAAGGCCGAGCGCGTAAAGAAGCGTCGTCACCGGAAGCTTCCGGCGGCGGTCGATGCGGGCGAACACGATGTCCTTGGCGTCGAACTCGAAGTCGAGCCACGAGCCGCGGTAGGGAATGATGCGGCAGGCGAACAGAAGCTTGCCCGACGAATGGGTCTTGCCCTTGTCATGGTCGAAGAAGACGCCGGGGGACCGGTGCATCTGGCTGACGATCACGCGTTCGGTGCCGTTCACGATGAACGTGCCATTCGGCGTCATCAGGGGCATGTCGCCCATGTAGACGCCCTGTTCCTTGATGTCCTTGACCGACTTCGCGCCGGTGGTCTCATCAATATCGAACACGATCAGGCGCAGCGTCACCTTCAAGGGCGCCGAATAGGTCATGTCGCGGGCCTGGCATTCCTCGACGTCGTACTTCGGCTTCTCAAGCTCGTACTTCACGAACTCGAGGATCGCGTTCTCGTTGAAGTCCTTGATCGGAAAGACCGACTGGAAGACGCCCTGCAGGCCCTCGCCGTCAATGTGCTTCGGCCCGTCCCCGGAATTCAGGAACAGGTCGTAGGACGATTTCTGAACCTCGATGAGGTTCGGCATTGCGAGGACTTCGCGGATATTGCCGTAATAGCGGCGGATGCGCTTCTGGCCAACGGTCGCTTGCGACATGCTTGTCGTCACCTTTCGTTTCGCGGGTGCATGCGCGTCGGGAAACGCGCAGCGCCGCATGCGAAGGGGCGGATCGGTCCCATTCATGCCCCCCGTCCCAAGGGGGGGCGCCCGAACCATCAGATCCTGCCTGAGAAGGCCCGCCATCGCGTGAACGGGCCTTCCAAGACGGGATCGGCTGGGCGCGCGAAACCGCGCACCCAGCCAAAACCTTTGTGGGGCAGGGCGAACCCTGCGCCCGCTCGATTACTTGAGCTCGACCTTGGCGCCAGCCGCTTCGAGCTTCTTCTTGATGTCTTCGGCTTCGGCCTTGGCAGCCGCTTCCTTGACCTTGCCGCCGGCTTCCACCAGGTCCTTGGCTTCTTTGAGGCCCAGGCCGGTGATGGCGCGCACTTCCTTGATCACGTTGATCTTGTTCGCACCGGCGTCCGTCAGGACGACGTCGAACTCGGTCTTTTCCTCGGCGGCTTCGGCGGGGGCGCCAGCAGCCGGACCAGCCATCATGACGGCGCCACCGGCGGCCGGCTCGATGCCATACTTGTCCTTGAGGATGGTTTTCAGTTCCTGCGCCTGAAGAAGCGTCAGGCCGACGATGTCTTCGGCGAGTTTGTTCAGATCAGCCATTTCTCTGTTCCGTTCCTAGTTTGGGTTCCAACGATCGGGTTTCAAGTCCCTACGTCGGCAATCTGGTTCTCAGTGGCGTCTTACGCCGCGGCTTTCTCTTCGATGGTCGAGAGGATGCTCGCGATGTTCGACGCAGGCGCGCCAATGGCCCCGGCGATGTTCGACGCCGGCGCACCGATCGCCGACACGATCTGAGCGATGAGCTCTTCGCGCGACGGCATCGAAGCGACGGCTTTCACACCGGCCTGGTCCAGGGCCGTGCTGCCCATGGCACCGCCAAGGATCACGAATTTTTCGTTCCCCTTGGCGTATTTTTCCGCAACCTTCGCCGCAGCGACGGGGTCTTCGGAATAAGCCAGCACGGTCATGCCCGTGAGCAGCGAACCGAGGCTTTCGCACGGCTTGCCGTCAAGGGCGATCTTGGCGAGCCTGTTCTTGGCCACACGCACGGCACCGCCGACGGAACGCATTTCCGCCCTGAGTGCCTGCATCTGAGAAACCGTCATGCCTTCGTAGCGGGCAACCACCACGACGCCAGAGCTTTCAAAGATCTGGCCGAGTTCCTCGACCACTTTCTCTTTTTGGGCTCTATCCACGGTTACACTCCAAGTAATGGAGGTTTGACCCTCCGGCTCCTGCTTTGCCGGGGGGATGCCCCGGCAATCGAGTCCTTACGGGTCGTGCGCAAAAACACCTCGGGGAAGGCCCAGAGAAGTATTGTCCAGTTCCCGTCTCAGAAGGGAATTATGGCCGAAGCCACCCTCCGTCTCGGACGAATCGCCAGACGGGCCCGCGCCTGCGGTCCCGACTGACAGGGGGGCCGTATACTGGCCCCGTCCCCGAAAGCCAAGAGGAAAAGCGGGGGCAGGGTAGGCGGACTGGGCCAGGTTTACGGCCGGACCGCGACGATCTCCACCGCCGACTGCGGCGAAAGCGGGAAGCGGGCCACGACATCGCCCACCACATCCGTCCCCGACCCGAAGGTGCGCAGGTAGCGCGCCCGTTCCGTATCGACGTCCGCCAGGTATTTCAGCCCGCGCGCACGGATGTAAAGGTCGGTCGTCTGGTCCTCTTCGGCCGCGATGGCCGCGTCGTTCACTACCCCGTCGAGGTTCGTCACCGGCGCGCCCGAGAAGTAGGACAGGATGCCGCCGTTCCAGGCCCCGACCGGCGCGCCGCCGCCATTGTCGCGCAGCCAGAGCGCTGCCTGCAGCAGAACCGGGTGATAGCGATGGAAATGGTCCGATCCCTGATATTTGCGCCAGGCATCGACCCCCGCGACGCTCGACATCGCGAATAGCACGACCAGCAGCGCCGACACCGCCCGCCTCGCCCCGGCCCCGTTCGCGCGCGCCTGGTCGAGCGCGACCGCCGCGACCGGGGCAAGAGCCAGGACCGCCAGGTAAAGATAGCGCACCCGTGGCGAGTGCAGGAGGATGTAGTAGCCAAGCACAAGTGCGCCGAACCCGAGCGCGAGCCACATCATGGGCGGGACGGCGGCCCGGTGGCGGACCAGCATCCAGGCGAGCGCCGCGAAGGCAAGGCCGAGCAGCGCGACAGGAACCAGGACCAGCGCCCCCCCGGCCGCGGCAACCGGCCAAAGTCCCAGAAGGTTGGCAAGGTCGGGCAGGTAGGACATCGAGGTCCTGATCTGGTTCAGCACCTCGCCGCCCCAGGTCGGAGCCGCGAGGCTCATCTCGCGCAGAAGGGACCAGGCAACGCGGCTGTTCGGCAGGAACGCCTGCGACGTGATCCAGCTGAAGACAAACCAGGGCGCCGTCAGCACGAGCCAGCCCGCGGTCATGACTTCTACCCCCGCCAGGGCGCGGACCGCGCCGGTGCGCCAGACCAAGAGGTCGCGGGCCAGGACCCAGAAGAGCGTCGACCCGACCAAAAGCAGAAGATCGACCCGGGCATAGAAGGCCAGCGCCAGAAGCACCGTCGCCCAGGCGCGCGTCCGCCAGTCCCAGGGCGCCGCGGAATGGCGGTCGCAATAGTCGAGGACCAGCAGCACGGCTGCCCCCGCCAGCGGCGTTTCGAGCCCGCCAAGCGTGATGGCGATCGACCGCCAGTTCAGGATGACCAGCAGCGTCACTCCGGCTGCGACGCCCAGGGAACAATGCCGCGACAGGATCCGCCACATGAGGGCGGCCTGCAACCCGAAGAGCGCGGCGGCCGTCAGGAGGACCGCGCGCATCAACGCCTCGCCCTGAAGGAAGCTCGCAAAGGCGACGCTGATGAGCATCCAGCCCGGATGGTAGCCGTTGGTGGGCTCGGTCCCGTCGAAGGTCGAGCCATCGCCGGCGACGATATGCTCCGCGATCTTCAGGTAATAGAACATGTCGTCGATGATGAAATGCCCAAGCATCACATCCAGCGGCATCACCGCGAACATGCCAGCTGTGCCAAAGGCAAGAAGGAAAAACAGCAGGCTCCCGCGCCTGGATTCAGTTGCTGATACTGACTTGAACACCCCTGAACCCTTCTGACTAGGCCTAGCGGCGACCTGAAGAAGGTGAGCGCACGAAAGTCGGCCCCAGTCAACGCCGTGGGCGGATTAGTCCGTGCCAAGAAACAAACGCGGGGCCCGAAGGCCCCGCGTTGAACGATCTTGGCCGATCAGACGCGCCCGTCAGCCGGCGGTCGTGGCCGAAGCGAGGTCGAGCGAGACGCCCGGGCCCATCGTCGACGACAGCGACACCTTCTTCAGGTAGGTGCCCTTGGCGCCCGACGGCTTGGCCCGCGACACCGCGTCCACGAAGGCGCGGACGTTTTCGGACAGCTTCTCGTCGCTGAACGACACCTTGCCGATACCGGCATGGATGACGCCGGCCTTTTCGACCTTGAACTGGACTTCACCGCCCTTGGCAGCCTCGACGGCCGCTTTCACGTCCATCGTCACCGTGCCGACCTTGGGGTTCGGCATCAGGTTGCGCGGGCCGAGGATCTTGCCCAGGCGACCGACGAGCGGCATCAGGTCCGGGGTGGCGATGCAGCGATCGAACTCGATCTTGCCGCCCTGGATGGTTTCCATCAGGTCTTCGGCGCCCACGATGTCGGCGCCCGCCGCCTTGGCCTCGTCAGCCTTGGCGCCACGGGCGAAGACCGCCACGCGCACCGTCTTGCCGGTGCCGTTGGGCAGCTGCACCACGCCGCGGACCATCTGGTCGGCGTGACGCGGGTCGACGCCGAGGTTCATGGCGATTTCCAGCGTTTCGTCGAACTTGGCCGTGGCGGCGCCCTTGATGAGCTTCACCGCATCCTCGACCGTCAGGGCCGACTTGCCTTCGAAGGCGGCCGTCGCGGCCTTCATGCGTTTTGCGATCTTGGCCATGATTACCCCTTCACCTCGATGCCGATCGACTTCGCCGAGCCGAGGATGATCTTCATTGCCGATTCGACGTCGTTGGCCGAGAGGTCCTTCATCTTGGCTTCGGCGATCTGGCGGACCTGGGCCACGGTCACGGTGCCCGCGACCTCACGGCCCGGCTTGACCGACCCCTTGGGGCGGTTGCGCTTGCCGACCGGCTTCAGGCCGGCGGCCTTCTTCAGGAAGAACGAGGCCGGGGCCGTCTTCATCTCGAACGAGAAGGACTTGTCGGCATAGTAGGTGATGATGACGGGGACGGGCGAACCCGGCTCCATCTCCTGCGTCTTGGCGTTGAACGCCTTGCAGAATTCCATGATGTTGATGCCGCGCTGACCGAGCGCGGGACCGATCGGCGGCGACGGGTTGGCTTGCCCCGCCTTCACCTGCAGCTTGAGGCTGCCCATTACTTTCTTGGCCATCTGGCCTTCTCCTTGTCACATGCCGTCCGGACTGCCCGGCCGGCGTTGCTTAGTGGTGCGGTCCGGGATGCCCGTCGGGCGCCCCTCGCCTCCCACGCTTTCGTCAGGCGACCTTGGCCACCTGCGCGAAATCCAGTTCCACAGGCGTCGGCCGCCCGAAGATCGACACCGTGACCTTCAGCTTGCTGTGCGCCTCGTCCACTTCCTCGACCATGCCCGAGAAGCCCTCGAACGGCCCGTCCGACACCTTCACGCTTTCGCCGATGTCGAAGCGGATCAGGTTGCGCGGCTGTTCCTGGCCTTCCTGCGCCCGCTTCAGGATCCCGTTCACCTCGCCGTCGCGCATCGGCATCGGCTTGCCCTGCGGACCAAGAAAGCCCGTGACGCGATTGATCGAGGTGATGAGGTGATAGCCCCGGTCGCTCATGTCCATGTGCACAAGCACATAGCCCGGCATGAAGCGGCGTTCGGACGTGACCTTCTTGCCGCGACGGATTTCCAGCACCTCTTCGGTCGGCACCAGAACCTCGTCGATCTCGTCCTCGAGGCCCTTCTCGATGACGGCCTGCCTGATCTGTTCGGATACCTTCTTCTCGAAGTTCGAGAGGACGCTCACCGAATACCACCGCTTCGCCATCTGCCTAAAGCCCTGTCCTGCGGGCGCCCGAGCGCCCTGAATGTCTACCGCACCCTTGCCGCGTGCGGCCTCGGTGGAACGAAAACAGCGCGCATGCCGAATCGCCGCGCGCCCTGGGTCCGCCGAAGTGCCGCCGCCTTACCGGCCCGTGCCCCGGATTTCAAGGGCGGCGTGCCTTATCGACGCCCCCGGGGGGCCCTGAAGGCCTCAGGTCGAAAGGATCATCTGCAGGCCGAATTGCACGATCAAGTCGACGGCCGAGAAGAAGAGCGCCGTCAGGGCCGCCATGATCATGACCATGACCGTCGTCAGCATCACCTCGCGGCGCGCCGGCCAGACGATCTTGCTGGCCTCGACGCGGACCTGTTGAAGAAACTGAAGGGGATTGGCCATTGTCTGATGCGTCCGCATGGGGGTTTTGGGGCAGATACGCCGACCGGCCCGGAAATTCAAGCGGCGGGGCAGGGGCAGCCGGCCCCGCCCATGGACAAGCCGCGCCCGACCGCCTACCCATGGTCAGCATTCCCCCTTTCGCCCCCTCCAGACAAGCGAGCCATGGCCCTTTCCGACAATCTGCGCGGCGCCAGCCTGATGACGGCCGCCATGGTCCTGTTCACCGTGAACGACACGGCGATGAAGGCCGCGACCGGGACGTTGCCGGTGTTCGAGGCCATCGTGATCCGGGGCGCCATGACCTCGACCGTGCTCGTCATCCTGGGGCTGTCGATGCGCGGGCTTCGAATGCCGCAGGGGGCCGACCGGCTCTGGCTTGCGCTGCGCACCATCGGCGAGGTCGCCTCGACCTTCACCTTCCTTGTCGCGCTGAAGCATATGCAGATCGCGAACCTGTCGGCGATCATGCAGTGCCTGCCCCTGGCGGTGACGCTGGCCGCCGCGCTTCTGTTCGGCATGCCGATCGGCTGGCGGCGGCTGACCGCGATCCTGATCGGCTTCGTGGGCGTCATGCTGATCGTGCGGCCGGGCACCGACGGCTTCGACCGCTGGTCGGTCCTCGGCCTGATCTCGGTCGCCTTCGTCGTGCTGCGCGACCTCGCAACGCGCAAACTGTCGGCCGAGATGCCCTCGCAGACCGTGGCGGCTGCGGCGGCGGTGAGCGTCACCCTGGCCGCCGCGCTGGTGCTGCCCGTCACCGGGGTCACGGTGCCGACGCCGATGGAATTCGCCGAACTGGTCCTTGCCGCCCTCTTCCTGATCGGCGGCTACCTGACTGTCGTCTCCTCGATGCGCGTGGGCGACATCGCGGTCATCGCGCCGTTCCGTTATACCTCGCTTGTCGCCGCGATCCTGCTCGGGTGGGTCGTCTTCCACCAGTTCCCGGACAATCTGACGCTTCTGGGCGCCGCCATCGTCGTGGCGACCGGCATCTACACCTTCCACCGCGAGCGAAAGGTGCGCGCGGGTTGACGCCGCCCCCGGCCGTCGCGTCATTTACTTCCGGCGGCCCCTCGGCTAGCAGGTAAACACCGTCCCGCAGGTCCGCCACATGGTCAGCGTCTCCGTCGTCATCCCCGCCAAGAACGAATCCGACAACATCACGTCCCTTCTGGACGAGATCGATGCGGCCTGCGCAAGCGTGACCGACCACGAGGTGATCGTGGTCGATGACGGCTCGACCGACGACACCGCCGCCGTGGTCCAGGCGCTGATCGCGACCCGGCCGCACCTGCGGCTTCTGCGCCACGACCGTTCGGCCGGCCAGAGCGCCGCCGTCCATTCCGGCGTCCGCGCCGCGAGCGGCGCCATCGTCTGCACGCTTGACGGTGACGGGCAGAACCCGCCGGCGGAACTGCCGAAGCTCTTCACGCCGCTTCTCGACCCGGCCAACGCCGCAACCGGCATCATCGCCGGCCAGCGCGTCGGGCGGCGCGACACGCTGTCGAAGCGCCTCGCGTCCCGCTTCGCGAACGGCATCCGGGGGTGGATCCTGAATGACGGCACCCGCGACACCGGCTGCGGGCTGAAGGGCTTCCGCCGCGAGGCCTTCCTGGCGCTGCCCTATTTCGATCACATGCACCGCTACCTGCCCGCGCTCTTCGCCCGCGACGGCTGGCAGGTGGGGCATGTGGACGTGAGCCATCGGCCGCGCGGGGCAGGGCGGTCCAACTACAACAATCTGCAGCGCGGCCTGGTTGGCATCGTCGATCTGATGGGCGTTGCCTGGCTCTTGCGCCGGCGCAAGAAGGCCCGACCGTCCGAGGCTACACCGGCCGAGGCCACACCGCCCGCGCGCCAAACGTCCGCCTGAGGGGCCCCATGTACCACCTGATGAACATCCTTCACGCCGACACGCCGCGCGACCTGGCCTGGATCCTCTTCGGCCTGACCGGGCAGCTGATGTTCAGCGCGCGCTTCATCATCCAGTGGCTCGCGTCCGAGCGCGCGGGCCGGTCCGTGGTTCCGTTGGCCTTCTGGTATTTCTCGATCCTCGGCGGCGCCATCGTGCTGGCCTACGGCATCTACAAGCGCGATGCCGTCATCATCCTGGGCCAGTTGCCGGGCGTCCTGATCTATTCGCGCAACATCTGGCTGATCCAGCAGGACCGGGCGCGTGGCACCGGAGCCTGAGCGCCAGAAATCTGAGCGCCAGCGCTGGTTCGGGCCTGCGCTCGCACTGGTGGCGGCGGTCACGGCGGCGCGGCTCCTGGCGCTGATCTGGAACCGCACCGACCTTTTCGTCGACGAAAGCCAGTACTGGCTCTGGGGTCAGAACCTGGACTTCGGCTACTATTCGAAGCCGCCGCTGATCGCCTGGGTGATCCGCGCGGCGACCACGCTGGCCGGCAGCGACGCGCCCTTCTGGGTCCGCATGCCAGGGGCGCTCTTCCACGGGGCGACGGCGCTGATCCTGGCCGCGCTCGTCGCCCGGATCGGCAGCGCCCGTGCGGCGATCTGGACGGCGGCGGCCTATGTCACCACGCCTTTCACGGCTGTCGGAAGCCTTCTGATCTCGACCGATACGATCATGGCGCCGGCCTATGCGGCGGCGATCTGGGGCTGGCTCCGGCTCGCCCAGACCGGCGCCGCGCGCCATGCGGTCCTGACCGGCGTCGCGGTGGGCCTTGCCTGCATGGCCAAATATGCCGGCGCCTATTTCTTTCTGGGGGCAGCACTTTCGGCGCTGGTCCTGCCGCGCTACCGGGTCGGCTGGTGGAGCCTGGCCCTGCTGCTGGCCAGCTTCCTGGCGGTCCTCGCGCCGAACATTGTCTGGAACCAGACCCACCAGCTTCAGACCGTCGCCCACACGCTCGACAATATCGGCTGGGTCCGGGGGGGCGCGTCCGCGGGGCCAGCGCTTCATCCGGGCCATGCGCTGCGCTTCGTCCTTGACCAGTTCGCGGTCCTTGGCCCGGTCCTTTTCGCAGCCCTTCTGGTCGCCGCGACCCGGCGCCGCCTGCCCGCCGACTGGCGGATGCTGGCGCTTCTGGCCCTGCCGCCCCTTCTGATCGTGACCGGGCAGGCCTTCCTGTCGCGCGCCTATGCCAACTGGGCACTCGCCGCCTATTTCGCCGGCCTGCCGCTCGCCGTCCTGTGGCTGACGGACCGGATGCCCCGGCTTCTGCCCGTCTCGCTTGCCATCAACGGCGCGGTCGCCGTCCTCTTGCCCCTGCTGACCATCCTCGCGCCCTGGCCCGGGATCGGCGGCGCGCCCCTCATGAAACGCTACCTCGGCCGGGCCGAGCTGAGCCGGGCGATCCTTGCCGCTGCCGACCAGTTCGGCGCCGCCTCGGTCTATGCGAGCGACCGCGATATCCTGGCCGACCTCTTCT
Source organism: uncultured Paracoccaceae bacterium (assembly GCA_945952025.1). Lineage (GTDB taxonomy): Bacteria > Pseudomonadota > Alphaproteobacteria > Rhodobacterales > Rhodobacteraceae > TMP-24. The sequence goes on from CAMFGW010000048.1 coordinate 11,618, forward strand.
ATACCGGGCGCGGATCGGGCCTGACCTTCTACGCCCCCCGCCGCCATGAGGGCCCGCGCAACTATTACGAGGAAATGTTCCCCCTGCCGGACCCCCCGGGGCCGACGCTCTATGTCCTGACCTCGCCGCCCATCTGCGGCGGCGCTGCGGCGGAGCCGGTCCAGACCTTCACTGTCGCGCGCACCGCCAATGCCAGCCAGCCGGTCGCGGCCTACCTTCTGCCCGACGGCTGCACCCCCGACATGGGACCGGACCGCTGAGATGACCTCCGCGCGCCTCCTGACCCTGGCCTTTGTCATCGCCACGGCGGCCTTCCTGGTCTTTCCGGGGCTCGACCTGGCCACTTCGGGCCTGTTCTTCGTGCCGGGGCAGGGCTTCCCGCTGGACGGCCGCCCGGCGATCGAGGCGGTGCGCTTCTTCATCTGGGACGCCTCGGACAGCATGGCGGCGGTGGCCTTCATCGGCTCGGTCTGGGCCCTGTGGAGGAAAAGCGACAGCCTGCGGACCTGGGGGACGATCTTCCTTCTGTATTTCATCGACCCGTTCCTGCTGGTGAATGTCGGGCTGAAGTCGCACTGGGGCCGCGCCCGCCCGGCGGATGTGACCGAGTTCGGGGGCACCCATGCCTTCACGCCCTTCTGGCAGCCGGCCAACGAATGCATGGCCAACTGCTCGTTCGTGTCGGGCGAGACGTCGGCGGCGACCGCCTTCGGCCTGGCCCTCTGGCTGGTCCGGCGGCGCTGGGGCGCGCGCTGGCCCCGGTGGGCCGACCGCACGGTCGCACTCCTGGCCTTCGCCATCCCGCTGATCGTCTTCGTGCAGCGCGTGTCGGCCGGGCGGCACTTCCTGTCCGATGCCACCTTCGCGGTCCTTCTGACGCTCGCGGTCTACCTTCTGCTGCGCCCACTTGCCTACCCTCGCCGCGCCGCGGCATGAGCGCCGGGCAGGGCCACCGCCCGACGGCCCCGGCTTGTTGACAAGGGTGGCGACTCCCCCTATACGGCGCCCACTCGCACGGGGGGTTTTCGACCCTGCGGGCAAGTCGACGACCACTGCCAGAACCTCAACGGGTCACGATCCGGGCCTTCCAGCCCCGATCCTCTGGAGTTTCACCGTGTCGGCCCCGGTTCGGGGACCGAGGCGGTTTTGGTGTTTTGCGGACGCGCAGGGCGCTTGACGAACGAAAGCCCCCGGAAAACGGCGTTGACGAACGCGCGTTGAACGGGTTGCAACAAGGGCGAGTTTAATGCCGACGATCCAACAGCTTATCCGGAAGCCCCGGGAAGCGAACGTGAGAAAGTCCAAGTCGCAGCACTTGGAATCCTGCCCGCAGAAGCGCGGTGTCTGCACCCGCGTCTACACCACGACGCCGAAGAAGCCGAACTCGGCTATGCGGAAGGTCGCCAAGGTGCGCCTGACCAACGGGTTCGAGGTCATCAGCTACATCCCCGGTGAAAAGCACAACCTTCAGGAACACTCCGTCGTCCTGATCCGTGGCGGCCGGGTGAAAGACCTTCCGGGTGTGCGCTATCACATCCTGCGCGGCGTGCTGGATACCCAGGGCGTCAAAGATCGTCGTCAACGCCGTTCGAAGTACGGCGCGAAGCGTCCGAAATAAGGAGAGAACGCAATGTCGCGTCGTCACGCCGCTGAAAAGCGCGAAGTCCTGCCCGATGCCAAGTATGGCGACCGGGTCCTGACCAAGTTCATGAACAACCTGATGGTCGACGGCAAGAAGTCCGTCGCCGAAACCATCGTCTACTCGGCCCTCGGCCGGGTGGAAGGCAAGCTCAAGCGCCCGCCCGTCGACGTCTTCCACGAGGCGCTCGACAACGTGAAGCCCTCGCTCGAGGTCCGCTCGCGCCGGGTCGGCGGCGCCACCTACCAGGTGCCCGTCGAAGTTCGCCCGGAACGCCGCGAAGCGCTGGCGATCCGCTGGCTGATCACCGCCGCCAAGAACCGCAACGAGAACACGATGGAAGAGCGCCTTGCGGGCGAACTTCTGGACGCCGTGAACTCGCGTGGTTCGGCCGTGAAGAAGCGCGAAGACACCCACAAGATGGCCGACGCCAACAAGGCGTTCAGCCACTACCGCTGGTAATCCGGCCAGCCGAGGAAAAAAAATGGCACGCGAATATCCTTTGAATCTGTATCGCAACTTCGGGATCATGGCCCACATCGACGCGGGCAAGACCACGACGACCGAGCGGATTCTCTACTACACCGGCAAGTCCCACAAGATCGGCGAGGTGCATGACGGCGCCGCGACGATGGACTGGATGGAGCAGGAGCAGGAGCGTGGCATCACGATCACCTCGGCTGCCACCACCACCTTCTGGGAACGGACCGAGGACGGCGACACCCCGCAGTCCCCGAAGCACCGCTTCAACATCATCGACACCCCTGGCCACGTCGACTTCACCATCGAAGTCGAACGTTCGCTCGCGGTGCTTGATGGTGCTGTCTGCCTTCTGGACGCCAACGCCGGCGTCGAGCCCCAGACCGAAACCGTCTGGCGCCAGGCCGACCGCTACGGCGTTCCGCGCATCGTGTTCGTCAACAAGATGGACAAGATCGGCGCCGACTTCTTCAAATGCGTCAAGATGATCAAGGACCGCACGGGTGCGACCCCCGCGCCGATCGCACTGCCGATCGGGGCCGAGGACAAGCTCGAAGGCATCATCGACCTCGTGACGATGAAGGAATGGGTCTACCAGGGCGAAGACCTGGGCGCCTCGTGGGAAATCCGCGACATCCGCGACAGCCTGAAGGCCGAAGCCGAAGAATGGCGCGCCAACCTGGTCGAGCTTGCGGTCGAGCAGGACGACGCGGCGATGGAAGCCTATCTCGAAGGCACCGAGCCCGACGTGGACACGCTGCGCAAGCTGATCCGCAAGGGCACGCTGGCCATGGCCTTCGTTCCGGTCACCGCCGGTTCGGCCTTCAAGAACAAGGGCGTCCAGCCGGTCCTGAACTCGGTCATCGACTACCTGCCCTCGCCCCTGGACATCAAACCCTACATGGGCTTCAAGCCGGGCGACGAGACGGAAACCCGCGACATCGCCCGTTCGGCCGATGACAACCAGCCCTTCGCGGCGCTGGCCTTCAAGATCATGAACGACCCCTTCGTCGGCTCGCTCACCTTCACGCGCATCTACTCCGGTCAGCTCAAGAAGGGCGACCAGATGGTCAACTCGACCAAAGAGCGCAAGGAACGTGTCGGCCGCATGATGATGATGCACGCCATCAACCGCGAGGAAATCGACGAGGCCTTCGCGGGCGACATCATTGCGCTGGCCGGCCTGAAGGAAACCACCACGGGCGACACGCTGTGCGACCCGTCGCATCAGGTGGTCCTGGAAACGATGACCTTCCCCGAGCCGGTGATCGAGATCGCCGTCGAGCCGAAGTCGAAGAACGACCAGGAAAAGATGGCGCTCGCGCTGCAGCGTCTGGCCGCCGAAGACCCGTCCTTCCGTGTGGAACCCGGTCAGGAATCGGGCCAGACGATCATGAAGGGCATGGGCGAACTTCACCTCGACATCCTCGTCGACCGGATGAAGCGCGAGTTCAAGGTCGAGGCGAACATCGGCGCCCCGCAGGTGGCCTACCGCGAAACGATCAGCCGCGAGGCCGAGATCGACTATACCCACAAGAAGCAGACCGGCGGCACGGGCCAGTTCGCCCGCGTCAAGCTGATCATCACCCCGACGGAACCGGGCGAAGGCTATTCCTTCGGGTCGAAAATCGTGGGCGGCGCGGTGCCGAAGGAGTTTATTCCGGGCGTCGAAAAGGGCATCAAGTCGGTCATGGACTCTGGTCCGCTTGCCGGCTTCCCGGTCATCGACTTCAAGGTGGCGCTGGTCGACGGTGCCTTCCACGACGTCGACTCGTCGGTCCTCGCCTTCGAAATCGCCTCGCGCGCTGCCATGCGTGAGGGCCTGAAGAAGGCCGGTGCGAAACTCCTGGAACCGATCATGAAGGTCGAGGTGGTGACGCCCGAGGAATATACCGGCGGGATCATCGGCGACCTGACCAGCCGTCGTGGCATGGTCCAGGGCCAGGACAGCCGTGGCAACGCCAACGTCATCACCGCGATGGTGCCGCTGGCCAACATGTTCGGCTACATCAACAACCTGCGCTCGATGTCGTCGGGCCGGGCGGTCTTCACGATGCTGTTCGACCACTACGATGCTGTGCCGCAGAACATTTCTGACGAGATTCAGAAGAAATACGCTTGAACGGGTGGGCCTGACGGCCCACCTCACCCCCATCTGGGGCCCGTGACCGCACGGGCGTCCCGCCCTGAGACAGGAGACCATCATGGCGAAGGCAAAGTTTGAACGGACGAAACCGCATGTGAACGTCGGGACGATTG
>CAMFGW010000049.1 GCA_945952025.1 uncultured Paracoccaceae bacterium
AAATGGACCCGCGACACGCTGACCAAGATGAGCTCGCTGGCCGAAGTCAAGGAAGAGCCGGCCGACTACACCAAGGCCGTGTCGGACTTCGCCACCGCTGCCGCCGAAATGGCCGCCGAAAACCTGGCCGCCTTCGCCGAGATCGCCAAGAAGGCCCAGATGGACACCGTCGAGCTGATGCTCTCGGCTGGCAAGTCGGCCCAGAAGGACGCGACCGCTGCGGTGCAGACCGCGATGAACAAGACCACCGCGGAAATGACCGCCATGGTCAAGAAGACCTCGGCCGCCGCGAAGTAATCGCGCGCCCGACCGGACTTTGAAAGGCGGCTCCCATGGGGGGCCGCCTGTTTCTTTGGTTGTCTTTTCGCCAGTGCGGCGTAAAGTTTCCGCAGCTGCCAAAATGGCAAAGGGAACGACATGGCCGACGAACAAAAGCCCTTGCTCATCAAGCGATATGCGAGCCGCCGGCTCTACAATACCGAAACGAGCGACTATGTGACGCTCGAGGATATTGCGGCCTTCATCCGGGCGGGGCGCGAGGTGCAGATCATCGACCTTAAGACGGGCGACGACCTGACGCGGCAATATCTGCTGCAGATCATCGCCGAACATGAAAGCCGGGGCGAAAGCGTCCTGCCGGTCGACGTGCTGACGGACCTGGTGCGGTCCTACGCGACCAGCGCGCAAAGCGTCGTGCCGCAGTTCCTGGCCGCGAGCTTCGAGATGCTGCGCGATGGCCAGTCGAAGCTGGTGGAACAGTTCTCGCAAATGCCGCATCCGATGGCGTCGATGCCCGGCTTCGACGCGCTGCAGCGCCAGCAGCAGGCGTTCCTCAAGACCATGATGGGCGGGTTCAAGACGACCCAGCCGGGTGCGGAGCCCGACGAGGATGCGGTGAAGCCCGCCGCGAAGGGCGGGTCTGACGACATCGCCGCGATGAAGAAGCAGCTGGCCGAACTGCAGGCCAAGCTCTCGAAGCTTTAGGCCGGTTCGACGGCCGATCCTGATCCCGACCTTTTGGGCCGGAGTGGCAGGGGCAAGTGACCCTGCCATGCGGTGACTTTGCCTTTTGTCCCCGCCGGTGGCCCCAAGGCCATAGGCCAGCGCCTGCCCCGCCCATGGCGGGCGCTTCCGCGCCCACCGGGGCAGGCGCCGGCCTTTGTTGGCTCATGACACAGACGGTCCAGCGGCACCGCCTCGCTACGGTCGGGGGAAACGCGGGTCGCGTTTCCTTTCCCCGCCCGGCACACGTGGCGAACGGCCGACAGGCCCTAGAAGCCCAGCCGGTCCCGAAGCGCAAACCAGCTCATCGCGGCCACAAGGATCGGCGAGCGCAGCGCCGCGCCGCCCGGAAATCGCGGGGTCGGGATCGAGGCCATGACATCGAACCGCTCGGCCTGGCCGGCGGTAGCCTCGGCCATGAGCCGCCCCGCGAGCGTCGCCAGCGCCACCCCGTGCCCGGAATAGCCGGATGCGGACAGCGCCCCCGGCCCAAGACGCGCGAAATAGGGCATCCGCTTCACGGTGATGGCCAGCGTGCCGCCCCAGGCATAGTCGATCTTCACATCCCGAAGGCCGGGATAGACCTGCGACATCGGCTTGCGCGCCACGGCGGCAATGTCGGCCGGGAAGCGGTAGCCGTAGGTCTCGCCGCCGCCGAACAAGAGCCGGTTGTCGTCCGACAGGCGCCAGTAATTGACCACGAATTTCGAATCGGCGACGGCGACGTTCCGGGTCAGCACCTCGGCCGTGCGGTCGCCCAGGGGCTCGGTCGCGACGATGAAGTTGTTGATCGGCATGACGCGGGCCTCGACCTGCTCGCTCAACCCGCCCAGGTAGCCGTTGCAGGCAACGATCACATGGTCGCAGACGACGCGGCCCAGATCGGTGCGCACCGCGCTTTGTCCGCCCGCCGACCGGGCAAGGTCCAGATGATGGACCTGCGTGCCCTCATGGATCATGGCCCCCGCCGCCGCAGCGGCCCGCGCAAGCCCGATGGCATAGTTCAGCGGATGGACATGGCCCGCGCCATGGTCCAGGTCGCCGCCCTTGTAGGCGTCCGAGGGCAGGATGGCGCGAAGGGCGTCGCGCGACAGGGGCTCGATCCGGTCATAGCCATAGTCGCGCGCAAGCTTCGCGGCATACTCATGCGCATGGCGGGTCTCGGCATCGGTCTGGCAGGCGTGCGCGATGCCGGGATGGAAGGTGCAGGGCATGTCATGGCGCGCAATCAGGTCGCGCACCATGTCGACCGCCTCGACCGCCAGGTCCCACATAGCCCGCGCACGTTCGCGGCCCACCTCGGCCTCGAGCCAGTCCTGGTCCTGCCGTTGCCCGCTGCCGACCTGTCCGCCATTGCGGCCAGAGGCGCCGAAGCCCACGCGATGTGCCTCAAGGACCCGGACATTGAAGCCACGCTCGGCCAGGTGCAGCGCCGCCGAAAGGCCCGTATAGCCCGCGCCGATCACGCAGACATCGGCCCTGACCTCGCCCCGCAGCGGATCGAACGGGGCCAGATCGGCCCGCGTCGCGGCATAGTAGCTGGCCGGATACTGGCCCCGGCGGTCGTTGGCGTAAAGCAGATCCATGGGTCACACGTTCAAGAGAAGATGCTCGCGCTCCCACGGGCTGATGACCTGCTGGAACTCCTTGAACTCGTCGCGTTTGACCGATTCGTAGACCTTGCAGAAGTCCGGGCTCAGCACCTCTTGCAGGGGCGCGCAGTCGGCCAGAAGGTCAAGAGCATCGCCAAGGTTCAGGGGAATGTCATCGTCGTTCGCGGTGAATTCGATGGTCCGTTCGGGACGCGGTTCGGTCTTTTCCATCAACCCCAGATAGCCGCATGCGAGGCTCGCCGCGATGCCGAGGTAGGGGTTGCAGTCCATCCCCGCGAGCCGGTTTTCCACCCGCCGCGCGCTGGCGGTCGAGACCGGGACGCGCAGGCCGGTGGTGCGGTTGTCGCGCCCCCATTCCACGTTGATCGGTGCGGCAAAACCCGGCACGTAGCGGCGGTAGCTGTTGACGTAAGGCGCCAGAAGCGCAATCGCGGCGGGCAGATACTTCTGCATGCCCCCGATGAAATGCAGGAAGGCGGGCGTTTCCTTGCGGCCGTCCGAAAAGATGTTCTTGCCGCTGTCTTTCGACACGATGGAATGGTGGATGTGCATCGCCGACCCCGGCTCGCCCTCGATCGGCTTGGCCATGAAGGTCGCGTAGCAGTCCTGGCGCAGCGCCGCCTCGCGGATCAGCCGCTTGAAGAAGAAGATCTGGTCGGCAAGCTCGATCGGGTCGCCGTGGGCCAGATTGATCTCGATCTGGCCCGATCCGCCTTCCTGCAGGATGCCGTCGATCTCGAACCCCTGCGCTTCGGCGAATTCGTAGATGTCGTCGATGACCCGGCCGTATTCGTCGACCGCCGACAGGGAATAGGCCTGCTTGGCGGCGGCGCGGCGGCCCGACCGGCCCATGGGCGGAATGACCGGCAGGTTCGGGTCGATGTTGCGCGCGACCAGGAAGAACTCCATCTCGGGCGCGACGACGGGTTTCCAGCCTTGCGCGTCATAAAGCTCGACCACCCGCTTCAGGACGTTGCGGGGCGCGGTCGGCACCATGCGGCCGGCGTCGTCGACCACATCGTGGATGACCTGCAACGTCGGGCTCGCGGCCCAGGGTGCCGCGACGGCGGCCGAGAAGTCGGGGATCAATATCATGTCGGGTTCGGTGAAATCACCCAGCGGATTGTCGGCCCATTCCCCGGTGATGGTTTGCAAGAAGATCGAGTTCGGCAGGAAGAAGGACTTCTGCTTGGCGAACTTCGAGGCAGGCATGGCCTTGCCCCGCGCCACTCCGGCCAGGTCGGAGACGATGCATTCCACCTCATCGACACGGCCGGTTCCGATATAGTCGCGGGCGGCTTGGGGCAGTTTCTGGGTCCAGTCGGACATGGGTCACACTCAGGTGTTTTGGCGGGTTTGCTTGAAGAAGTCGGCGATCTTTTGCGCGACAAGGGCTGCGTCGTTGTCGTGCCCGAGCTTCGCGGCGGCCTCGGCCATAACGTCGGGGGGCACAAGGCCGGGTGCACGGGTGCGCAAGAGCCCGTCGATGAACTCGTCACTGAATTCCGGGTGGGCCTGGACCGTAAAGGCCCGGTCGCCGTAGACCAGCGCCGCATTGGCGCAGAAGTCGTTAGAGGCGACGACCTCTGCCTCGTCGGGCACCTCGGTCACCTGGTCGCGGTGCCAGGCATTGATGCGGACGGGCTGGCCCTCGAACTCATAGTCCTGCGGCCCGACCGCCCAGCCGCCCTCATGGCGTTCGACCTTGCCGCCCATCGCCTGCGCGATGATCTGGTGGCCGAAGCAGATGCCGACCAGGGGCACGTCCTCGGCCATCGCCTTGCGGATGAAATCCTCGAGCGGGCGGATGAAGGGATGGTCCTCGTAGGCGCCATGGCGCGAGCCGGTGATGAGCCAGCCGTCGCAATCATGGACCGAGACGGGGAACTGCATCGCCTCGACGTGATAGGTGCGGAATTGCAGGCCGCGATTGGCCAGCAGGGTGCGGAAGAAATCGGGGTAGTCGCCCATGTCGTCGCGTAGCGCGTCGGGCGACTGGCCAGTCTGAAGGATGCCGATCAGCATGAAAAGCTCGGTGTTGTGGATAAAGGAAGGCTAAACCCGCCCCCCGCGCGCATGCAAGGGGGCAGGCGGTTCCCCGGGGGCCGATAGGGCCCGGAGGGGTATCGGGGAGGCCTCATACCGTGTCGAGGTAGATTTCGGTCTGCTCTGCCGGCGACAGTTCCGCCATGTAGTGCACTTCCTGCCGCTTGGTCAGCGCCAGGTTGTTGATGAGCTCGCGCGGGAAGATGCGGGCCATCTTCGGGCTTTTCTCGAACACCTTGACGGCCTCTTCCCAGGTGTCGGGGATCAGCGGCAGGTCGAGCGCATAGGCGTTGCCGGTGATCGGCGGCGGCGGCTCCATCTGTTCCTCGATACCGATGAGCGCGGCACCCAGGATCGCGGCCAGCATCAGGTAGGGGTTCACGTCGCCCCCGGCCGTCCGGTGCTCGATCCGCCTGGCCGACGGGCTGCCCGAGGGGATGCGGATCGCCGAGGTGCGGTTCTCATAGGCCCAGCAGACCGCGTTCGGCGCGTGCGCCTCGGGGATCAGGCGCTCGTAGCTGTTGGCGTGGGGCGCGAAGAGCAGCGTCGAATCGTGCATCGCCCAAAGGCAGCCCGCGACCGCGTGGCGCAGCATGTCCGACCCTTCCGGCCCGCCGTTCGAGAAGACGTTCCGCCCCTCGCTGTCGATGACCGAGAAGTGGGTGTGAAGCCCGTTCCCGGAATATTCGGGGTAGGGCTTGGCCATGAAGCTGGCCGCGAAGCCGTGGCGGCGGGCCAGCCCCTTGACCAGCATCTTGAAGAGCCAGGCATCGTCCGCCGCGCGCAGCGGGTCGTCCTGGTGCATCATGTTGATCTCGAACTGGCCAAGGCCCATTTCCGAGATCGCCGTGTCGGCCGGGATGTCCATTTCTTCACAGGCGTCGTAAAGGTCGGTGAAGAAGGTGTCGAAGGCGTCAAGCGCGCGGATCGACAGGATCTCGGACGCCTTCCTGCGCTTGCCGGACCGGGGAGAGGGCGGGACCTGCAGGGTCTTGCCGCTGTCGTCGATCAGGAAGAACTCAAGCTCCATCGCCACGACGGGCGTGAGGCCGCGCGCCTTGTAGCGGTCGACCACGGCGCGAAGCGCGTGGCGGGGGTCGCCCTCGTAGGGGCGGCCGTCCTCGTGGAACATCCAGATCGGCAGGAGTGCCGTCGGCGCCTCGAGCCAGGGCATCGGCATGAAGCCGCGTTCGGTGGGTTTCAGGATCCCGTCCGCATCGCCCGATTCAAAGAGCAGCGGGCTGTCCTCGATATCCTCGCCCCAGATGTCCAGGTTGAGGACCGACATGGGGAAGCGGGTGCCGTCGGTGACCACCTTGTCTGCGAAACGTGCGGGGACGCGCTTGCCGCGCGCCTGTCCGTTCAGATCCGCGGCAGCCACACGGATCGTGCGCACCTGAGGGTGCTTTCTGAGCCAGTCTTTCATCATCTTTCAACGCCAGGGCCCGGTCCCATCCGCGCCGCTGGCCGGGACGATCCCCGGAAAGCGGGGATGGGGGCCATGCCCTTGGCCCTTTCTCCCGTTTCGACCAATCCCATCCGTCCCGGAAGTCAGGTGCGGACGCCGCCTCGCGCAGTCCGGGGTCGCTTCCGCCAGCCCGGTGAATTTGATCAAAACAGAGGATGCCTGCTTTGCGGCGCGAAGGCAAGCGGAATCTGGCCTGCCGTCAGGTCAGGCGAGGGGTCAGGCATCCGGGGGCAACCGCTCGGCGTCAGTCAGGGGCGCCGGAACCGGCACGGCAAGATAGGCTTCTGCCGGGATGGTGACGATGCCGCGCAGGCCGGTCGTGGCGCTTGGCAGGGTCGCAATCGCGGTCCCGAGCGCGTCGAACAGGGCAGGGGCCAGGTCGGCCCGCCCCGTGATGAAGGGCAGGCCCGGCGTCGGGGGAGTCCGGGTCACGACCGTCAGCTGGCGCGCCACATCGGGGCGGAACCGCTCGACGAGCCGCCATGTCACCCCGTCGATGGCGGCAATGTCGGCGCGGCCTGCGGCCACATCCTCGGCGCTCTGGCGGTGCGAGCCGGTCTCGCGCACCCGCGTGAACCGCCCGCCCGCCTCGGCCGCCATGTTCTGCGGCGCGGCCCAGCCGGACTGGCTGTCCGGCCCGTTGCTGGCCAGCCTGCGGTCCAGAAAGTCGCGCCAATCCGCGCCCGCATCCTCGGCCCGCGCCACCATCACCGACTGGTAACAGCCCGGCTCCAGCCCCGGCAGGCCATAGTCCGGCGTGCCGACCAGCGTCACACGGTCATGCAGCGCGGTCCGGTAGGGAAAGCCGCAGGTCTGGCCAAGGAAAAGCTCGGGGCTCTGCCAGGCCGCCCACATGTCGGTCGTCCGGTCGACGGCCGGGGGCGCCGCCTGACCCAGCACCCGCCGGACCGCAGACCAGAGCGCATCCGTCTCTCGCTGCACCTCGGCCCAGTCATACATGCCAAGTGAAACGATCATGCCTCGCGCCCCGCAATGACCCGCTGCCGCGCGATGGCGCTATCCTTATCGGAAATCCCCAGAAGCGAGGCGATCAGCCGGATCAGCGCCTCTTCGTCCGCCGTCCTGTCCTGATCGGCCAGCGCGATGGACCAGAGCGCGCCCATCACCTCCATCCGGTCCTCGTGGGGAACCGCCTCTTTCACCGCGCGGGTGAAGCGCACCGTGTCGGGCGCCTCTGCCTCGAGCTTTTCGGCCTCTTGCCGAAGCGCCACCGCCTCGAACGGCGAGAGCTGATAGTGCGCCGCCAGATAGGCGTCGATGCGCGCGACCTCGGCCGGCGAATAGTCGCCATCGGCCCGCGCCAGCCGCACGAGCAGCGCCGCGAGCGCCAGCCGCCCCGACGGGGTCGGCGCCCGGCGCGGCGTGGCGGAAAGCGATGAGAGGAGCCGTTGAAACATGGGGATCAGATAAGGCCTCAGACCGCGCGGGGCAATGCACGGGCGCGCGAGCCGAGCCAGTCCGCGATCCGGTCCGGTTCGGCCGAAAGCTCCGTTGCCAGATCGCCCGCGAACGCCTCGAACGCCTGCCGGTTCTGCCGGTTGACGCCGACGACGACCGGCACGCCCGCACCCATCGCCTCGGCGATCAGGCTGCGAAAGCCGCGCCCCTCGGCCTCGTGCTTGCCGAACTTGTTGACGATCAGCACATCGGCCCCCTGCAGGCGCCCGGCACTGACCGCGACCGCCTCTTCAAGCGCCGCCGTATCAAGACGGCAGCCGGTCGAATGGACGCCCAGACACTGGCTGATGCTGATGGACGGGCCGTCCGGCAGCAGCGTCAGGTCCATGTCGCAGACACCACGCGCGTCCGAGGCGCCATTGACCTGCACAGCCCCGGCAAGGCGCCAGCCCGCCGCCGTGAGCGACGCAGCGAGCGCCCCCAGAAAGAGGTCGTTCGCGCCCCGCTCTGCCAGTTGGACGAACCCCAGCATGGCTACATGACGCCCGGCACGACCTGATCCGGCGGCCGGTGTCCGTCGGCGAAGGTCTTGATGTTGATGATGACCTTCTCGCCCATCTCCAGCCGGCCCTCTTCGGTCGCGGACCCCATGTGCGGCAGAAGAACGACGTTCGGCAATTCGCGCAGCCGGGGGTTTACCGCCGTGCCATGCTCGTAGACATCGAGCCCCGCGCCGCCCAGTTCCCCGGCCCTCAGCATCCGCGTCAGCGCGTTTTCGTCCACCACCTCGCCCCGCGACGAGTTGATGAGGATCGCCCCCGGCTTCATCAGCTTCAACCGCCGCGCGTTCATCAGATGGAAGGTCGAGGGCGTGTGCGGGCAAGAGATCGCCACCACATCCATGCGCGACACCATCTGGTCCAGGCTGTCCCAGTAGGTCGCCTCGAGCGACCCCTCGACCTCTGGCCGGAGGCGCCGGCGGTTGTGGTAGTGGATCTGCATCCCGAAGGCCCGCGCCCGCCGCGCCACGGCCTGCCCGATGCGCCCCATGCCCAGGATGCCGAGCCTGCGGCCCCCCATGCGCCCGCCCAGGAAGGCGGTGGGCGACCAGCCGCTCCAGTCGCCCTTCTGCATGGCGCTGAGCCCCTCGGGGATGCGGCGGATGACGGCCAGCATCAGGGCCAGCGTCATGTCCGCCGTATCTTCGGTCAGGACACCGGGCGTGTTCGACACGAGGATGCCGCGCTGCCGGGCCGTCGCCACGTCGATATTGTCGACCCCCGCGCCGTAGTTGGCGATGAGCCGCAGCCGGTCGCCGGCCTGTGCCAGCACGCCCGCGTCGATCCTGTCGGTGATCGTCGGCACCAGCACGTCGGCTTCCGACATGGCGGCGATCAGCTCCTCGCGGCTCATCGCGCTGTCGTCCTCGCGCAGGCGCACGTCGAAAAGTTCCGACATGCGCGTCTCGACCGCCGGGGGAAGCCGCCGGGTGACGATCACTGTCGGCCTTTTCGTCACCATGGCGTTGATCCCCTTTTATTTTCGATGCCCTGTCGTGCAAAGTGCCGTCGAACGCGCTAAGCCACAAGTCCGAAAGCGTGGCGGGAAAGACGGGTGCGGCAGATGGTCCTTCAGGTCGGATGGATGGCGGGCGCGGCCCTGATCGCCCTGCTGTGCGCGGGCGGCGTCCCGGCGCAAGAGCTGGAAAACGGCGGCGGCGACGGCGCGGTGATCGAGCCGGGCCACGGCAGCTCAACCAACCTGCCGGTGCCGCGCTATGTCTCGCTCAAGACCTCGGACGGCAATGTCCGGCGGGGCCCGAGCCTTGAACACCGCGTCGACTGGGTCTTTCACCACCGCGACATGCCCCTGCGCATCACCGCCGAATTCGAACATTGGCGCCGGGTCGAGGATAACGAGGGGCAGGGCGGCTGGATCTACTACACCATGCTGTCAGGCGTGCGCACCCTTTTGGTGACGACCGACAAGGCCGAACTGCACGAGGCGCCGGACGACAAGAGCCCGGTCGTGGCCCTGGCCGAGGAAGGCGCCATCGGCAAGCTTGGCTCCTGCAAGAAGGACTGGTGTGAACTGAGCGGCGCGGGCGCGGACGGCTGGGTCAGGAAGTCCGATGTCTGGGGTGTGGACGCGGACGAGGAACGGCCCTAGATAGTCCCTACCAAACGGCTGACGGGGGCACGGTATGGCGGGACAGGGATCGGTGCGGATGAACCTATCCGCCGGGCTGGCGTCTGTCGGCGTGGCCGCGACGCTCGTCTTGCTGAAGATCTGGGCGCTGGGCACGACGGCGAGCCTGTCGGTCGCGGCCTCGCTCGCCGACAGCGCGCTTGACCTGATGATGTCGCTCGCCGGGCTGATGGCCATCATCTACGCCGCCCGGCCCGCCGACGAGGATCACGCCTTCGGCCATACCTCGGTCGAAGACCTTGCGGCGCTGGGCCAGGCGGTCTTCATCGCCATATCCGGCGCGGCGATCGGCTGGACGGCGGTGAACCGGCTTCTGGGGGCGGGGGGCGAGCAGGCCCTGCGGGACGAAGGCAAGGGCATGATCGTCATGATCCTGTCTATTGCCATCACGCTCGTGCTTGTCCTATGGCAGCGGCGGGTGGCCAAGCGCACCGGCAGCCGGGTCGTGGCGGCCGACAGCCTGCATTATGTCTCGGACCTTCTGCCCAACGCGGGGGCGCTGGTGGCCCTTTGGGCCTCGCGCGAGTTCGGGCTGGGCCAGATCGACTCGCTCGTGGCGCTGGCGGCGGCGGTTATGCTTCTCTTCGGCGCCTCGCGCATCGGCAAGGGTGCCTGGGACGCGCTGATGGACCGCCGCGCCGACCCCGCGCTGATCGTCGCCATCGGCGACATCGCCCGTACCTGGCCTGGCGTTCACGGCTTTCACGACCTCAAGACCCGCTCGGCCGGCAGCCGGGTCTTCGTGAACCTGCATATCGAGCTGGACGGCAACCAGTCCCTGCGCGAGGCGCACGCAATCGGCGCCGGGCTGAGAAGGCAGATTTTGCAGGAATTCCCCCAGACCGATGTGATCATTCACAAGGATGTGGCGGGGGAGAGCTGAGGGACCATTGGCCGCTGACCGTCACAGACGATAGCCGCCTGAAACGGTCAGCACTTCACCAGTAATGAACGATGCCTCATCGCCGGCCAGAAACCTGACCGCTTTCGCGATGTCTTCGGGGCACGCGATGCGCCCCAAGGCCGTCTGGTCCGAAAACATCTTTACCAACGCGTCAGAGCGTGGCGCGTCCGGATCGTTCACGGCGCCTGGCGCCACAGCATTCATCCGGATCTGGCGGGGTCCATGCTCCTTCGCCATCCCCCTTGTCCAGAGGTTGAGCGCAGCCTTGCTTGCCCCATAGATCGAGGCGCCGTCCGGCGGCAATGCAGCGTTGACCGACGAGATGTTGACGATGGAAGCCCCGGCCAGCAGATGCGGCAGTGCGGCCGCCAAAAGCGCATGGGCCGCCAGAAGGTTTACATTCAGCAGCCGTCCGTAGGCTTAGGCATCAAAAAGCCTCTTTGGGGGACGCATCGACTAGCCCCGGATTGTTGACGATCAGGTCGAGGCGCCCGAACCCGGGCCATGACCTCTGACACGATCTGCGTGGCGCTGTCCTTGTCGGTCAGATCTGTGCGTATCGGCAGCGCCGACTCGGGCAAAGAGGTTGGCTCGGTGGTCAGCCAAGTCACCGCAATATCATGATCGCACGCAAGGTTTCGTGCGATGGCCAAACCGATCCCCCTCGCGCCGCCCGTAA
This sequence comes from uncultured Paracoccaceae bacterium, assembly GCA_945952025.1. Lineage (GTDB taxonomy): Bacteria > Pseudomonadota > Alphaproteobacteria > Rhodobacterales > Rhodobacteraceae > TMP-24. Next base: position 11,340 of record CAMFGW010000049.1, read on the forward strand.
CGAGTGCGACTTTCCGCATGGCCACTTCCAGATTGTCGGGAAGGCAAGGCGAACACGATTCAACAGCCATGTCCAGTTTCGCTGCATGGTGTTGAAGGGCGGCAAAAAGGGTCTGTCAGCAGAAGTCCTCCAAACCAAAGGGGGCAGGCTTTCGCCTGCCCCCTCGTTTCTTGCGACAGATCGCCCCTTACGACGGCATCTTCGTCGTGATCCCCTCGACGAAGAAGTTCATCCCGGCAAGCGTCCCGTCGTCCGGCAGTTCGCCGTCCTTCAGCCAGACCGAGCCGTCCTGCTTGTTCAGCGGCCCCTGGAAGGCGTGGACGGTGCCGCCCGCGATGCCGTCGCGGATCTTCTCGGCTTCGGCCTTCACATCGGCCGGCACGGCGTCCGAAATCTCGCCGATGCCGACCATGCCTTCCTTGATGCCATACCAGACGTTCTGGCTCTTCCAGGTGCCATCGATGACCGCCTTGATGCGCTCTTCATAGTAGGGCGCCCAGTTGTCGATGATCGACGAAAGGCGCGGGGCGGGTGCGAACTCGGCCATGTCGGACGACTGGCCGAAGCCGAACTTCCCGGCGGCCTTCAGCGCGGCGAGGGGTGCTGTCGAGTCGGTATGGGCCAGCACCACGTCGCAGCCCTGATCCAGCAGCGCCTTGGTCGCGTCGGCTTCCTTGGCCGGGTCGAACCAGGTCGAGATCATGACGACGGCGATCTCGACCTTCGGGTTGGCCTTGCGGGCGTTGACGAAGGACGAGTTGATGCCCTGCACCACTTCCGGGATCGGGAAGGAGCCGATGTAGCCGATCTTGTTGGTTTTGGTCATCTTGCCGGCGATATAGCCGCAGACCGCACGGCCCTCGTAGAAGCGGGCGTTGTAGGCGCTGGCGTTCGGCGCGGTCTTGTAGCCCGTCGCATGTTCGAACATCACCTTCGGGAACTTGGCCGCGACGTTCTGGACGCTGTCCATGTAGCCGAAAGAGGTCGCGAAGATCAGCTTCGCGCCGCCAAGCGCCATCTGGCTCATGACCCGCTCGGCGTCGGCGCCTTCGGCCACGCTTTCCTGGACCATCAGCTCGACCCCGTCGCCAAGCTTTTCCTTCGCCTTCATCGCGGCGTCGTAATGGTGCTGGCTCCAGCCCGTGTCGTTCTTCGGGCCGACGAGCATGAAGCCGACCTTGACCGGATCGGCCGCCAGAAGCGTGCGGGGCGCGAGGCCCGCCGCGAGCCCGAGTGCGGCCCCGCCCTTGAGGATCGTGCGTCTTTCCATTCTCTCTCTCTCCTGTTCGGGGGGACGGCAGGCCCGCCCCCTTTTCGTTTGGCTGCCCGCTTGCTAGCGGGCGGCGTGGAAGTTCTGCCCGAGCGAGGCGGGCGCCCCAAGGGACGCGCGGCTGCGCCCCGAGGACATGATGACCAGCACCAGAATGGTTATCAGATAGGGTGACATCGACAAGTACTGGACCGGAATCGCCGATCCGGCGGCCTGCATGTTCAGCTGCAGGACGCTGATCCCGCCGAAGAGCCAGGCCCCCATCAGGACGCGCCACGGCCGCCAGCTGGCGAAGACGACGATGGCAAGCGCGATCCAGCCCGCGCCGGCCGTCATCCCTTCGGTCCATTGCGGCACGCGCACGAGGCTGAGGTAAGCCCCGCCGAGCCCCGCCATCGCGCCGCCGAACCCGATGGCCGCGACGCGCACCAGCCGCACCTTGTAGCCAAGCGAATGGGCCGCATCGTGGTTTTCGCCCACCGCCCGCAGGACGAGCCCGCCCCGGCTTCTAGTCAGGAACCAGGAAATCGCGCCGACGGCCAGGACCGAGAAATAGACCACCCAGTCATGGCCAAAAAGGACCGGCCCGACGAAAGGCAGGTCGGCAAGGGGGCCGAAGGGCAGCTTGCCGGTCAGGGGCGGCTTCTGCCCGACATAGGACTGCCCCAGAAGCGAGGCGAGCCCCTGTCCGAAAAGCGTCAGGGCAAGGCCCGTCGCCACCTGGTTGGCCATCAGGAACTGGGTCAGAAGCGCGAAGATCATCGACAGGGCGGCGCCACCGGCCGCGCCGCCGACGAAGCCAAGGACCGCGCTGCCGGAATGGAAGGCCGCGATGAAACCGGTGACGGCCCCGACGATCATCATCCCCTCGACGCCCAGGTTGAGGACGCCCGATTTCTCGACCACCAACTCGCCCAGCGCCGCCAAGAGGATCGGCACCGAGGCGACCATCAGCGAGGCGACCAGGACACCGGCATTCATGTGCGAAAGGTCCATCAGCGTGCCCCCGGCAGGATGAAGCGGATGCGGTAGTTGGCCAGCAGGTCGACGGCCAGAAGGAAGAACAGAAGCATCCCCTGGAAGGCCTGGATCGCCGCCGCCGGCAGGCCCAGGACCAGCTGCGCGAGCTCCCCCCCGATGTAGGTCAGCGCCATCAGAAGCCCCGCGAAGAAGATGCCGATGGGATTGAGCCGCCCGAGGAAGGCCACGATGATCGCGGTGAAGCCGTAGCCCGCACCGAAGTCGATGGTGATCTGGCCGGCGGGGCCAGAGACCTCGAAAAATCCCGCCATCCCGGCCAGCGCGCCGGAAAAGCCCATGCAAAGCACGATCAGCCGGTCCGAATTCACGCCCGCGAACCGGGCCGCGCGCGGCGCCTGGCCGGCCAGCTTGATCTGGTAGCCGAGGATGTGGCGTTGCAGCATGACATAGGCCACCCCTACCGCGAGGATCGCCGCGACCCCGCCCCAGTGCAGGCCGGTGCCGGGGATCAGTTCCGGGTTCGCCATGGCCGGAATCTGCGCCAGGTTCCGGCTGCCCGGAAAGCCCGCGCCGTCGGGGTTTCGCAGGAAGTTGAGCGCGGCCGAGGCGATGAGCTGCTTGGCGACATAGACCAGAAGAAGCGACACCAGGATCTCGTTCGTGTTGAACTTCGTCCGCAGGATCGCCGGGATCATCGCCCAGAGGAAACCGCCCAGCGCCCCGGCGGCGACCATCAGGGGAAAGACCCACCGGCTGTCGGTCGGAAAGAACGCGAGCCCCGCCGCCGCACCGCAAAGCGCGCCGATCACATATTGCCCCTCGGCGCCGATGTTCCAGATCCCGGCGCGAAAGCCCAGTGACAGGCCGATCGCGATCAGGATCAAGGGCCCCGCCTTCACCAGAAGCTGCGGGCGCGCGTAGGAGGCATAGTCGGCGCTGAAAAGGGGGTCGAAGAAGATCAGCTTGATCGCCGCCACCGGGTCCTTGCCGAGGATGGCGAAAAGGATGCCGCCTGCCACCATGGTCAGCGCCACGGCAAGGAAGGGCGTCGCATAGATCCAGAAGGTCGAGGGGGTGGGGCGCTTTTCAAGCCGGAACATGCTGCACCTCTTCCGCCCCGGAATGCCCCTGCGCGCCGCCCAGCATCAGGCCGATCCGGTCCACCGTCAGCCCCTCGGTCGGGACCGGCTCGGACAGGCGGCCACCGTTCAGGGCTGCGAACTTGTCGGCGATTTCAAGGATTTCGTCGATGTCCTGGCTGATGACCAGAACCGCCGCCCCGGCCGCCGCCCGGTCGAGGAGCGCCTGGCGGATGAAGGCGGCTGCGGCCGCGTCGACGCCCCAGGTCGGCTGGTTCACCACGATGACGAAGGGATTTTGCAGGATCTCCCGGCCGATGACGAATTTCTGCAGGTTCCCGCCCGAAAGCGCCCGCGCCGCGACGCCGGGGCCGGGGGTGCGCACGTCGAAGGTCTTGATGATGTCCTCGGCAAAGATCTGCGTCTCGCGCCAGTCGACAAAGCCGTTGCGGGTCAGGCGCTTGCGGTCGGCGCCGGTCAGGAAGGCATTCTCGGTCAGGCTCATGTCTGGCGCCGCCGCATGGCCCAGACGCTCTTCGGGCGCGGTCAGAAGCCCCGCGTGCCGCCGCTCGTTCGGCCCCATCGCGCCCACCGGCTTGCCGCCCAACTGGATCGCCTCGGGCCGCGCCCGGACCTCGCCCGACAGCGCCAGAAGAAGCTCGTCCTGCCCGTTGCCCGCGACCCCGCCGATCCCCAGAACCTCGCCCGCCCGGACCTGAAGCGTCACGTCCGTGAGGCTGGTCCCGACCGCCGAAAGCGCGGGCCGCGCCAGGTGTGCAACTCGAAGTCGCGCAGCGAGCCGGCCAGGCCCACGCGCAGCAGGTCGGCGCTGGCCATCAGCTGCGAGCGCTCTGCGGCGGTGCCGACATATTGGTTGGGCGCAAAGCCCAGGCCATTGAGCCAGCCCTGGTTCTTCAGCACATCAAGGCCGTTGTCACCGGCGCTGCCGCCGCGGGCGGCGTCGCGCGCGCGGTCGCTGAAGGTGCCGATGCCGCTGCCGTTGAGCGAGAGCTGAGAGG
>CAMFGW010000050.1 GCA_945952025.1 uncultured Paracoccaceae bacterium
GACGACCTGATGCCATGGAAATGGAACGGGTAGCAATCAGACCGGACGGTTACGGGGAGTTGGAGGTGCTGCGCCTCAATGGCGCGTGGCACAGCACCACAGATTGCAAGGCGCGCTACACCTCGGTCGGCATGGGGACCGATCCACCCAACTCCCGCACCAGAACCTTGGCAAGCGCTGCGGCACGGGCATCACCGCCTTTCTGCTCCCGAACTATCTCGCCCAAGTCCGACATCCCGAAATGCTTCATGACCGGAACGAGTTAATCCGGGTCAAAATCCTCGGGCGGATTGCCGAAGATCCGGACCAGAGCGCTGAACACGGATGCCCCGTGGGTCAGAGGTTGCCCTTCATAGGATTCCGACATTGCGGTCAAAGCGGCGGACACGATGCTTTCTCGGTGACGACGGAGTGCTTTTGCAATCGAGGAAGTGAAGGCCACTTCACCCGGCTTCCACGAGGTCGAGGATGTGGTCCTGGCGATCGTCAGACGCGCCTCTGCGACGAGACGTTTGATTTCCGTGGCGTCTTCGTCAGTTGCTGCGAGAGCGGCATGGAAATCATCCAACCGGTTGATCGCCTTGCGCGCCCAGTTGGCGACGATGAACATCCTGGCTTCATCTTCAGGATTTTCATAGGTGAAGAGGCAGCAAGGCAGTTGCAACAGATCGCCCCGGCGCACGGCCGCGGCCCAACGATGCTGCCCGTCGATGATGACCTTTGTGCAGTCCGAACGCCGGGAGACAACCAAAGGTGCGCAGAGGCGCCAGTCGAAATTTGCGGCGATCCTGGCGATGAGGCGCCGCGACGGGTCGTTGTCGATCGATCTCTGGTAGGAGCGCGAAATCCTCCTCGTCCTCGCTGAGCGCAATGCCGAGCCGCCGGGCGGTCTCCTGGATGGCGGGCAGTGCCGCGGATCGATCGCAGAGGAAGATCGCGTCGCGCAGGGCGCCGCGGGCGGCGGCCTCGATCGCCAGCGCCGCCTCGGCGGCCGCGCGGCTGCGCGGCCGCGCCAATGCGCGCAGCCGGTCCGCCGCCTCGATCTCGAGACAGGCGTAGTCGGTCAGGATCCGGGTCATCAATTCCGGCGACACATGCGGCTCCGAGGCAAAGCAGAGCTCGCTGATGGCACTCAGGCGCCGGGCGAGCTCTGCGGCTTCGCGCCGGACATGGGTTCGTAGCGGAAAACAGAAAAACCTTTCGGAGAACCGGCGAGTTTCGCGCGCCGGGACGCGGCGGCGCCAGTAATATCCGGTCGGTCTGAGTTCGAGATGGGGTTGGCTGGCAGCCATGGCGGGCCTCCTCGGATGGGAGGTGCCGCGCCCGATGCCGGGGATCCTGTGCAAGGCCCTGTGCAAGGGTCCGTGCAAGATCGCCCGGCGCATTTCCGAAGATTCGGAAATATCGCTTTCTGATCAGAGGCTTGTGGGGAAGATGGCTCCGGCGGTAGGGATCGAACCTACGACCAATTGATTAACAGTCAACTGCTCTACCGCTGAGCTACGCCGGAACACTGGGCGGTCTATAGCTGTGGGGGCGGGGGCATGTCCAGAGGGGCGGGCGGACTTTTTTGGGGCTTATCGCAGCTGGAACCGGGCGGTGCGGGTCAGGGGGCCTTCGGGGGCGGCGAGGCCGCGTTCGGTCAGGTCGATGAGGTGGGCGAAGACGTTCAGGGCGGCGGCGGGAAGGGCGGCGCGGGGCAGGTCCAGGTAGACGGCCCCGGCGATCCCGGCGGCGGTTGCGGGGGCCTTGGCCAGCTCGCTCAGGACGGCGGCCTCGCGCGCGCGGCGGTGGGCGGCGAGGGCTTTGATGCGGGTTTGCGCGTCGGGGACGGGGGCGCCGTGGCCGGGCCAGAGCCGGGTGACGCCGGTCGCGGCCAGCCGGTCGAGCGAAGTCATGTAGGCACCCATGTCGCCGTCCGGGGGCGCCACGATCGACGAGTTCCAGCCCATGACGTGATCGCCGGAAAAGGCGCTGTCACCCCAAAGGAAACAGAGGTGGCCCGAGAGGTGCCCCGGCGTGTGAAGCGTGGTGAGGCGCCAGCCCTCGCCGGCAATGACCTCTCCGTCCGCGATGCGCCGGTCGGGGTGGAAGCCAGCGTCCGTGCCCTCGGTCCCGCCGCCGGGGTCGCTGGCGGCGAGCGCCTCCATGATCGGCCGGCGCCCCTCATGCGCGCCGCCGAAGGCAAGGACGGGGGCGCCGGTTGCGCGGGCAAGTGCGGCGGTGGCGCCGGTATGGTCGCGGTGGGCGTGGGTCACGAGGATGGCGCCGATCCGCTGACCGGGGCGAAGGGCGGCCAGAAGGGCGGCGACATGGGCCGGATCGTCGGGGCCGGGGTCGATCAGGGCCAGCTCGCGCGTCTCTCCGACCAGGTAGCTCCAGGTGCCGTCCGCCGTCATGGGCGAGGGGTTCGGGGCCAGAACGGCGCGCAGGCCGGGGGCAAGGTCTAGGGGCTGGCCGGGAGGGGGCGTGGTCATCTGGGCCTCGGGCAGGGAGGGTCGCCCGCAGGAAAGGCCGGATCGCGCGGCATGGCAAGCCGTCCAGGCCCCTTCCATGCCCTTCCCCCGGCAGGGGCGCCTTGATACCCTTCGGCCATGGTCTTCCGCTGGCTCAAAACCTTCCTGCCCATGGGTCTTTACGGCCGGGCGGCGCTTATCCTGATCGTGCCGATCGTCACGATCCAGCTTGTCGTCTCTGTCGTCTTCGTCCAGCGCTACTTCACCGATGTCACGCAGCAGATGGCCGGCAACATGCTGCCCCTCGTCCGGCAGATCGACGCGGCGATCCGGGCAGCCCCCAACCCGGAGCAGGGCTTCGACGATGCCGCCCGCATCGCGCGCGTCCTCGAAGTCAACATGACCGAGGGGCCGGCCGATTTCACCGAGGACCAGCGCGTCTTCTACGACTTTTCCGGCCGCGTGGTGATCCGCGAGCTTGGCGACCGGCTGGCGGGGCTGCAGGCGGTCGACCTGTCGGACCTGACGACCGTGCGGCTTTCCATGCTGTCGCCGCGCGGGCCCTATGTCCTGGAATTCTCGCGCAACCGGATCACGGCGCGCAATCCGCACCAGCTTCTGGTCTACATGCTGTCGACCGGGCTTCTGATGACGGCGGTGGCCTTCATCTTCCTGCGCAACCAGCTGCGGCCCATTCGACGGCTGGCGCAGGCGGCCGAGGCTTTCGGGCGGGGGCGGACGATTCCCTACCGGCCGGCGGGCGCGGTCGAGGTGCGGGCGGCGGGCGCGGCCTTCCTGGACATGCGGGCGCGGATCGAGCGGCAGATCGAACAGCGCACGCTGATGCTGTCGGGGGTGAGCCACGATCTGCGCACGCCCCTCACGCGGCTCAAGCTGGGCCTGGCGATGCTGGACGGAGAGCCCGGCGTGCCGGAGATGGAGCGCGACCTGGACGACATGCGCCGCATGCTGGACGGGTTCCTGGCCTTTGCCCAAAGCGATGCGGCAGACGGGGTGGCAGAAGCCGTGGACCCGGTTGCGCTGGCGACCCAGGCCGTGGCGGATGCGCGGCGGGGCGGGGGCGAGGTGGATCTTGGGCCGGTCGAGGGGGGCGATGTCGAGGCCCTGCCCATGTGGCGCCCTGCGGCGGTGCGGCGTGCGCTCGACAATCTGATCGGCAATGCGGTTACCTATGGCAGCCGCGCCCGCGTCACGGTGGCGATCCTCGACCGCGCGGTGCGCTATACGGTCGAGGATGACGGGCCGGGCATCCCCGAGGACCGGCGCGAAGAGGCGCTGAAGCCCTTCACCCGGCTGGACCCGGCGCGCAACCAGGACCGCACCTCGGGCGTCGGGCTGGGCCTTGCCATCACGGCCGACATCGCGCGCAGCCACGGCGGCGCGCTCAGGCTCGGGTCCAGCGAGGACATGGGCGGGTTGAAGGCCGAACTTCTGCTCGCGCGCTAGCGGCAGGTCGCGGACGGTGCCGGAACATGTCGTTTTTGAACGCCATGTGACGCTTGCGGTCCGGGCGCGCGCAAGCAACGGAGTAAAAGGGGCCAGCTTTTTCGCTGCAATCCCCGAAGCCACATCCCCGAAGCCACGACCGGAGTCGCAATCATGACAGATGAACCCACGGGCCGCAGAGCGCGCGGCGGCGGCGCCGCCCGGCGTGCCGAACGGACGGCCGTCCATTTCGAAGTCGCGAAATACATCGAGCGCAAGATCCCGAACCTCGAGATCCTGAACGAAGAGGCGCTCGAGATCATCGAAGCGAACGCCGAGACGATCCTTGAGGAAATCGGCGTCAACTTCGTCGAAAACCCCGAGGCGCTGGCCCGCTGGCGCGCTGCCGGCGCCGATGTCCAGGGCGACCGCGTCCGCATTCCGCGCGGTCTGGCCCGCCAGCTTTGCGCGACGGCGCCCTCGACCTATGTGCAGCACGCCCGCAACCCCGAACGCAACGTCAGCGTCGGCGGCCGGTCGCTCGTGTTCGCGCCGGTCTATGGCCCGCCCTTCGTGCGCGACGAAAGTGGCGAGCGGCGCTATGCCACGATCGCGGATTTCCAGAAGTTCGTGAAGCTCGGCTACATGTCGAAATGGCTGCACCATTCGGGCGGCACGGTCTGCGAGCCGACGGACATTCCGGTCAACAAGCGCCACCTCGACATGCTGCTTGCGCACATGACGCTGAGCGACAAGCCCTACATGGGCTCGGTCACCGCGCCGGAACGCGCGGCGGATTCGGTCGAGATGTCGGACATCCTCTTCGGGGGCCTGAATGACCGCACGGTGATGACCAGCCTCATCAACATCAACTCGCCGATGACCTTCGACGGGATCATGATGGGTGCGCTCGAGGTCTATGCCAAGGCGAACCAGGCCGCGATCATCAGCCCCTTCATCGTCGGCGGCGCCATGTCGCCGGTGACGGTCGCGGGCACGCTGACGCAGGTGCTGGTCGAAGTGCTGGCGGGCGTCGCCTACAGCCAGCTTGTCCGCAAGGGCGCGCCGGTTATCGCCGGGGCCTTCGTGACCTCGACCGACATGGCGTCGGGTGCGCCGACCTTCGGCACGCCGGAAGCCAGCCTCGTGACCTATGGCGCGGGCCAGCTTGTCCGGCGCCTGGGGCTGCCTTACCGGTCCGCGGGCGGCTTCTGCGGCTCGAAGCTGCCCGACGCGCAGTCGGCCTATGAGGCGGCGAACAGCCTGAACATGGGGCTTCTGGCGGGCGTCAACTTCATGCTGCACGCCTGCGGCTGGCTCGAAGGCGGCCTTGTGTCTTCGTATGAGAAGTTCGTGACCGATGCCGACCAGCTGGGCGTCCTGCACAAGATCGCCGAAGGCATCGACATGAGCGAGAACGGCCTGGCCATGGACGCGCTGCGCTATGTCGGTTCGGGCAATGCCACGCATTACCTTGGCACCGACCACACGCAGGCGAACTTCAAGACCGCCTTCTGGCGGAGCGAGGTCTTCGACTACAAGCCCTACGAGACCTGGGCCGAGGAAGGCTCGCGCGATACGGTGCAGCTCGCGCGCGAGCGGGTGGCGAAGCTTCTGAACGACTACCAGAAGCCGCCGATCGACGCAGGCGTCGAAGAGGCGCTGGTCGAATATGTGGCCAAGAAGAAGGAATCGATGCCCGACGCCTTCATGTAAGGCACCGGTTACTTCAAGGCACCAGGACAGGCAGGGCAGGGGCCGCGGATCCGTTCCGCGGCCCCTTCCTTTTCGCGGGTCTTCTCCTTGAGGGCGTCAGGCCGTGGCGGGCAGAAGCCGCGCCTCGGCCATGAGCGCGATCAGAAGGTCGATGTGGCGGGCGAAGGAATAGGTGAGCGAGCCCTCGCGCCGGCGTTCCTCCTGCTGGTCCTCGGCCTCGATCAGGCGGGGGAGCGTGCGGTCGGGGCCCTGCGGCGTGGTCATGCCGATCAGGCGGCCCAGGTCGCGGCGGCGGTCGTAGTCGGCAAGCCCCGCCCGCGCGGCGCGGATCAGAAGGCGGGGGCGTTCCAGCCCCGTGATCGCGGCTTTGAGGTCGGTCATGGTCAAGGCTCCTGCGATAGATGACAACCACAGGATGAGTGTGACTTTTGCGCCGTTGCGTTTTTCGCCGCTCCACCGCGCGTTTCCTTCAGGGAAATTTATAATTTATCAACCATTCTCCGGTTCAGCAGTCGCATTAACTCTCGCGTAACCATTACAACCGACGGTTGCATCTGCCCGCGAGTGGCAGGCTGAAGACGCGGGCCGAATACCCGCCCGAACCGGAGCGACGATGACCGTCATGACCTGTCCGAATCCCGGCCACCCCCTGACCGGCGCATCCCCTCTCGGCGCCCCCCCTCTTGGCCCCGACGCGCCCGGCGCCGACGCCGTGCCCGACTGGCTGCCGCCGCAGGCGCAGCTTTACCTTTCGCACGTCAAGGTTGGCCGGTCGATCCGCGACCTGGCCCGGGCCATGGGCCTGCATCCCTCGACCGTCCTGCGCCGCATCCGCGCCTTTGAGCTTCGCCGCGATGACCCGCTGATCGACGAACTGATCGGCGGCATCGAACAGGCACCCCCCAAGCAACCACCCAGGAAGGACCCCCCCGCCATGACCGCACACATGACCGCCCCCCTGCGCGCATCCCACCAGCCGGACGAGGCGACCATCGCGAGCGAGGGGCGGCGCATCCTGCGGCGGCTTTGCGAGACGGGTGCGATCCTGGCCATTGCGCCGGACATGGAGCGCGCGGCCGTCCTGAAGGGTGCTGCGCGGACCGCGACGCTTGACCGGACGGTGGCGCAGGCCTTTGCGCTGCGCGACTGGATCGCGGTCCGGGCGACGCAGGGGCGGGTCACGACCTATGACATCACGGTGGCCGGAAAGGCCGCGCTGAAGCGGCTGATGCTGGCGGCAGAGCCGGACGACCGGCTGGCGCCCGGCTATGCCGAAGCGCGCAGCCCCTTCGCCGAACAGCACCGCGACTGGGCCGAGCGGCCGGTGATGGAGCCGGATCATGGGCGGGACAGGGATGCCGAGGGTGCGACGGAGGCCGGGCCGGAAAAGACCCGCGCCGCCGGGACCGAACGCCCGCGCGTCTTGCGCTACAACCTGGCCGAAAGCCCCTTCGCGGCCCTTGGCCGGCGCCGCGACAAGGATGGCAAGCCGTTCCTCGACCCCGACCACATCACCGCCGGCGAGCGCCTGCGCGAGGATTTCGAGCTGGCGCAGATGGGCCCGCGCGTCGCCCAGAACTGGGACCGCTTCCTGACCGGGGGCGAGCGTGGTACGGCGCAGGACGGCCCGGACACCAGCCTGTCGTCCGGCCCCGGCCGGGCGCGGGCGCGCGTGGCGGCGGCGCTGCGCGACCTGGGCCCCGGCCTGGGCGACGTGGTCCTGCGCTGCTGCTGCTTTCTGGAAGGGATCGAGGTCTGCGAGCGCCGCATGGGCTGGTCGGCCCGGTCAGGCAAGATCGTCCTGCGGATCGCGCTCTCGCGCCTGAAGCGGCATTACGATGAGCAGAACGGTGGCCGGCCTCCCCTGATCGGATAACAGAGGTTTATCGGGCGTTCTTCGCGTGTTTGATGAAGCATTATCCGTAGTGTATTGAGCGAAAACGGAAACGATGTTTTCGCGCGACTGGGGATAATTCGGCAGGCCGGGAATGGGTCCCGCGACCCGGTCGGGCTGCCTGTGGGTAAGTCTGGTGTCGGGCCTGCCCCCCGGCTCAGCCCATCGCCTTCACCAGCCGGGCCAGCGCTTCCGCCGGATCGTCGGCGGCCCAGATTTCCGGGCCGACGGCAAAGAAATCCGTGACCGGCGCAAGGTCGGCGACGACAGCTTCGGTCAGGGCACCTTCGGCCACGACCGGCACCTCGACCATTTCCGACCACCAGGCGAAGAGGTCGCGGTCGGCGCGGCGGCCGTTTGCCAGCGGGTCGTCGCCCGCCGGGCCGAAGGTCACATAGTCTGCCCCCGCCTCGCCCGCGGTCAGCCCCGCGTCGCGCGAGATGCCGCAATAGGCGCCGACGATGGCATCGGCCCCGAGCGCCTTGCGCGCGGCGCGGACCGAGCGCGCGGAATCCAGAAGGTGCACGCCGTCGAGCCCGTGGCGTTCGGCAATGCCCAGATGGGTGTCGATCACCACCGCTACGTCGCGCTCATGCGCCACGGCGCGCAGCGTGTCGGCGATGCGACCCAGATCGCCCTCGTCGCGCCCCGCGAGCGCGAGCCGAAGGGCTGCGACGGGCGTGCGGTCCATCACGCGGGCGAGGCGGTCGGGGAAAAGCTCCAGGTCCACGACGGGGGGCGTGATGAGCGTCAGTTGCGGGCGATCCTCGGCCATGGCGGTTCCTCTGTCGCGGGTCTGGCCCCCTCCTAGCCGATGGCCGCGCGCTTGGCCATCCGGGGCGCGCGAAGGGGGTCCCCGGTTGCCCGTGCGGCCCGCAAGGGCTATCACAAGCCCTCTTTGCGGGCAGGACCATGACCGAACAACCCATCTTCACCCTCGTGCGGCCGCAAATGGGCGAGAATATCGGTGCGGCCGCGCGCGCCATGCTGAATTTCGGCCTGACGCGGATGCGGATCGTCGATCCGCGCGACGGCTGGCCGAACCCGCGCGCCGTCGCCATGGCCTCGGGTGCCGCGACGCGGGTCCTTGACCCCGCCGGCATCTTCCCCTCGCTGCCCGAGGCGGTTGCCGACTGCGCGGTGGTCTTTGCCACGACCGCGCGGGGGCGCGAGCTGACCAAGCCCGTCCTGACCCCCGAACGCGCCATGGCCGAGGCGCGCGCCCTGACCGCCAAGGGGCAGCGGGTCGCGGTCCTCTTCGGGCCAGAGCGGGCGGGGCTGGAGAACGACGACATCGCCCGGGCGACCGCGCTCATCTCGATCCCGGTCAACCCCGAGTTCGCCTCGCTCAACCTTGGCCAGGCCGTCCTTCTGTGCGCCTACGAATGGGGCCGGCAGGGCAGCGACCAGCCGGCCGAGGCGATGCCGATGGCCAAGACCGACTGGGCCACGCGGATCGAGATCGACCGGCTTGGCGATCACTGGGAAGAGCGGCTGGACGAGGCGGGCTTCTTCTTCCCCGACACGAAGGCCGAAGGGATGAAGATGAACCTGCGCAACCTCTGGTCGCGCATGCCGCTCACGCGGGCGGATGTGCAGACCTTGCACGGCATGCTGCGCCAGCTTCTGCGGCGGCCCTGAGGCGACCCGCCCCGCCTGGAACCCGGCCTGGAACCCGGCCTTGAACCCGCTCCCGGGCCCGCCTACTGTCCCGCCGCCCGGCATCCGGGCGGGCCCAAGGGGACGGTGATGGCGAAACGCACGATCTTTCAGGATGTGTCAGAAGGCAGCGCCGCGCCGCCGCCGCCTCAGGGCGGCATGATCTCGGCCAGGCAGGGCCGGAGCCGCCGGCCGGTCCTGATCTGGCTGATCCTGATCTTCGCCATGGTCGCCGCGATGATCCTTTTGGGCGGGCTGACGCGGCTGTCCGGCGCCGGGCTTTCGATCACCGAATGGCGGCCGATCTCGGGCGCGCTGCCGCCGATGAACGACGCGGACTGGCAGGCCGAGTTCCTGAACTACCAGCAAAGCCCGCAGTTCAAGCTGATGAACAGCCACATGGACCTGGTCGGGTTCAAGACCATCTTCTGGTGGGAATGGGCGCACCGGCTTCTGGGGCGGCTCATCGGGCTGGTCTGGGGTGTGGGCTTTGCGATCCTGGCGCTGACCCGCCATGTGCCGCCGGGCTGGAGCCGCCGCTTTTTCCTTCTGGGCGCGCTCGGCGGCCTGCAGGGCGCCGTCGGCTGGTGGATGGTCGCGTCGGGCCTGACGGGCGACATGACGGCCGTCGCCTCCTACCGGCTTGCGATCCATCTGGGGATGGGCTTTGCGATCCTTGGCCTGATCGTCTGGTATGTGCAAAGCCTGAGCCGGTCCGGGGCGCAGCTTCTGCAGGCCCGGCGGGGGCGCGAGGAAGGGCTTTACCGGCTTTCCGCCTGGCTTTCCGCCGGCATCTTCGTCCAGGTCCTGCTGGGCGCGCTCGTCGCAGGGATCGACGCGGGGCGGGCCTTTCCGACCTGGCCCCTGATGAACGGCAGCTTCTTTCCGGCCGACGCCTTCTACGTGCCGGATGGCGGGGCCACCTGGCGGGCCTTCTTCGAAAATCCGGGGCTGGTGCAGTTCATCCATCGGATGATGGCCTATCTCCTTCTGGCCTATGGCGCCTATGTCGTCCTTCAGGGCCGCCGGTCGCCGCACGAGACGACGCGCGGGGCCCTCACGGCGCTTGGCGTTGCGCTGCTGGCGCAGGCGGTGCTAGGCATCCTCACCGCGCTGCATGCGGCCCCCCTGGGCCTGGCCATCGCCCATCAGGCGGGCGCCATCCTGACCTTCTCGCTCGCGCTTCGCGCCACGCACCGCGCGCTTTACCCCATCGCCACCGCCATCCGGGACCAGAAATGACCGACACGCTCAAAGACCTCATGGAGTTCCAGCGCGAGACCGAGGCTCTTGCCCAGGTCGCGGGGCGGCTCGGCTGGGACCAGGAAACCGTCATGCCGCGCGGCGCTGCCGACCAGCGGGGCGAAGAGATGGCGGCGATGGAATCGGTCCTGCATGCGCGGCGCACCGATCCGCGCCTTGCCGACTGGCTGGACAAGGCGCAGCCCGCGACCGAGGCCGACGCCCGCGCCGTGGCGCTGATCCGGCGGAGCCACGAGCGCACCGCCCGCATCCCGGCGCGGCTCGCGACCGAGCTGGCCCGGCTGACCAGCGTCGCCCAGGGCATCTGGGCCGAGGCGCGCGCGGCAGAGGATGTGGCGGCCTTCCTGCCGACGCTCGATCAGGTCGTGCGGCTGGTGCGCGAGAAGGGGCAGGCGCTGGCCGACGGTGGCGATGCTTATGATGCGCTCTTGCAGGATTACGAACCCGGCGCGACAGGCGCGGGGCTTGCGGACCTGTTCGGCACGCTCCGCCCCCGGCTCGTCGCGCTTCGCGAAGCGGTCCTCGGCGCAAGCCGTCAGCCGTCGCCCCTCAAGGGTCATTTCCCGGCCGACAAGCAGATGGCGCTTGCCCGCGACATGGCGTCGGCCTTCGGCTACGACTGGGCGCACGGGCGGATCGACAAGGCGGTCCATCCCTTCTGTTCGGGCTCGGGCGACGATGTGCGCATCACCACCCGCACGGTCGAGAGCGAGCCCTTCAACTGCCTCTATTCAACCATCCACGAAACCGGCCATGCGGGCTATGAGCAGACCGTCGACAAAGCCTATCGGCTGACGCTCTTGGGCACCGGCGCCTCGATGGGGGTGCATGAGAGCCAGAGCCGCATCTATGAAAACCAGCTCGGCCGGTCGGCGGCCTTCACCTCATGGCTTTACGGCCGGATGCAGGGCACGTTCGGCGATCTGGGCGTTGCGGATGCCGACGCCTTCTATGCGACCGTCAACCGGGTCGGGCAGGGCTACATCCGGACCGAATCCGACGAGGTGCAGTATAACCTGCACGTCCTTCTGCGCTTCGACCTGGAACGCGAGCTGATCGCCGGGCGGCTCGCCGTCACCGACGTTGAGGCCGCGTGGAACGACCGGTTCGCCCGCGACTTCGGCTTTGCGGTCGACAAGCCGTCGAACGGGGTCCTGCAGGACGTGCACTGGTCGGTCGGGCTGATCGGCTATTTCCCGACCTACACGCTCGGCAACGTCTATGCGGGCGCCCTGCATGAGGCGCTTCGGGCCGACGTGCCGGACCTCGACGTGCATCTGGCCAAGGGCGACGCGACCCCCGCGACGCGCTGGCTGGGTGAGCGGCTGCAACGCCATGGCGCGCTGCGCGAGCCCGAGGCGACGGTGACGGCGGCCTGCGGCTTCGCGCCGACGGCGGAACCGCTTCTGGGCTACCTAGAGGCCAAGTTCGGGCGCATCTACGGGCTTTGACAGCATGTCCGCCGAACCCATGACGCACCGGGACATAGGGCCATGACCCCGGTCCAGCGCCGCGCCGTGGCGCTTCTGGCGGTCGGCCAGACGCTGACCTATGCCGGGGTCTATTATGCGTTCCCGGCGGTTCTGCCCGCGCTCGAAACCCTGACGGGGTGGAGCAAGGAGACGCTCGCCTGGGGCCCGACGCTGTCCTACATCCTGATGGCGGCGCTGACGCCGGTCACGGGGCGGCTGGTCGACCGGGGCATGGGGGGCGAGCTCTTGACCGTCCTGCCCGCAATCGCCGCCCTCTGCGTGGCGCTGATGGGCTTCGTGACCGAGCCGCTGCACTGGCTGGCCCTTTGGGCCGTCGTCGGCGTCACGCAGGCAGGCTGCCTTTACGAAACCTGCTTTGCCTTCCTGACCCGGCGCCTGGGGGCCGAGGCGCGGCCGGCGATCGTCCTTGTCACGCTCATCGCCGGCTTTTCCGGCACGCTCGCCTTTCCCTTCGGGCATTTCATGGTTGAATGGGCGGGCGTGAAGGGCGCGCTCATCGGCTATGCCGCCCTGATGGTCGCGATTGGCGTGCCCGCGAACCTCTGGGGCGTCAGGATCCTGCGGGCGACGACGGGCGCGGCGGGGGACGAGCGGCGCCCGGCGGCCCCCGGCATGGTGCGCGCGGCCATGGTGCGCCCGGCCTTCTGGGGGCTGACGGCGCTGATTTCCATGGCCTACCTCGACCATGGCATTTTCCTGACCTACATCCTCGAGCTTTTCACCTCGCAAGGTGCGACCCCCGCCATCGCGACCATGGCGGCGGCGACGGTTGGCCCGTCACAGGTTGTCGGCCGCTTCCTTCTGATGCTTTACGAGGCGCGGATCGACAATCGTGCCGCGACCTATGGCGCGATTGCCGGGATGGCGGGGGCGGCGCTGTCGCTCTGGCTGGCCGGTTTTGCGCCGTCGGCGGTGTTCCTGGCCGCCGTCTGCCACGGAGCAGGGATCGGCATCATGTCGATCCTGCGCCCCGTGCTGATCGCCACCTACCTCGGGCGCGAGGGGTTCGGGGCCATCTCGGGCGCGGTCGCGGTCGGGCCGATCCTCGCCTCGGCCGGGGCGCCGGTCATCGGGGCCTGGCTTCTGGGCCATGGCGGCACCGACCTGGTGATCTGGACGCTTCTGGGCACGATGACGGCCGCGGCGCTCGTCTGGACCTTCATGCGCCGGGCGCGGCCGATCTGGTGAGGAAGGCCGCGATGCCGCCTTGGGTGTCGGGGCGCAGCGCGTTTTCCACCATCACCGGGATGGCCAGCCGATAGGCCTCCGCGACCGGCAACCCGGCCATGGCGCGCACCGCCCGCTTGCCGATGGCGAGCGCAGCTGGGTCCTTGGCTGCCAGCACCTCCGCCAGGGCCTGCGCTTCTGCGCCTAGCGCGTCCGGCGTGACGACGCGGTTCACCAGGCCGATCTCGAGCGCCCGCGCGGCCGGGATGAAGGCGCCGGTCGCCAGCATCTCGAACGCGACCTTGGGCGCCACGACCTGGGTCAGCGCCACGGCGGGGGTGGTGCAGAAAAGCCCGAGGTTGATGCCGTTCACGCCGAAGCGCGCCTTGTCCGAGGCAATGGCCAGATCGCAGGTCGCGACCAGCTGGCAGCCGGCGGCGGTCGCCACGCCCTTCACCTCGGCCACGACCGGCTGGGGCAGGGCGGCGATCCGCGCCATGAGGGTCCCGCAGGCCTCGAACAGGCGGGTCAGCGCGGGCCCGTCGGCCTGAAGATCGGCCAGGTCGTGCCCGGCCGAAAAGACCCGGCCGGCGGCAGACAGGATCACGACCCGGACGCCCGCATCCTGACCGGCCCGGGACAGCGCCGCATCGAGCGCCGCGATCAGGGCAGCGGACAGTGCATTCAGCCGCGCGGGATCATTGAGCGTCAGCCGCAGGACCGGGCCGTCGCGCGCCTCAAGGACCAGGGGGTCGCCCATCGAAAGCCTCTGCCTTTGCCGTCTGGTGGGGCGCAGCGTTGCGCGTGTGGGGCAAAAATATGGGGTAAATAGAAACCCCATTTGCAAGTTACTGAAAAGGCGTGCAATTATCTTCCGCATCCCTCTTGACCTTCGTCGCGAGATACCGGAAAAGCCCCCATCCGATCCGGGATGCCCCAAGGGGCGTTCCAAGACCACCAACCCGAAGGGCCGATCCGATGACGACCTACACCGCAAAACCGGCGGAGATCGAGAAGAAGTGGCTGCTGATCGACGCTGAAGGCGTCGTTCTCGGCCGTCTCGCCACGATCGTCGCCAGCCGCCTGCGCGGCAAGCACAAGCCGACCTTCACGCCGCACATGGACATGGGCGACAACGTGATTATCATCAACGCCGACAAGGTGCAGATGACCGGCAACAAGCGCGCCGACAAGCGCTACTACTGGCACACCGGCCATCCGGGCGGCATCAAGTTCCGCACGGCCGAGCAGGTCCTGGAAAGCGCCCACCCCGAGCGCGTGGTCATCAAGGCCGTCGAGCGCATGATCACGCGCAACCGGCTTGGCCGCCAGCAGATGACGCACCTGCGCGTCTATGCCGGCGCCGCGCACCCGCACGAGGCGCAGAACCCCGAAGTCCTCGACGTCAAGTCGATGAACCCGAAGAACACCCGGAGCGCGTGATCATGGCCGACGAAATCAAATCCCTCGACGATCTGAAGTCGGTCGTCTCGGCCGCCCCGGCGGCGGCTGTCGCCGCTGCCGCCCCCCGTTCGCCCGAGCGTGACGAGCATGGCCGTTCCTACGCCACCGGCAAGCGCAAGGACGCGGTCGCCCGCGTCTGGATCAAGCCCGGCAAGGGCAAGGTCACGGTGAACGGCAAGGACATGGACGCCTACTTCGCGCGTCCGGTGCTGCAGATGATCCTGCGCCAGCCCTTCCAGATCACCAATGTGGAAGGCCAGTTCGACGTCTATGCGACAGTCGCGGGCGGCGGGCTTTCGGGCCAGGCCGGTGCGGTCAAGCACGGCATCTCGAAGGCGCTGCAGCTTTACGAACCGGGCCTGCGCGCCGCGCTGAAGGCCGCCGGCTTCCTGACCCGCGACAGCCGCGTGGTCGAGCGCAAGAAGTACGGCAAGGCCAAGGCCCGCCG
>CAMFGW010000051.1 GCA_945952025.1 uncultured Paracoccaceae bacterium
CCCGCGACAGCCGCGTGGTCGAGCGCAAGAAGTACGGCAAGGCCAAGGCCCGCCGCAGCTTCCAGTTCTCGAAGCGCTGATATTCGGGCCTGTCGGGCCTGTGGCGCGGTCCCTTCGGGGGCCGCGTTTTTCGTTTGGGGAGGGATGGGGCCGGGCGGGCCGGACGGGAAGAGGAAACGCGACCCGCGTTTCCCCCGCCAGCAACGAAGCGATGCCGCGGGGCCGTCCCTGTCACTCACCGCCAAAGGCAGCGCCCGCCATCGGCGGGGCGGGCGCTGGCCGATGGTCTTTGGGGCCACCTGCCGGGACAAAAGACGAAGCCTTCGCATGGCAGGGTCACTTGCCTCTGCCACCCGGGGGGCGGCGATCGCCTCAGACCCTCAGAAGCCGCGCGAATAGCCCCTCGAGGAAGCCCTGCGCCTCGGCCCAGGGGTCATGGCCCTCGCCCAGGACCGCGCGGACCTGCACGTCGAAGTCGGCGTAATGCTGGGTCAGCGCCCAGACCGAAAAGATCAGGTGCTGGGGCGGCATCGGCTGCAGGCGCCCCTCGGCCTGCCAGCGCGCGATGACGGCGGCCTTTTCGTCGACCAGCGCCTTCAGCTCGCCCGTCAGCGCCCCCATGATGCGCGGCGCGCCCTGCAGGATCTCGTTAGCGAACAGGCGGCTTTCGCGGGGATAGTCGCGGGCGAGGTCCAGCTTGCGGCGGACATAGGCCAGGATCTCGGCCACCGGCTCGCCCTCGGGGTCGAGCGCGCGCAGGGGGTCGAGCCAGTTGTCCAGAAGCCGGTCGAGCAGCTCGCCATGCACGGCTTCTTTCGAGGGGAAGTAGTAAAGCAGGTTCGGCTTCGACAGGCCCGCCTCGGTCGCGATCTGGTCGAGCGTCGCGCCCCGGAAGCCCTGCGCCGAAAAGACCGCGAGTGCTGCGTCAAGGATCGCCTGCCGGTTCCGCGCCTGGATGCGCGTCTGGATGCGCGTCGGTGCGCGCGCGCCGTCGCGCGGCGTCTTGCGGGCAGGGGCAGGGGGCGGGGACACGTCGGCTCTTTCACTTGGGCGGTCGAGGGGCAAGGATAGCAGCCCCGGCCCCCTGTTCAACCTCGCGCGGGTCCGCGCAGCGGTGCGGAGGCGCAGGTGGCTGCTGTGACAGGCCGGCCTGTGGCGCCGTGCGACAAAAATATTTAGCGGCATTGCGCCAATCGCTATGTGATCCTTATTGTTCTGCTTCCCGCAAGGGACGCCTTCTGATAGAATCGGTGACAATAGTCCCACGCCGCCTTGCGGCATTCCTCCCCTGCCGCTTCGCCCGGTCTTGCCGGCGGGCGGCCCGAACCCCCCGGAGTCCCCATGGCGCTCGACCGCAAACCTGCCCCGAACGACCTCAACGCCTTCTGGATGCCCTTCACCGCGAACCGGCAGTTCAAGAAGACGCCGCGCATGTTCGTCGCGGCCAAGGACATGCATTACACGACCGCCGACGGGCGGCAGGTGCTGGACGGGACGGCGGGCCTCTGGTGCTGCAACGCCGGCCATTGCCGCCCGAAGATCACCGAGGCGATCCAGAAGCAGGCGGCCGAGCTTGACTATGCGCCGGCCTTCCAGATGGGCCACCCGGTCGCGTTCGAGCTTGCCAACCGCCTGATCGAGATCGCGCCCAAGGGGATCGAACATGCCTTCTTCACCAACTCGGGCTCCGAGTCGGTCGATACCGCGCTGAAGATCGCGCTCGCCTATCACCGCGTCCGGGGCGAAGCCTCGCGGACCCGGCTCATCGGGCGCGAGCGCGGCTATCACGGCGTGGGCTTCGGCGGAATCTCGGTCGGCGGCATCGTCAACAACCGGCGGTTCTTCGGCACGGCGCTCGGCGGGGTCGACCACCTGCCGCACACCCACATGAAAGAGAACTTCTTCAGCAAGGGCCAGCCCGAACATGGCGCGAACCTGGCCGACGACCTGGAGCGTCTGGTAGCGCTGCATGGCGCCGAGACCATCGCCGCCGTGATCGTCGAGCCGATGGCGGGGTCGACCGGCGTCCTTCTCCCGCCCAAGGGTTATCTGGAAAAACTGAGGGCAATCACGAAGAAGCACGGCATTCTTCTGATTTTTGATGAAGTCATCACGGGCTTCGGCCGCCTGGGGTCCGCCTTCGCCGCCCAGCATTTCAACGTCCTGCCGGACATGATGACGACGGCCAAGGGCCTGACGAACGGCGTCATTCCGATGGGCGCGGTCCTGACCACGGCCGAGATCCACGACGCCTTCATGTCGGGTCCGGACCATGCGATCGAACTCTTCCACGGCTACACCTATTCCGGCAACCCCGTCGCCTCGGCCGCCGGGATCGGCACGCTCGACACCTACAAGGACGAGGGGCTTTTCGAGCGCGCCGCGGAACTCGCGCCCTACTGGGAAAGCGCGCTTCATTCGCTGAAGGGCACCCGCAACGTTATCGACATCCGCAACATGGGCCTGATCGGCGCCGTGGAGCTGGAGCCGATCGCGGGCGAGCCGACGAAGCGCGCCTTCAACGCCTTCCTGAAGGCCTATGACAAGGGCATCCTGATCCGCACCACGGGCGACATCATCGCCATGTCGCCCCCGCTCATCATCTCGAAAGGGCAGATCGACCAGCTGGTCGGGACGCTCAAGGACGTGCTCGACACGCTCGAATGACAGGCAAGGCCGGGGGCGACCCCGGCCTTCTCCTTCAAAGGGTTGCCGACAAAGGAGCCGCCATGCGCCCCGCCTGCACCGCCACCCAGGTGATCGACGACGCCCGGGTGCGCGTCACCCGCTTCGACTTCGCGCCCGGCGCGGAAACCGGCTGGCACCGGCACGGGTTCGACTATGTCATCACCACGCTCACCGATTGCGAGATGCTGCTGGAGGAGCCGGGCGGCGCGAGCCGCCGGGTCACGGTCCCCGCCGGCACCGCCTACCGCCGGCAGGAGGGGGTGGAGCATAACGTGGTCAATGCGGGTGCGGGGCCGATGAGCTTCGTCGAGGTCGAGTTGAAGTGATGCGAATGACATGGCATATTATGCCAGTAGTCTGGAGGATACCGCCATGCCCACCCGCAATGTCGTCATAACAGACCACCAGTCCGACCTGATCGATGGGTTGGTCGCCTCGGGCCGCTATCAGAACGCCAGTGAGGTGCTGAGGGCGGGGCTGGCGCGATTGGAGCGCGAGGAGGCGGAACTTGCGGCGCTGCGCGCCCGTCTGCATCTGGGACTCGAGGAGTACCGCCGGGGCGAGATCGCCGAAGGCGATGGGCTTGATGTGATGCGCGGCATCATCGCGGAGTTTTCCGGCAAGGCCGACGCGGCCGAATGAAAACCAAGACCGTTCGTCTGGGCCGGCGGGCGAAAGCGGCCTTCCGCGACATCGGCCGCTGGACCGAGGAGGCATTTGGCCGGGGGCAGGCCGTACATTATCTCGCCATGCTTCTCGAGCGATGCGAGACGGTAGCCGAAGGGCACGCGTCCAGCCACAGTTGCCGGGCGCTTGTGGTTGGCGAGGTGCCGGAGGACTATCGCTTTGTCCGGGCCGGGCAGCATTATGTGGTGTTTGTCGAAACGGACACGGAGATCGTGGTGCTCGACTTCATCCACAGCCGCATGGATTTGCCTGGGAAGGTGGCAGGGCTGGGGAAGGGGTGATGGGTGATGCGTGCGAGCACGCACCCTATCGGCTCGCGCCCCCGAGGACCGGCAGGAAAGGCTGCAGTGGAGCCTTTCCCGGGCCGATTGGCCGGCGCGCAAGCGCAGGCCAAGAGGTTCGTCACCCGCACCGTACGCTGCCAAATCGGGGCGGCCGCAGCCCGATTTTGTCATATCGCCGAAATCGGGCGGTTGGGTGGCCGATTTGCTCACCATCGGCTGCGGAAACGTCGGGCCGAACCATGACCAGAGGTTGACTATTTACTTCCCAATGGTTCTCGTGGTTGATAGTAAGAGGCTATGGCGCTCGCTTGCCTTCGGGTTCTAAGAGAATCAAGGCATGCAGAGTCGGCCACTATCGAAACGCCACATTCATGTTAAAGGATAGAAGCATGAAATTCATGCCTTGTGTCACTCTGGGCGCTTGTTTGATTTGGGCCACTACTGCATCCGCCATGACTGAAGCCCAAATGGAAGCAATGAGGCAATGCGTTGCCATAGAGTCTCAAAAACCAGACTCGACTCGAAGCGGAGTGTCCGCGATTGAGTTTTGTTCTGCGGTCGTGGCTGTGGGCGACTATTGAACAGGCAATGGGTTCAGCCTTTTTGGGCATTGTAACTATTTACCCCGCCCCGATCCCCCTGAGAATGATCCCCTTCACGCTCTCCTTCGCCTCGCGCCACTGCTTGTCCGACAACGCCTTCCCGCCGTTCAGCGTCTCGATCTGGTGGCCGAAGTCGGCATAGTGCTGGGTCGTGGCCCAAAGCATGTAGAGAAGGTGGCGCGGGTCGACCGGGGCCATCTTGCCCTCGGCGATCCAGCGTTCGATGACGGCGATGCGGCCGGCGGTCCAGTCCCTGAGCGTTGTTTCCAGATAGTCCTGAATGACCGGCGCGCCGTGCATCACCTCGGACGCCCAGACCTTGGAGCCGTCGGGGTGGTGGCGCGAGATGTCCATCTTGGCGTCGACATAGGCGCCGATCCCTTCGACTGGACCCGGCGCATGGTCGAAGCTGTCGGCGGCGCGAAGCCAGTCGTTGAAGATCTTTTCCACCACCTCGCGATAAAGGTCCTCTTTCGTTGCGAAATAGTAATGCAGGTTCGCCTTTGGCAGGCCGGCCATGTCGGCGATGAGCTGCATGGTCGCGCCGCCGAAGCCCGCCTCGGCAAAGACCTTCTCTGCGGCGGCAAGGATGCGGGCCTTGTTTTCCTGGCGGATCGCGGTGCGTTTGGACAGGCGGACGGGCTCGCTCATGGCACCTTTGGGGGACCTTGCCGGGCGGGGCGGGGCAGAGAAACTCGTTGACCGTATGGTCAGGTTGTGGTGGTCTAAGTCTGACCATACGGTCAGGAAGCGAGTCGCCGCAAGGGGCGCGAAGACCCCCGAAAAGACCGGCGCCCGCAGCACGGAGGAAGCCATGACCGCCATCGGGACCAATGTCCGGATCAATTCCGCGCGCCTGTGGGGCAGCCTGATGGACATGGCCCGGATCGGCCCCGGTGTCGCGGGCGGAAACAATCGCCAGACCCTGACCGACGCCGATGCCGAGGGCCGCGCGCTCTTCCGAGCCTGGTGCGAGGCGGCGGGGATGGCCATGGGCGCCGACACGATGGGCAACATGTTCGCGACCCGCGCGGGCACCGACCCGGACGCGGCGCCGGTCTATATCGGCAGCCACCTCGATACCCAGCCGACCGGCGGCAAGTTCGACGGCGTTCTGGGCGTCCTTGCGGGACTCGAGGTCATCCGCACGCTGAACGACCAGGGGATCAGGACGCGCCACCCGATCGTGGTCACCAACTGGACCAACGAAGAGGGCGCGCGGTTCGCGCCGGCGATGCTCGCCTCGGGCGTTTTTGCCGGCATCCACAGCCAGGATTACGCCTATGGCCGCACCGACCTGGACGGCAAGACCTTCGGCGAGGAGCTGAAGCGGATCGGCTGGGTCGGCACCGAAAAGGTAGGCGACCGCAAGATCCATGCGATGTTCGAATATCACATAGAACAGGGCCCGATCCTGGAAGCCGAAGGGCGCGAGATCGGCGTCGTGACCCATGGCCAGGGCCTCTGGTGGCTGGAGATTACCCTGACCGGGAAAGAGGCCCATACCGGCTCGACCCCCATGGCGATGCGCGTCAACGCGAGCCTCGGGCTCGGCCGCATCCTGGAAAAGGTGCAGGAGATCGCGATGGCACACCAGCCGGGCGCGGTGGGCGGCGTCGGGCAGATCAAGGTCTTACCCAACAGCCGCAACGTGCTGCCGGGGACGGTGGTCTTCACCGTCGACATCCGCAGCCCGGACCAGGCCAAGCTGGACAGCATGCGCGCCAAGGTCGAAGCCGCCGCGCAGGCCGTCGCGGCCGAGCTGGGCCTGGGCATCGCAATCGAGCCCGTCGGCCATTTCGACCCGGTGACCTTCGATCCGACGCTCGTCGCCCGCGTGCGGGGCACGGCCGAACGGCTGGGCCTCAGCCACATGGACATCATCTCTGGCGCGGGGCACGACGCCTGCTGGATCAACCGCGTGGCGCCCACGGTCATGATCATGTGCCCCTGCGTCGACGGGCTGAGCCACAACGAGGCCGAGGACATCACGCCCGACTGGGCCGCGCGGGGCGCCGATGTGCTGTTCCACGCGGTCGTCGAGACGGCAGGGGTCGCAAGTTAAAACTTCATCAACGGAGGCCATCATGGACGTGCAACGCTTTTCCAAGATCGTGCTGGTGACGGTGGTCGGGCTTTTCGCCCTGCTGGTCGGCTGGAACAACATCGCGGACTACAATTCGAACTGGATGTTCGTGCAGCATGTCATGTCGATGGACACGACCTTCCCCGGCAATTCGCTGATGGGCCGCGCGATCACCAACCCGACGGTTCAGGCGGTCGGCTACTGGATGATCATCGCGGCCGAGCTCGGGACCGGCATCCTGTGCCTTGCGGGCGCCGTCGCCCTTTTCCGCGTCCGCCGCCGCCCGGCGATCGTCTTTGACGAGGCCAAGGGGCTGGCGATCCTGGGCCTGACGCTCGGGTTCGTCCTGTGGTTCACCGGCTTCATGACCGTCGGCGCCGAATGGTTCCTGATGTGGCAGTCGCCGACCTGGAACGGCCAGGAAGCCGCCTTCCGCTTCATCGTCTGCATCGGGATCGTCCTGATCTACGTCAGCCGCAGCGACGAGCGTGAGCGCTGATCGCCCGCCCTGCGGCCCACTTCCTGCCATCGCGGAGATTGCCCATGTCCACCATCATCAAGAACGGCACCATCGTCACGGCCGACCTGAGCTACAAGGCGGATGTGCTGTTCCATGCGGTGTCGGAGACGGCGGAGGTGGTGGGGTGAGGGGTGAGCAAGCCGATCGAACTTGGCTTCAAAGGGCCAAGGAAGCGCACGGCAGGCGTGAGCTGCCTGAATTTATTTCGGATGCAATTGGAACATTCTTTCATGTCGTTCTGCTCGTGGCCGCGGGGTTTGGTGTAATCAGCGTAGGCGTCCAAGGCATTATCGAATTAGTAGGCTGGCTGAGAGACGCGGTGTGGCACAACTATGATTGGTATTGGTATTTCGGTGTCCCAGAGGGAGCAAACTTGTGGGAGACCGAATTCAAGGGGCTTAATTTTTTGATTTCCGAAGCCTTGAATAGCTGGATAACAGCTCCGTTTGGTGTGGTTGGATTTGCGATCTTAGTAATGCAGGACAAGTCCTAAAGGAGTACTGTAAATGACCACCACCATCATCAAGAACGGCACCATCGTCACGGCTGACCTGAGCTACAAGGCGGATGTGCGCGTCGAGGGCGGCAAGATCACCGAGATCGGGCCCGGCCTCAAAGGCGACCGCATTCTTGATGCCACCGGCTGCTATGTCATGCCCGGTGGCATCGACCCGCATACGCACCTGGAAATGCCGTTCATGGGCACCTATTCCAAGGACGATTTTGAGACCGGCACCCGCGCGGCCCTGTCGGGCGGGACCACCATGGTCGTCGATTTCGTCCTGCCGGCGCCGGGGCAGGGGCTGATCGACGGCCTTCAGATGTGGCACAACAAGTCGGGCCGCGCGAACTGCGACTATTCCTTCCACATGGCCGTGACCTGGTGGGGAGAGAAGGTTTTCAACGACATGGAAGCCGTGGTGAAGGATCAGGGCATCACCACCTTCAAGCATTTCATGGCCTACAAGGGCGCGCTGATGGTGAACGACGACGAGCTGTTCGCCTCGTTCCGCCGCTGCGCCGATCTGGGGGCCATTGCGCTCGTTCATGCCGAGAACGGCGATGTGGTCGCGGAACTCAGCCGCAAGCTGCTGGAAGAGGGCAACACCGGCCCCGAGGCGCATGCCTATTCGCGCCCCCCGCAGGTCGAGGGCGAGGCGACGAACCGCGCCATCATGATCGCCGACATGGCGGGCGTGCCGCTTTATGTCGTCCATACCTCGTGCGAGGACGCGCACGAGGCGATCCGCCGCGCCCGCCAGCAGGGCAAGCGCGTCTGGGGCGAACCCTTGATCCAGCACCTGACGCTGGATGAGAGCGAGTATTTCAACAAGGACTGGGACCATGCCGCCCGCCGCGTCATGTCGCCCCCCTTCCGCGACAAGCGCCATCAGGACAGCCTTTGGGCGGGGCTTGCGTCCGGCTCGCTGTCGGTCGTGGCGACCGACCATTGCAGCTTCACCACCGACCAGAAGCGCTTCGGCGTCGGCGATTTCACCAAGATCCCGAACGGGACGGGGGGGCTGGAGGACCGGATGCCGATGCTCTGGACGGCCGGGGTCAATACCGGGCGGCTTACGCCGAACGAATTCGTCGCCGTCACCTCGACCAACATCGCCAAGATCCTGAACTGCTATCCCCGGAAGGGCGCCGTCATGGTCGGCGCGGACGCGGACCTGGTGGTCTGGGACCCGGAAAAGACCAAGACGATCAGCGCCAAGAGCCAGCAGTCGGCCATCGACTACAATGTGTTCGAGGGCAAGACGGTCAAGGGCCTGCCGCGCTACACGCTGACCCGCGGCCAGGTCGCGGTGAACGACGGCAAGGTCGAGACGCGCGAAGGCCACGGCCAGTTCGTCAAGCGAGAGCCGAACGGGACGGTGAACCGGGCGCTGTCGGCGTGGAAGGAACTGACCGCGCCGCGCCCGGTGCAGCGGTCGGGGATACCGGCGACGGGGGTGTGATGGCGATTTCCACCACCGACTACACCGAGGCGAAGGCTTGGATTCAGGCGATCGTAGAGGGGCCGTTCATAGACGATGACGAGTTTGACACTGTGATGGGCGTCACCCGTGACGAAGCGCGTCGCCAACTGGCCGACTGGTCCCTGCCTCTGGGCCGCGATACCTATGTGACCGCCAATAGTGCAATGAACAATCTGTCGGGCTATCCCCACCAATACTTCGACGAACTGGAAGCGATTGCGGGGCATGATCTGAAAACCATCGAGGCGACTCTCGCCAGGTTCAATTCATACTTGCGATCAACAGGGAATACGAAGTCGGGTGAGCGCAAATGAGCGATACGATTGGTGGCGCCCCCCCCGTGATCGAGGCGCGCAACCTCAACCTGACGTTCGAGACTTCGGATGGCCCGGTCCATGCCCTGAAGGACGTGAACCTCTCGATCAGCAAGGGTGAGTTCGTCAGCTTCATCGGCCCCTCGGGTTGCGGCAAGACGACCTTCCTGCGCTGTATCGCGGCCTTGGAACGCCCGACGGACGGTACGCTGACCGTAAACGGCGTGACCCCGGACGAGGCGCGGCAAAAGCGGGCTTACGGCTATGTCTTCCAGGCGGCGGGGCTCTACCCCTGGCGCACCATCGCGGGCAACATCCGGCTGCCCCTGGAAATCATGGGCTTCGACAAGGCCGAGCAGGTGGCGCGGGCCGAGCGGGTCCTGGACCTGGTGGACCTGAAGGGCTTCGGCGCCAAGTTTCCCTGGCAACTGTCGGGCGGCATGCAGCAGCGCGCCTCGATAGCCCGCGCGCTCGCCTTCGACGCCGACATCCTTCTGATGGACGAACCCTTCGGCGCGCTGGACGAGATCGTGCGCGACCGGCTGAACGAAGAGCTGCTGAAGCTCTGGGTGCGGACCGGCAAGACCATCGGCTTCGTCACCCACTCGATCCCCGAGGCCGTCTACCTGTCCACGAAGATCGTCGTGATGAGCCCGCGCCCCGGCCGGATCACCGACGTCATCGACAGCCCCCTGCCGAAAGAGCGCCCGCTCGACATCCGCGACAGCCGCGCGTTCATCGAGATCGCCCACCGGGTGCGCGAGGGGTTGAGGGCAGGGCATAGCGATGAGGTCTGAGGTGACGCTCCGCCCCGGAACACCCGCCGACGCGACCGCCTGCGCCACGATCCTTGCCGACTGGATCGAGGCGACCGACCGGATGCCGCTCCTGCGCAGTCGAGAGGTCAGTCGCGCGACCTATCATGACGGGGTGCTTGCCCACCGCCGCGTCACCGTGGCCGAGGACGCGCAGGGCGTGCAGGGCTTCCTGGCACTCGACCCCGACAAGCGCGAGGCCACGTCGCTTTACGCGGCCCGGCCGGGGCAGGGGATCGACAGCCTCCTTCTTCGGGATGCCCAGGCGCGGTCTGACCGGCTCTGGCTCTGGACGTTCGAGGCCAATGAAGGCGCACGCCGCTTCTATGCCCGTCATGGGTTTTGCGAGGACGGCCGCACCGAGGGCGAGAACGAGGAGAGCCTTCCCGACGTGCGCCTGACCTGGGTGCAGGGGGGGCGGTCATGAAGACCCTCGCCCCCATCCTGACCGTCCTGCTGGCGATCATCGTCCTCTGGTATGGCGCGTCGGTCCTGATGAACCGGGCCTGGACCTATGACCAGGCGGCCCGCGCGGGAACCACCGTCACGGCCAGCGAGGTCATTCGCGATGCCTGGTCGCAGGACCGCCCCGTCCTGCCCGCGCCGCATCAGGTGGCCAAGGGGCTTTGGGACGGGCTCGCGGGGCAGGCGGTCACCTCGAAGAAGAGCCTTGTCTATCACGGCTGGCAGACGCTGAAGGCGACGCTCGTCGGCTTCCTGATCGGCACGGTTCTTGGGATACTGCTGGCGGTCGGCATCATCCACAACCGGGCGATGGACCTGTCGGTGATGCCCTGGGCCATCGCCAGCCAGACGATCCCGATCTTGGCCATCGCGCCCATGGTGATCGTCGTCCTGGCCAGCCAGGGGATCACCGGGCTGCTGCCCAAGGCGATCATCTCGGCCTATCTGTCGTTCTTTCCGGTCGTCGTCGGCATGGTGAAGGGCCTGCGCTCGCCCGACCAGATGCAGCTTGACCTTCTGACCACCTACAACGCCAGCAACAGCCAGGCCTTCTGGAAGCTGCGGCTGCCGGCGTCGATGCCCTACCTCTTCGCCTCGCTCAAGGTGTCGGTCGCGGCCTCGCTCGTCGGCGCCATCGTGGGCGAGTTGCCGTCGGGCGCGACCGTGGGCCTTGGCGCGCGGCTCCTGTCGGGCAGCTACTATGGCCAGACGATCCAGATCTGGTCGGCGCTCTTTGCCGCCGCGATCCTTGCGGCGGGCCTTGTGATCCTGATCGGCTGGATCGAGCGGCGGACGCTCGCCCGCATGGGGATGGCGCGATGACCGGCGGGGGAGAGGGCGGCGTGGCCTGGGGCTGGCTGGTCTTTGGCCTGGTTTTCTGGCTGGGCGCCTGGGCCTTCAACGCCTGGCTTGCGCAGTCGCCTTACGCGAAGAACCGCGGCGTGCGGCTTCTGATCCCGGCGCTGTTCGGGGTGACGCTTCTGGTCCTGTGGGAAACGGCGGTCCATGCGCTGAACGTGCCGTCGGTGATCCTGCCCGCGCCCTCGATGATCTGGGACCGGATCACGCAGTCGCTGCCGACGCTTTGGGCGGACTTCCAGCAGACGATCCTGAAGGGCGCGCTTGGGGGCTACCTGATCGGCTGCGCCGCGGCGGTCCTGACCGCAATCCTGATCGACAGGTCGGAATTCCTGCAGCGCGGGCTTCTGCCCATCGGCAATTTCGTCGCCGCCCTTCCCATTGTCGGTATCGCGCCGATCCTGGTGATGTGGTTCGGCTTCGACTGGCAGTCAAAGGCGGCCGTGGTAGTGGTCATGGTATTCTTCCCGGTCCTTGTGAACACGGTCGCGGGCCTTGCGGCCAGCGAGCGGATGCAGCGCGACCTGATGGCGACCTGGGGGGCGAGCTACTGGCAGACGCTCTTCAAGTTGCGGCTGCCGGCGGCGATGCCCTTCATCTTCAACGGGCTGAAGATCGCCACCACGCTGGCGCTGATCGGCGCCATCGTGGCCGAGTTTTTCGGCAGCCCGATCGTTGGCATGGGGTTCCGTATCTCGACCGCCGTGGGGCAGCTGGCGCTCGACATGGTCTGGGCCGAAATCGCGGTCGCGGCCTTGGCCGGATCGGCTTTCTATGGTTTGGTGGCGCTTATCGAAAAGGCGGTCACCTTCTGGCACCCCTCGCAACGCGGGCGGGCCTGACACGGCGACGACAAGACCGACAACAGCAGGAGGAAAAAGATGAAGAAACTGATGACGACGGCCATGGCGCTGGCGCTTCTGGCGGGCACGGGCCATGCGGCCGACGATGTGACGCTGCAGCTGAAATGGGTCACGCAGGCCCAGTTCGCGGGCTACTATGTCGCCAAGCAGAAGGGCTATTATGACGAAGAGGGGCTGAACGTCACGATCAAGCCCGGCGGCCCGGACATCGCGCCCGAGCAGGTGATCGCGGGCGGCGGCGCCGACGTGATCGTCGACTGGATGCCGGCAGCCCTTGCCGCCCGCGAAAAGGGCCTGCCGCTGGTCAATATCGCCCAGCCCTTCAAGCATTCGGGCCTGATGCTGACCTGCCTGAAGGATTCAGGCGTCGCCACGCCTGCGGACTTCAAGGGCAAGACGCTCGGCGTCTGGTTCTTCGGCAACGAATATCCGTTCCTGAACTGGATGAACAAGCTTGGCATGTCCACGAAGGGCGGCGCGGATGGCGTGACGGTGCTGAAGCAGGGCTTCAACGTCGATCCGCTGCTGCAAAAGCAGGCGGCCTGCATCTCGACCATGACCTACAACGAATATGGCCAGGTGCTGGACGCCGGGATCAAGCCCGACCAGCTGGTGACCTTCAAGTATGAGGACCAGGGCGTCGCCACGCTCGAAGATGGTCTTTACGTGATGGAGGACAAGCTCAAGGACCAGGCCTTCAAGGACAAGATGGTCAAGTTCGTGCGCGCCTCGATGAAGGGCTGGAAATATGCCGAGGCGAACCCCGACGAGGCCGCAGGGATCGTCCTGGAAAACGACGAATCCGGTGCCCAGACGGAAGCGCACCAGAAGTTCATGATGGGCGAAGTGGCCAAGCTGACCGCCGATTCAAATGGCGCGCTTGACGATGCGGACTACAAGCGCACGGTCGAGACGCTGATGTCGGGCGGCTCGGACCCGGTCATCACCAAGGAGCCGACGGGCGCCTTCACCCATGAAATCACGGATGCCGCGCTGAAGTGATGTGAAACCGGGCGCGCAGGCGGCTTCGGTCGCCCGCGCGCCCACCCTTGGGACTTGGCTCTGGGCCCCGATCGGGCTACATCAGGCCAACCTTGGACGGAGAGTGACCTTGCGCGCGATGGCCCTCAAGACGGTTCGGACAACCGGCCCGATCCTTGCCCTTCTGGGCCTGACGATGCTGGCCGCCTGCGGGCGCAACGATCCCAAGATGACCGCCTGCGTGGGCGACCGTCCGGCGGTCGAGCGCACCATCGACGCCGCACCGCCGAACTGCCCCTGACCGGCCCATCAGGGGCCGACCCCCCGCATTCCCTTGAAATTCGCACTGGCGCTGGCTGATATTCCCTGCGCATAGTGCGGTGAACCCCGGCACAAGGGGCGAAACTGGACAGCCGGGTAACGTCCCGCGCGGCCCGACAAGAGGCACGATAAAAATATGGCTGCAGATAAACAGAACTTGCAGGACGCCTTTCTCAACCAGGTCCGCAAGTCGAAGGTTTCCGTCACGATATTCCTGATCAACGGGGTGAAGCTGCAAGGCGTCATCACCTGGTTTGACAATTTCTGCGTGCTCCTGCGCCGTGACGGCCAGTCGCAGCTGGTCTACAAGCACGCGATTTCCACCATCATGCCGGGCCAGCCCATCTCGCTCTACGAGGGCGAGGACTGAGCGAGCTGTCCGACAGGTCCGGGCCCGAGCAGGGCAAACCCACAGGCGCCGCGCCGACGGTGGCTTTCGTGCTGCATCCCGACATCAAGGGCCAGAGCCGCCGCGCGCCCGAGCTTGCGCTCGAGGAAGCCGTGTCGCTGGCCGCCGCCCTGCCGGGGATCGAAGTCGCGGGGGCCGAGGTGGTGCGCCTGTCCAAGGTTCAGGCCGGGATGCTCTTCGGGTCGGGCAAGATCGCCGAACTTGGCGCGCGCTTTGCCGAGATGGAGGTCGATCTGGTGCTGGTTGACGGGCCGGTCAGCCCGGTCCAGCAGAGGAACCTGGAACGGGAATGGAAGGTCAAGCTTCTGGACCGCACCGGGCTGATCCTCGAGATCTTCGCCGACCGCGCCCGGACGCGCGAGGGGGTGTTGCAGGTCGAACTGGCGGCGCTCAGCTACCAGCGCTCGCGCCTTGTCCGCGCCTGGACCCACCTTGAGCGCCAGCGTGGCGGCTTCGGCTTTGTCGGCGGCCCCGGCGAGACGCAGATGGAGGCCGACCGCCGCGCCATCGACGAGGAAGTGGTCAAGATCAGGCGCCAGCTCGACAAGGTGGTGAAGACGCGCGAGTTGCACCGGGCGGCGCGGCGCAAGGTGCCCTTTCCGGTCGTGGCGCTGGCCGGCTATACCAACGCCGGGAAGTCGAGCCTCTTCAACCGGCTGACGGGGGCCGAAGTCCTGGCCAAGGACATGCTGTTCGCGACGCTCGACCCGACGATGCGGGGGCTGACCCTGCCGGGCGGGCAGAAGATCATCCTGTCCGATACGGTGGGCTTCATCTCGGACCTGCCGACCCAGCTTGTCGCGGCTTTCCGCGCCACCCTGGAAG
>CAMFGW010000052.1 GCA_945952025.1 uncultured Paracoccaceae bacterium
TGGGCGCGGAAGCGCCCGCCGATGGCGGGACGGGCGCTGGCCGATGGCCTTTGGGGCCATCGGCGGAGACAACGGAGACGTTCCCGCATGGCAGGGTCAACGGCCCCTGCCACCCGGGCGGGAAAGAGCCTAACCCTTCAGCCGGTCGGCCTTGCGCCGCACCAGGACCGAGCGCAGGTCGTGCATGGCCAGCAGCAGGCGGTCCGTCACCTCGTCGAGCTCGTCGTCCGACGCCCGCGACTGGGCCCAATGGGCGGTCTGGTTCAGATGGTCGATGGCGCGCAGGATGTCGTCGAGGTCGCGCGCGGCCAGCAACCGGCTGCGCTCGGCCATCCAGTCGCGGATCGCCTCCAGGTCGGCGCGGTCGAGCTTGCGGTCTCCCTGCGCCTTCACCTCGCCGTTGCGAAGGTTGACCGAGGCGATGGGGTCCATCTCGATCCGCGCGGCCCGGGCGTCGGTGCCGACGCGAAAGACGGTCGCGCCATTGTCCTTCACCCGGAAATACAAGGCCGGCAGGTCGGTCATGGCGCCCCTCAGTTCAAGCCCGCGCAGAAGGTCTGGATCCGGCGGCAGGCTTCTTCGAGCTTGTCCTCGCTCGTAGCATAGCTGACGCGGAAGTTCGGCGACAGGCCGAAGGCCGCGCCGAACACCACCGCAACGCCGGTTTCTTCCAAAAGCGCGGTCGCGAAGGCCTCGTCATCGGTGATCTTGCGGCCACCTGCCGAGGTCTTGCCGATCAGGGCCGAGATGTCGGGATAGACGTAGAAAGCGCCTTCGGGGCGCGGGCATTTGATGCCCTTGGCCTGGCTCAGCATCGACACGACCAGGTCGCGGCGGCGCTGGAACAGCTTGCGGTTCGGCGCCAGGAAATCCTGCGGGCCTGTCAGCGCCTCGAGTGCGGCATATTGCGCGATCGAGCAGGGGTTCGAGGTCGATTGCGACTGGATCGTGCCCATCGCCTTGATGAGCGGGACGGGGCCAGCAGCATAGCCGATGCGCCAGCCGGTCATGGCATAGGACTTCGACACGCCGTTGCAGGTCAGCGTCCGGTCGTAAAGGCCGGGCTCGATCTCGGCCGGGGTGACGAAGCGGAAATCGTCGAAAACCAGGTGCTCATACATGTCGTCCGACATGATCCAGACGTGGGGGTGGCGCATCAGCACGTCGGTCAGGCCCTTCAGCTCTGCCGCCGTATAGCCGGCGCCGGTCGGGTTCGAGGGCGAGTTGAAGATGAACCACTTGGTCTTGGGCGTGATCGCCGCCTCCAGCTGTTCGGGCGTGATCTTGAAGTCCGTGTCGAGCCCCGCGACGACCGGAACGGGCGTGCCCCCGGCCAGGAGAACCATGTCGGGATAGCTGACCCAGTAGGGCGCGGGGATGATGACCTCATCGCCCGGATTGCAGGTCGCCATCAGCGCATTGTAGAGCGTCTGCTTGCCGCCGGTGCCGACCGTGACCTGGGCGGGCGTGTAGCTCAACCCATTCTCGCGCTTGAATTTTTCGCAGATCGCTGCCTTCAGCTCGGGAATGCCGTCGACGGCGGTATATTTGGTCTTGCCCGCGTCGATGGCGCGCTTCGCCGCCGCCTTGATATTGTCCGGCGTGTCGAAGTCCGGCTCGCCCGCGCCAAGGCCGATCACATCCTTGCCCGCCGCCGCCAGTTCCCGCGCCTTGTTGGTGACCGCGATGGTGGGAGAGGGTTTGACGCGCGCCAGCGTGTCGGACAGGAAGGCCATGGTCAGCTCCATTTGTCTTTCTTTTCCTCATCTTCTATGGACCGGGTCAGGGGTCATCAAGCGCGAAAGGCCAGCCGCAGATGGAAAGCCGCGAAATCCGACTGAGGCGGCTGAAGCTGCGGGCCGACCGACGCGGGATCAAGGAGATGGATATTCTCCTTGGGGGCTATGTGACGCGCCACGGGGCGGCCCTGTCGGAAGCGGATCTGACGCTTTTCGAGGCGCTTCTGGTCGAGGGCGACCAGGAGGTGCTGGCCTGGGTGACGGGGCTTCAGCCCGTGCCAGAGGCCTACCGCGCGCTTCTGGGCCGGATCATCGCCGCGCCGCGCTGATCGCGCGCGGTTTTGCCGACTGCTTTAACCGAAATTTCGTCTTTTCCGCCGAATCTCCCCCCGACTGTCGCATGAGACGAGGACGGAGGCTTCGATGACAATCCAGACCAACATGCCGGCGGCGGAGCTCATGGCCGACAGCGGCCCGCAGCTTCTGTCCAGCTATCTTGATACGCTCGCCATGATCGAACGGCTGCACCGGCTGCTTCTCGACCTCATCAAGGATGAATTCGAACGGCTCGGGGTGCTCGACATCAACGCGGTGCAGGCGCTCCTGCTGTTCAACATCGGCCAGAACGAGGTGACGGCCGGCGAGTTGAAAAGCCGTGGCTACTACCAGGGCTCGAACGTCAGCTACAACCTGAAGAAGCTCGTCGACATGGGCTACATGCACCATGAACGCAGCGATATTGACCGCAGGTCGGTCCGGGTGCGGCTGACCGACCGGGGTGTGACCGTGCGCGGCCAGGTCCAGGCCCTGTTCGAGCGCCACGCCGAAGGGATGGAAGGGCGCGGCATCGTCGGGATGACGGGCCTCGACGAGGCGAACCGGCTCTTGCGGCGGATGGAGCGGTTCTGGGGCGACCAGATCCGCTACATCTACTGACCTACCAGTGACCCGTGTTGCCCATGCTGGCCCAGGGTTCCCTGCGCGGCAGGGCAGCGCCTTTTTGCAAAAGCTCGATCGAGATGTTGTCGGGTGAGCGGACGAAGGCCATGTGCCCGTCGCGGGGCGGGCGGTTGATGGTGATGCCATGGGTCTGCAAGTCGGCGCAGGTCGCGTAGATGTCGTCGACTTCGAAGGCCAGATGGCCGAAATGGCGGCTGTCCGACGGCAGGGCGGCGTCACCGTCCCAGTTCCAGGTCAGCTCGATAGGCACCTCGTCCTGACCGGGCGCGGCCATGTAGACCAGGGTAAAGCGCCCCTCCTTGCTTTCGTAGCGCCTGATCTCGCGCAGTCCCAGCCGTTCGTAGAAGGCCATCGAGGTGGGCAGGTCCAGAACGCGGACCATGACATGCAGGTAGCGGATGGGCATGGGCGACTCCTTTTCGCCAAATCTATCCGAAGGCGGCGGCAGACCCAAGCGAATGCCTGTCAAGGGATGGTTGCCCGTCCGGCGCGGCACGCTATATGCTGCGGCGGCCCGCCATCATCCTTCGGCGGTTTCCGAATCGCCGAAAGGAGCGCCGATGAGCCTGACACCCGAGCAGACGGCAGAGATCGCCGCCGCCCGTGCCGAGACGCGCCCGACGCTCCGCGCCACCTCGCCGGGGATGGAGGCGCAACTCTATGTCGCGCACCAAGTCCTCGATCACGGGATCGTCCGCGTCGTCGACTACATGGGCGACGATGCCGCGATCACCCAGGCTGCGCGGGTCAGCTACGGGCGCGGCACCAAGGCGGTGCAGAATGACGAGGGGCTGATCCGCTACCTGATGCGGCACTGGCATTCCTCGCCCTTCGAGATGTGCGAGGTCAAGCTGCACGTCAAGCTGCCGGTCTTCGTCGCCCGCCAGTGGATCCGCCACCGAACGGCAAACGTGAACGAATATTCGGCGCGCTATTCGATCCTGGACCGCGAGTTCTACATTCCCGCGCCCGAACAGCTTGCCGCCCAGTCCAAGGTGAACAATCAGGGGCGGGGCGCGGCACTGGAAGGGGCCGAGGCCGCGCGCGTTCTGGACATTCTGCGCGACGATGCGATGCGGTCCTACGACCATTACGAGGCGATGCTGAGCCAGGAAGGCCAGCAGGGGCTGGCGCGCGAACTGGCGCGCATGAACCTGCCCGCCAATATCTATACCCAGTGGTACTGGAAGGTCGACCTGCATAATCTCTTTCATTTCCTGAGGTTGCGCGCCGATCCTCATGCCCAGTACGAGATCCGCACCTATGCTGACGTAATCGCGACGCTGGTCCGGGACTGGGTCCCGATCGCCTATGCGGCCTTTGCCGACTACCGGATGGGGGCGGTCACGATCTCGGCCAAGGGGGTCGATCTTCTGAAGCGGCGGCTTGCCGGGGCGGATGTCACACAGGAAAACAGCGGCATGTCGAAGGGCGAATGGCGCGAATTCGCGGACATCTGGGGTGACGGGGCCTGAGCCGCCCACCGGCCCGCTCTGGACCTTTGCGCCGGTCTGTGGCACGAAATCTGCCGGATGTGGCCGAAAAGCAGGGGACCGGAATGGCAAAGGATCTGACTGCGCGAGTGCGCCACGACTGGACGCGGACAGAGGCGGCCGACCTTTACGCCCGGCCCTTCTTCGATCTTCTTTACCAGGCGCACACCGTCCACCGCGCCGAGTTCGACCCCAACCGCATCCAGATGAGCCGCCTTCTGTCGATCAA
The DNA here is from genome assembly GCA_945952025.1 of uncultured Paracoccaceae bacterium. Classification (GTDB taxonomy): domain Bacteria; phylum Pseudomonadota; class Alphaproteobacteria; order Rhodobacterales; family Rhodobacteraceae; genus TMP-24. The sequence goes on from CAMFGW010000052.1 coordinate 4,422, forward strand.
GACCGGCGGCTGCCCCGAGGATTGCAGCTATTGCAGCCAGTCGGCGCGGAACGGCTCGGAACTCAGCGCGTCGAAGCTGATGGAGGTCGAGCGGGTCCTGGCCGAGGCGCGCAAGGCCCGCGACGCCGGCGCCACGCGCTACTGCATGGGTGCCGCCTGGCGCAGCCCGAAGGACCGCGACATGGCGGCGATCGAGGCGATGGTGAAGGGCGTCCGCGCGCTTGGGATGGAGACCTGCATGACGCTCGGGATGCTCTCGGGCGAGCAGACGCTTCGGCTGAAAGAGGCCGGGCTCGACTATTACAACCACAATATCGACACGTCCGAGGCCTTCTACGGCGAGGTCATCACCACCCGCACCTTCGCCGACCGGCTCGAGACGCTCGAGCGGGTGCGCGAGGCGGGGATCAAGGTCTGCACCGGCGGGATCCTTGGCATGGGCGAGACGGCGGGCGACCGGATCGACATGCTGGTGGCGCTGGCGAACCTGCCCGAACAGCCGCAAAGCGTTCCGATCAACATGCTGATCCCGATGGAGGGCACGCCGCTCCAGGATGCCGCCCCGGTCGATCCTTTCGATTTCGTCCGCGTGATCGCGCTGGCGCGGATCATGATGCCGCAGAGCCATGTGCGGCTTTCGGCCGGCCGCACCGAGATGTCCGATGAAACGCAGGCGCTTTGTTTCTTTGCCGGCGCCAATTCGCTCTTCATGGGCGACACGCTCCTGACCGCGCCGAACCCCGACCAGGACCGCGACATGGTCCTTTTCGGCCGGCTCGGCCTCAAGCCCGAAGAGGCGGCGCCCATCCTTGAGCCGACGGGCGTCCCCGCCGCGGCGTCATGAGCCTTCTTAACCCGCAGCGCGGGCTTCTAGCGGCGCTTGCCTCGCGCGGGCGGCTGCGGGAGAGGCGGGCGGCGGTCGGGGTCGATTTCGCCTCGAACGACTATCTGGGGCTGGCGGCGTCACCGTTCCTGCGGACGACAGCGGCCGAGGCGCTGGCGCGCGGCGTTCATCCCGGCGCCGGGGCTGCCCGGCTTCTGCGCGGAAATGACCCGGAAATTCAAGCGCTTGAGGAAGAGGCCGCGCGGCATTTCGGTGCGACCGCCGCGCTTTACCTTGCCAGCGGCTATGTCGCGAACCTCGCGATCTTTTCCGCACTGCCGCAGACGCGCGACCTGGTGCTGCACGATGCGCTGATCCATGCGAGCGCGGTTGACGGGCTGCGCCTTTCGGGCGCCGAGGCGCGGGCATTCACGCACAATGACGTGACGGCTGCCGCCGACGCGATCCGTGGCTGGCGGCACGAGGGCGGGCTCGGGCAGGTCTGGATCGCCTGCGAAAGCCTTTACAGCATGGACGGCGATTTCGCCCCGGTGGCCGATCTTCATGCGCTCGCCAAGGCCGAGGATTGTTTCCTGATCGTCGATGAAGCCCATGCGACGGGGATCTGGGGTCCTGAAGGGCGAGGCCTTGCGGCGGACCTTGCGGGGGAAGAGAGGGTGGTGACGCTTCACACCTGCGGCAAGGCGCTGGGCGTGGCGGGCGCGCTGATCTGCGCCCATCCGGTCCTGATCGAGACGCTGGTCAACCGCGCGCGCGGCTTCATCTATTCGACCGCGCCGTCGCCCCTGTCGGCGGCGATCGTGCGGGGCGTCCTGAGCCAGCTCGACCAGGATGCAGGCCCGCGGGACCGGCTTCAGGCGCGCGTCGCGCGGGTGGCGGGGGGTCTCCAGGAGCTGGGTCTGACCCCCACGGCAAGCCAGATCCAACCCATCCCCGCGCCCGGTGATGCGGCGGCGCTGGCACTGTCGGCCGCACTCGCCGCGCGCGGGTTCGACCTGCGCGCGATCCGCTCGCCGACGGTGCCGAAGGGGGCAGAGCGGCTTCGCCTGTCGGTCACGCTGAACCCCGACGACGAGGAAATCTACAGTCTTTTCAACGCGCTCGGCGCCAGCCTGCAGGCGGCGGCATGACGGCTTTCGTCGTCACGGGGACCGATACCGGGATCGGCAAGACGGTCTTTTCGGCCGGGCTGACGGCGGCCCTTGGCGCCACTTACTGGAAGCCGGTGCAGGCCGGGATCGAGGAAGAGACCGACAGCGAATTCGTCGCGCGGCTGACCGGACGGCCGGTCTGGCCCGAGGCCTACCGGCTGAAACTCCCCGCCTCGCCCCATATCGCGGCCGAGACCGAGGGCGTGATCATCGACCCCGCGCGCCTGGCGCCGCCCGATGTCCGCCCCTTGGTGATCGAGGGCGCGGGCGGGCTCATGGTGCCCCTGACCGACCGAATGACCTACCTCGAGATGTTCGCGCACTGGGGCCTGCCGGTCATCCTGTGCGCGCGCACCGCGCTCGGCACGATCAACCATTCGCTTCTGTCGCTGGCCGCGCTGCGCTCTGCCGGCGTGCCGGTCCATGGCGTCGCCTTCATCGGCGATCCGGTGCCGCGGGTCGAAGCGACGATCTGCGACCTGGGCGCCGTCCGCCGCCTCGGGCGGTTGCCGGTCTTGCCGCAGATCGACCGCGCCACGCTGAACCAGGCCTTCACCGCAGCATTCCCAGACCTGACATGACCCAAACCTCGCCGATCTGGCACCCGTTCACCCAGCACGCGATCTTTCCGAAGATGCATCCCATCGTCGCGGCCGAGGGTGCCTGGCTGACGGACGCCGACGGCGCGCGCATCTTCGACGCGGTGTCGTCCTGGTGGGTGGTCACGCACGGCCATTGCCATCCGAAGATCGTGGCGGCGATCCAGTCGCAGGCGGCGCGGCTCGACCAGGTGATCTTTGCCGGCTACACGCACGAGCCGGCCGAGCGGTTCACCGAGCGGCTCTTGGCGCGGGTGCCGGACAGGCTCACGCGGGTCTTCTTCAGCGACAGCGGCTCGACCGCCGTCGAGGTGGCGCTGAAGATGGCGCTCGGCTTCTGGCGCCATGGGGGCGACGGGCGCGCCCGGATCGTGGTGATGGAGAACGGCTATCACGGCGACACGGTCGGCACCATGTCGGCGGGCGAACGCGGCGTCTTCAACCAGCCCTACGAGCCCCTGATGTTCGGCGTCGACCGGCTGCCCTTTCCGGCACCGGGGGCAGAACAGGCGACGCTCGACGCGCTTGAAGGCTTCGCGCGGACCGGGCAGGTGGCGGCCCTTCTGCTGGAACCCCTGGTCCTTGGCGCGGGCGGGATGCTGGTCTATCCGCCTTGGGTCCTGGCCGAGATGGCGGCGATCTGCGCGCGCCACGACGTCCTTCTGATCGCGGACGAGGTGATGACGGGCTGGGGGCGGACGGGGACCTTCCTGGCCTGCGAGCAGGCGGGCGTCGCGCCCGACATATTGTGCCTGTCGAAGGGGATCACGGGGGGCTCGCTGCCCCTGGCGGTGACGCTGGCGCGAGAGGATGTCTATCAGGCGCACTTCTCAACTGACCGGGCGAAAACATTCTTCCATTCAAGCTCTTACACCGCGAACGCCATCGCCTGCGCGGCAGCAGAGGCGAACCTTGCGATCTGGGATGAGGAGCCCGTCCTGGACCGGATCGCCGCCGTTTCCGCATTGCAGGCCGAAGGGGCCGCGCGCCTGAAGGCCGCGCCCGGCCTGACGAACGTGCGGCAGGTGGGCACGATCCTTGCGGCCGACATCGCGACGCCGGCGGGGGGCTACATGTCGGACCTCGGCCCGGGGCTCACGCGCTTTTTCGCGGACCACAACCTGCTCATCCGGCCCCTTGGCGCGACGCTTTACCTGATGCCGCCCTATTGCAGCACCGGGGCCGACCTTTCCTCCTGCCATGATGCGATGGCCGAAGCGGGGGCGCGGTTTGGCTGAGGGCGTCCGGCTTGTGGCTTTCGGCCATGCGCTGCCGGACCGGGTGGTTCCGAACGCGGCGATCGAGGCAGAGCTGGGCCTGGCGCCCGGCTGGATCGAGCGGCGGACGGGCTTTACCGCGCGCCGCATCGCCGCCGCCGATCAGGCGACGAGCGATCTGGCCATTCAGGCGGGCGAGGCCGCACTTGGGGGACAGGACCGGGCCGGGATTGGCTTTCTGATCCTTGCCACCTCGACCCCCGACCGGCTTTTGCCGCCGACCGCGCCCTCGGTCGCGCACAGGCTGGGGCTTGCCTGCGCGGCGGTCGATCTGGCGGGGGCCTGTGCAGGATTCCTGCAGGCCCTGCCGCTGGCTGCGGCACAGGTCAGGGCGTCAGGGCAGGAGGTTCTGGTCATTGCGGCGAACCTTCTGTCGCGCCGGGTGGATCCCGCGGATGCGGGCGGCCGGGCGATCTTTGCCGACGGGGCGGGGGCCGTCCTGCTGGCGCCGTCGCCCGATCCGGCCGAGGGGATCGTGGCAGCCGACCTTGGTTCGGACGGGGCGGCGGCAGACCTGATCGCCATTCCGGCGGGCGGGTCGCGGCGGCCCTATGGGCCCGACCTGTCCACTGCCGACACGCGGATGCAGATGCCGGACGGCGCGCGCGTCTTTCAGGCGGCGGTCGAGCGGCTGGCGCAGTCGGGAAAGGTGGCGCTCGACCGCGCCGGCCTTTCCCCGCAGGACCTTGCGGGCTGGGCGCCGCATCAGGCGAACGAGCGCATCGTGCGCGCGGCGGCCGAAAGGCTCGGGCTGGCGCAGGTTCCCCGGATCGGCGGGCTGGAGCCCTACGGCAACACCTCGGCCGCGACGATCCCGACCGCGCTCTCGCTTGCCGCCGCACGCGGGGCCTTGCCACGGGGGCCGATCCTGATGCAGGCCTTCGGGGCGGGGGCTCTCTGGGCCTCGATCGTCTGGCGGCATGGGACCGGGAAATGAGCGATTACGATTTCAGCATGTTCACGCGCGGCGATCTGATGAAGCTCTGCCACCAGCGCTCGTCCGACCCGACGGTCGCGATGCAGGCGCGGCTGGAAACGGTTGCGGATGGGCCCGAGTTCGAGGCGCTGAGGGCCGAGATCACCACCTTCGTCATGGCCGAGATCGAGGAGACTTTCGCGGCGATCCGCCCGGTCTTCGACAAGATCAAGCCGAAAAGCCTTGCCGACATCGGTTGCGGCTATGCCTTCATCGACCTTCTGATCTACCGGGCGACCGGCTGCCGCCTGACCCTGATCGACATCGAGGAAACCGAGCGCATCTACTTCCGCTATCACCCCGAGGGCGCGGGCTATTCCAACCTGTCGGTCGCGCGGGCCTTTCTGGAAGCGAACGGCGTGCCGACGGCCAAGATCACCACGCTGAACCCCAAGTCGGGCGATCTGTCCGCGCTGCCGCCTGTCGACATGGCGATGAGCCTTCTGTCCTGCGGCTTTCACTATCCGGTCGCGACCTACATCGACTTCATCCGCAGCCATGTCGGCAAGGGCGTGGTGATGGACCTGCGCCGCCGCGCGCCAGAGGGGCGGGCGCTCCTGGAAGAATGGGGCACGACGCGCACGCTTCATCGCGGCATCAAGCACGACAGCGTCGTCGCGCTGCGCTGGTAGGCCCTTGGTCGAGGTCACGCCCTTCAAGCGCCAGCTTCTGAAATGGGTTGGCAGCAAGGCCCGCGTCGCGCACCGGATCATCGCGCACTTTCCCGACGGGTTCGCCACCTATCACGAGCCGTTCCTTGGTTCTGGCGCGGTCCTCGCGGCGTTGCGGCCGGAACGCGCGTGTGCGTCCGACCTTTTCGCGCCGCTGATCGAGATTTTCACGGCGCTCTCGCGCGACCCCGAGGTGGTGAAGGTCTGGTATGGCGAGCGGCTGGCCCACTTTCAGTCCGGGCCGGCGCTTGAGCGTTATGCCGACATCCGCGCCCGCTACAACGCCGCGCCCAATGGCGCCGATTTCCTGTTCCTGAGCCGCGCCTGCTACGGCGGGGTCGTGCGCTTTCGCCGCAAGGATGGCGCCATGTCGACGCCCCTTGGCGCCCATCCGTTGATGCCCCTTGCCCGCTTTTCGGATCGCGTCGACCTTTGGGCCGTGCGCATCCGGAGCACAACCTTCGCCACCTGCGACTACCGCGAGGCCATGGCGCGCGCAGCACCTGGCGACCTGGTCTATTGCGATCCGCCCTATGCCACGAGCCAGTCGATCCTTTACGGCGCGCAGGCTTTCCAGTTGCCAGAGCTGTTCGGGGCGATCGCGGAGTGCAAGGCGCGCGGCGTGCGGGTCGCCCTGTCGATCGACGGGGCCAAGAAGTCGGGCCGCCGGGACTGCGCGCCCGAGGTTCCTGCGGGGCTTTTTGAACGGGCGGTGACGCTGGACCTTGGCGGTTCGATGCTCCGGCGCTTCCAGATGGAGGGCGGCCAGATGGACGGGGAAGAGGTCAGCGACCGGCTGATGCTGAGTTGGTAGGCGCATTGAGTCGCTTGCCGGGCGACACGGCTCTGTTGCACAAATCGGGTGACAGGCGTGGTTCCCCTATCCCCGGACGGACTTGTCCCACGGCTTCAGCGAGGGGTATGCCGAGCGCGGTGGAACCGTTCAGGACGGCAACCCTGACCTGGAACTCCGCGACCTGACGGTCGAAGTCCCGCGCCATGAGGCGCTGGCCCATCAGTTTGACGCAGTGCATCCGATCGTCGGGAAAACAGTCCACCGGACTGTTTTCTGATCCTCCTCACATCTCGACGCGGCTCCGGCGGTGATACCCGCTCCATCGTCGCCAGATAGTGCGGCCGAAGCGCCGTGATGCGCGCAGGGCCTCGTTGCGCGCAACCGCCCCGGGCGGTGTCGGCCTTCCAGGGTTTGGCGTTCCTGCGGGGCGGAATGATCGCGGCCGCGCCACGGGCGGCGATGGCATCGTGGCACTTGCGGGTGTCGAAGGCCCCGTCGGCGGTGACGCTGGCGATCTCCTGGTCGGGCGGGATCTGGTCGAGAAGCTCGGGCAGCATGGGCGCGTCGCCCACGTCGCGGGTGGTGACCTCGGCCGCCCGGATTTCCAGTGTTTCCTCGTCGATCCCGAGGTGGATCTTGCGCCAGACGCGGCGCTTCGTGCCACCATGCTTGCGTGCGTTCCACTCGCCTTCGCCCTCGACCTTGATCCCGGTGCTGTCGATCCGAAGGTGCAGCGGCCCCTGCGCTCCGCGATAGGAGATGTTGACCTTCAACCACTTCTGACGGCGGCTGATGGTGCTGAAGTCGGGCACCGCCCAGTCCAGCCCGATCAGCCCCAACAGGCTCTCGACAAACCCTGTGGTCTGCCTGAGCGCCATGCCGAACAGCACCTTCATCGTCAGGCAGGTCTGAACGGCGGCATCGCTATAGACAGGTTGCCTGCCCCGCTCGCCGGTCGGCGCGGCCGCCCAGGTCATGGCGGGATCGAACCAGATCGTCAGCGAGCCCCGGCGCTTGAGCGCTTCGTTGTAGCTCGGCCAGTTCCTGGTCCTGTAGGTCGGGGGGGGGTCTGCTCATGCCGCCCAGCTATCACGCTGGATTCACGAGATGAATCCCTCAAGGGATTTGTGCAACAGTGCCGGCTTCAGGGCTGGAAGCGCGGGCGAATCTACCCTGACTTCATCTTCGCGGTGGATCGGCAAGGCGCGGGCAAGCGGATCGTCGCCTTGGAAACCAAGGGCGACCACCTTCAGAACCCGGACACCGACTACAAGCGCGCGGTCCTGGACTACCTGTCCGGCAACTTCGGTTGGGACAGCGCGGTTTCCGCCGGGCAACTTCAGTTGCAGACGACGGGCGAGACGGTCGAATGCACCCTGATCCTGATACAGGACATCAAGGCGAAACTGCCCGACTATATCAGCCCAAGCCCGTGAGCTGCCGCGCGATGTGGGAACGAATGTGGGGAAGGCAAAGCGGTGATAGCAAATACCGCTTTAATTTCATCTAGTTATGAAGATGATTTGGTGGAGCCGAGGGGAATCGAACCCCTGACCTCTTGAATGCCATTCAAGCGCTCTCCCAACTGAGCTACGGCCCCACCGAGGTCGGGACAAGGCCAAGGGCCCGCCCGCGTGGGGGTTCGTATAGGCAAGGCCGTTGGGGGGCGCAAGGGGAAAAGCGACGACGGTGGCGGGCGTTGCGAGGGGGGGCCGTCGGGAAAGAAAAAGGCACCGGACCCTTGGGGTGCGGTGCCTTCCATGTTTCAGGGCGGGAGGGGCTCAGCCCTCGTCGTCGCCCGCGCTCACGTCGGCGATTTCGTCGAGCGAGACGTTGTCGTCCTCGTCGTCTTCCAGAAGATCGTCGTCCAGCTCGGCATCGTTGCCTTCGCTTTCCAGATCCGTATCATCCGTCAGGTCATCAAGGTCCAGATCCTTGGCGGCGGCCTTCTCGGCGATCATCACCCGGCCGCGATTCGCCAGAAGGCTTTCGGCCGAGAAGCCGTGCCCACATTCCGGGCAAGTCATCGGATCGCGGCGCAGGTCGTAAAACCGGCTGTTGCAATGTGGGCAAAGGCGCTTGACGCCCCATTCATCCTTGGGCACGGAACCCTCCTTCGGGTTGCGGGTCTGTTCAGAGTCGAAGCCAACTGACACAAGTGCGCGGGACTGTCAAAGGCTTTTGCAACCCCGTGCGGAAGGCCCTTGCGGCGCCCCGGAAAGGCGCCATCATGGGGTAAAACGGGGGGCAGATGCAGCGTGTGATCGAGGGCGAGGAGCCCCTGGACATCACCATCCGGCGTTCGGCCAGGGCGCGGCGCTTTTCGCTCAGGGTTTCGCGGCTTGACGGGCGGGTGACCCTGTCGATGCCCGAGCGGGCGCGCGAGGCGGACGGGCTGGCGTTCGTCGCGTCGCAGCGCGACTGGCTCGACCGGGTCCGGGCGCGGGCAATGGTGGCGCGGCCCGTCGGCATCGGTACCGAGCTGCCGGTCGAGGGGCGGCTCGTCCGCGTGGCCGAAGGCCCGGTGCGTGCGCCGCGGCTGGAGGGCGCGGTACTTCTGGTGCCGCCGGGTGCGGAGCTGGCCGGGCGGCGGGCAGAGGCTTTCCTGCGCGACCTCGCACGCGTGCGGCTGGTTGCGGCCAGCGACCGGCATGCCGCAGCACTCGGCCGGCCGCACGGGGCGATCACGCTGCGCGACACGCGCTCGCGCTGGGGGTCCTGCACCCATGACGGGCGGCTCATGTATGCCTGGCGGCTGGTCATGGCGCCGCCGGATGTCCTTGATTATGTCGCGGCGCATGAGGTGGCGCACCTGGCCGAGATGAACCATTCCGATCGCTTCTGGTCGGTCGTGCGCAAGCTTCGCCCCGACTACGAGCGGCACCGCCGCTGGCTCAAGTCCCAGGGAAGCGCGCTGCACGCCTACCGTTTCCGGGCGGAGCGCGCCGATGGTTGAGCGCACCGCCGACCGGGCCACTGCGCGCGAGGGGCAGGCGGCCCATGACCGGCTTTACCGGACACTGCGCCAGCAGATCATGCATGGCGAGCTGGCGCCCGGGCGGGGGCTGACCCTGCGCGGGATCGCGGCCGAGGTGCAGATGTCGATAACGCCGGTGCGCGAGGCCCTGCGCCGGCTCGCGGCCGAGGGGGCGCTGACGCTGTCGCCCTCGGGCCGGGTGGCAACGCCCGCACTTGGCCCTGAGCGGATCGAAGAGCTGGCGGCGCTCCGCGCGCTTCTGGAGCCCGAGCTTGCCAGCCGCGCGCTGCCCCGCGTCCATATCGCGCTGATCGAGCGGATGGAGGCCCTGAACCTGGCCAACCGCGAGGCGGCGGCGCGGCGGGACGGGCTTGGCTATGTGCGCACGAACCTCGAGTTTCACCGCGTTCTTTACCTGCGCGCGCAGTCGCCCGCCTTCCTGGCGGTGGTCGAGACGCTCTGGCTGCAGCTTGGGCCGACGATGCGGGCGGTCTATGACCGGCTTGACCGGCGCGAGCCGCCGCCCCATCACCGCCATATCATCGCGGCCCTGAAGGCCGGCGACGAGCCGGGTCTGAGGCTTGCCGTGCGCACCGACGTCACGCTGGGGCTGCGGCATCTGATGAGCTAGGGCAGCCGTTTCGGAACGGCCGGGCCCGGGCGGGATCAGGAAACCCGACCCGCGTTTCCCCCGCCCGTGTGGAAGCGACTCCTCTGGACCGCAGATGTCATGAACCATCGAAGGCCAGTGCCTGCCCTGGTGGGCGCGGAAGCGCCCGCCGATGGCGGGGCGGGCGCTGGCCGGTGGCTTTGG
>CAMFGW010000053.1 GCA_945952025.1 uncultured Paracoccaceae bacterium
CCGCCATGGGCGGGGCGGGCGCTGGCCGATGGCCTCTGGGCCACCGGCCAGGACAAAAGGCTGGGCCTTCGCATGGCAGGGTCACCGGCCCCTGCCACTCGAGGGCGCCGCCTACTCCCGCGTCAGGTTCACGTCCACCAGGCCCGCTACCTCTTTCGCATGGGACAGGGGCAGCATGTGCGCGGCGCCCGGCACCTCGGCCACGCCCACGTCCGGCAGGCGCGCGGCCAGTTCCTCGGCGATGCGGTGGACGACCACAGGGCTGTCGCCGCCCGCGATGATCATCACCGGCATCTCCAGCGCCTGCAGCCGCCCGTCGGCCAGGATGCCCCCGGAATCCTCGTTCAGCGCTTGCATCCCGGCGGCGATCAGCCCGATCCGGTCGGTCATGTAGGCCCGGCCGTCGGGGGTCAACTCGTCCCAGGGCTCGCCCGTCCCCCAAAGGTCGGTGAAGGCGCGCGTCGCGGCCTCGATGTCGCCCGCTGCCCAGGCCGCGGCCCAGGGCGCCATCTCGGCGCGGAAGGCGTCATATTCCGGGAAGCCCTTCGCCGCGGCGAAGAGGACCGGCTCGACCAGCGTCAGGGTCCGGACCGCCTCGGGCCGGGCCAGCGCCGCCAGTAGGGCCGCGACCCCGCCCCCGGAATGGCCGATCAGGTCGACCGGCCCCTCGCCGATCAGCGCCCCGGCGCCCCTGGCCGCCCACAGCGTATAGTCCCCCTGCCCGTCCCAGTCCGGCGAGCGGCCATGGCCCGGCAGGTCGGCGGCGGTGAAGGCCAGGGGCTCGGCGAGCGCCGCCGCCATCGGCCGCCAGACACCGGAATGGGCCAGCGAGCAGTGCAGCGCCAGCGCCTTGCGGGGCGCCTTGCCCCAGGTCTGGGTGAAAAGAACGGGCGTCTCGCTCATGGCATCAGCTCCGGAAATGGGCGCTGACAATCGGCCCGGCGCGAGAATTTGCCGCAACCCTATCGGGATGATAGAGGCTTCGCAACGGCGCGAATCTGGCGGCGCGCCCCATCCCGAAAGGACCTGCCGATGGCCGCGAATACCGAACCGAAGCTGATCTCGGGGAATGCGAACCGGCCACTCGCAACCGCAATCGCGCGACGGATGTCGATGCATCGCGGCATCAACGTGGGGTTGGTCGATGCGCGGGTCGAGCGGTTCAACGACCAGGAAATCTTCGTCGAGGTCTATGAGAATGTCCGGGGCGAGGACATGTACATCATCCAGCCGACATCGAACCCGGCGAACGACAACCTGATGGAACTACTCATCATGGCCGACGCGCTGCGCCGGTCCTCGGCCGACCGGATCACTGCCGTGATCCCCTATTTCGGCTATGCCCGCCAGGACCGCCGCGCCAAGGCGCGGACGCCGATCACGGCGAAACTCGTCGCCAACATGATCACAGAAGCCGGCATCGACCGCGTCCTGACGCTCGACCTACATGCGGCGCAGATCCAGGGCTTCTTCGACATTCCGGTCGACAACCTCTACGCCTCGCCGGTCTTTGCGCTGGATATCGAGCACCATTTCAAGGGCCGCATGGATGATCTGATGATCGTCTCGCCCGACGTGGGCGGCGTGGCGCGGGCGCGGGAACTGGCCAAGCGCATCAACGCCCCCCTCTCGATCGTCGACAAGCGGCGCGAGAAGGCGGGCGAGGTGGCGGAGATGACCGTCATCGGCGACGTGGCCGGCAAGACCTGCATCATCGTCGACGACATCTGCGACACGGCCGGAACGCTCTGCAAGGCGGCCGAAGTCCTGATGGAGAACGGCGCGACCGAGGTTCACAGCTACATCACCCACGGCGTCCTGTCGGGCCCCGCGGTCGAGCGGGTGGAGAAATCGGTGATGAAATCACTCGTCATCACCGACTCGATCTGCCAGCCCGCGCCGGTGCGCTCGGCCAAGAACATCCGCATCGTGCCGACCGCGCCCATGTTCGCGCAAGCCATCCTGAACATCTGGAGCGGCACCTCGGTGTCGAGCCTTTTCGAGACGGAAACCCTGACGCCCATCTACGAAGGCATGTATTCGCGCGGCTGAGGCCGAAGGGGCCTATACATCCGGTGCGAAAAGCCATAGTGGCGGGGCTTTCGTGAAAGGCTGTCCCCCCAATGTCCATGGCGTCCAATGCGCTTCCGTCCGCCCTGTCCGCCGCGCTTGCCGCCAAGGGCTATGACAGCCTGACCCCGGTCCAGCTTGCGGTGACCGATCCCGCGCTTGCGGACCGTGACCTGCTGGTTTCGGCGCAGACCGGGTCCGGCAAGACCGTGGGCTTCGGCCTGGCCATCGCGCCGACGGTTCTGGACGGGGCCGAGGTCTTTGGCGCGCCCGAGGCGCCGCTCGCGCTGGTCATCGCGCCGACGCGGGAACTTGCGCTGCAGGTCCGGCGCGAACTGGCCTGGCTTTATGCCGGGCTCGAGGCGCGGATCACCTCCTGCGTCGGCGGCATGGACATGCGCGACGAGGTGCGCTCGCTCGACAAGGGCGCGCATGTGGTCGTCGGCACGCCGGGCCGGCTCTGCGACCACCTTCGGCGCGGCACACTCGACCTGAGTGCGGTCCGGGCCGTGGTCCTGGACGAGGCAGACGAGATGCTGGACCTGGGCTTCCGCGAGGATCTGGAGACGATCCTGCGCGCCGCCCCCGAGGGCAGGCGGACGCTGATGTTTTCCGCGACCGTGCCCAAGTCCATCGAAACGCTCGCCCGCGACTTCCAGCGCGATGCCGAGCGGGTCAAGGTTGCGGCGGCGGGCGGCCAGCACAGCGACATCGCCTATCAGGCGATGGACGTGGTGCCGACGGACGCCGAGAACGCCATCATCAACCTTCTGCGCTTCCACGAGGCGCCGAACGCCATCGTCTTCTGCAACACGCGCGCCGCCGTGAACCGGCTGGTGACGCGGCTGTCGAACCGGAACCTGCCTGTGGTGGCGCTGTCGGGCGAGCTCAGCCAGTCCGAACGCAGCCACGCCCTGCAAGCCATGCGCGATGGCCGGGCGCGGGTCTGCGTCGCGACCGACGTGGCCGCGCGCGGGATCGACCTGCCGTCGCTGGAACTCGTCGTCCATGCCGAACTGCCGACCAATGCCGAGGTGCTGCTTCACCGGTCCGGCCGGACCGGCCGCGCCGGACGGAAGGGGATCAGCGCGCTGATCGTGCCGCGGAGCCGCCGGCGGCGGACCGAACAGCTGTTGCAGCAGGCCAAGGTCAATGCCGACTGGATCGACGCGCCTTCGGCCGATGCGGTCCGGGCGCGGGACGAGGCACGGATGCTGGCCGATCCGGTCTGGGGCGAAGAGGTCGGCGACCGCGACGCGGCGCTGGCCGCGCGGCTTCTGGACGGCCAGTCGGCCAAGCGCATCGCCGCCGCTTTCGTGCGGCTTTACATGAGTGCGCGGTCCGCGCCGGAAGAGCTGGCTGGCGCCCCTGCCCCGCGCGACCCCTCGACCTTCGGCCCCGGCCGCTGGTTTGCCCTGTCGATCGGCCGCCGCGACCGGACCGAGCCGCGCCGCATCCTGCCGATGCTCTGCCGCGCCGGCGGCCTCAGCCGCGAGGACATCGGCGCGATCCGCCTGCAGGAGACGGAAACCTTCGTCGAAATCCTCGCCAGCCGCGCGCCGGCCTTCCTGAAGGCCATCGGCCGGGACCGGGTTCTGGAAAGTGGCGTGACCGTCCGGCCGCTGGCCGAGCCGCCCTTCGGACCTGCACCCGAGGCGCAGGCGCAGCAGGCGTATGCACCGAAGAAGCCTCACCGCAAGGGTCCTCCGCCGGCCGAAACAGGCATGCTGAGCGAAGAGGAAGCGGCGGCGCGGGTGGCCCAGGCCCCCCGGAAGGCGAAATATACCAAGCCCGGCGGCCCGGCGAAGCGGCCCGAAGGCGAACCGAGACCGGCCGGCAAGCCCGGACCCAAGGGCGACAAGAAGCCCGGCTGGGCGGCGAAGAAGCCGAAGGGCAAGCCGCGCAAGGGTTGAGGCTTAGGGGCTGAGGCTTAAGGGCTGAGGCTCAGCGTACCTCCCAGTCGTCCTCGTCCCGGACTTCGCCCCAGGCGGTCCAGTCGGCGCGCACCCGGGCGACGCGGCTGTCGCCCCAGGTGCGGAAGACGATGGTGAAGCCTTCGGTCGTCACCTCTTCGGCGCCGATGTCGGCGCGCTGGTTCGTCGCGCCGCCCATGTCCCACATCGACAGGCCGATCGTGACCATCGGCGGCTCAAGGAACCGGCCGTCGAAATCGACCCGGCGCCGCATCTCGCGCGGGCCCTCGCCCGTCCACATGGCGCCGCCGTCCTTGAAATCGGCAAAGAGGACCAGCGAGCCCTGGTCGACACCGATCAGATGGGACGAAAAACGGCGCACGCGGGCTCCCCGGTTCGTGGACGACGGGATCATAGGGGCCGATCAGCGCAGAAAAAAGCCGTCAGGTCGGTGCGAAGCGGGCGGGCGATGCAGTTTTGCAACCTCCGGTGGGGCGCGATCCGTAGCCTGTGCCCTGCCCCGTTGCACCCCAGCCAAGAAAAAGCCCCGGCCTGTAAAAGCCGGGGCCCTGTTCTTCTACCGAAACGCCGCGCGTCAGAGGCCGAGCGTGGCCTTCAGCGCCTGCATGTCGGCGGCATATTTCTCTGCCGCGTCGCGCCGCTCGGCCGGAGCCGAGGCGGCGTTGGCCGCCGCTTCCGAGACCAGCGCGTCGATCGTCGCGAGGCTGACCTCGCCCACCGGCAGTGCGCGTTCGGCCAGAACCGACACGCCGGCCCCGGTCACTTCGGCAAAGCCGCCGGTCACGGCATAGGAGGCCGCGCCATCGGCGGCGACCACGGCCAGGACGCCGGGCCTGAGCGTGGTGATGAGCGGCGCATGGTCCGGCATGGCGGTCAGGTCACCGCCGGCGCCGGGGATGCGCACCTCACGCACCTTGGCGGACGCGAGTTTGCGCTCGGGTGTCACCAGGTCGAACTGCATCGTATCGGCCATGTCGCCCCCTTACGCCGCTTCGGCGGCCAGACGCTGTGCCTTGGCTTTCACGTCTTCGATGTCGCCGACCATATAGAAGGCGGCTTCCGGCAGGTGGTCATACTCGCCGTTCACCACGGCCTTGAACGAGGCGATGGTCTTGTCGAGCGGGACCTGCACGCCGTCCGAGCCGGTGAAGACCTTGGCCACGTCGAAGGGCTGCGACAGGAAGCGCTGGATCTTCCGGGCGCGGGCCACCGACAGCTTGTCCTCTTCGCTCAGTTCGTCCATGCCAAGGATGGCGATGATGTCCTGAAGCGACTTGTAGCGCTGAAGGATGCCCTGCACCTGGCGGGCGACGTTGTAATGCTCTTCGCCGACGACGGCCGGGTCGAGGATCCGGCTGGTCGAGTCGAGCGGGTCCACAGCCGGGTAGATGCCAAGTTCCGAGATCGCGCGCGACAGAACGGTCGTCGCGTCAAGGTGGGCGAACGAGGTCGCGGGCGCCGGGTCGGTCAGGTCGTCGGCCGGAACGTAGATGGCCTGGACCGAGGTGATCGAGCCGGCCTTGGTCGAGGTGATGCGTTCCTGCATCGCGCCCATGTCGGTGGCGAGCGTCGGCTGGTAGCCCACGGCCGAAGGGATACGGCCGAGAAGCGCGGACACTTCCGAACCGGCTTGGGTGAAGCGGAAGATGTTGTCGACGAAGAACAGAACGTCCGTGCCCGACTGGTCACGGAACTGTTCGGCCAGCGTCAGGCCCGACAGCGCCACGCGCATGCGCGCGCCCGGCGGTTCGTTCATCTGGCCGTAGACCAGGGCCACCTTGGATTTCTCCATGTCGTCCAGCACGATAACGCCGGAGTCGATCATCTCGTGGTAAAGGTCGTTGCCTTCACGGGTCCGCTCACCCACGCCCGCGAACACGGAAAAGCCCGAGTGCACCTTGGCGATGTTGTTGATGAGTTCCATGATGAGAACGGTCTTGCCGACGCCCGCACCGCCGAAGAGGCCGATCTTGCCGCCCTTCGAGTAGGGCGCCAGAAGGTCGATGACCTTGATGCCGGTGACCAGGATTTCCGAGCTGGTGGACTGCGCGGAAAACTCGGGTGCCGGCTGGTGGATGGCACGGAATTCGGTCGCCTTGACCGGGCCCTTTTCGTCCACCGGCTCGCCGATGACGTTCAGGATGCGGCCAAGCGTCGCATTGCCCACCGGAACCTGGATCGGGGCACCAAGGTCGGTCACGGCGGCGCCGCGGACCAGACCTTCGGTCGCGTCCATTGCGACCGTGCGGACGGTGTTTTCGCCCAGATGCTGCGCCACTTCCAGGACAAGCCGCTTGCCGTTGTTGGTGGTTTCAAGCGCGTTCAGGATGGCAGGCAGGGCACCGTCGAACTGAACGTCGACAACCGCGCCGATGACCTGGGTGACGCGGCCGCTGGCGCCCTTCGCAGTTGCTGCTTTCGCTGCTTTAGCCATTTCGATGTTCTCCGCTTCCGTCAGAGCGCCTCGGCGCCCGAGATGATTTCGATAAGCTCTTTGGTGATCGCGGCCTGGCGGCTCCGGTTATACTGGATCGTCAGCCGGTTGATCATGTCGCCCGCGTTGCGCGTCGCATTGTCCATCGCGGACATGCGCGCGCCCTGTTCGGAGGCGCCGTTTTCCAGAAGGGCCGTGAAGACCTGCGTCGCGACGCCGCGCGGCAGGAGGTCGGCAAGGATGCCTTCCTCGCTCGGCTCGTAGTCATAGAGCGCCGAGGCACCCGCGTCCGCCTCGAAGGTCGCCGGAACGACCTGGCGGTTGGTCGGGATCTGGCTGATCACCGACTGGAAGCGGTTGTAGAACAGGGCCGCCACGTCGAACTCGCCATGCTCGAACCGGGTCAGGATGTCGCGCGCGATAGTCTGAGCCACGTCGTAGCCCATCTTCTTGACTTCGCTCAGGTCGTGGTGGCCGACGAAAAGGTTGCCGAAGTCGCGCTTCAGCTGCTCGCGGCCCTTCTTGCCGACCGTCAGGATCTTGACGGTCTTGCCGTGCGCCATCAACTCGTTGGCCCGCGCCCGCGCCATGCGGACGATCGACGAGTTGAAGGCGCCGCAAAGGCCGCGCTCGCCGGTCATGACGACCAGCAGATGCACCTTGTCCGACCCCGTGCCGGCCAGAAGGCGCGGCGCGGTGTCCGAACCGGCCATGCCGCCGGCAAGGCCGGCCATGACCGCATCCATCCGGCCCGCATAGGGCCGGGCGGCTTCGGCCGCTTCCTGTGCGCGGCGGAGCTTGGCCGCCGACACCATCTGCATGGCCTTCGTGATCTTCCGCGTCGACTTGACGCTGGCGATCCGGTTCTTCAGGTCCTTGAGGCTGGGCATGTCCCTCTTCCCTCCTTCGCGATCAAGCGAAGGTCTTGGCGAATGCGTCCAGCTCGGCGCGGATCTTGTCTTCGGCCTCGCCCTTGATCTTCGGGTCGGTGGTGGTGATCCAGTCCAGAAGCTCCTTGCCGTTGGTGCGCAGGTGCTTCAGGAGGCCCGCCTCGTAACGGCCCACGTCCTTGACGGGGATGTTGTCGAGATAGCCCTTGGTGCCGGCGAAGATGATGCAGACGATTTCCGCGTTGGTCAGCGGCGAGTACTGCGGCTGCTTCATCAGTTCGGTCAGGCGCGCGCCACGGTTCAGAAGCTTCTGGGTCGCGGCGTCAAGGTCCGAGCCGAACTGGGCGAAGGCCGCCATTTCGCGATACTGCGCCAGTTCCAGCTTCACCGGGCCCGCGACCGACTTCATCGCGTTCGTCTGGGCCGAAGACCCCACGCGGCTGACCGACAGGCCGGTGTTCACGGCCGGACGGATGCCCTGGTAGAAGAGTTCGGTTTCCAGGAAGATCTGGCCGTCGGTGATCGAGATCACGTTGGTCGGGATGAAGGCCGACACGTCGCCGCCCTGGGTTTCGATGATCGGCAGCGCGGTCAGCGATCCGGCGCCGAAATCCTCGCTCAGCTTGGCCGAACGTTCCAAAAGGCGCGAGTGCAGGTAGAAGACGTCGCCCGGATAGGCTTCACGCCCCGGCGGACGGCGCAGCAGCAGCGACATCTGGCGGTAGGCGACAGCCTGCTTGGACAGGTCATCATAGATGATGAGCGCGTGGCGGCCGTTGTCGCGGAAGTATTCCGCCATGGCGGTCGCCGAATAGGGCGCCAGGAACTGCATCGGCGCGGGGTCCGAGGCGGTCGCGGCGACGACGATGGAATAGGCCATCGCGCCGGTTTCCTCGAGCTTCTTCACCAGCTGCGCAACCGTCGAGCGCTTCTGGCCGATCGCGACATAGATGCAGTAGAGCTTCTTGCCCTCATCCGAACCGGCGGCTTCGTTGTAGCTCTTCTGGTTCAGGATCGTGTCGAGCGCGATCGCGGTCTTGCCGGTCTGGCGGTCGCCGATGATCAGTTCGCGCTGGCCACGGCCAACCGGGATCATCGCGTCGACCGACTTCAGGCCGGTCGCCATCGGCTCGTGCACCGATTTGCGCGGAATGATGCCCGGGGCCTTCACGTCCGCCACGGCGCGCTTCTTGGTCTTGATCGCGCCCTTGCCGTCGATCGGGTTGCCCAGCGCGTCGACGACGCGACCCAGAAGCTCGTCACCGACCGGCACGTCCACGATGGCCTTGGTGCGCTTGACGGTGTCGCCTTCCTTGATCGAGCGGTCGTCGCCGAAGATCACGATACCGACGTTGTCGGCTTCAAGGTTCAGCGCCATGCCCCGGATGCCGCCGGGGAATTCCACCATCTCGCCGGCCTGGACATTGTCCAGACCGTGGACGCGGGCGATCCCGTCGCCGACCGAGAGCACGCGGCCAATCTCGGCCACTTCCGCTTCCTGGCCAAAGTTCTTGATCTGCTCCTTGAGGATCGCAGAAATCTCGGCTGCCTGGATACCCATTATCCGACCTCTTTCATTGAATTCTGTAGGGATGCGAGCTTCGAGCGGATCGAGGTGTCGATCATCTTCGAGCCGATGTTCACGATCATGCCGCCGATGAGGCTGTCATCGACAGAGACATTCAGGTTCACGGTCTTGCCGACCGACTGCTTCAGCGCCGCGGCAAGTTTCGTCTGTTGCGCCTTGGTCAGGGCGGTGGCGGCGACGACATCGGCCGTCACCTCGCCCTTTTCGTCGGCGATCATCTTGCGCAGGGCGTCGATGAGCTGCGGCAGGACGAAGAGGCGCCGGTTTTCCGCCATGAGCTTCAGCGTGTTCGCGAGCGTGGCGGACAGGCCCATCTTCGCGGCGATGGCCACGATGGCCCGGCCCTGGTCGGCGCGCGTATAGGCCGGATTGACGATCAGGTCGCGCAGTTCCGCGCTGTCCTTCAGGGCGGCGTCAAGCGCGCCCACGTCGGCCTCGAGCGCCTTGACGCTCGCCGCATTGCCTTCCTTCACCAGGTCGAAGACCGCCGCCGCATAACGGCCAGCGACCCCGGAAGCTGTCGAAGCTGATTCGGACACGTCTACCCTTCCGATGCATTGCCCTGCCGAACCCGGACTTGCGTCTCTATGTTCCGGCGCGGGCGCCCCCAGATGTCGACCGCTCCCATGGATTCACGGGGGACCGACCTCACAATTCCGTGCCCTGTAGCAGACAGGTTCCCCGCTCGCAACCGCCCGGAAGGGAGTATTCGCGGCATTTTCGGGGGGACGGCCCCGCCCTTTGCGGCCGCCCGTCGAACTTCGCCCGATGTTAGCGTCAGGCAGGTTCCGCCGCGGGCTTCGGCAGCGCCTCGAGCGCGATGAGCGGGCGGCGCACGACGGCGCGCAGGCCGGGGCGCAGGGGGGCGTGGACCTGCTTGGAAACTTCGATCATCAGGACGCCGCTCGCGAGGATCCGGCGCACGCGCCCGCCCATCCGTTCCCACATCGGCGCGCTCTGGACCCAGAAGCGGCGGTGCGATGGCGGCGTGAACAGCGCCGTCTCGTGCCGTTCGGGGGTGAAGCCCTGCTCGCGCAGCAGCTGGTCGAGCTGGCGCATCGTGTAGGGCCGGCCAGAGCCGAAGGGCGTCCTGTCGGTGCGCGCCCAGAGCCCGGTGCGGTTCGGCACGATGATCAGCGCCCGGCCGCCGGGGCCAAGAACGCGCCAGCATTCGTCCAGAAGCGCGTGGGGATTGTCCGATGTCTCCAGCCCGTGCAGCAGCACCAGCCGGTCGACCATGCCGGTTTCCAGCGGCCATTCCGCCTCTTCGCACAGGACCGAGACGTTCGGCTGGCCAGCGGGCCAGGGCATGACCCCCTGCCCGCCCGGCATCAGCCCGATCACCCGGCGCGCATCTTCAAGGTAGGGCCGCAGAAGCGGCACGGCAAAGCCGTAGCCCACGACCGTCTGGGCCTTGGCTTCCGGCCAGAGGGTCACGACCTTGTCGCGCACGGCCCTCTGGGCGACCCGCCCCAGAGCGGTGCGGTAATAGAAGTTTCTGAGGTCGAGCACGTCGAGGTGCATTGCCAAGGGCCCGTCTGGTCCTAACTTTGGCCATACCATACAGAAGGTGCGCCGAATGACCATGACCGATCCCGAAGCCCTTTTGACCGTGGTCGCGGTCCCCTGCCTGCAGGACAATTACGCCTGGCTTGTGCAGGACCGCGCGACCGGCGCGGTGGCCGTTGTCGACGTGCCAGAGGCGGCGCCGATCCTGAAGGCGCTGGCCGAACGCGGCTGGACGCTGGGCCAGATTCTTCTGACCCACCATCATGACGACCATATCGCCGGGGTGGCGGAGCTGGTCGCGGCGACCGGCGCCAAAGTCTTTGGCGCCACTGCCGACGCGCACCGGCTGCCGCACCTCGACCAGGCCTTGCGTCCGGGCGATGCGGTGCGGGTCGGGGCCGAGCGCGCGGTGGTCCTTGACGTGCCCGGTCATACGCGCGGCCATATCGCCTTTCACTTCCCCGAGGCCCACGCCGCCTTCACCGGCGACAGCCTGATGGCGGCGGGCTGCGGGCGGCTGTTCGAAGGCACGGCCGCAGAGATGTGGGCGAGCCTCTCGCAGTTCCTGGGCCTGCCTGACGACACGCTGATCGGCTCGGGCCACGAATATGCCCAGACGAACCTGCGCTTCGCCCTGTCGCTGACGCCCGACGACCCCGCAGTCGTCGCCCGCGCGGCCGACGTTGCAGCGCTTCGTGCCGACGGGTTGCCCTCGCTTCCCGTCACACTTGGTGAGGAACGCGCGACGAACCCCTTCCTGCGCGCGGCGGACCCGGACTATCGCGCAGCGGCCGGCGGCGGGCGGGAGACGGCAGCCGAAACCTTTGCCCGCCTCCGGTTGCTGCGCGATGGCTTCCGGTGAGGCTTGCGGCGAGGTTTGCTCTGGCGCCATCCCCTTGCAAGCGCGGCCCGGCGATCACATTTGTTGCCGGAGCGGATACAGAACGGGACTTGTGTCGTTTTTCCCTTGAAGCCGCCCGATTTCCACCGAACTTTAAGCTTATGAGGCAAAGCTAGGGGAAACTGCCCCTGCCCGCAGAAAGGAGCACGCAAGTGCCGTCATTCTCGACCACGCTCGAACAGGCCATCCACGGCGCGCTCGCGCTCGCCAATGCCCGGCGCCACGAACTCGCAACCCTCGAACACCTTCTGATGGCACTGACGGACGAACCGGACGCCGCGCGGGTGATGCGGGCCTGCGGGGTCGACCTGGACGAACTCCGCAAGACCTTGCAGGACTTCATCGACGACGACCTCTCGACGCTCGTGACCGATGTCGAAGGCTCCGAAGCCGTGCCGACCGCCGCCTTCCAGCGCGTGATCCAGCGCGCGGCGATCCATGTGCAGTCCTCGGGCCGCAGTGAAGTGACCGGGGCAAACGTCCTTGTGGCGATCTTCGCCGAACGCGAATCGAACGCCGCCTACTTCCTGCAGGAACAGGACATGACGCGCTATGACGCGGTGAACTTCATCGCCCATGGCGTCGCCAAGGACCCGTCCTTCGGCGAAAGTCGCCCCGTGTCGGGCGCGACCGACCGCGACGACGAGCCGCGCGGTGCTGCGAACGAAGGCGGCGGCGAGCCGAAGGAATCCGCGCTTGCGAAATATTGCGTCGACCTGAACCAGAAATCGCGCAAGGGCGACGTGGACCCGCTGATCGGCCGCGACACCGAGGTCGAGCGCTGCATCCAGGTCCTGTGCCGCCGGCGCAAGAACAACCCGCTTTTGGTAGGCGACCCCGGCGTCGGCAAGACCGCCATCGCCGAGGGGCTCGCGCTCAAGATCACGCGCGGCGAAACGCCGGAAATCCTGCGCAAGTCGACCATCTTCTCGCTCGACATGGGCGCGCTTCTGGCAGGCACCCGCTATCGCGGCGACTTCGAGGAGCGGCTGAAGGCCGTCGTCAAAGAGCTTGAGGATCATGCCGACGCCATCCTCTTCATCGACGAGATCCATACGGTAATCGGCGCCGGTGCGACCTCTGGCGGGGCGATGGACGCCTCGAACCTGCTGAAGCCAGCGCTTCAGGGCGGCAAGCTGCGCTGCATGGGCTCGACCACCTACAAGGAGTTCCGCCAGCATTTCGAAAAGGACCGCGCGCTCAGCCGCCGGTTCCAGAAGATCGACGTGAACGAACCGACGGTCGACGATTCCATCAAGATCCTGATGGGGTTGAAGCCCTATTTCGAAAAGCACCACGACCTGCACTACACCAAGGACGCGATCAAGTCGGCGGTCGAACTGTCGGCGCGCTACATCCATGACCGCAAGCTGCCCGACAAGGCGATCGACGTGATCGACGAGGCGGGCGCGGCCCAGCATCTTCTGTCCGAATCGAAGCGGCGCAAGACCATCGGCCCGAAAGAGATCGAGGCGGTGGTGGCCAAGATCGCCCGCATCCCGCCGCGCAACGTCTCGAAGGACGATGCCGAGGTGCTGCGCGACCTGGAAGTGACGCTGAAGCGGGTGGTCTTCGGCCAGGACAAGGCGATCGAGGCGCTGTCGTCGGCGATCAAGCTGGCGCGGGCGGGTCTGCGCGAGCCCGAAAAGCCGATCGGCAACTACCTCTTCGCCGGCCCCACGGGCGTCGGCAAGACCGAGGTGGCCAAACAGCTGGCCGATACGCTCGGCGTGGAACTCCTGCGCTTCGACATGTCGGAGTATATGGAGAAACACGCCGTCAGCCGCCTGATCGGTGCGCCGCCGGGCTATGTCGGGTTCGACCAGGGCGGCATGCTGACCGACGGGGTGGACCAGCATCCGCATTCGGTCCTGCTGCTCGACGAGATCGAGAAGGCGCACCCGGATGTCTACAACATCCTTCTGCAGGTGATGGACCACGGCAAGCTGACCGACCACAACGGCCGGCAAGTGGATTTCCGCAACGTGATCCTGATCATGACCTCGAACGCGGGCGCGACCGAACAGGCGAAATCCGCCATCGGCTTCGGCCGCGACCGGCGCGAGGGCGAGGATACGGCGGCGATCGAGCGCACTTTCACGCCCGAGTTCCGCAACCGGCTCGACGCGGTGATCTCGTTCGCGCCCCTGCCCCGCCAGGTCATCCTGCAGGTGGTGGACAAGTTCGTGACGCAGCTTGAGGCGCAGCTTATGGACCGCAACGTCCATATCGAGCTGACCTCGGACGCGGCCGAATGGCTCGCCGAAAAGGGCTATGACGACCGCATGGGCGCGCGTCCACTCGCCCGCGTGATCCAGGAGCATATCAAGAAGCCGCTCGCCGAAGAGCTGCTTTTCGGCCGCCTGACCAAGGGGGGCACGGTGCGCGTCGTTGTCCGCGACGGCGCCATCGCGCTCGAGGTGGCAGAGCCCGGAAAGCCCCGGCTCACGAACTCGAAGCCGCCGCTCCTGACGGCAGACTGAGCCAGAAACCCCCGCTTCGGCGGGGGTTTTCTTTTGGGGGCGGGTGGGTGCGTTCGCTAACCGTCGCGGCCGGGCTCGTTCGGGTCTGTCTCTTATACACATCTCCGAGCCCACGAGACGGACTCCTATCTCG
>CAMFGW010000054.1 GCA_945952025.1 uncultured Paracoccaceae bacterium
CGCGCCGATCAGGGCGCCGATCAGGAAGCATGCAAGCACGATCATGCGCCAATCCTCATGTCATTGGGCGTAGGCGCCCGTCCTAGCGCCATGGCGGCCGGCTGTCGAGGGTGGGCGGGGAGGTCAGGGAGCGGTTCAGTCAGCCGCAGCGAGGGTCGCCGGCGGATGGCCCGCGCCGGTGACGGCAAGCTCGTGGATCGACTGGAGCCGCCGGCGCACCGCCGTATCGGCGCCGATGCCGTAGCGCGCCCAGCCCAGCCCCTCGGTCCTGACCGCCGCCGCCTCTGCGCCCCGGCCAAGCCGTTCGAGCGCCTCGGACCGGACGAACATCAGCCCCGCCAAAAGGGCTGCGTTCTGGCCCTGACGCGCGGCGGGGATCCCGCTTGCGGCCAGGCGCTCTGCCTCGGCGAACTGGCCAACGCCCAGCGCCATGAGCGACAGCTGAAGCCGGGAATGGGACTGGTAAAGGGGCAGGCCCCGCGCGGCAAAGATCGCGTCGGCGCTCTGGAAGTTCCGCAGGGCCGCCTCGCGCTCGCCGGGGCCGCCGAGCCGGCCGGCGGCCAAGAGCGCAAAGCCGGTGCGGTGGTCGTTCCAGGGCGAAGCAATCGCCACGGCCCGAAGTGCGGCCGCCAGCCGGCCGCCGGTTCCGCCGGGTCCAAAGGCGCGCGCAATCGCCGCGCCGTAGGAGGCGGGCGTGTCGGGGACGGGGGCAGGGGCGATGTGTTCGCCCCGCGGGTTCAGCCGCGCGAGGATCAAGGGCAGGCGTGTGGCTACCTCAAGTGTGCTCATGCCGGGCCTGAGGTCAGGGTCGTAGGTCACGCGCAGCATCAGCATGTCGAACCCGGTCAGGACCGAGTTCACGTTGTCGTCGTTGAAGACGGTGTCCGGCAGCCGGTACAGGTCGTCGAGCGGGCCGATCGCCTGGGCCAGTTCCTCGTTCAGGCAGTCGCGCACCTCTTGGGGCGGGGCGTCGTCAGGAATGAAGATCGCGACGCGCTGGCGCAGCCTGTAGTCGGTCCAGTCGAGCGTCGCGCCAGTCGCGTCGCGGTAGTCGGCCCAGGTCGAGATGCGGGGCGCGGCAAAGCAGGCCGCGCCGGGGGCGGCCTGGCGCAGGACGCTGACCGGCAGGAAGGTCACGGTGATCGCGGCGTCGCCCCCGGTGTGGTAGACCGGCAGGCCCGCTTCGGTCCTCAGCCGCGACAGAAGCGCGTCAAGGTCGCGGATCGCGGTCGGGGGCGCGGACCCGGCGACAGCGACGGAAATCGGCCCCTCGAAGCGCGAGAAGGCGTCCATCGGGCGCCCGGTTTCCAGCCGGAAGGACAGGTCCATGAAGTCCTGGGCCATGTCCGCGTTCGACCGGCTGGGCGGCGTCACTGGCGTCGGGCCGAAAAGGCGCATCGGCGGCAGGGGCAGCGTCGCATAGGCGCCCGTGGGCGCAGAAAAGCGCGGCATGGTTCCGTCCGACACGCAGGCCGAAAGCCCGAAGGCAACACCCGCGAGGGCGCCGAGGGCGCTCGCTTTTCTGACGATTCCGCTCATGACCCGCCCCTTCGCGTGCGCTGCGGCCATGCTAGCGCGGGGCCTGCGGGAAGCGAAGGAAGAAACGGTGCGGCGGGCGACAAGATTCGTCCTTGGCCTGTGCGCCCAATGATCCGCCGGGTGCGCGAAGCAGGCGTCCCGGCTTTCGCCGGAGCGCCCGTCGTCTTTGGCCGTCAGGCCCGGTTCTTCATGATGGCGCCAAGGATCGCGGTGACGATCGCGCCACCACCCGCACCGCCGAGCGCGCTGCTCAGAAGGCCGCCCATCGCGCCGCCGGTCGCGCCGGCCGCCGCCGGGTCGGTGCCCGTCGCGCCGCCCAGAAGGCTGCCCAGGACCGTGCCGCCGACGACACCCCCGACGCCGCCGCCGAGGACCTTGGTCAGCTGGCCGAGCGCGGCCTGTTTCATCGCGGCACCGACGGCCTGGCCGCCTAGGATGCCCGCCACGATCTGGATGATAATTGGCAAAAGTGTCGACAATTACGACTTCCCCTGTTGAACGCGAGCTTTTGGCGCCCGCTGCCTTCAGGATTGCTGCGGTGCCCCGCAAGTCAAGCCTGCCGGTAGGGAAGGCGAGCCTCCGCGCGCGTCTTTCAACCCCTGCGGGCAAGGAAGGCCAGCCGCTCGAAGAGCGCCACATCCTGTTCGTTTTTCAGAAGCGCGCCGTGCAGTTTCGGCAAAAGGTGCCTGGGGTCGCGCTTGAGGTCCTCGGGGCCCAGATCCTCGGCCAGCAGGAGCTTCAGCCAGTCCAGCACCTCGGAGGTCGAGGGCTTCTTCTTCAGGCCCGGCGTCTCGCGGATGGCGTAGAACTGGGTCAGCGCCTCGGTCAGAAGTGCGTCCTTCAGGTCGGGCAGGTGGACCTGGATGATGCGGCGCAGCGTCTCTGCGTCGGGGAAGCGGATGTAGTGGAAGAAGCAGCGGCGCAGAAAGGCGTCGGGCAGCTCTTTCTCGTTGTTCGAGGTGATGAGGATCACCGGACGGTGGCGGGCGCGGATCGTCTCGCCGGTTTCGTAGACATGGAACTCCATCCGGTCGAGTTCCTGCAGAAGGTCGTTCGGAAATTCGATGTCGGCCTTGTCGATCTCGTCGATCAGAAGGACGGTGCGGGTGCCCGACTCGAACGCCTGCCAGAGCTTGCCCTTGCGGATGTAGTTCGCCACGTCATGGACCCGCGCGTCGCCCAGCTGGCTGTCGCGCAAGCGGCTGACGGCGTCATATTCGTAAAGCCCCTGCTGGGCCTTGGTCGTCGACTTCACATGCCATTCGATCAGCGGCATCCCGAGCGAGCGGGCGACCTGGCGGGCAAGCTCGGTCTTGCCGGTTCCGGGCTCTCCCTTCACCAATAGCGGCCGTTCCAGCATGACTGAGGCATTGACCGCAACAGCCAGATCGTCGGTGGCGATATAGGCGTCGGTTCCGGTGAAACTCATGGCAGGATGACCTTTCGACGGACTGCGCTGCCGTTCCTAGCGGGGGTGTCGGCGCGGTGCAACTTATGATCGGAAGGGGTGCGCGGGCTGTGACCTTGCTAGTGACATCACCCCGGACATCTAGTATGGGGCAGCCCGTGAGGGCCCGGTGCCCCCAGCATTTGGTATGAGTATGCTGGCGGTCTACCCGGGTGGAGGAGTGGACGTGAAGATGAAGCCCGAAGTCTTTCTGCCCGAAGACTATCGTCCCGCCGAGGACGAACCTTTCATGAACGACCGCCAGCTTGAGTATTTTCGCCGCAAATTGATTGCCTGGAAGGAAGAGCTTCTGGAACAATCCGCCGAGACGCTCGAGGGCCTTCAGGACAGCGCCCGCGCGGTCCCGGACATTGCCGACCGCGCCAGCGAAGAGACGGATCGCGCGCTGGAACTCAGGACGCGCGACCGCCAGCGCAAGCTGGTGTCGAAGATCGACGCCGCCCTGCGCCGGATCGACAATGGCGAATATGGCTATTGCGAGATGACGGGCGAGCCGATCAGCCTCAAGCGGCTCGACGCGCGCCCGATCGCGACCATGACGCTCGAGGCGCAGGAACGCCACGAACGCCGCGAGCGCGTCCACCGCGACGACTGAGTCGCCAGTGAGTCGCCGGTGGGCTTCGGCTCTGGCTCAGCGCCGGCTCTGGGCCGCCCGGGCGATTGGTCGCATCTGCCGGCGCTGTTCAGGCGGCGGGCCGAAGCCTAGTCTTGCGTGCGTATAGGGGGCGCAAGCCATGGCCGGACGGCTCGACGGACAAGAGATCACCATCATCGGCGCGGGCGTCGGCGGTCTGGCAGCCGCTGCGGCGCTTGGCCAGCGGGGCGGGCGGGTTCAGGTGCTGGAACAGGCGCCGGCGATCACCGAGGTGGGCGCGGGGCTTCAGATCTCGCCGAACGGCATGGCGGTCCTGAGGGCGCTGGGCCTCGGGCCGGCGCTGGTGAAGTGCAGCCTCGGGGCCGAGGCGGTCGAGCTGATCGACGGCGAAACCGGCCAGCTTGTCACCCGGATCGAACTTGCCCGGCTCGCGCCCGCAGGTGCTTTCCGCCTGGTCCACCGTGCCGACCTGATCGACCTTCTGGAAGGCGCCGCGCGGGTGGCGGGGGCCGGGATCCTGTGCGGCCAACGAGTGCGGAGCCTGACGCTTGGCGAGGGGCACGCGCCCCACATCCTTCTGGACGAGGCGCGGCGGGAAGCGCCCCTTCTCATCGGTGCGGACGGGCTTCATTCGCTGGTGCGCACGGCGCTGAATGGCGCGGCGCCGCCGTTCTTCACCGGGCAAGTCGCCTGGCGCGCGACGCTGGCCGAGCCGCAGGCCCTGCCGCCCGTGGTGCGGGTCTACATGGGGGCGGGGCGCCACCTTGTGACCTATCCGCTGCGCGACGGCCACATCCGCAACATCGTCGCGGTCGAAGAGCGCGCCCGCTGGGCCGAGGAAAGCTGGTCGCTGACCGACGACCCCCTGACGCTCCGCGTCGCGTTCGAGAGGTTCATCCCCGAGGTCCGCGCCTGGCTTGACCGGATCGACCGACCGAACCTCTGGGGACTTTTCCGCCATCCGGTCGCGGCCCGCTGGCAGGGCATGGGGGCGGCGATACTGGGCGATGCCGCCCACCCGACGCTGCCCTTCCTGGCGCAGGGGGCGAACCTGGCGCTCGAGGATGCCTGGGTGCTGGCGGCGGAACTGGATGCCCGGGCCGCGCCCGAGGCGCTTGCCGCCTATGAGCGCGCGCGTGCGCCCCGCGCGGCGCGGGTCGTGGCGGCGGCGACGGCCAATGCGCGCAACTACCACCTGTCGGGCCTCAAGCGCGACCTGGCCCATGCGGCGCTGCGACTCGC
Organism: uncultured Paracoccaceae bacterium; assembly: GCA_945952025.1. Lineage (GTDB taxonomy): Bacteria > Pseudomonadota > Alphaproteobacteria > Rhodobacterales > Rhodobacteraceae > TMP-24. The sequence goes on from CAMFGW010000054.1 coordinate 4,845, forward strand.
CCAGCGCTTCGCACCCGACGCCGCCGGCAACCGCTATCGCTGGGTCTATGACCGGGACGTGACGCGCGCGAGGTGATGGCGGGGGGCGCCAGGGCCCCGGAAAAGCGTAACAAATGCTCATCGCCGCTCACGCGCTTTCACGTTCCCGGGATAGTCAGACATGATCGGTCTCTCACCTTGAGCGGTCCGGTGAAGGCGCGCATGCCTCCTCTCAGGCGGGGGTCAGGCAAGAACGCCCGGGACCTCGTCGCCTTGTAGCGAGAACGCATGAGATGTCTCTCAAACCCCTTTCCCTGGCTGCCATAGCCTTTGTCGCCCTGACCGGCATGGCCGGTGCAGCGAGCGCCACCACGATGGCCGAATGCAGCACCAAGTATCAGACCGCCAAGACCGCCGGCACGCTGAACGGCATGACCTGGAACGACTTCCGCAAGTCCCAGTGCGCCAGCTCGACCGATACGACCGCCGCCGCGACCACGACCGCCCCGGCGGCCGCGACGACGACCGCCACCACCAAGAAGAAGGCCAAGGCTGCGGCGACCACGACGACAGCCGCCGCCACGGCGACCGATACGGGTTCGGAGCCTACGGCCGACAATACGGTCAACGCGGTCGAGCCGGCCGCGCCGACGATGAAGGCACCGAAGAACGTGGTGTTCCCGAGGGCCGTCGCGGCGCTTTACGCCAACGAAACGCCGGCCAAGCAGCGGATGCACACCTGCCTTGACCAGTACCGGACCGACAAGGCCAACAATGCGCTCGGCGGGCTGGTCTGGATCCAGAAGGGCGGCGGCTATTACTCGATTTGCAATGCCAAGCTGAAGGGCTGAGGGCGGCCAACGCGGGCCGGCCTTCCGGTCGGCCCGTTTCAGGATCAGACCATTCAAGGAAGGAAATGCGATGGCACTTTTCGATAGCCTGGCCGCCGTCTTCGTCCAGCAGGGCGGGGTTCAGGGCGTCCTCGACAAGATCAACGCGGCCGGTTATGGCGCCAAGGTCAACTCGTGGCTCGGCAAGGGCGACAATGCCCCGATCACGGCCGACGAGATCAAGGGCGCGCTTGGCGACCAGCACCTGCAGCAGCTTGCGACAAGCCTCGGCGTGCCGATGGACAAGGTGGCGGGACTTCTGTCCCAGCAGCTTCCGGGCGCGGTCGATGCCGCGAGCCCGAACGGCACGTTGCAAGGCTGACCCTATCGGCGGGCGACCTGCCGCCCGCCGACCCACACGTCCCGGATGGCGCGGTCATCGCCCATCATGATCGTCGGGAAAAGCGCGCCCCACAGGTCATCGGCCCGCGCAGACCGTTGCGCGATGGCGGGGGTGGAGGCGAGGTCGATCACCACAAGATCGGCCTCGAGCCCCGGCGCGAGCCGCCCGATCCGGTCGCCCGCCCCGAGCGTCGCCGCCGAGCCGGCGGTCGCCAGCCACCAGAGGGCCGCTGGGTGAAGGGCAGTGCCCGCCAGTTGCCCGACCTCATAGGCCGCAGCCATCGTGCGCAGCATGGAAAAGGAGGAGCCCCCCCCGGTGTCGGTCGCAAGGCCGATGCGCAGGCCCCGGTCCGACAGGGCCCGCGCCCGGAACAGCCCCGAGCCTATGAACATGTTCGAGGTCGGGCAATGGATGACCGACGCGCCGACCTCGGCGATGCGGTCGATCTCGCGCGGTTCGAGGTGGATCGCATGGCCGAAAAGCGCGCCGGGGCCCAGAAGCCCGTGCGCCTCGTAGGTGTCAAGGTAGTCGCGCGCGTCCGGGTAAAGGCTGCGGACCCAGGCGATTTCGTCGAGCTGCTCGCTCAGGTGGGTCTGCATCAGCACCTCGGGGTGCTCGCGCCAGAGCGTGCCCAGCGCATCGAGTTGCGCGGGGGTTGAGGTCGGCGAAAAGCGCGGGGTGATGACGTAGGAGGCGCGGCCCCTGCCGTGCCAGCGCTCCAGTAGCTGCCTGCTGTCGTCATAGGCCGATTGCGCCGTGTCGCAAAGGCCAGCGGGCGCGTTCCGGTCCATGCAGGTCTTGCCGCCCCAGACGCGCATCCCCCGGTCGGCGGCGGCGGTGAAGAAGGCCTCGACGCTCTCCGGATGGATGGTGCAATAGCTCGCGACCGAGGTGGTGCCGCAGGATAGGACCAGGTCGAAATAGCGCCCCGCGATCTCTGCCGCGTAGGCGGGATCGGCAAAGCGCATCTCTTCGGGGAAAGTATAAAGGTTCAGCCAGTCGATCAGCCTCTTGCCCCAGGACGCGATCATCGCCGTCTGCGGGTAATGGACGTGGGCGTCGATGAAGCCGGCTGAAATCAGGCCCCGGCCATAGTCGGTGACGCGCGCCTGGGGGTGCGCGCGGCGCAGGTCGTCGGCCTCGCCCACCGCCGCGATCCGGCCGCCTTCGACCAGGACGCCACCGCGGGCGGAGTGGCGGGCCGCCTCCGGCCCCCCGGCCAGCGCATCGCCGGCGAAGGTCAGAGTCTGCCCGATCAACAAGTCCGCCATCTTGCGCCTCCGCCTCACCTGCCCGCCTCACCTGACTGTGACCCTAACCCCTTTTCGCCGCCCGGTAAATTTCCCTGCTCCCCCTGTTTCTTTGAAAGTCCTTCCGCTAGTCTTTGCCCGTCGGCGCGCTCGGGCGTGCCGGGACCCGAAAAGAACCGGGGCAGGTCATGGCCGAGCAGCAAAACGAGACGGCCGAACGGGCCGACCGCGACGCAGCCCGCGAGGGCGACGAGGATTTCGCGCTCGACCCGCGCACGGTCGAAGCCATCGTCGCGGCGGTCGAGGCCGGGGATGCGGCCGAGATCGAGCGGCTGATGGAGCCCCTGCACCCCGCTGACATCGCCGACCTGATGGAACAGATCGGGCAGGGGGACCGGGCGCGGCTTCTGGCTCTCTGGTCGCGGGGGATCGACGGCGACATCCTGACGGAGCTTCACGAGTCGATCCGGGAAGAGGTCATCGACGCCCTGCCGCCGGACGTGCTGACCGAGGCGGTGCGCGACCTTGATTCCGACGACGTGGTCGACCTGATCGAGGATCTGGACGAGCCGCAGCAGGAAAAGATCCTCGACGCCCTGCCGGACGCCGACCGCGTGGCCGCCGAGCAATCCCTGACCTACCCGGAATATTCCGCCGGCCGCCTGATGCAGCGAGAGATCGTGACGGCGCCAGAGGACTGGACGGTGGGCCAGGCCATCGACTACCTGCGCGCGGCCAAAGATCTGCCGAACCAGTTTTATCATGTCATCCTGGTCGATCCGCGCCGTCACCCCGTGGGCTATGTGACGCTTGGCAAGCTTCTGTCATCGAAGCGCGCGGCGGCGCTGAAGGACATTACCGAGGACAGTTTCCGCCCGATCAGCGTCCTTGATGAGGAAGGCGACGTGGCCTATGCCTTCAACCAGTATCACCTGATTTCCGCCCCCGTGGTGGACGAGGACGACCGGCTTGTCGGCGTCATCACCATCGACGACGCCATGGCGGTCCTGGACGAGGAGCACGAAGAGGACGTGCTGCGTCTCGCGGGCGTCAGCGGCGAAAGTTCGATTGCCGACGGCGTCATCGAGACGGTCCGCCAGCGCACGCCCTGGCTCATCGTCAACCTGGCCACGGCGATCCTTGCCTCGGCGGTCATCGGCGAGTTTTCCGCCAGCATCCAGGCCATCGTGGCGCTGGCGACGCTGATGCCCATCGTCGCCTCGATGGGCGGCAATGCCGGCACGCAGGTCTTGACCGTCGCGGTCCGGGCGCTGGCGACGCGCGACCTGACCGGGTCGAACACGCGGCGGATCATCTGGCGCGAGCTGATGGTCGGCCTTCTGAACGGGCTGATCTTTGCCGTCATCATGGGCGGGGCGACGTGGCTCTGGTTCGGCCAGCCGATGCTTGCGCTCGTCATGGCGGCGGCGCTGATCGTCAACCTTCTGGCGGCAGCGCTGGCCGGCATCCTGATCCCGCTCGGGTTGCAGTTCATGCGCCTCGACCCGGCGCTCTCGTCGGGGACATTCGTGACCACGGTGACGGATGTCGTGGGCTTCCTGTCATTTTTGGGCTTTGCGACGCTGGTCCTTCTCAGGCATTGAAGGGCCGGGACCAGCGCGGGGGCGACCGATGAATGACCGGCGAGCCGTCCGCGAGGCGGAAGCGGGCGAGGGCGACGAGGATTTCGCGCTCGACCCCCGGACAGTCGAGGCGATCGTCGCGGCGGTCGAGGCCGGGGACGCGGACGGGATAGAGCGGCTCATGGAGCCCCTGCACCCGGCCGACATCGCCGACCTGATGGAACAGATCGGGCAGGGGGACCGGACGCGGCTTCTGGCTCTCTGGTCGCGGGGGATCGACGGCGACATCCTGACCGAGCTGGACGAGGCGATCCGGGAAGAGGTCATCGACGCCCTGCCGCCGGACGTGCTGTCTGACGCGGTGCGCGACCTTGATTCCGACGACGTGGTCGACCTGATCGAGGATCTGGACGAGCCGCAGCAGGAAAAGATCCTTGCCGCCCTGACCGACGCCGACCGGGTCGCGGTCGAACAGTCGCTGACCTATCCCGAAAAGTCCGCCGGCCGCCTGATGCAGCGCGAGACGGTCACCGCGCCCGAGGACTGGACGGTCGGGCAAGCCATCGACTACCTGCGCGGCGCCAAGGAGCTTCCCGACCAGTTTTATCATGTCATCCTGGTCGATCCCCGCCGCCATCCGGTCGGCTATGTGACGCTCGGCAAGCTTCTGTCGTCCCGGCGCGCGGCGACGCTGCGGGAGATCACCGAGGACAGTTTCCGCCCGATCAGCGTTCTGGATGACGAAGACGACGTGGCCTATGCCTTCAACCAATACCACCTGATCTCGGCCCCCGTGGTGGACGAGGACGGCCGCCTTGTCGGCGTCATCACCATCGACGACGCCATGGCGGTTCTGGACGAGGAGCATGAAGAGGATGTCCTGCACCTCGCCGGGGTCGGGGGCGAAAGCGCCATCTCGGACGGGACGCTCGAAACCGTGCGGCTCAGGATTCCGTGGCTGGTCGCGAACCTTTTCACCGCCTCGATCTCGGCCTTCGTGATCTCGCGCTTCGAGGGGACCATCGAGGCCATCGTGGCGCTCGCGGCCCTGATGCCCATCGTCGCCTCGACCGGCGGGATCGCGGGCACCCAGTCGCTCGCCGTCGCGGTCCGGGCGCTGGCGACGCGCGACCTGACGAGCGCGAACGCCGGCCGGGTCGTGCGACGTGAACTCACGTCGGGTGCCCTGAACGGTGTCGTGCTGGCGCTGATCCTGGGCGTCGGCGGCACGCTGGTGTCGGGCAACCCGCTGATCGGGCTGGTCCTCGCGCTCGCGATGATCGTCAATCAGGTGGTGGCGGCGACTGGGGGGGTCATGGTGCCGCTGATCCTGAACCGGATGGGATTCGATCCGGCCCTTGCATCCGGCACGTTCGTGACCACACTGACGGATGTGATGGGCTACCTGGCCTTTTTGGGATTTGCGACGGTGATTCTGCTATGACATTACAAGAGATCAAGGCGGCTGCGCGCGATGCCGCATTCGCCACCCGGAAGACGGCCTTCCGCCACCGGACGCCCGCCGATGCGGCGCATCTGGCCGAGGTGCTGGCCGCCCATCGCGGCGCGGTGCTGACCGGCTACATGCCGATGCGCACGGAAATCGACCCGCTGCCGGCCATGGTGGCCCATGTCGCCGGGGGCGGCCGGGTCGGCGTGCCGGTCATCCCCGGCAAGGCGCAACCCCTGCGGTTCCACGAATGGACGCCCGAGGCGCGGATGGTGCCCGGCACCTTCGGCGCCCAGGTCCCCGAGGCGGGGGAGGAGCTGGTGCCCACCGTCCTCATCGTGCCGCTGCTGGCCTTCGACCGCCGCTTCTACCGGCTGGGCTACGGCGGCGGCTTTTATGACCGCACGCTTCAGGGTCTGCGTGCGCGGGGACCGGTCACGGCGATCGGCTATGCCTTTTCGGCGCAAGAAGTTGGCGAGGTGCCGATCGAGGCGACCGACCAGCGGCTGGACCTGATCGTGACCGAAAAGGGCGTGATCCGCCCCTGACGGTCGCGACCGGGCTGCGGCTCAGTTGCCCACCCGCACCTCGATCATGCGCGGGCCCTCGCCCCACGGCGCGCGCAAGGCAGCCGTGATCGCGTCCGGGATAGCGGGCACCGACTGGAAGGGCATGTCGCAGGCCGCCGCGAAGGGCTCCATCTTCAGGGCCGAAGGGTCGCAGCCGATAACCTTGATCTGCACCTCTTGCATCGCCTCGGCGATTTCCTGGTAGCTCTCGCTGTTCCAGACAAGGAAGGTGATCTTCAGCTTTTCGTCCACCGCCGTGCGCAACTCGCCGGGGCTGAACTGCAGGCCGCCGTCGCCGACCAGGCAGATGACCGGCACGCCCGGCGCCGCGAGCGCCGCGCCCACCGCCGCGCCGGGGCCGTAGCCCAGCGCGCCGAAGCCCGTCGCCGCGTTGAACCAGCCGCCCGGCCGGTCGTGGTCATAGGCGAGGTTGCCTGCATAGATCGGCTGGGTGCTGTCGCCGACGATCAGCGCGCCCGGCAGCCCCTCGCGCATCGCCTCGACCGACAGGCGGAAGCGGGCGAGCTTGGGCGCAAGGTGCGTGAGTTCACGCAGCGCCGCCTCGGTCGTCCGGGCCGCGCGGGCCGCGCCGTCGGCCGATTTCTGGGCCAGGTGCGGCACGAGCGCCCGTATCGTCGCGCCCGCATCGGCATGGATGGGCAGGGCGGCGGGCCAGCGGCCGAGTTGCAGGGGGCAGACATCGACGCGGATCATGCCGCTGAGGTCCGGCAGGCCGCCCACGGCATACATGTCATAGTCGGTCTGGCCGAATTCGGTCCCGAGCGCCAGCACCTGGTCGCTGTCGGCCAGAAGCGCCCGCACGGACTTCAGCGTGGGCGAGGCGGCGACCGACAGCGGATCGCCCCACATCAGCCCGCGGGCGTTGGTGGTCTGGATCACCGGCGCGTCGAGCTTCCTGGCCAGGGCCGCAAGGGCCGCCTGCGCGCCGCGCGTGCCGCCGCCGGCCAGGATGACCGGCCGCTGGGCGGCGTTCAGGAACTCGGCCGCGCGGGCGATGTCGGCCTCGCGGGCCAAGGGTGGCGCCACCTTCTGCGGCGCGGCCGTGGGCGGCGGGCAGTCGAGCGGCATGACATCGGTCGGGATCTCGATATGGACCGGGCCGGGGCGGGCCGAGAGCATGGCGGCGAAAGCCTGGTTCAGGACGGGTTCCAGCATCTCGGGCGCCGTCACCTGGAAGCTGGGGCAGAGCGCACGGACCATGCCCTGCTGGTCGGGAAGCTCGTGCAGAAGCCCCCGGCCCTGACCGAGCGAGGCGCGCCGGTTCACGCCCGAGACGACAAGGACGGGGACCGAATCCTCGCGCGACTGGCCCATGGCGGTCAGCGCGTTCGTCAGCCCCGGCCCGGTGATGACGAAGGCCACACCGGGCTTGCCCGAGGCGCGGGCATAGCCGTCGGCCATGAAGGCCGCCCCGCCCTCGTGGCGGGCGGTCACATGGCGGATGGGAGAGCCGGCTAGCCCGCGGTAAAGCTCGATCGTATGGACGCCGGGAATGCCGAACACAACCTCGACGCCGCGCGCCGCCAGCCCCTCGATGAGCCGTTCACCAACCGATGCCATCACGCGGCCTCCTTCAGACGTTCCACATGGGTCAGGATGCGGTCGCATGACTCGGCAATCAGGGCGTCGTCTTGCGAAAGCGCGATCCGGCACCAGCCCCTGAGCGCATCGCCGAAACTTTCGCTCGGCATCACCGCGACGCCCTGGGCGTCCAGGAGCGAGAGCGCGAAGGCCTCGCCCGAAAGGCCCGTGGCGCGCACGTCCAGAAGTGCGAACATGCCGGCTTCGGGCCGGTGGACCGCAAGGCCCGCGCGGCCGTCCAGCCGGTCATGGATCAGCCCGGCGCGGCGCGCGAAACGTTCGGCCATGCCGCCCGCGACCGGCGAGGGGGCCGACAGGGCCGCCGCCGTCATGTCGGCGATGAAGGGCTGCGAGCCGAAGAGCATGGTCTCCGACAGGGGCAGCAGCCGGTCGATGAAGTCCGCCGGCCCCAGGGCCCAGCCCGACCGGAAGCCCGGCGCGGCGTGGGATTTCGAGATCGAGTTGACGACGACCGTGCGGTCCTCGAGTTCCGGCAGCGACAGGGGCGTCGTGTGGGTCGCGCCGGGGAAGGTCAGATCCTCGTAGACCTCATCGGCGAGGATCCACAGGTCGTGCTGGCGGGCCAACGCGCCGAGCGCCTTCAGGTCGCCGGGCGACAGGATCGCGCCGGTCGGATTGTGCGGGCTGTTCAGGAACAGGATGCGGGTGCGGGGCGTGATCTTCGCCGCCACATCCTCGGGCGACAGGCGGAAGCCGCGCTCTGGGCGCAGCGCCACCTTGACCGCCGTGGCGCCGGTCGCGGCAATCAGCCCCTCGTAGGTGGCATAGAGCGGATCGCCGACGATCACCTCGTCGCCGGCCTCGACCAGACCCATCAGCACCGCGTAAAGACAGGTCTGGGTGCCCGGCAGCGCCATGAAGCGGCCGGTGTCGAACGGACGGCCGATCCGTTTGCTGTAGCGGGCCGCCAGAGCGTCGAGGAGCGCAGGTTCGCCCCGCCCGTTCGAATAGCCCGTGCGGTCGGCGTCGAGCGCGTGCTTGGCGGCGGCCTTCATCACATCGGGTGTCGGCACGTCCGGTTCGCCGATCGTCAGTTCGATGATCGGACGGCCCGCGGCCTTCATCTCGCGCGCCTTGGCATGGACGACCCATTTCGCACCGCCCAGATGGGCGAGCCGTTCGGTGACAGAGGCGTATTTCATCAGGTCTTGTCCTTTTCTCATGCCGGTGCCGCTTCTGCTGCCAGCGCAGCTTCCTTGGCTAGCGCCGGGGGCAGGGGCAGCGGATAGTCGATCAGGGCTCCTACCGCATCAAGCCCGATGCGCGCCAGTTCGCCCTTGCCGAAGCCCTGCGGCCAGGCCGATCCTTCGAGCCAGAGCCCATCTATGACCGCATTGCAAGCGATGGCC
>CAMFGW010000055.1 GCA_945952025.1 uncultured Paracoccaceae bacterium
CGGTCGCAGCCGCGCACGACGGAATAGCTGTAGTGGTAGTAGCCGCCGCCGTTCGCGCACGAGCCCATGCTGATGACGTAGCGCGGCTCTGGCATCTGGTCGTAGACCTTGCGGAGCGCGGGCGCCATCTTGTTCGTCAGCGTGCCCGCGACGATCATCACGTCCGACTGGCGCGGCGAGGCGCGGGGCGCGAAGCCGAAGCGTTCCACGTCATAGCGCGGCATGGCCGCCTGCATCATCTCGACCGCGCAGCAGGCCAGGCCGAAGGTCATCCAGTGCAGCGAGCCGATGCGCGCCCAGTTGATGATGTCCTCGGTCGAGGTCAGCAGGAAGCCCTTGTCCTGCAACTCGCGGTTCAGCGCGCGGGTCGCGACCTCCTGGTCCGCACCGGCGGTGTTCTGTCCGGTCATCACTGCCATTCCAGCGCGCCTTTCTTCCATTCGTAGCAGAAGCCGACCGTCAGGACGGCCAGGAAAACCATCATCGACCAGAAGCCGAGCATCGAGATGTCCTTGAAGGCCACTGCCCAGGGGAAGAGGAAGGCCACTTCCAGGTCGAAGATGATGAAGAGGATCGAGACGAGGTAGAAGCGCACGTCGAACTTCATCCGCGCGTCGTCAAAGGCGTTGAAGCCGCATTCGTAGGCCGAGACCTTTTCCGGGTCTGGCGAGCGCACGGCAAGGATCGCGGCCGCCAGGATCAGCACGAGGCCGAGCGCCACGGCAAGCGCGAGGAAGATCAGGATCGGAAGGTAATTGCGCAAGAGTTCGTCCACGGGGGGGCTCCATCGGCTCGCGACTGGCGTCGCGCTTGGTCCGGCTGCGGGGGCCGTTCAGGGTTCGTGTATCCGCCCGCCCCGGCGCGGTCAACCGAAGGCGGCGCGTGCGCGGGGAGATTGCGTGTGGAGAGTGCGTGGGAACGCGTCTCGGGCGGGACTTCGTCGCGGTTCGGGTATCGGGCCGGGTGTCGGGCCGGGTGTCGGGCGCGTCCCTTGGCGGGCCCTTGCCTGTCACGCGCGCCCCTTCCATCCTGCCCTTGCGAATCCCGGCGCGGGAGGGCTGCCGTCAGGTCTCGGCCCCTTGAAAGGCCCCGGCCCTGCCCCAAATCCCAGCGCACCAGACCCGAAGGAGTGTCGCCCCGTGTCCCACCGCCCGTTTGCCCTGATGAGCGCCGCCCTTCTGGCCGCCGCCACGACCTTTGCCGCCACGACCTTTGCCGCCCCGGCGGCTGCCGAGGTCGTCGGCCAGGTCGGCGTCGACTGGGTCGGCAACGACATCGTCATCGAGGCGATCCCCGACCCCAAGGTGCAGGGCGTGACCTGCCATGTGGCCTATTTCAGCCGCTCGATCATCGACCGGGTGGGCAACGGCAACTGGTTCGAGGACCCGTCCTATTCAGCGCTCGACTGCACGCAGACGGGCACGATCACGGTGGGCGACATCGACAAGGGCGCGGATGGCGAGAACATCTTTTCCTCGCGCACCTCGCTCATCTTCAAGAGACTGAAGGTCACGCGGATCTTCGACGCCAAGAACAACGCGCTGATCTACCTGGCCCATGCCTCGGAACTGACGCAAGGGTCGGGCAAGATGTCGATTTCGGTCGTGCCGATCGGCGCGCCTGCGAAGTAAGCCGCCTCTCGCTCCCAACAAGGCAAGGATACCGACCTGCCGACGCCCCGCCCCCTCGCGCTCGTCACCGGTGCCTCGTCCGGGATCGGTCAGGCCTATGCCCGCCGCCTTGCGGGGTTGGGCTATCACCTGATTGCCGTCGGCCGGCGGCAGGACCGTCTCGACGCGCTGCGGGCCGAGCTTCCGGCGGTTTCGGTCCGCACTGTGGCGGCCGATCTTGACACCGACGAGGGGATCGAGGCGGTGGCCCGGATTTGCGCGGCCGAGCCGCTCGACATGCTGGTGAACAATGCCGGCGTCTCGCACTACATGGCCTTTGCCGACCTGCCCGCCGACAAGCTGGCCGAGCTTCTTCACGTCAAGGTCGTCGCGCCGACGACGCTTGCGCGGGCTGCCGTTCCGGGCATGGTCGGGCGCGGACGCGGGACCGCAAGCCTTGCGGGGCTAACGCTGGGTGAGGTGGTCTGCGCCCCGGGCGTCGAACGGGGCGAGCTTCTGGATACCGCGCGCGGGGCGAGCGTTGCGGCCTTCGGGGGCCAGTCGCCCAGCCTCGCTGCGCGCTACCGCGCGGGGTAGGCTCAGGACTTGTCGCCGTTGGCGCCCACGACCCAGAGGAAGAGCCCGGTCGTCAGCGCCAGACCCACCGCAGCGACATTGTAGGCGAGGTTGGGGTTCGGCACGTTGAGGCCGACCCCATAGCCGAAGATCTGCGCGAAGAAGACCGTGCCCAGCAACATCGCGATGTTGGTGATGGCCGAAAGGCCACCCTGCAGCTCGCCTTGCGCATTTTCCGGCACCCGTTTCGACATGAGGGCCGTCAGCATCGGGTAGACGAACCCCTCTGGCCCGTGGACCAGCATCAGGGCCACGACCGCGACAAGGCCGCCCACGAAGCCATAGCCCGCAACCGCGATGGTGGCGGCGATCAGGCCCACGAGCACGGTCCGGAACTCGCCCAGCTTGTTCAAGACCGGGCCGGCAAGGCCGCCCTGAAAGACCGCCATGACGACGCCGAATACCGCGAGCGTGGCGCCGACCATCGCCTCGGACCAGCCGAAGCGGACCTTGGCCCAGAAGGGCCAGATCGCCGAATAGACCGAGGTGCAGAAGAAGAAGGCCGCCAGCACCGCGCACATCGGCAGGACGCCCGAATAGGTGCGGAAGATGGCGAAGGCGCCGAACGGGTTGGCGCGGCGCCATTCGAAGGGGCGCCGGTTTTCGGCCGTCAGCGTCTCTGGCAGGACGAAGTAGCCGAAGACGAAGTTCAGAAGCGAGATGGCGGCGGCGGCATAGAAGGGCACGCGCGGCCCGAACTCGCCCAGGATGCCGCCAAGCGCCGGGCCGACGACCAGCCCAAGGCCAAAGGCCGCGCCCATGCGGGCGAAGGCCTTGCCACGCTCTTGCGGTGCCGTCACGTCGGCGATGAAGGCGTTGGCGATGACCCAGGAGGCGCCGCAGATGCCTGCAAAGACCCGGCCGACGAAGAGCCAGAACATGTTGGGCGCGATGGCGTGGATCAGGAAATCGACCCCCAGCCCGAAGATCGCCAGAAGCATCAGGGGGCGGCGCCCGTAGCGGTCCGAGAGGTTGCCCATCAGGGGCCCGGACAGGAATTGCGTCAGCGAATAGGCCGCAGCCATCCAGCCGCCAAGGCGTGCGGCATGGCCGATGTCGACATGGCCGACCGTGCCGATCAGCGCCGGCAGGACCGGGATGATGATGCCGAAGCCCACCATGTCGAGGAAAACCGTCAAGAGGACGAAAAGGCGCGCGTGCGCCCCGACCGACACGCCGTCGCTCGTCGGGCCGGGGGCCCCCGTCCGGGCCGCTGTGTCGGGCTCTGCCATGCTGTCCGTCCTGTTCGCGAAAGTGCCCGGGCGGGGGCCGCTTGCCGCCCCGTCAGGGCAGCAGCGCACGCACCAGGTCGGGCAGGTCCCGGAAATGCCCGATCACGGCCTCGGGCGCAAGATCGGCGACGCTGTGGCCTTCCGGCCCGAAGGTCACGAGGACCGAGGGCACGCCGGCCGCCGCCGCCGTCTTGCGGTCCGTCTCGGTGTCGCCGACCAGAAGCGCGCGCGCCGGCGTCCCGCCCGCCTCGGCGATGGCCAGCATCAGGGGGGCCGGGTCCGGCTTGACGACGGCCAGCGTCCCCTGCCCCACGAGCGAGCCGAAAAGATCGCGCACGCCGAGCGTGACGAGAAGCCGGTCGGCCAACGCAACGGGCTTGTTGGTGCAGATACCGGTCGCGACCCCCTCGACCCTAAGGGCCGCCACCGCCTCGGCCGCGCCGGGGTAAAGCTGCGTCTCGCGGCACAGGGCGTCGGAATAGATCGCCAGAAGCTCTGGGTAGGCGGCTGCGACCCGCGCCTCGTCGACCGCGCCCCTCGTGCGCTCGAACCCCAGCCTCAGCATGGCCTTGCCGCCCCGGTGCGCGGTCCGCGCATCGCGCAAGGGGTCGAGCGGTGCGCCAAGGCCTTCGGCGGTGAAATAGCCGTTCGCGGCCGCGACCAGGTCGGCGGCGGTATCGGCCAGCGTCCCGTCCAGGTCGAAGATCACCGTGCGCATCATCGCCGTCCTTTACCTTTTGTCGCCCAGCCACCGACAATCAGCGCCTTCGGTCCCCGACAATCGAGCCTGTAACCTGCCGAAAGGCTTTGTGATCCCATATCCCTTGCGGCCTTGGCGCCCTTCGGTAAAACGGGCGCGACCCAAAGGGAAGACCGCTCATGGCAATCGCGCTCATCATCCTGGCTGCCGGACAGGGCACCCGGATGAACTCGGACCAGCCGAAGGTGCTGCACAAGGTCGCAGGCGCGCCGCTTCTGATCCACGCCATGCGCGCGGGCGCCGCCGTGGCGCCGGACCGCACGATCATCGTCGCGGGCCACGGCGCCGAAGCGGTTGCGAAGGCCGCCAGCGACTGGGACGAAGGCGCCGAGGTGGTCATCCAGGCCGAACAGAAGGGCACGGGCCATGCAGTCGCCCAGGCGCTACCGGCGCTGAAGGGCTTCGAGGGCAAGATCATCGTCCTTTACGGCGACACGCCCTTCATCCGGGCCGAAACGATTGAAAAGATGGCCGAAAATCCGGCCGATGTCGTGGTCCTGGGCTTCACCGCAGACCCCGCGACCCGCTACGGGCGGCTGGTGGCCGACGGGCCGGACCTGGCGCGCATCGTCGAATACAAGGACGCGACCGAGGCCGAGCGGGCGATCACGCTGATGAATTCGGGCGTCCTGTGCGCCGATGCGGCGCTGCTGGCCGAGCTGGTCGCCGGGCTTGGCAACGACAATGCGTCTGGCGAATATTACCTGACCGACGTGATCGGGGCCGCGGTCGCCAAGGGGCGCCGCGCCTCGGTCGTGACTTGTGACGAGGCGGAAACGCTGGGCGTCAATTCCCGCGCCGACCTCGCCCGCGCCGAAGCCGCATTCCAGGCCCGCGCCCGGGCCGAGGCGATGGCGGACGGCGTGACGCTGACCGCGCCGGAAACCGTCTTCTTCGCCTTCGACACGGTCGTGGGTCGCGACACGATCATCGGGCCGAACGTGGTCTTCGGGCCGGGCGCGACGGTCGAAAGCGGCTGTGAAATCAAGCCCTTCTGCCACCTGGAAGGCTGCCACCTGTCGACCGGCGCCCAGGTCGGCCCCTTCGCGCGGCTGCGCCCTGGCGCGGAACTGGCCGAGGATGTGCATGTCGGCAACTTCGTCGAGATCAAGAATGCGATCCTCGACCAGGGGGTCAAGGTCGGCCATCTGACCTACCTCGGCGACGCCCATGTCGGCGAGGGCGCCAACATCGGCGCCGGCACCGTGACCTGCAATTATGACGGGTTTTCGAAACACCGGACCGAGATCGGGGCCCGCGCCTTCATCGGGTCGGACACGATGCTGGTGGCCCCGGTCCGCATCGGCGCCGGCGCGATCACCGGGTCGGGCTCGGTCATCACCCGCGACGTGCCGGACGAGGCGCTGGCCATCGCCCGCCCCCCGCAGCTCAACAAGGACGGGCTCGCGCCAAAGTTGTTCGAAATGTATAAGGCTGCGAAGGAAAAGCGCCGGAAAGAGGCCAAATAATGTGCGGTATTGTCGGGGTCCTTGGCAACCATGAGGTCGCGCCGCTGCTGGTCGAAGCGCTGAAGCGGCTGGAATATCGCGGCTACGACAGCGCCGGCATCGCCACGGTCAACGGCGGCACGCTCGACCGTCGGCGGGCGGTCGGCAAGCTGGTGAACCTGTCGGACCGGCTGGTCCATGAGCCGCTCGCGGGCAAGGCCGGCATCGGCCACACCCGCTGGGCGACCCATGGTGCGGCGACCGAGCGCAACGCCCACCCCCATCGCGCGGGTAAGGTCGCCGTCGTGCACAACGGCATCATCGAGAACTTCCGCGAGATTCGCGAGCGCCTCGCGGCCGAGGGGCTGAGCCCAGAGACAGAGACCGATACGGAAACAGTGGTGATGCTGGTGCGCCACTACCTCGACCGAGGCCTGCCCCCGCGCGAGGCGGTCCGTGCGACGCTGGGCGACCTGCACGGCGCCTTCGCGCTTCTGTTCCTCTTCGAGGGCGAGGACGACCTGATGATCGCCGCCCGCAAGGGCTCGCCGCTCGCCGTGGGCTATGGCGACGGCGAGATGTTCGTCGGCTCGGACGCCATCGCGCTCGCGCCCATGACCGACCGGATCGCCTATCTGGAAGAGGGCGACCATGCCTTCGTGACCCGCAAGGGGGTCGCGATCTTTGACCGCGAGGGGCGTCCGGCCAACCGCGAGGTGCAGAAGATCGCCATCGACCAGACCCGGATCGAGAAGGGCGGCTACAAGCATTTCATGGCGAAAGAGATCGCCCAGCAGCCGGCGGTCATTGCCGATGCGCTGGCGCATTATGTGCGGGGCGGCCGGTTGGCGCTGCCCAATGACTTGGACTTTTCGAACCTCGACCGGTTGACGCTGGTGGCCTGCGGCACCGCGAGCTACGCCTGCCTGACGGCGAAATACTGGTTCGAACAGCTCGCCGCGCTGCCCTGCGAGGTCGATATCGCCAGCGAGTTCCGCTATCGCGAGCCGCCCCTGCCGCCCAGGTCCTATGCGCTTTTCGTCAGCCAGTCGGGCGAGACGGCGGACACGCTCGCGGCGCTGCGCTATGCGGAAGGCAAGGTCGAGAAGATCGTCTCGGTCATCAATGTGCCGACATCGTCGATCGCGCGCGAAAGCGACATCGCCCTGCCGATCCTTGCCGGGGTCGAGGTCGGCGTCGCCTCGACCAAGGCCTTCACCTGCCAGCTTCTGGCCCTGCTGCTGCTCGCGCTGAAGGCCGGCCACGACCGGGGAAGGCTGAGCGATGCGGAGGTCGCAGCGCACCTCGCGGACCTGGCGCTATTGCCCGGGCTCATGAACCAGGCGCTTGGCACCGAGGGCAAGATCGCGCGGCTGGCCGAGGCAATTGCAGAGGCGCAGGATGTGCTGTTCCTGGGGCGCGGGGCGATGTTCCCCCTTGCGCTTGAGGGGGCCCTTAAACTCAAGGAAATCAGCTATATCCATGCAGAAGGTTATGCATCAGGTGAACTGAAGCACGGACCCATCGCGCTTATCGACAAGACGGTGCCGGTCATCGTCATGGCGCCGCGCGACGCGCTTTTTGAAAAGACCGTGTCGAACATGCAGGAAGTGATGGCGCGGCATGGCAAGGTGGTGCTGATCTCGGACGCGCGGGGCGTGGCAGAGGCCGGCGAGGGCACCTGGCGCCAACTCGCGCTGCCGGCTGCGCCGGCGGTTTTGACGCCGATCCTTTACGCCATCCCGGCGCAGCTTCTGGCCTACCACACCGCCGTCGCCAAGGGCACCGACGTTGACCAGCCGCGCAACCTGGCCAAGTCGGTGACGGTCGAGTGACCGGCGAAGAGGCGCTTGCCGCGATCGCGGGGCTTGGCGACCCCGAGCGGGCGGCGGGATCGGCGGCCTATCACAAGACCACGCGGCCCTACCTGGGCGTCCGCGTGCCCGACCTGACGGAACTGGCCAAGGGTTGGCGCGTCGGGCTGTCGGTGCCGGAGCGGGTCAACCTGGCTAGCGCCTTGTGGAAATCGAACATTCACGAGGCGCGCGTCGCGGCCGCCAAGCTGCTGGTGCAGGCGCGGATTGCGGGGGATGGTCCGGTCTGGGACTTCTTCCTGCGCTGCGTTCCGGACTTCGACGGCTGGTCCATCGCCGATCACATGAGCGACGCGGCCGCGCGGCGGCTGGTGGCGGACCCCGCGCGGGTCGCGGAGCTGGAGCCCTGGGTGCGCTCGCCCCACCTCTGGACGCGGCGGGCGGCGCTGGTCACCACGCTGCCCTGGACAAAGCAGAACCACCCCAAGCCGGGCGACCTTCAGATCCGGGACCGGGTGCTGGGCTGGGCGGCAGAGCTTGCCGACGACCGAGAGTGGTTCATCCAGAAGGCCATCGCCTGGTGGCTGCGCGAATTGTCCCACCACGATCCGGACCGGACGCGGGCCTGGCTTGCGACCCACGGCCATCGCCTGAAGCCCTTCGCCCGGAAAGAGGCGGCGCGCCATCTGTCGCAGGCCCCTACCCTTGTGGCGCCCCAGCAGCGGGTCTAGATTCAGGGGACCATGACCCCGCTCATTGATCCCTTCCAGCGGCCGATCACCTACCTTCGGGTTTCGGTGACGGACCGCTGCGACTTCCGCTGCACCTACTGCATGGCCGAGCAGATGCAGTTCCTGCCGAAGAAAGACCTGCTGACGCTTGAGGAGCTGGACCGGCTCGCCTCGGCCTTCATCGGGCTTGGCGTCAGGAAACTGCGCGTCACCGGCGGCGAGCCGCTGGTCCGGCGCAACATCCTGTCCTTCTTCCACGCCATGTCGCGGCACCTGGAAAGCGGCGCGCTGAGCGAGATCACGCTGACCACCAACGGCTCGCAACTGTCGCGCTTTGCCGACGACCTGGCGGCGGCGGGGGTGCGGCGGATCAACCTGTCGCTCGACACGCTCGATGCGCAGAAGTTTTCGGCGATCACCCGCTGGGGCAAGCTTGACCCGGTGCTCGAGGGGATCCGGGCCGCGAGCCGCGCCGGGTTGAAGGTGAAGATCAACACCGTGGCACTCAAGGGCTTCAACGAGAGCGAGCTCTTCGCTCTGGTGGCCTTCTGCGGCGATCAGGGCCATGACCTGACCTTCATCGAGGTCATGCCGATGGGCGACATGGGCGAGGAGGTCCGGCTCGACCAGTTCTGGCCGCTGACCGATGTCGAGGCGCGGCTTGGGGGGCGCTTCACGCTGCTGCCGTCTGCCGAACGGACCGGTGGGCCCGCGCGCTATGTGCGGCTGGCCGAGACGGGGCAGAAGATCGGCTTCATCACGCCGCTGACCCACAATTTCTGCGAAAGCTGCAACCGCGTGCGGGTGACCTGCACGGGCGAGTTGTTCACCTGCCTTGGCCAGGAGGACCGCGCCGACCTGCGCGCGCCCCTGCGCGGCGACCCGACCGACGCCACGCTGACGGCGGCGATCCGGGCGGCTATCGACCGCAAGCCCAAGGGCCACGATTTCGACTATTCGCGCGCCCACGTCAAAGGCCAGATCAGCCGCCACATGAGCCATACGGGCGGCTGACCTTTAACCTCAGGGCCAGTGGTCCGTGTCGTGGTCCGGGTGCTGGTGGTTTGTCGCGGCGATGGCCGGGGCGTCGTCGGGCATTTCCTCCTCGGTCGTCTCATCGCCCGGAAGGGACGCCAGACCGGCCAGGAAGGGCACCCGCCCCTCGATCCCGAACTGGTGGTTCGGGGCGACAGCCTGCGTATCGTCAAGCGAGCCGAGCGTGACCGAGGTGAAGCCGCCACCCTTCCAGCGGTAGAAGAGGGGCGTGCCGCAATCCCGGCAGAAGCCGCGGTCCGCCTGGTCCGAGCTGGCGAAGACGGCCGGCTGCCCCCGTGTCCAGGTCAGGCGGTCGTCGGGCAGGCGGCAGAGCGCCGCGAAGTAGCCCCCGACGGCCTTCTGGCACATCCGGCAATGGCAGATGGACGCACTCTTATGCCGCGCGGTCGCCCGATAGCGCACCGCGCCGCACTGGCAGCCGCCGGTGAAGAGCCCTGCGACCAGAGCGCTCACGCGGCGGGCATCCGGGTTTCGACCATGCCGGCATACCAGCTCGACCCGAAGGGGATGGCGTTGTCGTCGAAATTGTAGGCCGGGTGATGGACCATGGCCGTGTCGCCGTTCCCAAGAAAAATGTAGGCGCCGGGCCGTTCCAGGAGCATGTAGCTGAAGTCCTCAGCGCCCATCAGGGGCGGTGTGTCGACGCTGACCTTGCCCGAGACGGAGCGCGCCACCTCGGCCGCGTGACGGGTTTCGGTCGCATGGTTGACCGTGGCGGGGTAGCCGCGCTGGAAGTCGGTGACGGCGGTCGCGCCGAAGGCCTGGGCGATGCCCGCGGGAAGCTCTTTCATGCGCGCCTCGACCAGATCCTGCACGGCCGGATCAAAGGTGCGGACCGTGCCCTTCAGGACGACGGTCTGGGGAATGACGTTGTGGGCGTTCGAATCGCTCGTCAGCACACAGGTCGATACGACGACCTGTTTCAGCGGGTCGACATTGCGGCTGGCGATGGACTGGAGCGCGGTGATGATGTGGGCCGCGACCAGCATGGTGTCGATGGTCTCGTGCGGCTTGGCGGCATGGCCGCCCTTCCCCGTCACCGTGATCTCGAACTGGTCGGCTGCGGCCATCATCGGGCCTTCGCGGATCTCGAACGTGCCAAGCGGAATGCCGGGCATGTTGTGCATGCCATAGACTTCCTGCACGCCGAAGCGGTCCATCATGCCGTCCGCGACCATCTCGCGCCCGCCGCCGCCGCCCTCTTCGGCCGGCTGGAAGATCACGACGGCGGTGCCGTCGAAATTCCGCGTCTCGGCCAGATACTTCGCGGCACCCAGCAGCATGGCCGTATGACCATCATGGCCGCAGGCATGCATCTTGCCCGGCGTCTTCGAGGCATAGTCGAGCCCCGTCGCCTCACGGATCGGCAGGGCGTCCATGTCGGCGCGCAGGCCGATCACCCGGCCCGAGGCATCGGTCTTGCCCTTGATGACGCCGACGACGCCGGTGCGGCCGATGCCTTCCACCACCTCGTCACAGCCGAAGCTGCGCAGAAGGTCCGCGACCTTGCCGGCGGTGCGATGCACCTCGAACAGCAGTTCGGGATTTTCGTGGAAGTCCCGCCGCCAGGCGGTGATTTCGGGCAGGAGTTCGGCAAAACGGTTCTTCACGGGCATGGCGCATCTCCCTCTTTACCCGGCAATGGTCCGCCCTTTTCGTCCGGCATTCAAGGGGTCAAGGGCGGCTCAGAGCGATGGCCCGATCTCGATCGGGCTGCCGTCGCTGAAGCGCGCGAAGCGGAAGCGGCCAAGGTCATGGCCGGGATCGCGCCCCATCACCAGGTCCGCCGTCACGCGCCCGATGGCCGGGCCGATGCCGAAGCCGTGACCCGAAAGGCCGGTCGCCACCGTTAGGCCGGGAAGGGCCGCGACATGGTCGATGACGGGCACCACGTCGGGCATGGTGTCGATCATGCCGGCCCAGGCGTCGACGATCGGGGGCTTGCCGATCGAGGGGAAGGCCGCCGCGAACTGGGCACGGGCCTTTTCGATCTGGCCCCGGTCGGGGGGCGGGTCGAGGATGCGCATCCGCTCGAACGGGGTTTCGTCTGCGCCGGTCCAGCGGTGCGGGGTGGTCCAGGCATCGGGATAGCCGCGCGGGTTCAGCGGGTGCAGGTGGGCCGCGCGCCAGTCCCGGCGCAGGGCAGGCAGGAACTTCAACAGGTGGCGGAAGGTCATGGGCCCGGGCGCGAAGTTGAACTGGCCGCCGGGCGTCAGGGTCAGGCCGCCGTCGAGCCTTTTGCGGATGGCGAAGTCGTTGTCGGCCGCAGCACCCTCATAGGGAAGCGGCAGGGGCGCCGTCATGGCAACGGTGTTGCGGACGGCGAGTTGCGGCAGCGGGACGCCGTGCGCGCCAAGGAAAAGGCCCGACCAGGACCCGCCCGCCACGACCACCCGGTCCGCGCGGATGCGCCCCGCCTCGGTCACGACGCCCCGGACCCGGCCGCCTTCGAGGTCGAGCGTGCGGACCGCACAGGCCTCGCGCACGGTCGCCCTCCTGGCGGCGAGTGCCGCGGCGATGGCCGGGACGGCGACGAATGGCTCGGCCCGCCCGTCCGATGGTGTCGAGAGCGCACCGACCCAGCCCGCAGCGTTCGGCAGGCGCGCGTCCACCTCGGCCCGCGACAGAAGGTGGCTGTCGAGCCCGTGGGCGCGGGCATGGACGAGCCAGGCCTCATATTGCGCCATGTCGGCGGGGCCGTTCGCGAGGTAGAGGATACCCTCCTGCCGGAAGCCGAGGTCCGCGCCGACCTCTGCGCCAAGGCCCTTCCAGATCGACAGGGCCTCGATCATCAGGGGCAGTTCTGCCGGGTCGCGGCCCTGCTGGCGCACCCAGCCCCAGTTCCGGCCCGACTGTTCGGCGGCGATGCGGCCCTTTTCGCAGAGGACCACCCTTTGCCCCGCCTGATGCAGATACCAGGCGGTCATCACGCCCGCGACGCCGCCGCCGATCACGACGACATCGGCAGCCTCGGGCAAGGGGCCGGTGAAACGGGGCGTGCCCAGCTGGCGAAAGGGGAAGGTCATGCGGCGAGGTCCTCGACAAGCTTCGCCATGAAGGTCCAGCCGGCGTCGAATTCGGACCGGGCGAGCCATTCGTCGGGCTGGTGGGCCTGCGCGATAGATCCCGGGCCGCAGACCACGGCGGAATAGCCGTAGGACTGGAAATGCCCGGCCTCTGTGCCGTAGCTGACGACATGGTCGGCATTGTCGCCGGTCAGGCGACGGGCAAGTGCTTCGGCGGCGCCACCCTCTTCGGGGACGAGGGGCGGCGCGGTGAAGCGGCGGATGAGCGCGATGCCCGCTTCCGGGCGGACGGCCTTCATGCCCGCCTCGACCCGCGCGACCTCGGCCGTCAGGCGGGCGACCCAATCCTCGATCCCTTCGCCCGGCACGACGCGAAAGCCCAGGTCCATCCGGCAGTCGGCGGCGGTGATGTTGGCCGCCGTGCCCCCGGCGATGGTGCCGGAATGGACCGTGGTGAAGGGCGGATCGAACCGGGCGGCGAGCGGCGCGGGCGGCGTCGCCATGAGGCGCGCGTTTTCGGCGTTGAGCCAGGCCAGAAGCCGCCCGGCCTCGTGGATTGCCGACACGCCTTGGGGCGCGATCGAGGAATGGACCTCGAACCCCTTGATACGCACGTCGAAATTCACCCCGCCCTTGTGGCCGGAAACGACCTGCATCAGCGACGGCTCGCCCACGATCACGGCGGCGGCGCGCGGCAGCTTCGCCGCCATCTCGGCGATCATCGGCACGCAGCCGGTCAGGCCAAGCTCTTCGTCATAGGACAGCGCGAGTTGCAGGGGCCGCTTCACGCCGCGCTTTTCCGCCGCCACCAGCGCCGCGATCGACAGCGCCACAAAGCCCTTCATGTCGCAGGTGCCGCGCCCGTAAAGCCGCCCGTCGCGTTCGACCAGCCGAAAGGGGTCGCCGGTCCAGTCCTGGCCGTCGACCGGCACCACGTCGCTGTGGCCCGACAGAATCACGCCCCCCGGCACGGCGGGCCCGGCCTGGGCGTAGAGGGCTGCCTTCTGCCCGTCCTCGCTTGGGACGCGGGTCGATGAAATGCCGTGGCCGGCGAGGTAATTTTCGACCCAATCGACCAGCGCCAGGTTGCTGTCACGGCTGACGGTGGGGAAAGAGACGAGCTGCGCAAGGATCGCCGTCGGATCGAGTTCTTTGGCCATGCCTTGTACCTTTCTGCGCGGTCCGACCTGCCAAAACGGCGGGGCGCCTACCGCAAGGGAAGCCTAGCGATTGCGCCGTCCGAGGGCAATCCGAAGGGCCTGCCGGCAAGACGCTCCGTGCGGAAATCGCAATTGGGGCGTTGTCAGAAGCGACAAAATGCGCAACTGTCGCGACAGTAGAGGCCGGGACACACCGGCCCGATGTCCATACGTCCGACTGGGGAGTCGTTCATGCCCGATGGGTCTTTGCCCGTCCTTGATGTCAAGGGCTTGAAAACGGTTTTCCGCACACGAGCGGGCGAGATCCATGCCGTCAACGATGTGACCTTCC
>CAMFGW010000056.1 GCA_945952025.1 uncultured Paracoccaceae bacterium
GCACAGCGGTCGACGCGTCGGCGGGGTAGGAGGGGGAGCGGGGGAGGCTGGCCTTGGACAGGGTGATCAGGGGGGCGACCTCGCCCCGCCGCCCCGCCGCCAGCAGGTAGGGGTCGGGCGCGGGCTTGGGCCGCGTGACGCAATCCACCGTCACGACCGCGTCGAAGAAGCGGTCGATCCCGGTCAGCCGCAGCTTCTTGTGCGCGCTCTGGTGGGTCGACGAGGTGGCCAGCGCGATCGGTAGGCGCGCCGCGCTCAGGTCGGTCAGAAGCCGTTCCGCGCCGGGGCGCAGGGGGATGCCGTCCGCGACCATCAGCCGATAATGGCCGTTCCAGATCGCCATGAACTCGGCATAGGGAAAGGCCTCGCCCAGATCTTCGGCCAGGAGGCGGGTCGCGGCGGCCTCGTCGCGCCCGATCAGCCGTTCGAGCCGGCCGGCGACCATGGGCACGCCCATCTCTTCCAGCGCGGCATTGCCGGCCCTGATGCCGAGCCGTTCGGTATCGACCAGCAGTCCGTCAAGATCGAAGATGGCAGCGGAATAGCGCGGCACGGTTGGGGCCTTTCGGAATGTCGGCCCTGACTAGCACGGACGCCCCGGACAGGCGAGGGGGGGGGCGCGCGGCCGGCCTGCCGTAGCGTCATGCCCTTGGGCGCGCCGAATCGCCTTACGTGCGCGGAAAACTGTCGCAATCGCGCAATCCGACTGTTACAAATCCCACCTATGCAGCGAACGGTTCCTTGAACCCGTCGGCGCTGCTCGCCCGGTTCTCGGGAACTGTCCTCGGGTTTCTGCGCCCGTCCTCATAGGAGTTTGACCATGACCAAACACTTGACCCTGGTTTCGGGCATCAGCCTGATCGCGCTTGTGGCTTCGGCTGTCGCCGCGTCGGCTGAGACGCTGGCCGACATCGAAGCCGCCGCCAAGAAAGAGGGGATGCTGACCACGATCGCGCTGCCGCACGACTGGTGCAACTACGGCGGCATCATCGACAGCTTCAAGGCCAAATACCCCGACATCAAGGTCAACGAACTCAACCCCGACGCCGGTTCGGCCGACGAGCTCGAGGCGATCCGCGCCAACAAGGACAACAAGGGCCCGCAGGCGCCCGACGTGGTCGACGTGGGCCTGGCCTTTGGTCCGCAGGCGCAGAAGGAAGGGCTGATCCAGCCCTACAAGGTCTCGACCTGGGACGGCATCCCGGCCGAAATCAAGGATGCGGACGGGTTCTGGGCGGGCTCCTACTATGGCGTGATGGCGCTGGGCGTGAACAAGGACCTGGTCAAGGAAAGCCCAGTCAAGTGGGATGACCTGAAGAAGGCGGAATTCGCGCAGTCCTTCGCGCTGACCGGCGACCCGCGCGCCTCGAACCAGGCCATTCTGGCGATCATGGCGATGGGCATGTCGCAGGGTGCCAAGCCGGGTGCGGAGTCGGGCAAGAAGGGGCTCGAGTTCATGGCCGAGGTCAACAAGGCCGGCAACTTCGTGCCGGTGACGGCCAAGTCGGGCACAATCGCCCAGGGCCAGACCCCGATCGTCGCGGCCTGGGATTACAACCTCCTGGCCTGGCGCGACAGCCTGAAGGGCAATCCGCCCATGGATGTCGTGATCCCTGAAGGCCCGGTCCTGGCCGGCGTCTACGTGCAGGCGATCAGCGCCTTCGCGCCGCACCCGAACGCCGCGAAACTGTGGATGGAGCACATCTTCTCGAACGAGGGCCAGAACGGCTTCGTGAAGGGCTACTGCCACACCGCGCGCTTCAACGAGATGGTGAAGGCGGGCGAGGTGCCGAAAGAGCTTCTGGACGCGCTGCCCCCGGCCGAAGCCTATGCCCGCGCGGTCTTTCCGTCGATCGACGAGCAGGCCAAGAACAAGGAAGTCGTGACCGGCCAGTGGGATGCGGTCGTCGGCGCCAAGGTTGCCGAGTGATCCGACCCCGTTCGATCTGACTGCCCGGCCTGACTGACAGGTCTGACAGCTCGATCTGACTGCGACTGCCCCGCCGCGCGTGTTCCGTGCGGCGGGGTCCGACAGACGGGAAAGAATCCATGCCCCCACCCCCTGACCGTCCCAGCCGCCGCCTTACAGTCTGGCTGGGTGTCGTGCCCTTCCTGCTTTTCGCGCTTCTGTTCCTGATCCTGCCGACGCTGCAGATCGTGACCGGCGCCTTCCGCACGCCGGACGGCGGCGTGACGCTGCAAAACATTCGCGGGCTCATGACGCCCTCGATCCTGGGTGCGTTGACGATTTCTCTGCGCCTCAGCCTGGTCACGGCGTTTCTGGGCTGCGCCATCGGGCTGATCCTCGCGGCCGCCGTGACGCGGGGCGGGCTGCCCGGCTGGCTCAGGGCGACGACCATGACC
The DNA here is from genome assembly GCA_945952025.1 of uncultured Paracoccaceae bacterium. Classification (GTDB taxonomy): domain Bacteria; phylum Pseudomonadota; class Alphaproteobacteria; order Rhodobacterales; family Rhodobacteraceae; genus TMP-24. The sequence goes on from CAMFGW010000056.1 coordinate 2,365, forward strand.
TTTTCGGGCGTCGCCTCGAACTTCGCGGGCGTGCCCCTGGCCTTCGCCTTCATCGCCACGCTTGGCCGGCTGGGGCTTCTGACCGTGATCCTGCGCGACTGGTTCGGCGTCAACCTGATGGCGGTGGGTTTCAACCTCATCAGTTTCACCGGCCTCGCGCTCGCCTACCTTTACTTCCAGATCCCGCTCATGGTGCTGATCATCACCCCCGCGCTCGACGGGCTGCGCAAGGACTGGCGCGAGGCGGCCGAGAGCCTTGGGGCCAGCGGTGCGCAATATTGGCGCATGGTGGCGCTGCCGGTCCTTGGGCCGTCGCTGATCGGCACCTTCGCGCTGCTGTTCGCCAACGCGTTCGGGGCCGTGGCGACGGCCATGGCGCTGACGGGGTCGAGCCTGTCGATCCTGCCCATCATCCTTTTCGCGCAGATCCGGGGCGACGTGTTGCAGGACCCCTATCTGGGCTATGCAGTCGCCTTCGCGATGATCGTCGTCACCGGGGTCGCGAACCTGATCTACGTCACCCTCAGGGCCCGGGCCGAAAGGTGGCAGAAATGAAGGCGCAGCGGCTGGTTTCCTGGATCATCTTCGCCTTCGGCGCGGCCTACTTCCTCCTGCCCCTGATCGGCACCGTCGAGTTTTCGCTGCGTGCCCGGCGCGGGGTCTATTCGCTTGACGCCTATCGCAATGTCCTCAGCGACCCGCAGTTCCGCGACACGCTGACCTATTCCTTCGTCCTGGCGATCCTGACCATCGTGCTGGGCGTCCTTATCGTGGCGCCGACCGCCTTCTGGGTGCGGTTGAAGCTGCCGGCGCTGCGCCCGGTGGTCGAGTTCATCACGCTGATGCCGCTGGTCATTCCGCCCATCGTCATCGTCTTCGGCTACATCCGCATGTACAACACCTCGTCCGCGCTGCCGCTTCTCGGCTCGGCGACGGGGTCCGACATCCTGCTGATGTGCGGCTATGCGACGCTGTCGCTGCCCTACATGTATCGCGCGATCGACACCGGCCTGCGCGCCATCGACGTGCCGACCCTGACCGAGGCGGCGCAGAGCCTGGGGGCGGGCTGGATCACCATCCTTGCGCGGGTCATCCTGCCCAACATCCTGACCGCGATCCTGTCCGGGGCCTTCCTGACCTTCGCCATCGTCATCGGCGAATATGTGCTGGCCGCCCTTCTGAACCGCCCGGCCTTCGGGCCCTACATGGTCTGGATGGGCTCGAACAAGGCCTATGAGCCGGCGGCACTCGCGGTCGTGGCCTTCGCGATCACCTGGATGGCCATGGGGCTGATCCAGCTGGTTTCCCGTTTCTCCAAACAGACGCAGGCGCGCCGCTGATGGCCTTCATCGAGCTTAGAAACCTTCAGAAATCCTTCGGGCAGACGCAGGTCGTGCGCGACTTCTCGCTCGACATCGCCCAGGGCGAGTTCGTGTCGCTTCTCGGCCCCTCGGGCTGCGGCAAGACCACGGTCCTGCGCATGGTGGCGGGGTTCGAGCCGCCGTCCGGCGGAGAGATCGTCATCGACGGGCAGGACATGACGGGCGTTGCGGCGAACAAGCGGCGCATTGGGATGGTGTTCCAGTCCTATGCGCTGTTTCCCAACCTGACCGTGGCCGACAATGTGGGCTTCGGGCTGAAGGTGGCGGGCGTCGCACGGGCCGAGGCGAGGGCGCGGATCGAAGAGATGCTGGGGCTCGTGGGGCTCGCGGGCTTTGGCGCGCGCTATCCGTTCCAGCTGTCGGGCGGCCAGCAGCAGCGCGTGGCGCTGGCCCGCGCCATCGCGCCGCGTCCGCGTGTCCTTCTGCTGGACGAACCGCTGTCGGCGCTCGACGCCAAGATCCGCGTATCGCTCCGGTCAGAGATCCGGGCGATCCAGCGCGAGCTGGGGATCACCACGCTTTTCGTGACGCACGACCAGGAGGAAGCCCTGTCGATGTCCGACCGGGTGGTGGTCATGTCGGCCGGCCGGGCCGAGCAGGTGGGGCCGCCGCACGAGATCTACAACCGTCCCGCCACGCGTTTCGTGGCCGAGTTCATCGGCTCGCTCAACATCCTGTCGGGCAAGGTCGTCGATGCGGCGACGGGCCGGGTCGACACGCCGGCCGGGCCGGTCACGCTTGGCCGTGCGCTGACGCTGGCGGCCGGCGCGCCAGTGTCGCTCGCGATCCGGCCCGAGGCGCTGCGCCTTGATGCGGAAGGCGAGGTGGCTTTCGCGGTCAAGGTCGCCGACAGCGAGTTCCTGGGCTCGGTCGTGCGCCTGCGTGCCGTGGCGCCGGGGGCCACGCCCCTGTCCGTCGCGCAGTTCAACCGCGAGGGGAGGGCCCTGCCGGCTCCGGGCGAGGCGGCGACACTATCGGTCGATGCGCGCGACATTGTTGTCCTGGACGGCTAGGCCGACGGTGCCGGGCGGCCTTTGGTTGCAAGGGCCGCACCCGGTCCTGTAGTCCCGTTCGGGACGGACGATTTCCGGGATTGGTATGCCCATCGACAACGACCCTGCGCTTTCGGGGCGCGAAAGAACCGGCCGGTTATACCCCTGGCTGGTGGTTCTGGCCGTGGTCATCCTTCTGTCGATCGCGGCGGGGGCCGGGCTGATCCTCCTGATGCCGACGGCCGCCGACAAGGCGGCGCGGTTCGTGGCCGAGGGGGCCGCGCTCGAAGCCGAAGGCAAGGACCTGCCTGCCGCCGCCGCCTACAATGCCGCGCTGGCGGCGGACAAGGAAAACACCGCCGCACGCCGGGCGCTGGTGCCGAACCTCATCCGCCGGGGGCTTCTGGAACGGGCCGCCCTGCAGCTTCAGGCGCTTCTGGAACGGTCGCCGAATGACCCGGACTTGAACCTGCAGCTTGCGGAACTGGCGATCAGCCGCTTTGACGGGCAGGGGGCGCTGCCGCATCTGGCGCTGGCGCAGGGGGCGGACCCCGAGCGGATACATGCCGCCGCCAGCGCCACGCGCTACTTCACCTCGCCCGAAGGGCCGGCCCGGGCCACCGCGCTCGCCGATTGCGAAGCCATTGTGGAAAAGGCGCCCTCCAGCCTGCCCGCCGCGATCGTCGTCGTCTCGGCCGCCATGCAGGACAACGGCCCGGACTATGCGCTGCCGGTCGCCGACGATGCGCTGGGGTCCAATCCGCGCAGCGTGTCGCTGAACCTTCTGCGCTTCGACCTTCTGAACAGGATGCCGGGGAAGGCGGCGGCAGCCGGCGACGCGGCGCGCGCGCTTTATGCCCAGTTCCCCGACAATCGCGAGGTTCTGCGCCGGGTCCGCGACTGGATGATGGCGCACGGCTCCCCGGACGAGGCGGTGGCGGTCCTGAGGGATCTGGCGGCGCGGACCGGCGACCGGCCGGACGATCACGCGGCACTTGCGGCCTATGTCGTGGCCCATTACCCCGACCGCGCATCAGTGCCGGTCCTCGACGGGCTGGCGGCTGGACTGGTGGATCAGGCGCTGGCCGACGGCTACCGGGTGCGCGCGGCCGAGGTGCGGTTCGACCAGGGCGAGATCGAGCGCGCCATCGCCATCCTGCGCAAGATCGTGAAGGCCGCCCCGCCGGAAGCCGGGCGCAGCCTGCCCCTGGGTGCGCTGGCGCGGATGCTCGCCGCCACGGGCCAGCGGACAGAGGCGCTTCAGGCCGCTGAAAAGGCCGCGGCGCTCGACCCCAAGAATGTCGAGGCGCAGCTCGTCCGGGCGGGGCTGGCGCTTGACCGGGGCGACGGGGGGCGCGCGGTCGACGTGGCCCGGCAGGCGCTTGCGGCGACGCCCGACGATCCGGGCCTTCTGGTGGCGCTCGCCCGTGGATACGAGGCGCAGGACATGGCGCCGCTCGCGCTTCGGGCGATGGCGCAGGCGGTCGATGTCACGAAGAACGGCCCGGCCGAAAGCCGCGCGCTGATCGAGCTTCTGCTCAAGTCCGGCAACCGGGCCATGGCCGAAACGGTGCTGCAGGCCGCACTTCGGGCCAATCCGGGCAATGCCGACCTGCTGGCGCTGGCGGCGCCCGGCCTCATTGCGCCGCCCTGACGGCGCCCCCTTTCGCGGGCCGCCCTTTTCGCGGGTCGCCCGGTCGGGTAGACTGCGAAAAAAAGATTGAGGCAGCCCCATGATCCCCAACGCCCGGCGCGCCCGGTGGCGCCTATCCTCCATGCTGGCCTTTCTGTGGCTCGCGGCCCTGGCCTTTGCCGGGCCGGCCGTCGCCGCCTTTGATGTATCGGCGTTGCAAAGGGGGATGGATGCGGCGGACCGCGGGGACTGGCCGACAGCGCTGGCCGAAGGGCAGGCTGCGGGCCCCGTGTCGGGCGACATCATTCTGTGGCGCTTCCTGCGCGAGGCGCCGACGAAAAGTGCCGCCTTTTCGGTCTTTGCCGATTTCGTCGCCCGCCATCCCGACTGGCCGGGGCTGAAGCTCATCCGCAAGAATGGCGAGGCGTCGATGGGCGGGTCGCTCGCGCCGCCGCTCGTGCGCGAGTATTTCCAGGGCGAGCCGCCCCAGACCGGCGAGGGCAGCCTGGCGCTTGCCATGGCGCTCCGGGCGCTCGGCGATGAGCAGGGGGCGCGGGCCGAGGCGGTGCGCGGCTGGCGGGCGCTGCCGATGCAGCCGGAGACCCAGGCCGCTTTCGTGGGGGCATTCGGCTCGTTCCTGGCCGACCAGAACGGCGGCCGGCTGACCGCGCTTCTCTGGGCCGGCGAGGTCGAGAATGCGCGGCGGATGCTGCCTCTGGTGCCCGACGCGACGCGCGCGGTCGCCGAGGCGCGGCTTGCGCTTCAGACCAATGCGCCGGATGCCTCGGCCAAGGTGGCGGCGATCCCGGCGCAGGCGGCGGCCAAGTCGGCGGGGCTGGCCTACGACCGCTTCCGCTGGCGCATCAAGCGCGACCTTTACCCCGACGCGATCGCGCTGATCCTGGAACGCTCGACCTCGGCCGAGGCCTTGGGCTTTCCCGACGACTGGGCCGACTGGCGGCGCAAGCTGGCCCGGAAAGAGATGCGCGAGGGCGATCCGCGGCGGGCCTACAAGATCGCCGCGCGGCATTTCCTGTCGGTCGAGGATGGCGAGGATTTCGCCGACCTCGAATGGCTCGCGGGCTATATCGCCTTGCGCAAGCTGGGCGACAGCGACCTTGCCGTGACGCATTTCGAGCGCGTGGCAGCGGCGGCGAGCGGGCCGATCAGCAAGAGCCGGGCAAACTACTGGCTCGGCCGGGCCGAAGAGGCGCGGGGCGACAAGGCCGCTGCCCAGCGCGCCTATGCCGAAAGCGCGCGCTACCAGACCGCCTTCTACGGGCTTCTGTCGGCCGAAAAGGTCGGGCTGCCGCTGTCGCCTGCGCTTGTGGGCGGTGAGGCCTATCCGGCCTGGAACGTGCCCGAGGTGACGGGATCGTCCCTGTTCATCGCCGCGCGCGCCCTTCTGGCGGCAGGTGAGCGTCCGCTGGCCGCACGGTTCCTTGCGCAGATGACCGAGGGCATGACCGGGCAGGAGATCGGGCGGCTCGCGGGCTTCGGGCTGGACACGGGCGAGCCCTATATCGCGCTGACCATGGCCAAGCGGGCGGCCGACAAGGGGGTGATCTGGCCGACGGCCTATTTCCCGCTGGTGGGCCTGGACCATCTGAAGCTGCCGGTCAGGACCGAGCTGACGCTTTCGATCGCGCGGCGGGAAAGCGAATTCAACGCCTCGGCCCGGTCGTCGGTCGGTGCGCTCGGGCTCATGCAGGTCATGCCGCAGACGGGGCGGGAGCTGGCGAAGAAGATGGGGGTTGCCTATGACGGCGCCAAGCTCGCGTCGGACTTCGACTATAACGCGACGCTCGGGTCCGAATATCTGGCGGGGCTGGAGCAGTCCTTCGGCAGCTCGCCCCTGCTGGTCGCGTCGGGCTACAACGCCGGGCCGGGGCGGTCGAAGAAATGGATGCAGGCCTTCGGCGATCCGCGCACCCGTGCCGTCGATCCGGTCGACTGGATCGAATCGATCCCGCTTCGGGAAACGCAGATCTACGTCATGCGCGTCGCTGAAAGCCTGCCGATCTACAGGGCGCGGCTGACCGGGCAGGTGGGCCGCGTGGATTTCACCGGGCTTCTGCGGGGCGAGTGAGCGGCGGGGCCCGGGCGGGATCAGGAAACGCGACCCGCGTTTCCCCCGACGGTGTGGAAGGGATGCCGCTGGCCGATGGCCTTTGGGCCACCGGCGGGGACAAACGGCAAATCCTTCGCATGGCAGGGTCAACGGCCCCAGCCACTCCGAGCCGACAGGACCGAGGCTGGTGCCCCACGTCGATCCGGCCTAAAGTGGCGCCCTGGTTTAGGGGGCCCCGATGCTCAGAGATCCGCTGTTCCTTCTGGTGGCGCTGGCCTGCCTTGTCGTCGTCGTCATCCTGATGACCGGCATCGGCGGCATGGCGCGCGGGGGTGAGTTCAACCGCAAATATGCCAACAAGATCATGCGCTACCGGATCATCGCGCAGGCGGTGGCGATTGCGCTGATCGTCCTTTATGTCCTTCTGCGGCGCGGGGGTTGAGATGGTCGTCCTGAACCGCATCTACACCCGCACCGGCGACGGCGGAGAGACAGCACTCAGCGACGGGTCGCGCGTCGGCAAGGATTCGGCGCGGGTCGCGACCTACGGCACGGTCGACGAGGTGAACGCGACCGTCGGGCTCGCGAAGCTTCATGCCGAAGGCGAGATGGCGGCGGCCCTCGCCCGCATCCAGAACGACCTGTTCGACCTGGGCGCGGACCTGTCGCGCCCGGCACCCGAGCGCGACGCCGAGGCGCCCTATCCGGTCCTGCGCATCATCCCGGCCCAGGTCGACAGGCTAGAGGCCGAGATCGACGCGATGAACGCGCCCCTTGCGCCCCTGCGCAGCTTCATCCTGCCCGGCGGCAACGCGTTTGGCGCGCACCTGCACCTGTGCCGCACGGTGACGCGAAGGGCGGAACGGCTGGCGGTCGAGCTTGCGCGGTCCGAGGGCGTGAACGACAGCGCCATCCGCTACCTGAATCGGCTGTCGGACTGGTTCTTCGTCGCGGCCCGCGTGGCCAACGGCGGCGCCGATCCCTTGTGGGTGCCGGGGGCCAATCGCTGACCCCAGGTCACGGTTGGCCGTCTGTCGGGCGCTAACAGCCGCCAACGTGGCGTGGGCGCGACTGATTCTGTCGATTTTGCTCTGTCCTCTGCGATGCAGAATCGCTATGAGCGGCCTGAGTTTTCGCGCCGCGCGAGGTGTGGCGCCCTGACCAAGGAGAACGTCGCCCATGAAGGTGCTGGTGCCTGTCAAGCGGGTCATCGACTATAACGTGAAGGTCCGCGTCAAGGCGGACGGCAGCGGTGTCGATCTGGCCAACGTCAAGATGTCGATGAACCCCTTCGACGAGATTGCCGTCGAAGAGGCGATCCGCCTGAAGGAAAAGGGCATCGCGACCGAGATCGTCGTGGTGTCGATCGGCGTGAAGCAGGCGCAGGAAACGCTGCGCACCGCGCTCGCCATGGGCGCCGACCGGGCGATCCTGATCGAGGCTGCGGCAGACGTGCACACCGACATCGAGCCCCTTGCGGTCGCGAAGCTTCTGGCCGCGGTCATCAAGGAAGAGCAGCCGGGCCTGGTCCTTGCCGGCAAGCAGGCGATCGACAATGACATGAACGCGACCGGCCAGATGCTGGCGGCCCTGCTGGGCTGGCCGCAGGCGACCTTCGTGTCCGAACTGGCGGTCGAGGGCGACAAGGCCCAGGTGACGCGCGAAGTCGATGGCGGCCTTCAGACCATCTCGGTCAAGATGCCGGCGATCGTGACGGTCGACCTGCGCCTGAACGAGCCGCGCTATGCCTCGCTGCCGAACATCATGAAGGCCAAGGCCAAGCCGCTCGCGGCCAAGACGCCTGCCGACTACGGCGTGGACGTGGCGCCGCGCCTGACGGTCGTGAAGACGACCGAGCCCGCAGGCCGCAAGGCCGGGGTGAAGGTCGGCTCGGTCGACGAGCTGATCGCGAAACTGAAAGACGAAGCGGGGGTGATCTGACATGGCCGTTCTTCTGATTGCCGATGTGAACGAAGGCCATCTGGCGACCGACGCCGTGGCCAAGACGCTGACCGCCGTGAAGGGGCTGGGCGACGTGCATGTGCTGGTCGCGGGCCAGGGTGCCGATGGCGCGGCGCAGGCGGCGGCGAAGCTGTCGGGCGCGGCCAAGGTGCTGCAGGCCGATGACGCGACGCTGGGCCACGGGCTGGCCGAGCCGATGGCGGCGCTGGTCGTCGGGATGGCCGGCAACTACAGCCACATCGTCGGCGCCGCGACCGCGTTCAACAAGAACATCCTGCCGCGCATCGCGGCGCTTCTGGATGTGATGGTGATTTCGGACATCACCGCCGTCATCGACGCCGACACGTTCGAGCGGCCGATCTATGCCGGCAACGCGATCCAGACCGTGAAGTCGTCGGACAAGTTCAAGGTCGCCTCCGTCCGCACCGCCAACTTCGAGGCGGCAGCCGAGGGCGGCTTGGCCCCCGTCGAGAAGGTGGCGGCAGCGGCGGATCCGGGGCTCAGCGCCTGGGTCGAGGACCGCGTCGCGACGAGCGACCGGCCGGAACTGACCAGCGCCAAGATCGTCGTCTCGGGCGGCCGGGGCGTGGGGTCGAAGGAAAGCTTCGACCTGATCGAGGGCCTGGCCGACAAGCTGGGCGCCGCGGTTGGCGCGAGCCGGGCGGCGGTCGATTCGGGCTATGCGCCGAACGACTGGCAGGTCGGCCAGACTGGCAAGGTCGTGGCGCCGGACCTTTATGGCGCGGTCGGCATCTCCGGCGCGATCCAGCACCTGGCCGGCATGAAGGACAGCAAGGTCATCGTCGCGATCAACAAGGACGAAGAGGCGCCGATCTTCCAGGTCGCCGATTACGGGCTTGTCGGTGACCTGTTCACCGTCGTGCCGGAACTGACCTCGAAGCTCTGAGCCTTCGGGCCACGGATAGAAGGGCCGTCCCGCCGGGGCGGCCCTTTTCCTTTGCCGCCCGGCTGTCAGGCTAGAGGCAGCGGCGGATCGCCGGTTCGAGCGCTGCCGCCACCTCGGCATGGATCATCGGGCCCGGCACGTGGGCGGCGGCCGGAAGCTCCATCTCGGCGCAGGCCATGCCGATGGTGCCGAAGGCCCTGGCGGAGGCCGAGGGGTTTACCTCGAGCAGTTCGGTGGCGAAGGGCGTGATCGCCTCGACCATGTGGCGGTCGAGGAACAGCGGGTCGGGGCCGAGCGAATCCTGTGCCGTCCCTTCCGCCTGGCAATTGCCGAGCCACAGAAGGACGGTCGGCCCCTCGATCTGTTGCAGAAGCTGGCGCATCCGCGCGACCCAGGCCTCGCGCAGTTCGCGTTCGACCAGCACATACCTTTCCGGGCTGAGCGTCTTCAGCGTCTTCAGCATGTGGCGCGTGAAGTGGAAGTCGGTGAAATCCACCTCGCGGTAGACGGTCTGCAGGATCTGCGCGGCATGCAGGAACCGGTCGTTGCGGCGCGGATGGACCGAATAGTAGCGGTTGGTCATGTTCTGCGCGCCGGGCAGTTGGATGACCGTCACCTTCGCCCGCGCGCAGGCCTCGAGCAGCACGGGTTCGTTCAGATAGAGGTCCACCCCGGCATTCTGATAGCCGAGGTTCACCATCGGTACGCCCATGTCGCTTTCGAGAAGCGCCGGGAAGGGGTTTTCCACGAATTTCCCATAGGTTTCCGTCCCGCCGAGGAAGGCGCAGAAGGTGCCTTCGAGCGACCGCTGCGGTCCGCGGAACAGGAGTTTCGACTGGCCGTAACGGCACGGCAGATAGTCCAGCGCCCCGGCGCCGGGATGTTCATAGGCCATTTTCCCACCTTCACGTTATGTAGTTCACCCAAGGCCCAATTTGCGCCCAAGAGATTGCGAAAAGCCTAACGGGCCCGGGGAAGTTGCCAGCCTTCGCACTTGCAGCGACGATCGGGGCGTGGGTAAGGTCGCGCGCGATGACGAAGGGGGCGATGATGGCGATCCAGTCGGTAGGCGTGGTCGGCGCGGGGCAGATGGGTAACGGCATTGCCCATGTCTTTGCCTTGGCCGGATTTGACGTGGTGCTGACGGATGTGTCGCCAGAGGCGCTGGACAAGGCCGTAGCGCTCGTTGGCAAGAACCTCGAACGGCAGGTTGCGCGCGGCAAGGTCACGGCGGCCGACCGCGAGGCGGCACTGGGGCGGATACGGACGACCCTGGTGCTTGCGGATCTTGGCGCCTGTGACCTGGTGATCGAGGCCGCGACCGAGCGCGAGGCGGTCAAGCAGAAGATCTTCGCCGACCTTCTGCCGCACCTGAAGCCGGAAACGATCCTGACTTCGAACACCTCGTCGATCTCGATCACGCGGCTCGCGAGCCGGACGGACCGGCCGGAGAAGTTCATGGGCTTCCATTTCATGAACCCGGTGCCGGTAATGCAGCTGGTCGAGCTGATCCGGGGGATTGCGACGGACGAGCCGACCTATCAGGCGCTGCTGGAGGTCGTCGGGCGGTTGGGCAAGACCGCGGCCTCGGCCGAGGATTTTCCGGCCTTCATCGTCAACCGAATCCTGATGCCGATGATCAACGAGGCGGTTTATACGCTTTACGAAGGGGTCGGCTCGGTCAGTTCGATCGACGAGGCGCTGAAGCTTGGCGCCAACCATCCGATGGGGCCACTGGAGCTGGCCGATTTCATCGGGCTCGACACCTGTCTGGCGATCATGAACGTGCTGCACGAGGGGCTGGGGGATACCAAGTATCGGCCCTGCCCCCTGCTGACCAAGTATGTCGAGGCGGGCTGGCTTGGCCGCAAGACGCAGCGGGGGTCCTACGAATATCCCGGCGAAGCGCCCGTGCCGCCGCGCCAGGTCGGGGCGCGGCCGCGCCCGGCGGGATC
>CAMFGW010000057.1 GCA_945952025.1 uncultured Paracoccaceae bacterium
GCAGACCTCAGATCGTAGCTTCCGTCACTGTCCGAATTTCGGGGAGTAGCTCAATTCTGGTTACGTCCCCGGCGCGGGAACAGGAATCGGCTTCAGCGCAATTATTCGACTGATTGGGTTTGATGCGATGGTTCGTGTGCAACGGCAGTTGCTACGCCAGTTCATCAAGACGGAAGACACGCAAACAGCCAGAGATCAACGCTTTGTTGCCTCGTTCGAATCATTAATCGACTTGGTTAGTGACTGCGGCCGAAAGCGTCCAAAGACCTCAACTGCCGTCAGGGGCGTCAGTCTCAATGCAGAACGCAAACATGGCTTTTGTGATCTCTGCGGAAATCTTTCGGAGTTTTCAGCCTTCATGGCCATAGTCTCCGAGGAGAAGATCAATGATGTGGAGCTTGAAAACCGCAAGAAGCTTGAACTCAGCCATCAGTATTGCAACAGGCATCGTCCCAAACTTCCGAATGGCGAATGGAACCCTGTATACAGACAAGCGAAGCGGTCGCTCAGCCAGTTTGAAGTCGAAGTAGCGAGGCTCAGCCGCCAATGCGCCAGGCCGTCCTCACCACAGGCAGCGGCGTCGGGCGATCCACTGGTAGATAGCTATTACTACCGCTATTTGCTGCACAAGGGAGTGCAGCCGGCAGACAAAGCCGCGCTGCGCAATCTGGCCCGATTGATGGTGGACAATAAGCTGTCGGACACCAAGAAAAAAATGCTGGTTCTTCTACATTGCGGGTTCAATCAATCAGTGATCGCAAGCAAGTTGCAAGGCCATGGACAAAAATCCCTGACCCGCCAAGCGGTATCTAAAGCACTGACATCGATTTCCGAAATATTCGACTTGAGGAAACCCAATAGGCACTTCGTTTTTTGACGCCCATCTTGTCAACCATAATCGCCAACAATTGGACCGAATCAACCTGCTTCGCCAGGCACCATCAGGCACATGTTCGCAAGTGACTGAAAGAGGCCAGGAGATGCAAGCAACGACAAGCAAGACGCTTATCAACCGCAAGAAGCTACTGGCGATGATCCCGCTGTCTGAGCGCACGATTTTCAACATGGAGCAGCGTGGAGAATTCCCGCGCCGGATCGCACTCACCAGCCGAAACGTCGCCTGGGACTTGGCAGAGGTCGTGGAATGGATCGAGGCGCGCAAGGCATCGGGCACTCAGGCCATGCGTCCCGGCTTCACCCCGTCGGTCGCAGCAGCCACTTTTTAGCGGCTAAAACGCAGCGCCCCTCAAGTGTCAATGAAACCGGGGCCATGCCTAGATGTTCGGGCAGGCGAGCGAACTGTCACTTCTGGCTTACGCCTTCGGCCGCTTCAGTGTCCATTCGTCGATCATGTCCGCCCAGTCTTGCAACATCGCCGTCCGCTGCTCGCGGTACTCGGCCTTGTTGTAGACGGCCCTGACGCCTCGCTGCTCGTGCGCCAGGCACTTCTCAATCCAGTCCGTGTTGTAGCCGGCCTCATGCAGCAACGTGCTGCCTGTGCGCCGCAAGTCATGTGGCCCGAACTTGGCGAGTGACTTCCCTTCCTTCTGCGCCAGCCGATACGTCAGCGTTAGCACCTGGTTGAGCGTGGCGCTGCTCATGGGCAAGTCCGAGTCGTACCGCGACGGCAACACGTAGTCCGATCCGCCGGCAAAGGTCTTGAGGGCAATGAAGATGTCCAGCGCCTGCCGGGACAGGAACACCAGGTGCGGATTGCGTCGCTTCATCCGCTCCTTCGGGATGGTCCAAAGCGCCTCGCTGAAGTTGATCTCGCTCCAGGTCGCGTTGGTCAGCTCGCTCTTGCGCACCATCGTCAGCAGCAACAACTTGGCGGCAGCCCGAATGGATGGCGTTGTGCCGATGCGCTCCATGTACTGATACATCAGACCGATCTCGTCGGGCGTCAGCGCACGGTCGCGCGGCTCGAACTTGGCGATAGTCGTCGGCCGCACCAGCTCTGCCGGGTTGTCGACCTTCTGGCCGCGCTCGATAGCCCAGCGAAAGACCTGCAACATCACCTCGCGAGCATGCACTGCGGTCGCCGGTGCACCGCGCTCCACGATGGCATCGGTCAGCGCCCGCAAGTCCTCGTGGGTGATCTCCACCAGCTTCTGGTTGCTGAATTTCGGCTTCAGCTCGCGCTCGTAGACTGAACGGCGCATGTCGCGGGTGGAGTCAGCCATCTGGTAGCCGCGCAGCCACTTTTCCGCCCACGCCCCGAACGTCTCCGCATCCTTGACGCGGGCCTTGTCCCGCGCCTTCTCTTTGGCCGGCGACTTCCCGGCCGCGATCATCTTCTTGGCCTCGCCCAACCGCTCGCGGGCTTCCGCAAGGGTGATGCCGCCAACGCCATAGCGGCCGAAGGTGATGGTCTCCTGCCGGCCGTGGATCGAGTAGTTGTAGCGGAACGAGATCGCCCCGGCGGGCGTGACGGCCACATAGAGGCCGTCACGGTCGTTTTCCTTGTAGAGCTTGTCCCTCGGCTTGAGGTTGCGCAGCTTGGTATCGGTCAGCATGGTTCTCGCCCTGATTCGGCTCCAATACCATGATTCACTGCCCACCCTAACCTAGCGTAAAAACACAATAAAAGCATTGTGTTACTCCACATCAATACCATGAACACCCGGAAGGTGACTGCATGGTATCGGCGGCATCTCATGGCATCAAAGCATTCAATGCCATTCATCATGCCATGAAAAAATGGTGCTTGGCGATACCAAAGATTGCCAGCCAGCGCCGAACGAAATCATAAAAAAGCCCGCAGCAACGCGGGATTAGGTGTGTTCTCGTGCTACTCGGTGCCAGCCGATGCCAGACGTGGAATCACTCCAGCTCGATCGTGCCCGGCGGCTTCGAGGTCACGTCGTAGAAGACGCGGTTCACGCCCTTGACCTCGTTGATGATCCGGGTCGCCGTCTCGCCCAGAAATTCGGGCGTGTAGGGGTAGAAGTCGGCGGTCATGCCGTCGACCGAGGTGACGGCGCGCAGGCCCACGGCATAGTCGTAGGTCCGCCCGTCGCCCATCACGCCCACGGTGCGCATCGGCAGGATCGCGGCGAAGGCCTGCCAGATCGCGTCGTAAAGCCCGTGCTTGCGGATCTGGTCGATATAGACCGCATCAGCCCGGCGCAGGATCTCGAGCTTCTCGCGCGTGATCTCGCCGGGGCAGCGGATGGCAAGGCCGGGGCCGGGGAAGGGGTGGCGGCCGATGAAGCGTTCGGGGATACCCAGTTCGCGGCCAAGGGCGCGGACCTCGTCCTTGAAAAGCTCCCGCAAGGGCTCCACCAGCTTCATGCCCATCTTCTCGGGCAGGCCGCCGACATTGTGGTGGCTCTTGATCGTGACGGATGGGCCGCCGGAAAAGCTCACGCTTTCAATGACATCTGGGTAGAGCGTGCCCTGTGCCAGGAACTGGGCGCCGCCCATCTTGCGGGCCTCTTCCTCGAACACCTCGATGAAGAGGCGGCCGATGGTCTTGCGCTTGACCTCCGGGTCCGAGACGCCCTCGAGCGCGCCGAGGAACTTCTCGGACGCATCGACCGCGATCACCGGCAGGTTCATGTGGTCGCGGAACATGGCCGTGACCTCTTCGCCCTCGTTCAGGCGCAAAAGCCCGTGGTCGACGAAGACGCAGGTCAGCCGGTCGCCCACCGCCTCGTGGATCAGCTTGGCCGCAACGGTGCTGTCGACGCCGCCTGAAAGCGCGCAGAGGACGCGGGCCTCGCCCACCTGCTTGCGGATGGCCGCGATGGCATCCTCGCGGTAGGCGCCCATGGTCCAGTCGCCCTTGAAGCCCGCCATCTTCACGAAGTTTTCGTAAAGCCGCGCGCCTTTGGGCGTATGGTGAACCTCGGGGTGGAACTGCACGGCGTAGAAGCGCCGCGCCTCGTCCGCCGTCACGGCGAAGGGCGCGTTGGGCGAGGTGCCGTAGACCGAAAAACCCGGTGCCAGGCGCGAGACATGGTCGCCGTGGCTCATCCAGACCTGTTCGGGGCCGACCTCGAACCAGCCCTCCAGAAGCGGCAGGCGCGCGGCGGCGGGCGCGACCATCGCGCGGCCGAACTCGGCCGTGCCGTGGCCGCTTTCGACCAGACCGCCCAGCTGCTGCATCATGGTCTGCTGGCCGTAGCAGATGCCAAGGACCGGCAGGCCCGCCGTCCAGAGGCTGTCGGGCGCGCGGGGCGAGCCGTCGCGCGTCACGCTGTCGGGGCCACCGGACAGGATCACGGCCTTGGGCTTGAAGGCCGCGAGGAAGGCGTCGTCCACGCGCTGATAGGGGTGGATTTCGCAGTAGACCTTCAACTCGCGGAGCCTACGCGCGATCAGCTGCGTGACCTGGCTGCCGAAGTCGATGATGAGAAGGCGTTCGTGCTGTGTCATGTCGGGGGCATAGAGATTCGGGGGGAACGGTGCAAGTGGGACAAGACGGGCCACGACCGACGGTCCTGTGGATCAGGCGGGCCTTGCGTTTCGACGACCATCCCGCGCTGGCGGCCCTTGCCGGGCCGGCCTTCTGCTCTTCGTCCGGGACGAGGGCGTGGAGGCGCTTGGCGCGCCGGCGCGGATGCGGCTCGGCCAGTCGCTTGCCGCCTTTGAACGCGATGCGGCGGGGCGGGGGCTGAGGCTGGTCCTGCGCTGCGGACCGGCGGTCGCAACCGTGGCGGGGGTCGCGGCCGAGGTCGGGGCAGGGGCGGTTCACTGGACGCAGGACGACAGTCCGCAGGAACGCGCGCAGGACGAGGCCCTGACGGCCGCCCTTGCGCCCCTTGGCATTGCGGGCCGGGCCTATCCGGGGGGAGAGCTTGCCCCGCACGGCGCGGTCCTGACCCGATCCGGCACGCCCTACAGCGTCTTCACGCCCTTCTGGCGGGCGCTTCGGGCGCGCGACCCCGGGCCCCCGGTTGCCGCGCCGCTGCGGCTGGAAGGCTGGCGGGGGCCCGTTAGGTCCGAACGCCTGCCGGACTGGCGGCTCGACAGCGCGATGTCCAGGGGCGCGGCCGTCACCGGGGCGTTCCAGTCGCCGGGCGAGGTGGCGGCGCGCCTGCGGCTTGCGGAGTTTCTGGACCGTGGACTTCAGGGCTATGCCCTGGGCCGCGACCGGCCGGACCTGCCCGCCACCTCGGGCCTGTTCGAGCATCTGGCCTGGGGCGAGAACAGCGCGCGCCGCATCCGGGCCGAGACGTTTGCCACGCTCGACGCCCGCCCGGCGCTGGGCGCTGCGGGCGAGAAATTCCTGTCCGAACTCGGCTGGCGCGCTTTTGCCTGGTCGACGCTCACCCATCGGCCCGACCTGGCCGACCGCGCCTTTCGCGCGGAGTGGGACCACTTTCCCTGGCAGAACGACGGGCCAGAGGCAGAGGCCTGGCGCCGCGCCCGGACCGGCGAGGAGCTGGTCGATGCGGGGATGCGCGAGATGTTCGTGACAGGCCAGATGCACAACCGGGTGCGGATGGTCGTGGCCTCCTATCTGACCAAGCACCTGCTGACCGACTGGCGCGTCGGGCTGCGCTGGTTCGCCGAGTGCCTGACCGACTGGGACCCGGCGGCGAATGCCTTCAACTGGCAATGGGTTGCAGGGTCCGGGGCCGATGCCGCGCCCTATTTCCGCATCTTCAATCCCCGCCTTCAGGCCGACCGTTTCGACCCCGAAGGCGCCTACCGCCGCCACTGGCTGGCCGGGAAAGGCGCTGCGGCCTTTGCCGAGGCCATTCCCCGCGCCTGGGGGCCGCCCGACCGGCCCTGCACCCCCCTCGTCACGCCCGAGGCCGGGCGCGCGCGGGCGCTGGCGGCCCTGGCGCGCTTCAGCCGCTGACGGGCCGCCGCGCGGGCCGCATCCGGGCCGCATCCGGCGATCACGAAAACGTTGATCGGTGCGAAATCTTGGGGTTAGAGTGCATTTCGGGGAGAAAACCATGGACGTTTTGACCACGACGGACGGGCAGAAGAACCTGCCGCGCTACTTTGCGCAAGTGTTCCAGACTGCCAAGGGATTGTCGCGCGGGCGGCTCGACTTCGTGTTGCAGGACGGGCGCCGCTTCCGCGCCGACGGCAGGGGGCCCGGTCAAGTGGCCGAAATCCACGTCCATGACCCGGACGTATTCGCCCGCCTGATCCGCGAGGGCGACCTGGGCTTTTCCGAAGCCTACCTCGAGGGCGGCTGGTCCACGCCTGACCTTCAGGCCTTCATGGACATGATCCATGACGGCAACGAAACCGTCTATGACGGCTTTCCGGGCATGGGGTTCCTGCGCGCGCTCGAACGGCTGCGCCACTGGATGAACGCCAACACGCGCGACCAGGCGAAGAAGAACATTTCCTACCACTACGACCTCGGCAACGAGTTCTATGCGCTCTGGCTTGATGAGACGATGACCTATTCCTCTGCCCTCTTCCGCACCGGGCAGGAAAGCCTCGAGGCGGCGCAGATCGCGAAATATGCCGCGATGGTCGACGGCATCGGCGCCAAGCCCGGCGACCATGTGCTGGAAATCGGCTGCGGCTGGGGTGGCTTTGCCGAATATGCCGCCGGCCAGCGCGGCCTGCGGGTGACGGGCCTGACGATCAGCAAGGCCCAGCATGATTTCGCCGTCGCCCGGATGGCCAGGGCCGGCCTTTCGGACAAGGTCGAGATCAAGCTGCAGGACTACCGCGATGTGCAGGGCAGGTTCGACGGCATCGCCAGCATCGAGATGTTCGAGGCCGTGGGCCAGAAATACTGGCCGGCCTATTTCGAGACGGTGCGCGACCGGCTGAAGCCCGGCGCGCGGGCGACCTTGCAGATCATCACCATCGCCGACCGGCGGTTCGAGCTTTACAAGCGCGGCGTCGATTTCATCCAGAAATACATTTTCCCCGGTGGCATGCTGCCCTCGCCCTCGGTGCTTCGCTCCGAGGTGGCGCGGGCGGGGCTGAAGCTGAAGGGCTCGATCGAGTTCGGCGAAAGCTACAGCCAGACGCTGCGGCGCTGGTACGAGCGGTTCAACGACCAGTGGGACGGCGCGGCACGTCTGGGCTTCGACGTGCGCTTCCGCCGCATGTGGGATTTCTATCTGACCTCTTGCGCGGCGGCCTTCCACAGCGGTAACTGCGACGTGACCCAGATCACGATCGAGAGGCCCGCAGGCTGATGCCAACCGCCGGACGCCTGTTCGCCGCCTTCGCCATGGCGATCGTCGGCTACATGACCGCCGAAGCCTTCAAGCCGCAGATGCCCGAGGGCACGGTCTTCGGCTTCTTTTCCATCGCTTCGGCGCTGATCGGGCTGGTGGTCGGCTGGCGGACGCTCGGGCCAGACGTGTCGCGGCCGGGTGCGGCCCTGGGCTCGGCGCTGGGTGTGGCGATCAACGCCGGGCTGAAGGCCGCGATCGTCCTGGTGCTTTGGGCGCTCTTGATCTTTTCCTTCGAAGAGATGATCCAGCTGGCCTTCCGCAAGACCTACAAGTCGCCGATGGAGGCGATCGTCGGCGTCGTGCAGCTGGCGCTCGGCTTTGCCGAGCGGATGCTGGTGGTCGACGTGCTGAGCGTCGTGGCCGTGGGCTCGATCATCGCCGCCTGGCTGGCGGTCTGGGCGGCGCGGCGCTGGCACTGATGGGCGCGATCTTTCTGGCCGGGGCGCTGGCGGACGCCGAGGTGCGGCGCCAGGTCTTCGGCGATCTGGCCGCAGTTCCCGCCCGGCTGCCGGGCCATGTGCTGGCCGGCCCGGGGATCTGGCCCTTGCCGGTTCCGGGCGCGGGTGCGGTCGAGGGCTGGCTTCTGACCGGGGTGGGTGCCGACGCGCGCTCGCGTGTCGTTGCGCTGAGCGCGGTCCTTGGCGGGCAGGTGGCGCTGGCCACGATCGAGGTGGCCGGGGCGGCTGCGACGGCGACCACGCTTCTGGCGCCCGACCCAGCGGCGCCCCTGCCGGACGACTGGCGGGCGCGCTGGTTGCCGGTCCTGCGTGCCGCACTCCCGAACCTTCTGGCGCGCCTGACGGACGGGGTCGCGCCCGAAAGGCTCGCCCGGCGGTTGCCGCAGATCCTGACCCAGGCGGGCGCGCGCGTCCGCGCGGCCGAGGTCAGGCCCACCACCTTCGCGTTTCGTCACCGGCCAGCGCCCGGCGACGTGACGGTGCTGCGGCAGTCGGAACCTTACGCCGACTATTTCTCGGTCGAGGCGCGGGACCTGCGCCATCGCCGTTTCGACGGGGCGCAAAGCCCGGTCATGGATCGCGCCGTCTTCATGTCGGGCGATGCCGCGATCCTTCTGCCCTACGACCCGGTGCGCGACCTTGTCCTTCTGATCGAGCAGTTTCGCGCAGGCCCGCAGGCCCGGGGCGATGCCGCGCCCTGGCTGATCGAGGCGGTTGCAGGCCGGATCGACGGCGGCGAGACGCCGGAAGAGGCGGCGCGGCGCGAGGCGCGCGAGGAGGCGGGGATCGAGGTCACCGACCTGATCCCCGGTCCGCGCTACTATCCGACGCCGGCGGCGAAGTCCGAATACCTTTACTCCTTCGTTGCCCTTTGCGATCTGTCAGAGCGGCCGACCGGGGGAGGGGGCCTTCCGTCCGAGGCCGAGGACATCCGCAGCCATATCATCCCCTTCGCGCAACTGCTGGATATGGTTGAGACGGGCGAGGTCGACAATGCGCCGCTTCTGATCCTGACGCTCTGGCTCGCGCCACGCAGGACGGCGCTCGGGGTCGGCGCCGGGGCTTGAGATCACCGGGCCCGCGCCCTACTGTCGGCGCAAATCGAAGGAGAGCCCGATGCGCACTACCAAGGATCTGGCCGATGCCATCGGCCACACGCCCCTGATCCGGCTTCGCCGCGCGTCCGAGGCGACGGGCTGCGAGATCTACGGCAAGGCCGAGTTCATGAACCCCGGCCAGTCCGTCAAGGACCGCGCCGCGCTCTACATCATCCGCGACGCGGTGGCCAAGGGGTTGCTCGCGGCCGGCGGCACCATCGTCGAGGGCACCGCCGGCAATACCGGGATCGGGCTTGCGCTGGTCGGGGCCTCGATGGGCTTTCGCACCGTCATCGTCATCCCGGAAACGCAGAGCCAGGAAAAGAAGGACATGCTGCGGCTCGCGGGGGCCGAACTGATCCAGGTGCCCGCCGCGCCCTATTCAAATCCGAACAATTACGTCCGCTATTCCGGCCGTCTGGCGCAGAAACTTGCACAAACCGAACCTAACGGCGCGATCTGGGCCAACCAGTTCGACAATCTGGCCAACCGTCAGGCCCATATCGAGACGACGGGGCCTGAGATCTGGGAGCAGACCGGCGGCAAGGTCGACGGTGTGGTGGCGTCGGTGGGCTCGGGCGGCACGCTTGGCGGGCTGGCGCTCAGCCTTCAGCCCAAGGGGGTGAAGGTGGCGCTGGCCGATCCCGAGGGGGCGGCGCTCTTCAGCTATTACACGTCGGGCGCGCTCAAGTCCGAAGGCTCGTCGATCACCGAGGGCATCGGCCAGGGGCGGATCACTGCGAACCTTGAGGGGATCACCCCCGACATGTCCTTCCGCATCCCCGACAGCGAGGCGCTGCCGATCCTTTTCGACCTGGTCGAGGACGAGGGCCTCTGTCTTGGCGGCTCGACCGGCATCAACATCGCCGGCGCGATCCGCATGGCGCGCGTCATGGGGCCGGGGCACCGGATCGTCACGCTGCTGTGCGACGGCGGCCAGCGCTACCAGTCCAAGCTCTACAATCCCGACTTCCTGCGCGCCAAGTCGCTGCCGGTGCCGGGCTGGATGGACCGCGCCCCGCGCGAGATTCCCACCGTGTTCGAGGGCTGAGGGCCGATGGGCGGGCGGACCGCTCTGGCGCAGCTGGGCGGCTGGCTTTGTGCGGCATGCCTTCTGATGCTGCTGACGCTGGCCGGGATGCTGGCTGGGGCGGCAGTTCCGGCCGGCGCGCAGGACGCGGCCGACGCGCCCGCACCCAGGGCGCAGACGATCCAGCCACCCGACTATGCCGCCTGGAAGGCCGAGGCGGCGGTCGCCGAAGAGGTGATCAACGCCGGCCGCGCCTCGACCCGCGCGCTTGAGGACATGCGGGCGCGGCTGGTGACCTGGCGGGGGCAGTTCGATGCCGCCAAGGGGATCAATGCCCAGCAGATCGAGACGCTGAAGAGCCAGATCGCGGCCCTTGGCCCCGCGCCCTCGGCCGACAACCCCGAGGCGGCCGAGATTGCTCAGCGGCGGCGCGAGCTGTCCGAGACGCTGTCGCGGGTCCAGGCGCCGTCGCTGTCGGCAGTCGAGGCCTTCAGTCAGGCCGACGGGCTGATCCGCCAGACCGACCTGCTGATCCGCTCGCGGCAGGCCAATGCGCTTCTGACGCTGCTGCCCTCGCCCCTCAACCCGCTTCACTGGCAGTCGGGCGCAGCGGTCCTGACACAGGGGCTGAACACCCTGCGGTTCGAGGTCGAGCAGGCCTGGGCCAATCCGGCCCGGCAGATCGAGCTGCGGGCCAACATGCCGGTCATCATCGTTTCGCTGATCCTCGCGGTCCTCCTGATGGCGCGTGGTGCGGCCTTCATGGAGATGCTCGCGAACCGGTTCCAGTCCCGCATGACCATGCGCGGCCGCAAGATCCTCGCAGCCCTGATTTCCTTCGGCGAGGTGCTGGTGCCTGTCGGTGGCATGCTGCTTCTAGTCGTCGCCGTGTCGCTGTCCGGCATGACCGGCCCGCGGCTTCAGGCTTTGATCGAATCGCTTCCCGAATCCGCCTTCGCCTTCTTCTTCGCCCGGTGGCTCGGGACCTGGCTTTTTCCGAACGCCGATGATGAGAGCCCCTACCTGCGCATGACGGACCGGCCGGCCGAGGCGCGGTTCCTGGTGATGATGATCGGCCTGATCGTCGGGATCGAAGCTTTCCGCGCCAGCTTCACCACAGATGTCCGGCCGCCGCTCAGCCAGGCGGCGCAGGCGGTCTGGCTCGCGCCGCTGGTCTGCCTGGTCGCGAGCCCCCTTTTCCGCCTTGGCGCCCTCTTGCGGCGAGCGCCGGTCGAGGCCGGGGCGGTCCTGCAGGGCGGCAGACCGGCGACGGGGGCAAGCGACGCGCAGCTTTTCCGCAACCGGATCGTGTCGCTTCTTGGCGCCGCGCTCATGGTCAGCGCGGTCGTGGCGCCGGTCCTGGCCCTGATCGGCTATGTTGCGGCGGCCAATGCGCTGATCTGGCCGGCGATTTCCTCGATCGCCTTCGGGGGCTTCATCCTTCTGGTGCAGCGTGGCCTGACCGAGGTCTATGTCGTCATCACGAAGTCGGGCGAAGAGGGGCGCGAGGCGCTGCTTCCGGTCTTGTCGGGCTTCCTCTTGGCGCTTGTCGCCATGCCGGTCCTCGCCCTGACCTGGGGGGTCCGGCCGTCGGACCTGCTAGAGGCATGGGCGCGCTTCAACTCGGGCTTTGCGCTTGGCACGACACAGATATCGCCGTCGGGGGTCCTGACGCTGCTGGTCGTCTTCGCTCTCGGCTACATGGTCACGCGGCTTTTGCAGGGCGCGATGCGGTCCATGCTTCTGCCGCGCACGAAGCTAGACCGTGGGGCGCAGAATGCCGCCGTCGCGGGCACGGGCTATGTCGGGCTGGCTCTTGCCGCGCTCGCGGCCTTTTCGGCGGCGGGGATCGACCTGTCGGGCCTGGCCATCGTCGCCGGGGCGCTGTCGGTCGGCATCGGTTTCGGTCTTCAGAACATCGTTCAGAACTTCATCGCCGGCATCATCCTTCTGATTGAACGCCCGATCACCGAGGGCGATTTCATCGAGGTCGGCGGCAAGGCGACCGGCACGGTCAAGGCGATTTCGGTGCGTTCGACCCGGATCACCACGGCCGATCAGGCCGAGGTTATCGTGCCGAACGCCGAGTTCATCTCGGGCGTCGTGACCAACTGGACGCGTGAAAGTCTTCAGGGTCGGCTGGTCCTGCCGGTGATCGTCTCCTACGGCAGCGACCCGCGCCAGGTGATTCAGATCCTGCGCGATATCCTCGAGGCGCAGCCCTTGGTGATGATCGACCCGGCACCCGCGGTCCTTCTGTGGCGCTTCGGGCCCCAGGGGCTGGAGTTCGAGATCCGTGCGCTTCTGGCCGATCTGAATTTCAAGGCGGCGGTCCAGTCCGACGTGAACCTCCAGATCCTTGAGCGGTTCGCGGCTGCTGGGATCAGAATGCCGCTCGGCT
>CAMFGW010000058.1 GCA_945952025.1 uncultured Paracoccaceae bacterium
GGCCCCCATCCCTATCCGGCGATGGTGCGCGACTTCCAGTCGATCATCGGCAAGGAAGTCCGCTGGCAGCTGGCTGAGCAGGAGGGCGCGGGGCGCCTGCCCGACACGGTCGTCGCGGCGATCGGCGGGGGGTCGAATGCGATGGGGCTGTTCCATCCCTTCCTCGACGATCCGTCCGTGCGCATCATCGGCGTCGAGGCGGGCGGCAAGGGCGTCGATGACCGGATGGAACATTGCGCGAGCCTTACGGGCGGGCGTCCGGGCGTCCTTCACGGGAACCGCACCTACCTCTTGCAGGATGGGGACGGGCAGATCCTGGAAGGCTTCTCGATTTCCGCCGGGCTCGACTATCCGGGGATCGGGCCGGAACATGCCTGGCTGCATGACAAGGGCCGCGCGAGCTATGTCTCGATCACCGACAAGGAGGCGCTCGAGGCCTTCCAGCTTTGCTGCAAGCTTGAAGGCATCATCCCGGCGCTCGAACCCAGCCACGCGCTGGCGCATGTCATGAAGATCGCGCCCGACCTGCCCAGGGACCATATCATCGTGATGAACATGTGCGGGCGGGGCGACAAGGACATCTTCACCGTTGCCAAGCACCTTGGCTTCGACATGAAGGTCTGAACCGGCCCGTCCAGTCGCAATCGGCCCCAGTCAACCCCCGGTCGACCCCCGATCGGACGCCTAAACCTGGGTTTATGGCGTCGAATTAAACCCATGGTCACTGTCGGACCCCGGATCGGGGGCGCACTCTCTGCCAGGTCGGCGCAAAGCCGGAACCAAACGGAGTCTCAAGATGAACCATTCCATGATTCTTGCCGCCGCGCTTGCGCTGGTTGGCACGGTCGCATCGGCGGATGCGATCGATTCCGCGCTGCAGTCGCTCGCAGACCAGGGCGCGACCCATGTCGATGTCACACGCGGCACGGAAACGACCAAGATCGAAGGCACGCTGGACGGCAAGCATTTCGAGATGTCGGTCCGCAATTCGGACGGCACCGTGGTGCACGAGGAAACCGGCTCGGGCGACCAGGCCTCGGGCGACGGCACCGAAGGCAGCGGCGACCAGGGCAGCGATGGTGAGGGCACCGAAGGCTCGGGCGACGGCTCGTCCAGCGGCGAACATGGCAGCGACGGCGACGGCAGCCATGACGGCGGCGAGGGTGGTCACGATGGTGGCGACGGCGGCGGCGACGGCGGCCATGACGGTGGCGGCGACGGCGGCGCGGACAAGTAATGCGCAACAGGTAACGAGTGTCTGGTTTGGACTTGTCTGAGGTCCGCCCACTGACATACTGACGGACATCAGAGACCGCGGCGGGCCCTCCTGCCGCGGTCATTTTCCGGGGAACGGAAATGAGGCGCAGGGACCTTTTCGCAGTCGGACTGGCACTCGCGGCTGGCGGGACGGCCGCGCGGGCGACGGTCACCGATCCGCTGGTCGCGTCCCTGATCGATGACCTCAAGCGCCAAGGCTACAAAGATTTCGACGTGAGCAACACCTGGCTGGGCCGGGTGCGCATCGTTGCACGCATGAACGGCGTGGTGCGCGAGCTGATCGTCGACCCGCGGACGGGCGAGATACTGCGCGACTACCAGGACTTTCAGGGGCAAGGCGGCCGGCCCCGCTCGCCGCCTGACCCTGTCGACCACAGCGGCGACGGTGGCGGCGACGACAATGGCGACCCGGACGCTCATGGCGGCAGCGGGCAGGGAAACAACGACGGTAGCAATGGCTGACGGGGCCTGGCGACGATGGCGGGGACCGATCCTGGTCCTGGTCATTCTGGTGGTCCAGGCGGCCTGTGCACTCTTCTTTGTTTCGGACATCCTGTTTTCCGTCCTCGGGATCTATGCCCGCCCCATCGCCTGGCGCACGCGCGAGATGCTCGAACTGGGCGCGGCACTTGGCCTTGTTCTTGGCCTTCTCCTGGGCGCGATCGCCTTCTGGCGGCTGGCGCGCGACCACCGGCGCACGCGCGCCCGGCTTGACCGCGCCTCGTCGGCCTTCGTGGACCTGATGGAGCAGCGCTTCGGCGAATGGGGGCTTACCACCTCGGAACGCGACGTGGCGCTCTTTGCGATCAAGGGGCTCAGCACCGCCGAAATTGCCGGGCTGAGGGGGGTCGCCGAAGGGACGATCAAGGCGCAGACAAACGCGATCTATCGCAAGGCGGGCGTCAACGGGCGCCCCCAGCTTCTGAGCCTTTTCATCGAGGACCTGATGGAGGCCCGCCCGCCGGCCCCGCGTCAGCCGGAATAGGACTTCAGGACCGCGAGCGGCACGACCTCGAGCGCGCGCGCGTGGGTCGATGCCAGCCGGACCAGGGGCGCGCAGCCTTCGTCATGCGCCTCGAGGAAGCGGGCGGCGCAGAGGCACCAGCGGTCGCCCGGCTTCAATCCGGGAAAGCCGAATTCGGGGCGGGGCGTGGTCAGGTCGTTGCCGATGTAGCTCGACCAGGCCAGGAACTCGTCGGTCATCAGGACGCAGACCGTGTGGCTGCCCCGATCCTCGGCACAGGAATTGCAATGGCCGTCGCGGAACCAGCCGGTCATGGGCGCGGTCGAACAGGGTTCGAGTGTGCCCCCCAGGACGTTGACGGACGGCAATGGGGTGGTCATCAGGCGGCCTCCTTCCAGTCGATCCAATGGCAATGGGCGCTGGCATCGGCCAGGTGGCGCCGGGTACCGCCGGGCCAGAGCGTCAGCGTCAGCTCCGCGTTGCCGCCGGGCGCGTTTTCCAGGCCCAGGTGGGCAAGGGGCGCGTCGGGCGTGGCGCTGGCCCCTGCGCGCGCGAGTGCGGCGCTGCAACGGGCCTGCACCCCGGGCGGGAAATATTGCCAGGCG
Organism: uncultured Paracoccaceae bacterium; assembly: GCA_945952025.1. Taxonomy (GTDB): domain Bacteria; phylum Pseudomonadota; class Alphaproteobacteria; order Rhodobacterales; family Rhodobacteraceae; genus TMP-24. The sequence goes on from CAMFGW010000058.1 coordinate 2,848, forward strand.
ATGGTATGGCAGACCAGATGCAGCGCGCCGGGATGTGGCGTGGCGAGCCGGGTTTCCAGCCAGTCGGCGGCATCGCCCTGCACCACGGGAAACGGCTGCCGCGCGGCGAAGTCGAGCGCGGAACGGGTGCGCGCCAGCCGCTCGGACTGGTCGGGCCAGATGTAGGACAGGATGCGGACCTGGCCCCGCGCCGGGTCGAGCGGGTTCAGGTCCACCCCCGCCCTTTGCCGCACCAGCGGGCGGGGCATGGCGGGGGTCAGCGGTGCCCCGCGCCAGTCCGGGGACAGGGTCAGGACCGGGTTGACCGGCCCCAGCGTCACCCCCGGCAGCGCGAGCGCATAGTGATCCCACCAGAGGTTCAGCCCCGCGCTCGCCCCCAGTTCCGACAGCACGAAAGGCAGCCCGGTTTCTGCCGCCAGGCGATGGCCCGCCGCAATCAGCGCAGCGGACCGTCGGACCTCGTTCGTCTGGGGCGGACTGTCCATGAAGCGCAGGATCGCCGCCGCATGCCCCGCCATCGCGTCCTTGAGCGCGGCCCAAAGCCGGTCATCCGACAGGCGGCTGGGGTCGGCATAGGCTTCGGCCAGGTCCGCGTCCCGGCCGGTCAGCACCAGCGCATGCAGCGCCCCCGTGAGGCGCAGGGGCACGGAGGCGCCGGCGTAGGAGATGTCGCCCGGCCATGAAAGCTGGTGGTCAGCCACGGCACCGCCCGGCTGCAAACGCTGCCCCAGCAGGGCACAGAGCCGCGCGGTGAAGGGGGACCCGAGTGCCGCGCACGCCTCTGCCTGAAGCGCGAACGCGGCGCGGACGCTCACCGGAACCGCTCCATCAGGCGCTTGAGCGGGCTTTCGGGCGGGTCCTCGGGCGGGTCCTCGGGCGGCCCCTCCGCGTCGGGGGCGACCCTTGATGGCGGCTCCCCGGGCGGCCTGGGTTTGGCGGCCGGGCGCGGCGGTGCGGTGCGGGCGGTGACGCGGTTCAGGAAGCCCGGCCCGTCGCCTTTCGCCAGAAGGGGCGCCCCGTCCGATATGCCGCGCAGCAGGTCGTCGAGCCCGTCCGCCTCGGCCTTGGCGAAGTCCGAGAGCACATAGCCCGCCACGCGGTCCTTGTCGCCCGGATGGCCGATCCCCAGCCGCACACGGCCGTAGCCTTCGGTGATATGGGCGTGAAGCGAGCGCAGGCCGTTGTGGCCGGCATGGCCACCCCCCGTCTTCAGCCGCACGCGGAAGGGCGCGAGGTCAAGCTCGTCGTGAAAGACGGTCACTTCGGCGGGGGTGAGCTTCAGGTAGCGCATGGCCTCGCCGACCGACTGGCCCGAGAGGTTCATGAAGGTCTGGGGCTTCAGAAGGGCGATACGCTCCTCGCCCACGCGCCCCTCGCTCAGCAGGCCCTGGAAGCGGGCGCGGAAGGGCGGGAAACCGTAGTCCGCCGCGATGCGGTCGATGGCCAGGAAGCCGACGTTATGGCGGTTCTGGGCGTAGGCGCCGCCAGGATTGCCAAGGCCGACCCAAAGCTGCATCAGCCAGCCCCCCCGGCCCAGCGGTCCAGCGCCTCTTCATCCGCGTCGCGGGCGGCGACCCAGATCGGCCCTTCGGCGCGGTGTTCCTTCTTCCAGAAGGGGGCGCGGGACTTCAGGTAGTCCATCAGGAATTCGGCTGCCGCAAAGGCCTCGGCCCGGTGGCGGCTGGCGGTTGCGACCATCATGATCGGCTCACCGGGCTGCATGGGGCCGGTGCGGTGCAGGACCAGCAGGCTGTCGAGCCTGAACCGGGTTGCGGCTTCGGCCGCGATGGCGTCGATGGCGGCTTCGGTCATGCCGGGGTAATGGTCGATCTCCATCCGCGTCAGGCTGCCACCGTCGTTCCGGACAAGGCCAAGGAAGGTCACGACGGCCCCCGCGCCCCCTGCCCTTTCGGCGAAGGCCGCGCATTCGGCGCCGTAGTCGAAGGGCGCCTCCTGAAGCCGGATCACGCGGTCGGTCATGGCATCAGCCGCCGGTCATCGGGGGGAAGAAGGCCACCTCGCGCGCGCCTTCAAGCGGGGCGTCGAAGTCGACAAGCCGCTGGTCGACCGCGACGCGCAAGGCCCGGCGGTCGGCGAAGGCGGCGGCATAGCGCTCCTCTCGCGCGGCGAGTTCGTCGGCGAGTGCGGCGGGGGTGGCGGCGGTGGTTTCCACATCCTCCCACGGGCGGCCGATGCGTTCGCGGACCCAGGCGAAATAGAGGACCCTCATGGCTCGTCCGTCCCGGGTTCGTCCTTTCCGGGCTCGTCCTTCAGCAGGGGCTTGGCCTTCACGAAATAGTCCCAGCCGGTGATGGCGGTCAGCGCGGCGGCGATCCAGATCAGGACCAGGCCGGCGTGGTTGGCGACCGAGGCACAGCTGCTTTTGCCGCAGGCGCGGATCGGGTCGACCAGCCCGTCCGACACGGCGTCGGCATATTGCTCGGGCGTCATGCCGTGCAGGGCGACGCCGTTCAGATACTCAAGTCCGGTGCCCAGGAACAGCGTCGCGATGGCGACCATCTGCGCCGTCGTCTTCCATTTCGCCAGCTTCGTGACCTTCAGGGTCGCGGCGCGCGCGCCCAGATATTCGCGCATGCCCGACACGAAGACCTCTCGGAAGAGGATCACTGTCGCAGGCAGGATCAGCCAGGGGTTCATGCCGGAATAGCCGGTCAGGACCATGATGGCGATGACGACCATGGCCTTGTCGGCGATGGGGTCGAGCATGGCGCCGAACTTCGATTCCTGCTTCCAGAGCCGCGCGAGATAGCCGTCGAAATAGTCGGTGATCGCAGCCGAGACGAAGAGCGACAGCGCAAACCAGTCCGCCCAGGGCCGGCGGAAATAAAGGAACATGATCGCCACGCCCGGCGCCGCAAGAAGGCGCAGGAAGGTCAGGATGTTCGGGACATTCCAGTTCATAGGCCATGCGTAGCCCATGCGCAGGATGGTGGGAAGGGGCGCCGGGCGAGGGGCGCCCTTGCGTCAGTTGCCGGTCAGGCGCCCGTCATCTCGGCCTGGCGCACGATGACCTCGGCCTGGCGGATCGAGGCGATGTCGACCAGGCGCCCCTTGTAGACGGTCGCGCCCTGCCCCTCGGCCTTGGCCTTGGCCATGGCGGCCAGGATCTCGCGCGCTTCGGCGACCTGGACTTCGGACGGGGTGAAGACCTCGTTCGCGAGTGCCACCTGCTTGGGGTGGATCGCCCATTTGCCGACCATGCCAAGGACGGCCGAGCGGCGGGCCTGGGCGCGGAAGCCCTCGTCGTCAGAGAAGTCGCCGAAGGGGCCGTCGACGGGCAGGATGCCGTGGGTGCGGCAGGCGGCGACGATGGCGGCCTGCGCCCAGTGCCAGGGGTCGGACCAGTATTTCTGGCCCTCGCGGTGCATGTAGTAGTTTTCCTGGGTGCCGCCGATGCCGGTCGTCTGCATCCCCATGCTGGCCGCAAAGTCGGCCGCGCCAAGGCTCATGGCCTGAAGCCGGGGCGAAGAGGCGGCGATGTCCTCGACATGGGCGATGCCGGCGGCGGTTTCGATGATGACCTCAAGCGCGATGGGCTTGGTGCGGCCCCTGGCGCGCTCGATAGCCGTGACCAGCGCATCGACCGCATAGACATCGGCCGCGCAACCGACCTTGGGGATCATGATCTGGTCGATCCTGTTGCCCGCCTCTTCCAGCACCTCGACCACGTCGCGGTACCAGTAGGGCGTGTCGAGCCCGTTGATACGCACCGACAGGTGCTTTCGGCCCCAGTCGATGTCGTTGATCGCGGCGATGATGTTCTTGCGTGCCTGCGGCTTGTCGTCGGGCGCCACCGAATCCTCGAGGTCGAGGTTGATGACGTCCGCCGCACTCGCCGCCATCTTCTCGAACAGCGCGGGGCGCGAGCCGGGACCGAAGAGCTGGCAGCGGTTGGCGCGCGCGGGTGCGGGGGGCTGCAGGCGGAAGGACATGGGCGGGCTCCTGTCGGAAGGTCGGGCGGAACGCTAGTCAGGGGCGCGGGTGCGGGCAAGGAGATTCTGCGGGTGCAGCATGGATGCTGCGGGGCGGCAGGATGGCTGCTTAGGCGGCCAGCGCGCGGTAGCTGCCGTTCCAGTAGGCCAGCGCGCCGGCACCGGGGGTCGTGCGGATGGCGCGGACACGGCCGACGAGGATCGCGTGGGTCGCCCGGTCGAACAGGTCCTCGACCGTGCAGTCGAAGGCTGCGGGCGCGCCGCGCAGAAGGCGGGCTCCGGTCACGGCGGTGTCCCATTCGGCCCCTTCGTAGCGCGCCGGACCCTTGATGCCCCCCTGGCCCGAGAAGCGTTCGGCGACCGCCTGATGGGCGGCGCCGAGCGAGGACCAGCCAAAGCAGCCCGCGTCGCGCAACAGCGCGTAGCTGGATGAGGCGCGATTGACGCAGGCCAGAAGCAGCGGCGGCTCGGCCGAGAGCGAGATCGCCGAGGTGACGACAAGGCCCGAGGCCTGCGCGCCCACCCCGGCAGTCAAAACGGAACAGTTGCCGACGAAGGCGCGCATGGCGGCGCGGAAGGCCTCTGCGCTCGGCTCGCGGTCCTGCGGGGCGCCGCCGCCGCTCACCGGATGCCCGCCTTCGCCAGCCGTGGCAGGACTTCCTCGGCGAAGTAGGGGAATTCCTTGATGTAGTCGACGAACGACAGCGTCGTGCCGCCGAAGCCTGCCTCGTGCAGCGAGATCAGGCCCTTCGCCACCTGGTCCGGCGTGCCGATCAGGGGGAAGCCGCCGTGGCCGAGCGCCATGCCGAAGCGGATCTGCTTGAGCAGGTCATGCGGGAACGAGAGCGCGTGGGCGAGTTGCAGGCGGATCAGGTTGTCGGTCGCGACCCAGTCGGCGTTTTCGTCCACGATATAGTGGACATAGTCGCGGGACTCCTTCTCGGTCGGGCGGCAGACGACGTGGCTGAAGGTCAGAACGCCGACGTTGCGGCCCTTGGCGGCGGCTTGCGCCTTCAGCGCGGCGATCTCTTCCTTGGACCTGCCAAGGTCGATGGCCGGGGTGAAAAGGAAGTCCGCATTGTCTGTCGCAAACTCGCGGCCCTGCGGCGAGCCTGCGGCATTGATGATCGGGACCGAGCCGCGCAGGGGCGCCGGGTCGCCCTTCAGCCCCCTGATGCCGCTGAAATATGTGCCGTCCCAGTCGAAGTGATCGGTGCTGGCCCAGGTCTTGCGGATCAGGTCGTACCATTCCTGGGCGTAGCCGTAGCGCGTCTCGTGATCGTCGGGCAGCTTCATGCCCAGTGCCTCGTATTCCGGCTTGTTCCAGCCGGCGACGATGTTCAGGCCGGCGCGGCCGTGGCCGATCTGGTCGATGGTCGCGATCTGCTTGGCGACGACGACGGGGTGGTTCGCGGTGGTGTGGATCGTGGCGAAGACCGTCAGCTTTTCGGTCGATGCCAGCAGGCCCGCGGCCCAGGTCATGGTTTCCAGGACGCCGCCGTGAAAGTCGGTCGGGCCGCCGTAGCCGATCCAGCGGGCGATGGGCAGCATGAAGTCGATCCCCGCCGCGTCGAGCATCCGGGCGAGTTTCAGGTTGTTGTCCCACGAATTGACCCAGCGTTCGGGCGCCTGGGTGGGCGTCATGCCCGACGAGCAGTTGGTCGAGAAGGTGCCCAGCTTGAAGCCGCCGGCGAGCATCCGGTTCTGTGCCATGGTCGCGTTTCCTGTTGGTTGGATATTTTGTTTTATTTTATGATTGAAATTCTATGTAAAACCGACCTTGCGTCAACAGATTTATTTCCACACATTCAACGGGCCCTCAGGGAGGCGGCGATGGCGAAAAACTCTCTTCCATCTCAGGCGGATAGGATGGACGGCTGGATGGACCGGCGGTGGCATCTGTCGGCCGATCAGGTCGAGGTTGCGGCGACCGAGCTGGAATTCGCGCTGATGCGCACGTTCGAGGGATTCGGACGCTGGCAGTCCGAATGCCTTGCGGGCGTGTCGAACGTGACCGCGACGGGGCCGGAGAACGCGCTTCTGCATGTGATCCGCATGAACGACCGGCCCAAGACCATGCGCGACCTGACGCGGCTTCTGAACCGCGAGGACGTGCCGAACATCCAGTATTCGCTGCGCAAGCTGATCGGCGCGGGGCTCGTGGTGCGCGAGGGGGCGGGGCGGTCCGGCGTGACCTACCTGGTTACGGACGAAGGCGCGCGGGTGACGGAGGACTATGGCCTTTTGCGCCGCAAGCTTCTGATCGCGGCGGTGCGGACGCTGCCGGGGTTTGCCGAGCGGCTGGAAGAGGCAGCTGCGACGCTGACGGTCCTGTCGGGGATCTACGAAGAAGCCGCGCGGGTCGCGGCGACGCACCGGCGGTAGAGGGACCGACTGTAGGCAGACCGGCCGGGCCGGGCGGGAAAAGGAAACGCGACCCGCGTTTCCCCCGACCGCAGCGAGGCGGTGCCGCTGGACCGGTCGTGTAGGGAGCCATCAAAGGCCGGCGCCTGCCCCGGTGGGCGCGGAAGCGCCGGCCGATGGCGGGGCGGGCGCTGGCCGATGGCCTTTGGGCCATCGGCCGGGACAAGGGGTGAGGCCTTCGCATGGCAGGGTCAACGGCCCCTGCCACCCGAACCATCAACCCCGCACGATCAGCTCCGACGGAATGTCAGGTAATGCGGTGCCCGCCCCTCGCGAAGCGCCTTCTGTTCATAGCGGGTCGAGAGCCAGTCTTCCCAGGGTTCCGCCCCCTGCCCCACCAGCGTAAAGCCTGCGGGGGGCACCTCCTCGAGCGTCTGGCGCACATAGTCGGGAATGTCGGTCGCCACCCGGAACTCGGCCCCCGGCGCCAGCACCCGATAGAGGCCGGCAAGATAGTCCGGGGTCACGAAGCGGCGGCGATGGTGGCGGGCCTTGGGCCAGGGGTCGGGATAATTGAGGAACGCCTTGCGGAAGGCCCCGTCCGGGGCCACGTCGAACAGGTCGCGCACGTCGCCCGGATGCAGCCGCAGGTTCGTCACCCCCGCTGCCCGGATCCGGCCCAGAAGCATCGCGATGCCGTTGACGAACGGTTCGCAGCCAACGATGCCGACCTGCGGGTAGCGCGCCGCCATGTGCACCATGTGCTCGCCGCCGCCGAAGCCCACCTCAAGCCACAGGGGCTGCCCCCCGAACAGGCCCGCCGGGTCGATCGGCGCCCGCGCGGGGTTGTCGGTGCGCGTCACCCCCGCAAGGCTCAGCCCGGCGAGATCCTCGGCCAGATAGGCCTTCTGGCTGGCGCGCAGGGTTTTGCCATGCACCCGCCCATAGAAATTCCGCCGCTCTTCCACCATTCTGCCACGGGCCGAACCCGACCCTCTCCACTTTCTGTCCGCAAATATCCCGGAGGGGTCCGGGGAGGCAGCGCCTCCCCGGCCTCTCGCCCGGCTCACCCCCGCCCGCGATAGGGCGCCACGCCCTGATCGGGAATCCACACCGCCTCGGGCGGCGCGCCGGTCTGCCAGAAGACGTCGATCGGGATGCCGCCGCGCGGATACCAGTAGGCCCCGATCCGCAGCCACACCGGATCGAGCAGCGCCACCAGCCGCTTGGCGATGTCAATCGTGCAATCCTCGTGGAAAGCGCCGTGATTGCGGAAGGAATGCAGGTAAAGCTTCAGGCTCTTGCTCTCGACCAGCCAGTCCTGCGGCACATAGTCGATGACGATATGGGCAAAGTCGGGCTGGCCGGTCATCGGGCAGACCGAGGTGAACTCGGGCGCGGTGAAGCGCACCACGTAAAGCGTGCCGGCATGACCGGCAGGCACCCGCTCCAGCAACGCCTGCTCGGGTGATTTCGGCGCTTCGGTCGAAGCGCCGAGCTGGGTCAGGCCCGATACGTCGGTTTTGGTCATGTTGTCCCCAGGGGTCATGAGCGGGTCGCCTATCCTATGGCGAAGCCCGGCCGGGTGAAAGGCGTCATCCGCGCTGGATGAGCGCAAGGCCCAGAACCATCGCACCGATGCCCAGCCCGCGCGACAGGCTGATCGGCTGCTGCACCGCGCCGAACAGCCCGAACTGGTCGATCAGCGACGCCGCGACCATCTGGCCGAGAAGCACGCAGAAGATGGCATTGCCCACCCCGAAGCGTGGCGCGACCCAGGTGACGGACAGCACATAGAACGCGACGAACAGCCCGCCGAGGAACAGATACCAGGGCTGGCCGGTCAGGCGGGCGAGGGTAGCACCCTGCCCTGAGACCAGAAGCGCCGCGACGGTCGCGGCCAGCGCCACGAGGAACAGGACGACGCCCGCCGCCACCGGGGCGCCCGACCGGGCGCCAAGCTGGCTGTTCAGCACCGCCAGAATCGGAATGCCGATCCCGGCAAGCAGCATCTGTGCGGCATCGCGCAGGGTGGGCGACATCGCTCTCCTCCCTCTCCGGCCTCGGCCGGCCTTGCGGCAGGGGCGGCGGGCCCGCCCCCTACACCGCCTTCTTCAGCGCCTCGATCAGGTCGGTCTTTTCCCAGCTGAAGCCCCCGTCGGCCTCGGGCGCGCGGCCGAAGTGACCGTAGGCGGCGGTGCGCTGGTAGATCGGCCGGTTCAGGTCCAGATGCGTGCGGATGCCGCGCGGCGTCAGGTCCATGACCCTGGCGATGGCCTTCTCGATCTCGGTCTCGGGGACCGCGCCGGTGCCGTAGGTGTCGGCATAGATCGCCAAGGGCTTGGCCACGCCGATCGCATAGGCGACCTGGATGCAGCAGCGCCGCGCCAGGCCCGCCGCCACCACGTTCTTGGCGAGATAACGCGCGGCATAGGCGGCCGAGCGGTCGACCTTGGTCGGGTCCTTGCCGCTGAATGCGCCGCCGCCATGCGGGGCCGCGCCGCCATAGGTGTCGACGATGATCTTGCGGCC
>CAMFGW010000059.1 GCA_945952025.1 uncultured Paracoccaceae bacterium
GGTCGAAACCCTCGCCCTCGGCTCGCGGGGTTCTGGGCTTGCGGTCGTAGTTGCCGGAGCCTTCGGGGCGTGGTGCGCGCGGTTTGCGATCGAAACCCTCGCCGTCGCCACGCGGGGGCCGGGGCTTGCGGTCGTAGCCGCCGGCGCCTTCGGCACGGGGCGCGCGCGGTTTGCGATCAAACCCCTCTCCGTCACGCGGTGCCCGGGGCTTGCGGTCGTAGCCACCCGCCCCTTCGCCACGCGGTGCGCGCGGTCTGCGCTCGAAACCCTCGCCTCCGCGCGGACCGCGCTCGCGGCTCTCGTCGCGCTCGGTCCCCACAAGCTCGTCGCCAAGCTGCTCGCGCAGGATCTTCTGCTTGACCTCGGTCACGTCGCCCGGCTCCATCCGGTTCAGCCGGAAGGGGCCGTAGCTGATGCGGATCAGGCGGTTCACGGTCATCCCGACTTCGGTCATCGCCCGGCGGACCTCGCGGTTCTTGCCCTCGCGCAGGCCGACGGTCAGCCAGGCGTTTGCGCCCTTCTGGCTGTCGAGCGTGATCTCCATCGGCTGGAACTCCTCGCCCTCGATGGTGACGCCGCGACGCAGGGGGTCGAAGGTCTCGTTTGTCGGGCGGCCGTTCACCCGGACCCGATACTTGCGCAGCCATCCGGTCGAGGGCAGTTCCAGCCGCCGCTTCAGCGCGCCGTCGTTCGTCAGGAGCAAAAGTCCTTCGGAATTCAGGTCGAGCCGGCCAACGGACATGACGCGGGGCAAGCCGTCCGGCAGGCTTTCAAAGACCGTCTGGCGGCCCTTCTCGTCCGCCTCGGAGGTCACGAGGCCGAGGGGCTTGTAATAGAGCCAGAGCCGCGCGGGCTGGGGCGCGTCGATCGGCTTGCCGTCAAGCGCCACCTTGTCGGAGGGCTTGACGTCGCGCGCGGGCGAGGTGACCTTCTCGCCGTTGACCGTGACCCGGCCCTCGAGGATCAGCCGTTCGGCATCGCGGCGCGAGGCGACGCCCGCGCGGGCCATGACCTTGGCGATGCGTTCGCCCCCCTCGGCCTCGTTCTGCTTTTCTGCCATGACCGGCCCCCTTGCTTTCCTGCCCTCTACAGCGCTTTGGCCGCGCCGGAAAGCACCATCGGGACCTTGATCGGGGCGTCCGCCCGGTGCATCAGAAGCCATGAGCGACTTCAGAAGCTTCATGGCCGAGGCGCTGGCCGAGGCGCGGGCGGCGGCGGCGCGGGGCGAGGTGCCGGTGGGCGCCGTCGTCACCGATGCCGGTGGCCGGGTGATCGCGCGGGCCGGCAACCGCACGCGCGAGCTGAACGACCCGACGGCCCATGCCGAGATGCTGGCGATCCGGGCGGCCTGCGCGGAACTCGGGTCCGAGCGGCTGGAGGGGTGCGAGATCTGGGTGACGCTCGAACCCTGTCCGATGTGCGCGGCGGCGATCGGCTTTGCGCGGCTGGCCCGGCTGACCTACGGCGCTTCGGACCCGAAGTCCGGCGGCGTGGGGCAGGGGCCGCGCATCTACGCCCACCCCCAGAGCCACCATAAGCCAGAGGTCCACGACGGCATCGCCGCGACCGAGGCGGCGGCGATATTGACCGAGTTTTTCCGGGACCGGCGTTAGGCGGCCGGGCCGGGCGGGAAAAGGAAACGTAAACGTTTCCCCGCCCGCAGGGGGGCGGTTCCGCTGGACCGCCCGTGTCACAGATCAACGAAGGCCGGCGCTTGCCCCGGTGGGTGCGAAGCGCCCGCCGATGGCGGGCCGGGGCGGGCGCTGGCCGGGACAGAGGGGAGAGGCCTTCGCATGGCAGGGTCAACGGCCCCTGCCAGTCCGGCCTGCGCCCCCCTGTCGCTAACCCCTCGGGTCCAGAAGTCGCGCGATCACTGTCTTGCGTGACACCTGCCCGACGACGCTGCCATGGTCCAGCACCTCAAGCGCGCGCGTCTCGTCCTTGAGCCGGGCCATCACGTCCTTGATTGGCGCGTCGATGTCGATCTGGCCAGCGGCGGGCGTGACGTTCGGCGTCGGCTCGATCGCGTCGCGGGCGGTCAGGACCGAGAGCGGGTTCATGTGGTTGACGAAGTCCGCGACGTAATCGCTGACCGGGTTGGCGATGATCTCGCGCGCCGTGCCGCACTGGACGATGCGCCCGCCTTCCATCAGCGCGATGCGGTTGCCGATCTTGAAAGCCTCGTCCAGGTCATGGCTGACGAAGATGATCGTGCGGTGAAGCTTCGCCTGCAGTTCCAGAAGCTCGTCCTGAAGCCGGGTGCGGATCAGGGGATCGAGCGCGCTGAAGGGCTCGTCCATCAGAAGGATCGGCGCATCGGTGACGAAGGCGCGGGCAAGGCCCACGCGCTGCTGCATGCCGCCCGACAGCTCGCCCACCTTGGCATCCGCGCGCTCATGCAGGCCCACGAGCTGAAGCTGCTGGTCCACCCGATCGCGCATTTCCCGCGGAGTCTGGCCGGCAAGCTCGAGCCCCAGCCCCACATTCTCGCGCACCGTGCGCCAGGGCAGCAGGCCGAACTGCTGGAAGACCATGGCGACGATCGAGCGGCGGACCTTCAGAAGGTCCTCGTGCGAGGCGCTCGACACGTCGGTCGACCAGCCCTGGTCGTGGACCATGACCCGGCCGCGAACCACCGGGTTCAGCCCGTTCACCGCGCGCAGAAGCGTCGACTTGCCGGACCCGGACAGGCCCATCAGGACAAGGATCTCGCCCCTCTCGACCGTCAGCGAGCAATTGTGGACGCCCAGCACCTGGCCCGTCGCCGCCTGGATCTCGGACCGGGTCTTGCCCGCGTCCATCATCGGCAGCGCGACCTGGGGCGAGGGGCCGAAAACGATGTTCACCTGGTCGAACTCGACCGCGACTTCGCGTTTCGACGCGCCTTTCGTGTCCTTGGCCATCACACGTTCCCCCGACGCAGCATCCGGTCCAGCACGATGGCCACGACAACGATGACAAAGCCCGATTCAAAGCCCTTGGCCGCGTTCACCGACTGAAGCGCGCGCATGACGGGCACGCCGAGCCCGTTCGCGCCGACCATGGCCGCGATCACGACCATCGACAGCGACAGCATGATGGTCTGGTTCAGCCCCGCCATGATCTGGGGGAAGGCAAAGGGCAGTTCCGCCTTCATCAGCACCTGCCGCTTGGTCGCGCCGAAGGCGGTCAGCGCCTCGGTCAGGGCGGCGGGCGTGGTCGAGACGCCAAGGTGCGTCAGGCGGATCGGCGCGGGCAGCACGAAGATCACCGTGGCGATAAGGCCCGGCACCATTCCAAGGCCGAAGAAGACGATGGCCGGGATCAGGTAGACGAAGGTCGGCAGCGTCTGCATCAGGTCAAGGATCGGGCTCATGGCCTTGTAGAGCCGCGGCCGGTGCGCCGCCGCGATGCCGATCGGCACGCCGATGCCCATGCAGACGACGCAGGAGGCCAGGATCAGCGTCAGGCTTTCGGTGGTTTCCTTCCAGTAGCCCTGATTGACGACGAAAAGGAAGCCGAGCGCCACGCCGACGCAGATCCGCCAGTTGCGCTGCAAGACCCAGGCCAGCGCCACGAAGATCGCGATCATCAGCAGGGGCGGCGGCGCCTGCAGCAGCCACTCGATGCCGTTGATCAGGTTGTCGAGCACATAGGCGACCCCGTCGAAGAAGCCACTCAGATGCGTCTTCATCCAGTCGAAGATCACCTTCGACCAGTCGCCGATGGGAATCTTGTATTCCGTTAGCCAGTTCATCTGTCCCCCCGTCACGGCCTTGGGCCGCCCTGCTGTCTGGTCCGCCTTCCCCGTGCGGACGGCAAAGGCCCCGGCGCACTACACGCCGGGGCCTTCGGTTCGTCTTACTTGAGCGAGGCTTCGACCGCCGCCACGGCATCCTTGCCGTCCTTGGTGGTCACGCCGTCGAGCCAGGGCTTCCAGGCGTCGGCATTGGCCGCGAGCCACTCTTTCGCCGCCACTGCCGGGTCCTTGCCGTCATTCAGGATCGCGCCCATGATCTTGTTCTCGGCGTCGAGCGAGAAGGACAGGTTTTCCAGAAGCCTGCCCTGGTTCGGGCATTCCTTGACATAGCCCGCGCGTGTGTTGGTCGCGACGGTGGCGCCGCCGAAGTTCGGACCGAAATAATCGTCGCCGCCCGTCAGGTAGGTCATCTTGAAGTTTGCGTTCATCGGATGGGGTTCCCAGCCCAGGAAGACGATGGCCTTGCCGTCCGCGTCCGCCTTGGCGACCTGCGCCAGCATCCCCTGTTCCGAGCTTTCGACGATCTCGACGCCCGCGTCTTTCAGCCCGTCGGCGTTCTTGTCGATCATGTCGATGATGATCTTGTTGCCGTCGTTGCCGGCCTCGATCCCGTAGACCTTGCCGTCCAGGTCCTTGGCATGCTTGGCGATGTCGGCGAAATCCTTGATGCCGAGTTCCGCACCCTTGGCGTTGGTTGCAAGCGTGTATTTCGCGCCTTCAAGGTTCGTGCGCACGCTGTCGACGGTCTTCGCCTCGAGGTAGGGTTTGATGTTCGGCTCCATCGTCGGCATCCAGTTGCCGAGGAACACGTCGATGTCGCCCTTGGCCATGCCTTCGTAGGTCACGGGCACCGACAGGACCTGCGTCTCCGTCTCGTAGCCCAGCGCCTGAAGGATGTGCGAGGTGACGGCGGTGGTCGAGGTGATGTCGGTCCAGCCCACGTCCGAGAAGACGATCTTGTCGCAGCCGGCCGCGAAGGCGGGGGCGGTCAGGCCGGTCAGTGCGGTAGCAAGCAGCAGAGTACGGAAGGTCATACGCATTTCTCCCTAGTGTTTTGTTAATTGATGCGTCAATTAACGTCATGTGACCCCAACCACGCAAGGTTTTTTTGCGCGTGCGGTCCGGACCTGCGGAAGCCTAGGCCATTGCCGTGCGATGGCCAAGTGGGTGAACCCGGCCGGCTCCATCAGGTTTTTCTTGATTGACGAGTCAATTATCGCTCAACTATCCCTGTTCATCCTGAAGGGAGCCCCGCGATGCCCAAGGTGGGAATGGAACCGATCCGGCGCGCCGCGCTGGTCAAGGCGACGATCGTCGAGATCGGGCGCTCGGGTTCGCTCGACGTGACGGTCAGCCAGATCGCCAAGCGGGCGGGCATGTCCTCGGCTCTGGCCCACCATTACTTCGGCTCGAAGGAGCAGATCTTCCTTGCCGCCATGCGCCACATCCTGTCGCTTTATGGAGCCGAGGTGCGGGGTGCGCTCGCCATGGCCGACGGCCCCCGCGACCGGCTCGAGGCGATCCTGCGCGCCAGCTTTTCCGCCCTGAATTTCCGGCGCGAGGTCGTGGGCGCCTGGCTGAATTTCTATGTCCTCGCCCAGACCCGGCCCGAGGCGCGGCGGCTTCTGAAGATCTATCAGCGCCGGCTGCACGCGAACCTGGTCCATGACCTGAAGCCCCTTGTGGGCGACCGCGCGGGCCAGGTGGCCGACGGGCTTGGCGCCATGATCGACGGCGTCTACCTGCGCGAGGCCCTGCGCGGCATGCCGGCCGAGCCGCCAGACCGGGCGCAGGCCACCGCCCTGTCCCTTGACTATCTGAACCAGCAACTGGAGCCCGCCCGATGACCCTCATCGCCCAGCCGAAGGCCAGCCATTTCGTCGACGGCGCCTACCTTGAGGACAAGGCGGGCGCGCCGATTGAAGTGATTTTCCCCGCAACCGGCGAGGTCATCGCCCGCGTCCACGAGGCGACGCCCTCCGTGATCGAGGCGGCGCTCGCATCGGCGACGCGCGCGCAGGCCGACTGGGCGCGGCTGAAGCCGGTCGAGCGCGCCCGCATCCTGTCGCGGGCAGCGGCCCTGATTCGCGAGCGCAACCAGTCGCTGTCCGAGCTTGAAACGCTCGATACCGGCAAGCCGATCCAGGAAACGCTGGTCGCCGATGCCACCTCTGGCGCCGATGCGCTGGAATATTTTGCGGGGCTCGCGCCGACCGTCACCGGCGAATCCGTGCCCCTGGGCCGCGACTTCGTCTACACGGTCCGCGAACCCCTGGGCGTCTGCGTCGGCATCGGCGCCTGGAACTACCCGACCCAGATCGCCTGCTGGAAGTCCGCGCCCGCGCTGGCCTTCGGCAATGCGATGGTATTCAAGCCGTCCGAAACCACGCCGCTCTGCACCCTGAAGATCGCCGAGATCTTCATCGAGGCCGGCCTGCCGCCCGGCCTTTTCAACGTGGTGCAGGGCCGGGGCTCGGTCGGGGCCGCGCTCGTCACCGACCCGCGCGTCGCCAAGGTGTCACTGACCGGATCGGTGCCCACCGGCCGCAAGGTCTACGCCATGGCCGCCGAGGGCATCCGCCATGTGACGATGGAACTGGGCGGCAAGTCGCCCCTCATCGTCTTTGACGACGCGAGCCTTGAAAACGCCGTCGGCGGCGCGCTGCTGGGGAACTTCTATTCGGCCGGCCAAGTCTGTTCGAACGGCACCCGCGTCTTTGTGCAAAAGGGCATCAAGGCGCGCTTCCTGGACCGGCTGCAGGCGCGGACCGAGGCGATCAAGCTTGGCGATCCGCGCGATCCGCTGACGCAGATGGGCCCCCTGGTGTCGGCCGCACAGCTTGACCGCGTTCTGGCCGCTGTCGAGGCGGCGCGGGAAGCGGGCGCGCGGCTCATCACCGGCGGCTACCGGGCGGGCAACAACGACGGCTACTACATGGCCCCCACCATCTTCGCCGACGTGACCGACGACATGGCGCTGGCGCGGGACGAAGTCTTCGGCCCGGTCATGGCGGTTCTCGACTTCACCGACGAGGAAGAGGTGATCGCCCGCGCCAATGCCTCCGAGTTCGGGCTGGCCGCCGGGGTCTTCACCGCCGACCTGGCCCGCGCCCACCGCGTCGTCGCCGCCCTTCAGGCCGGCACCTGCTGGATCAACGCCTACAACCTGACCCCGGTCGAGGCGCCCTTCGGCGGCGTGAAGCTGTCGGGCGTCGGCCGGGAAAACTCCAAGGCCGCGATCGAGCATTACACCCAGGTCAAGAGCGTCTACGTGAACTTCGGCGACGTGGACGCGCCCTATTGATGGTGAGCGTTCCCACCCATGACGAGCTGCTGACCGCCCACGCCTTCGTGCGGGGGCGGGTCCGCCGCACACCGCTTCTGGAGGCACCGTCGCTCGCACTCGCGACCGGGGCCGCGCGGGTCTGGGTGAAGGCGGAAAGCCTGCAGCTTGCAGGTTCGTTCAAGATCCGGGGCGCGACCTGGCGGATCGCGCAGCTGTCGCCCGAGGAACGCGCGCGGGGTGTCGTCGCCTTTTCGTCCGGCAATTTCGCCCAGGGGCTGGCGGCGGCGGGCCAGGCGGCGGGCGTGCCCGTCACCATCGTCATGCCCGCCGACGCGCCCGAGGTGAAGCGCCGCGCGACCGAGGGCTACGGCGCGCGCGTCGTCCTGAGCGATCACGGCGACCGCCCGCGCGAGGAGGTGGCAGCCGAACGCGCCGCCGCCATGGCGCGGGACGAGCGGCTGACGCTTCTGCACCCGTTCGACGATCCGGCGGTGGTCGCCGGTCAGGCCGGGGTGGCGATCGAGGCGCTGGAACAGTTGGCCGACCTGGAAGAGGCGCCGGATCTGGTCCTTTGCCCCACGGGCGGCGGGGGTCTTGTCGCGGGCGTGGCGCTGGCCATGCGCGCGACCTATCCGGGGGCGGACATCGTCGCCGTCGAGCCCGAGGGGTCGAACGGCATGGGCCTGTCGCTGGCGGCGGCTGGGCGCGTGGCCGCGCCGGGTGCGCCGACGCTGTGCGACGCGCTGATGGCGCGCCAGCCGGGTGCGGCACCCTTCGCCGCAGCGGGTGCGGCTGGCATCGGGGCCGCCAGCGTGACGGACGCCGACACGCACGCCGCCCTCACCCATGCGTTCGAGCGGCTGAGGATCGTGCTTGAACCATCGGGGGCTGCGGGGATCGCGGCCTTGCTGGGCGGCCGGGTTTCCGCCGAGGGGCGGCGCGTCCTGATCGTCGCCTCGGGCGGCAACATCGGCTTGCAGACTTTCATCGACATCTTGGCCGGTTGATCCGTGCACGAGGGAACGGACGGGGGACGTAAATGGACGCGGATTATGTGATCGTGGGCGGTGGCTCTGGCGGATCGGCAGTGGCCTACCGGCTGGCCGAGGCGGGAAAGCGCGTCATCGTCATCGAACATGGCGGCACGGATGCCGGGCCTTTCATCCAGATGCCGGCGGCACTGTCCTATCCCATGAACATGGGGCTTTACGACTGGGGCTTCCGCTCGGAACCCGAACCCCACCTTGGCGGCCGCACGCTGGCCACCCCGCGCGGCAAGGTTGTCGGCGGCTCCTCCTCGATCAACGGCATGGTCTTCGTGAGGGGCCACGCCAAGGACTTCGACCATTGGTCCGACCAGGGCGCGTCGGGCTGGTCCTATGCCGACGTCCTGCCCTACTTCAAGCGCATGGAAACCTGGCACGGCGGCGCCGACGCGGGCGAGCTGGACAGCGCCTATCGTGGCACCTCGGGCCCCCTACACGTCACTCGCGGCCCGCGCAACAACCCGCTCTTCGACGCCTTCATCGAGGCGGGCCGTCAGGCGGGCTATCCGGTCACCAGCGACTATAACGGCTACGAACAGGAAGGCTTCGGCGCGATGGAGGCGACGATCCACAAGGGCCAGCGCTGGTCGGCCAACAAGGCCTACCTCATGCCCGCGCAGGCGACGGGCCGCTGCACTGTCGTGCGCGGGCTTGCACGCAAGGTCGTCATCAAGGACGGCCGCGCCACCGGCGTCGAGGTCGAGCGCGGCGGCAAGGTCGAGGTCATCGGCGCCCGGGCCGAGGTGATCCTGGCCGCCTCGTCGATCAACACGCCGAAGCTTCTGATGCTGTCCGGGATCGGCGATGCGCGCCACCTGATGGAGCATGGCATCCCGGTCGTCGCCGACCGCCCGGGCGTGGGTGCGAACCTGCAGGACCACATGGAAATCTACATGCAGTTCGCCTCGAAACTGCCTGTGACGCTTTACAAATACTGGAACCTCTGGGGCAAGGCGCTGATCGGGGCGCAGTGGCTCTTCACCGGCAAGGGGCTCGGCGCCTCGAACCAGTTTGAAAGCTGCGGCTTCATCCGGTCCGAAAAGGGCGTCGACTATCCCGACATCCAGTATCACTTCCTGCCGATCGCCGTGCGCTATGACGGCAAGGCCTCGGCCCATGGCCACGGCTTTCAGGCCCATGTGGGGCCGATGCGGTCGAAGTCGCGTGGATCGGTCACGCTGCGGTCGGCCAATCCGGCCGATGCGCCGAAGATCCTCTTCAACTACATGTCGCACCCCGACGACTGGTCGGATTTCCGCAAGTGCGTGCGCCTGACGCGCGAGATCTTCGGGCAGGCCGCGATGGCGCCCTATGTGGCGTCGGAAATCCAGCCGGGTACGGCGCTGCAGACGGATGAAGAGATCGACGGCTTCATCCGCGAACATGCAGAAAGCGCCTATCACCCCTGCGGCACGGCCCGCATGGGCCGGGCCGACGACCGGATGGCGGTCGTGGACCCGGAGTGCCGCGTGATCGGGGTCGAGGGCTTGCGCGTCGCCGACAGCTCGATCTTCCCGCGCGTGACGAACGGCAACCTGAACGGCCCGTCGATCATGACGGGCGAGAAGGCGGCGGATCACATCCTGGGCAAGGGCATGCTCGCGCCCGCGAACCTGCCCGCATGGCAGAACCCGAACTGGCGCGTGGCGCAAAGGTAGCGGGCGGGCTAGGGGCCGGGGTGAGCGGGAAGAGGAAACGCATTGCGCTTCCCCGCCCGCAGCGAGGCGGCGCCACTGGACCCTCGGTGTCACAGATCAACAAAGGCCAGCGCCTGCCCCGGTGGGCGCGAAAGCGCCCGCCATGGGCGGGGCGGGCGCTGGCCGATGGCCTTGGGGCCACCGTCGGGGACAATGGGAAAAGCCTCTGCATGGCAGGGTCAACGGCCCCTGCCACCCGGAGGGGCGGCTACTCCGCCGCCCGCATCCTGAAACCGCGCTCCAGCTGGTCGGCGGGCGCCACCGGATAGTCGCCCGAAAAACAGGCGTCGCAGAACTGCGGCGAGGCGGCATTGCGGCCCGCCGCCTCGCCCGCCGCGCGGTAAAGCCCGTCGAGCGAGATGAAGCGCAGGCTGTGGACCCCGATCCACTCGCGCATCTCTTCCTCGCTCATCGTCGCGGCCAGAAGCTTTGAGCGTTCGGGCGTGTCGACCCCGTAGAAGCAGGGCCAGGCGGTCGGGGGCGAGGCGATGCGGAAATGCACCTCGGCCGCACCTGCCTCAAGGATCATGTCCTTGATCTTGCGGCTCGTCGTGCCGCGCACGACTGAATCGTCGACCAGGATCACCCGCTTGCCCTTGATGAGCGCACGGTTGACGTTGAGCTTCAGCCGCACACCCATGTTCCTGATCTGCTCGGTCGGCTCGATGAAGGTCCGGCCCATGTACTGGTTGCGGATGATCCCCATGCCGTAGGGAATGCCGCTTTCATGGGCATAGCCGATCGCCGCCGGCGTACCGCTGTCCGGCACCGGGCAGACGAGGTCGGCCTCGACCGGCGCCTCGCGCGCCAGCTCGATCCCGATCTGGCGGCGCGTTTCGTAGACCGACCGGCCCCCGAGGATGGAATCGGGGCGCGAGAAATAGACCTGCTCGAAGATGCAGAAGCGGCTCTTGGCCGGCCCGAAGGGGCGCGAGCTTTCGATCTTGCCGTCCGAGATCACCACCATCTCGCCCGGCTCGACCTCGCGGACGAACTCCGCCCCGATGATGTCGAGCCCGCAGGTTTCGGACGACAGCGCATAGGCCCCGTCGCCGATCCGGCCAAGGACCAGCGGCCGCACGCCCAAGGGGTCGCGCACGCCGATCAGCTTGGTGCGGGTCATGGCGATGACCGAGAAGGCGCCCTCGACCGCCCTGAGCGCGTCCTTCATCCGCTCGGGGATGTTCTTCTGGATCGACCGCGCCATCAGGTGGATGATGCATTCGGAATCCGACGAGGACTGGAAGATCGCGCCGCGCTCGATCAGGTTGCGGCGGAGCGAGGCGGCGTTCGTCAGGTTGCCGTTGTGCGCGATGGCCGCCCCCCCCATGGCGAACTCGCCGAAGAAAGGCTGCACGTCGCGCAGCGCGGTGTGGCCCTTGGACCCGGCCGTAGAATAGCGCACATGGCCGATGGCCAGCGCGCCGGGCAGCATCTGCATCACGTCGGGCTTGGTGAAGTTGTCGCGCACATAGCCAAAGCGGCGGACGTTGTTGAAGCCTTCGGCCGGGTCGTAGGCGACGATGCCGCCCGCCTCTTGCCCGCGGTGCTGAAGCGCATGCAGGCCGAGGGCGACGAAGTTTGCCGCGTCCGCACAACCGATCACGCCGAAGACGCCGCACTCCTCCTTCAGCTTGTCGTCGTCGAACGGGTGCGACAGGAAGCGGCGCGTCATCGGGCGACTCCTAAAGGCAGGGCAGGGGGAAGCTGGCCCCCATGTAGTGGCTCCGTCCCCGCATGTCCACCTAATGCGCGCGGGCGGTAGACGCCTCAGGGGCTGACGGTCACGGTCTTGGCGCCGGTCGTGTTGGCCGAGGGCTGGGCGACTGTCTCTTATAACATCTGACGCTGCCGACGATATGCAGTGTGTAGATCTCGGTGGTCGCCGTATC
>CAMFGW010000060.1 GCA_945952025.1 uncultured Paracoccaceae bacterium
CGCCGATGGCTCAAAGCCATCGGCCAGCGCCCGCCCCGCCATCGGCGGGCGCTCCCGCGCCCACCGGGGCAGGCGCCGGCCTTTGACGGCTCAGGACATCGTCGGTCCAACCGAGACGTTTCCACGCGCTCGGGGGAAACCTATAGGTTTCCTTTTCCCGCCCGGCCCGGCCGGTCGCAATTATCGCCCTCAGATCAGCCCTTCGGCCCGGAAGATCGCGGCGATGTCCGCCTCCGGCCGCGCGCCGACATGGCCGATGACCTCGGCCGCCGCCAGACATCCCATCCGGCCCGCGACGGCAAGGCTGCGCCCCGTCGCCAGCCCGTAAAGGAAGCCTGCGGCAAACTGGTCGCCCGCCCCGGTCGCATCGACCGGCACCACGCGGTGCACCGGAATGTCCGCGCGCTCATCCCCCGACAGGATCACCACATCCGCACCCGACCGCGTGCAGACGACCAGCGGACAGTCCGCCCGCGCCTGTTCCAGCGCCGGACCAAGGTCGGCCGTCTGGTAAAGCGCGCACCATTCCTGTTCGTTGCCAAGGACATAGTCCATGCCCCCGGCCACCAGCTTGCGGAAGTCCGCGCGGTGGCGGTCGACGCAGAACGGATCCGACAGCGCGATCCCTGCGCGCCCGCCCCCGGCCCGGCAAGCAGCGGCGGCGGCGCGGAAGGCAGCCTTGCCCTGGTCCTTGTCGAAAAGATAGCCCTCCAGGAACAGGATGTCGGTCGCCCCCGCCACGGCCGGGTCCACATCGTCCGGCCCAAGGTCGGCCGAAATGCCCAGATAGGTGTTCATCGACCGCTCGCCATCCGGCGTCACGAAGATCATGGACCGCGAGGTCGGATCCCCCGCCCCCGCCACCGGCGGATTGGGGAAATCCGTGCCCTCGGCCGTCAGCGACCGCGCGAAGAATCGGCCGAGCGCATCATTCGCCACCCGGCCGATGAAGGCCGCCCGCAGCCCCAGGTTGCCGACGCCCGCGACCGTATTGCCAACCGACCCGCCCGGCGCCTCGGTCCGCGCGCCCATCGCGCCATAAAGCGCCTCGGCCCGCGCGCGGTCGATCAGCTGCATGATGCCCTTCTCGATCGCCATGCGCGAAAGGAAAGCGTCGTCGGTCGGCGCCAAGACATCGACGATGGCATTGCCGATCCCCACCACCTGATAGCGTCCGGTCATATGGTCTTCTCCTCGAAAGGGCAGAGGTCGGCGATGAGGCAGTCACCGCAGCGGGGTTTGCGCGCGGTGCAGATATAGCGACCGTGCAGGATGAGCCAGGTATGGGCATGGGCCTGGAACTCGGCCGGAACCTGGTCCTCGATCGCGCGCTCGACGGCCACTACGTCGCGGCCGGGCGCGATGCGGGTGCGGTTCGCGATGCGGAAAATGTGGGTATCGACCGCCTGCGCCGGCAGGTGGAACCATATGTTCAGGACCACGTTCGCCGTCTTGCGCCCGACCCCCGGCAGCGACTGAAGTGCGGCGCGGGACGAGGGCACCTGCCCGCCGAACTCATCGACCAGCCGCTGCGAAAGCGCGATCACGTTTCGGGCTTTGGTCTTGTAAAGCCCGATGGTGCGGATCGCCTCGGTCAGCCGCTCCTCGCCGAGCGCCAGCATCTTTTCCGGCGTGTCGACCGCCTGAAACAACTCGCGCGTCGCTCGGTTGACGCTCGCGTCCGTCGCCTGCGCCGAAAGCGCGACCGCAACCAGCAGGGTGAAGGCGTTCACATGCGCAAGCTCGCCCTCGGGATGGGCGTTCGCCGCCTGAAACCGGCGGAAGATCTCAAAAACCTTCTGATAATGGAGCGGGCGGGCCATGTCGGCCTTCTCTTGCCCCGGTCAGGGGCCCTTCGGCAAGGGAAAAGCCCGGCAAGGCACGAAGCCGCAGGTTCCGGGTCGCGGGGCGCGCGGGACTGTCCTAGATTTCAGGACAGACAGAGGGACCAGACCATGACCGACCAGCAACCCGTTGACTATCATTACCGCGTCATCGCCCGCGCCATCGCCGAGATCGACGGCCCCGGCGGCGCGCAACTGTCGCTTGACGACCTGTCGGCGCGGCTCGGGATGAGCCCGGCGCATTTCCAGCGCACCTTCTCGACCTGGGTCGGCGTCTCGCCTAAGCGCTTCCAGCAATACCTGACGCTCGACCACGCCCGCAGGCTTCTGGCCGACCGCCGCAACATGCTGGAAACCGCGCACGAGGCCGGCCTGTCCGGCGCCTCGCGGCTTCACGACCTGTTCCTGCGGTGGGAGGCGATGTCGCCCGGCCAGTTCGCAACCGGTGCTGCGGGGGTCGAGATGGCCTGGGGCCGCTTCCCCTCACCTTTTGGCGAGGTGCTGGCCATGGGCACCGACCGCGGCCTTTGCGGGCTGGCCTTCACCGACGGCACCGGGTTCGAGGCAGCCTTCGCCGACCTTTCCGGCCGCTGGCCCGCCGCGACCTTCCGCGAGGCGCCCGCGCGGCTTGAACCCTGGCTCACGGCCGCCTTCACCCAACAGGGCGAGGCGCGGCTGACGCTGATCGGCGCGCCCTTCCAGATCAAGGTCTGGGAGGCGCTCCTGACGATCCCCTCGGGCCAGGTCACGACCTACACCGACGTCGCCCGCGCCGTGGGCCACCCCAAGGCGGTGCGCGCCATCGGCACGGCGGTCGGGCGCAACCCGATCAGCTTCCTGATCCCCTGCCACCGCGCGCTGCGCACCACGGGCGCGCTTGGCGGCTATCACTGGGGACTGCCGGTCAAGCGGGCGATCCTGGCCTGGGAGGGCGCGCGCGCGGACGATCTGGCGGCCTGAGGAGGGACTGAGGGGGGCCGGTGGGCAGCCCGAGCGCAGCGGGCGGGACTGGCGAAAGATGGCCGATCGCCCGGAAACCTGCTAGAAGAGGGGCGCGTTCGATCCCAAGGTTATTGCCTAACCTCGCGGGCTGCGTCAGATCGGGCGCGCAAAGACCCTCAATCAGAATTCGGAGCGTTCCATGCGTCTGAACAAAGTCCTTATCGCCGCGATCGCCGGCACCACCGCGCTTTCGGCTTGCGTGCAACCGGGCATGTACAACGATCCGAATGCCCAGGCCAAGGGCGGGGCGCTGATGGGTGCCATGGCAGGCGCGGCCCTTGGCGCGGCAAGCAACAACGGCGGCAACACCACCGACCGCATGCTGGGCGGCGCGGTGATCGGCGGCTTGCTGGGCGGTGGCGTCGGCGCGGTCCTCGACCGCCAGTCGGCAGAGCTGCGGCAGCAGATCCACACACCCGGCGTCCAGATCATCAACGAGGGCAACCGGCTTCGCGTCGTCATGCCCGAGGGCATCCTCTTCGCGACGAACAGCGCCTCGGTCAACCCGGCGATCTACAACGACCTGAACTCGGTCGCGATGAGCCTGAACCGCTATCCGAACAGCATGGTCCAGGTCGTCGGCCACACCGACAACACCGGCACGGCCGCCTACAACATGGACCTGTCGCAGCGCCGGGCGGGCGCGGTCGCGGGCCTGCTGCAATCGGCCGGCGTCGCCCCGAGCCGCATCGCCGCCATCGGCCAGGGCGAAAACCAGCCCGTCGCCTCGAACCTGACCACCGCTGGCAAGGCGCAGAATCGCCGGGTCGAGATCATCATCATCCCGACCGCCTGAGCCGCACCGGATCAACGAAAAAGCAAAACGCCCGGCCAATCGGCCGGGCGTTTTCTTTTGTTGCCAGTGGGTGCCGCTGATGGGCGCTTTCAGTGCAGCTTCGCCGCAACCTCGTCGATCGAGGCATCGGCCAGGCGCGCATGATCGGCCGCGGTCATCTGCTTGGCCAGCATGTCGCCCGCCGCCGCGACCGCAACGCCGATGGCGCTGTTGCGCACCTCGCGCACCGCCGCCGCCTCGGCCGAGGCGATCTGGTCCGCCGCCGCCTGGAGCCTGCGCGCGATCGAGGTCTGCAGGTCCATCTTGGCCTGCTCGGCCGCATCCGACGCCTCGCGCCGCGCGGTTTCGACGATGAGGGCGGACTGCGCCTTCATCTCTTCGTGCTTCTTGTCGTAGCCCGCGAGGATCGCCTTGGCGTCATCATGCAGCTTCCGCGCCGATTCGAGCTCTGCCCGGATCCCGTCGGCCCGGCTGTCGAGCGCGGTGAACACATGCCCATGCGCGCGCGACCAGATCAGGATGCCGACGAAGATCAGGAAGGCGATCGTGACGACGAACTCGGTCGAGCGGAGCGTGAAGAACGCCTCGTCCCCGGCGGCGAGCGCGGGCGCGCCCGCCAGTGTAGCGACGGTCAGTGCGCTGAAAAACCGCTTCATGCCTGTCCACCTTTCATCCGGGCCGCGACGGCAGCCGCAACCGTTTTCGCATCCGCCGCGCCGCCCAGCTTGCCAACCACCGCTTCGGCGGTCGAGCGTGCGACCTCGCCCACGGCAGCGACGGCACCCTGGCGGATCTCGTCGATGCGCTTGCCCGATTCTGCCGTGCGCGCGGCGATCTCGGCGTCAGCCTTGGCCGTGGCCTTTTCGAGGTCGGCCTGGATGTCGGCCCGCGCCGCGGCAACGATGCGCCCGGCTTCGGTCCGCGCATCCGCCAGCGCCTGGGCATAGGCGGCTTCGGCGGCGACCGCCTGGGCCTTCAGCCGCTCGGCGGCGGCGATGTCGGCATCCATGCGCGACTGGCGGTCGGCAAGGATCCCGGCGATGCGCGGCAGCGCGATCTTCGACAGGACAAGATAGGTCACGACCAGCGCCACGATCAGCCAGAAGACCTGGTGCGCGAAGGTGCTGGTGTCGAGCTGCGGCATGCCCCCGGATTGTTCCGTGGCGTGCTCGGCCGCGGTCGACAGGGCCTCCGTCGCCGTGCTGATGGCCGAACTGGCGGCGTCGCCGACCGTTTGGGTGGTATTCCCCATGGCGTCCCCCTTCAGAACCCCGAAACTTCAACGGTCGGGCGCGGCTGGCGCGCCCGACACGTCCGTAAGGATGGCGCGTCGGATCAGACGGCGAACATCAAGAGAAGCGCGACGAGGAACGAGAAGATCCCGAGCGCTTCGGCGAAGGCGATGCCGATGAAGAGCGTAGCGGTCTGGCCGCCGGCCGCCGACGGATTGCGCAGGGCGCCCGACAGGAAGTTGCCGGCGACGTTGCCCACGCCGATGGCCGAGCCACCCATGCCCATGCAGGCAAGGCCCGCACCGATGTATTTGCCCAGAGCGACGGCTGCTGCGAGTTCCATGTTGATCTCCTTACGATTTGGATTTGGCAGTTGGTTTGGGGGGCGCTGGCGGGCTCAGTGGCCCGGATGCAGCGCGTCCTTGAGGTAGACGCAGGTCAGGATGGTGAAGACATAGGCCTGGATGAAGGCCACCAGGATCTCCAGCGCATAGACCGCGACAATGGCGAGGATCGCGAGCGGCGTGACAAGGTAGCCGATAGCCGACATGAGGATGAGGGGCGCGAAGGCCGCGAAGACCTTGATGACGGCGTGACCGGCCATCATGTTGCCCGCAAGTCGGATCGAGTGGCTGACCGGCCGCACGAAGTAGGAAATCACCTCGATCACCGCAAGGATCGGTCGCAGCGCCAAGGGCGCCGACTTGACCCAGAAGAGGTCGAGGAAATGCGCGCCGTTGCGCACAATGCCCAGGATGGTCACGAACAGGAACACCAGGACCGCCAGCACCGCCGTCACCGCGATGTGCGATGTGGTGGTGAAGGCGCCGGGGATCAGGCCCAGGAAGTTCGAGGCCAGGATGAAGGTGAAGAGCGTGAAGATGTAGGGGAAGTAGCGCACCCCGTCCTGCCCGGCGACATCGACGACCATCTTGTAGATGAAGCTGTAGGCCACTTCGGCGACCGACTGGGTCCGGCCCGGAACGACCGCCTTCTTCGAGGTACCAAGGACGAAAAGCACGATCACGCAGGCGACCGCGACACCCATCCACAGCGTGACGTTGCTGATCGAGGTGACGTTCAGCGCGCTGTCAAACAGCGGGCGGACCTTGAACTGTTCCATCGGGTGGAACGTAAGACCCTGTTCAGCCTCGCTTGCCATCGTCTTCCCCTTCGTCCGCCGCGGCCGCGCCGCGCGCATTCTTGTCCTGGATCTCTTTCGCGGTGCGCAGCATCACCCGCACCCCCGCCCCGAAGCCCAGCAATGTCAGCACCACCAGGAAGATCGGCAACGTCCCCAGAAGGAGGTCGATCCCGTATCCCAGCCCCGCGCCGACCATGAGGCCGGCCACGAGTTCGATCACCATGCGCCAACCTTGGTCGGCGGCGCCGAAATTCTTCACCACCGCGGGCTCTGGCCGGCTGGCCTTCTTCAGCGCGTCGATCCGCGCCTGCAACTCGTCCAGCCGGTCCGGTTCGGGGCCATTCGTCATGACAAGGGCCTTTCGCGGTATCCGGCTGGGGTCTAGGGCCCCGAGGCCAAGGAGTCAACCGGGTAGTTGTCGACCAGAACTCGACACAAGCACATGAATTTGCTTGGTTTAATTTCGACCCTGTTGCCTGCCCCCCTGCCCCGCCCCTATCCGCCGCATTTGATAATTCAACCATCCGGTTGACGATCAGCATGCCTCCGGGCCAGATGCGGCCATGACAGAGGCCCCCCTGCCCCCCATCCCGGACCCCAAAGAGGCGCGGCTCGACGCGATCTTCGCGGCCCTGTCGGACCCGACGCGGCGGGCGATCCTGACCATGCTTCTTGAAGACGACATGGCGGTCACCGACGTGGCCCATCCCTTCGCCATCTCGCTCGCGGCCGTGTCGAAACACCTGCGCACGCTGGCCGATGCCGGCCTCATCCAGCAGGAACGCCGGGGCCGCGTGATCTGGTGCAAGCTCGACCCCGACGCGCTCCGCGCCGCGACCGTCTGGATCGCGGGCTTCGGCATGTTCGAGGCGCTGGACCTCGACGCCTTCGAGCGCTTCCTGGAGGCAGAGCCCGCCCCCTCTGCCCCCGACGAGCTCAGTCCCTGACCAGCATCAGAAGTGCCAGCACCGTGGCCGCGACGCCCAGAAGGACCATCGGCCCCGGCACCGCACCGCCGAGCGCGATTTCCCACAGGATCACCCAGCTGGGCGTCAGGTAGGTATAGGCCATGACCTTCGCCGCCGGCAGCCTGAGCGCGGCATATTGCAGAAGAACGAAGGTCATCGCCGACGCGAAGAGCGCCGTATAGACGAGCGTCACCCAGACGATGGCCGGCAGATGCGCCCAGTCTGTCGCCAGTATGTCGCGCCAGCCCCAGACCGACAGCAGGACGAACCCGGTCGCCAGAACGCCGAAGGAAAAGACCAAGGGGCTTTCCCCCCGGTTCAGCTTGCGCACCAGCGGCGTATAGAAGGCATGCGCCGCACAGCCCCAGAAATAGATCACCTCGCCCCGCCCGACCTGAAAGCGCAGGATAGCGGCCCAGTCGGCGCGGAAGATGACCCAGACCGCGCCCGCCGCCCCGATGGCCAGCGCCGCGGCGGTGCGCGGCGTGGTGATCTGGCGCAGAAGCATCCAGCCGAAGATCCCCGACAGGATCGGGGTCAGGGTGAAGACGGCGGCGGCCGACACGGGGGGCGCGGTCTTCAGCCCCTCGAACATCAGGACGAAATAGGCCGACAGGCACAGGCCCAGCAGGCCATAGCGCCAGGGCGCGCGGGCGTCTGCGGCGCGGAAGGACCCGGTCGCCGCGGCCGCCGCACCGACGATGGCGGCGGCCAGAAGGAAGCGCACGGCCGAAAAGGCGGTGGGCGACACAAGCGTCGCCATCCGCCCGCCGAGCGAGAAAGATCCTGCGACCAGCGCGGAAAAGGCCAGCATCGCAAGATGACCGCGCGCGGTCGGCGAAAGGCCCCGCACCTAGCCCCGCCCCGCGAGTGCGGCCTTCAGGTGCGCCGTCAGCGCCTGGACCTTGGCACTGCGGTGGAGATCGACATGGGTGACGAGCCAGAGGGGCGCCTCCCACTCGGGCCGGGGCGCCATGACCTCGACCAGCCCCCGGCCGGCCGCGAGGAGGCAGGGCTGGAACCCGATCCCGACGCCGGCGCGGATCGCGGCATTGACCGCCTCTGGCTCTGACGCGCGAAAGACCAGCCGGTCGGGAGAGACCTTGCCCTGCAGCCACTGGTGGAACGGCGCGCGGGCCAGAAGGTCGTCGGGCGCCACGAACTCATGCCGCGCGAGGTCCGCGTCGCCCGCTGGCGCCCCATGCCGGGCCACATAGTCCGGCGCGGCATAAAGCGCATAGCGCAGCCGCGTCAGCGGCCGGACGACATAGTCCGGCTCGGACGGCTGCGGCCCGGCCCGCACCGCGACATGCGCCTCGCCCGAGTTCAGCCGGTAAAGCCGCATGTCCGACAGGAAGCGCACCCGCACCTGCGGATGCTCGGTCCGGAACTGCGCCATGATCGGCACCAGAAGGTCCGTCAGGCCGGGGATCGCCGTGACCACCAGCTCGCCCGTCACCTCCTCGGCCTCGCCCTTGATCCGGGCTTCCAGCTGATTGAACCGGTCCGACGCGCCCTGCGCCACCTCGAACAACGCCTGCCCGGCCTCTGTCGGCGCATAGCCCCGCGCGTGGCGCTGGAAGAGCCGGGTGCCAAGCCGCCCCTCGAGCGCGTCGATGTGGCGGATGACCGTTGCATGATGAACGCCAAGCGAATCCGCCGCGCCGCTGACCGTGCCGTGGCGCGCAACGGCCCAGGCCGTGCGGATCTCGTCCCAGTTGTCCAACGCGTTTCCTCTGGCCCTCGCGCCGCCACCTTTCACCAAGCCGGGCCGATGCGCAATCGCCCGCTGCCGCCAGAGGTGCAACCCAGAAGCCCAACCCAGAGCCGCGACCTTGACTCTGCCGGGCCCGTCCACTATTTCGCCCCGCAATACCCCGGAAGGTCACTCTTCCGGTTCCGGCTTCATGCCGGGATCGCCGCCCGTCAGCGCGTTGCGCCCACGGGCGCGATCGTCGTTGGAAGGACCGTCGGGAAAGGAACCGCGATGTTCGAAAGCCTGTCAGAACGCCTTGGCGGCGTATTCGAGCGCCTGACCAAGCAGGGCGCCCTGACCGAGGCTGACGTGAAGACCGCGCTTCGCGAAGTGCGCGTGGCACTTCTGGAAGCCGACGTGTCGCTGCCCGTCGCCCAGTCCTTCGTGAAATCGGTCGAGGCCAAGGCCACCGGCCAGTCGGTCATCAAGTCCGTCACGCCCGGCCAGCAGGTCGTGAAGATCGTCCATGACGAGCTGATCCGCGTCCTTGCCGGCGATAGCGAGCCCGAGGCGCTGAAGATCGACAACCCGCCCGCCGCCCTTCTGATGGTTGGCCTGCAGGGTTCGGGCAAGACGACGACGACGGCGAAACTCGCCAAGCGCCTGGCCGAGAAGAACGGCAAGCGCGTCCTCATGGCCTCGCTCGACACCAACCGCCCGGCGGCGATGGAGCAGCTTCAGATCCTGGGCCGCCAGATCGGCGTCGACACGCTGCCGATCGTGAAGGGCGAAAGCGCCGTGCAGATCGCCAAACGCGCCAAAAGCCAGGCGACGCTCGGCGGCTATGATGTCGTCATGCTCGACACCGCCGGCCGCCTGCACATCGACGATGCGCTGATGGCCGAGGTCCAGGCGGTGCGCGACATCGCCCAGCCGCGCGAGACGCTTCTGGTCGTCGACGGGCTGACCGGCCAGGACGCGGTGAACGTCGCGACCGAGTTTGACGGCAAGGTCGGCATCTCCGGCGTCGTCCTGACCCGGATGGACGGCGACGGCCGGGGCGGCGCGGCCCTGTCCATGCGCGCCGTGACCGGCAAGCCCATCCGTTTCGTCGGCCTGGGCGAGAAGATGGACGCCATCGACGCCTTCGACCCCGAGCGCGTCGCGGGCCGCATCCTGGGCATGGGCGACATCGTGGCGCTGGTCGAAAAGGCCCGCGAGACGATCGAACTGGCCGAAGCCGAACGCATGATGAAGCGCTTCCAGAAGGGGCTCTTCAACATGAACGACCTGCGTAGCCAGCTTGAGCAGATGCTCAAGATGGGCGGCATGCAGGGCATGATGTCGATGATGCCGGGCATGTCGAAGATGCAGAAGGCCGCCGACGAGGCGGGCTTCGACGACCGCATGATCCGCCGCCAGATCGCGCTCATCCAGTCGATGACGAAGAAGGAACGCGCCAACCCCGACCTTCTGGCCGCCAGCCGCAAGAAGCGCATCGCCGCCGGTGCCGGGATGGAAGTGGTCGAACTGAACCGCCTTCTGAAGATGCACCGCCAGATGGCGGACGTGATGAAGAAGATGGGCAAGATGGGCAAGGGCGCCATGCTGAAACAGGCCATGAAGGGCATGTTCGGCAAGGGCGGCGACATGCCGGCCGACTTGGCAGGCATGGACCCCGCCCAGATGGAAAACGCGATGAAGGCTGGCATTGGCAGGATGGGCGGCATGCCCGGTGGTCTGCCGGGCGGCCTTCCCGGACTGGGCGGCATGGGCGGGATGAAGCTGCCCGGCGGCCTGTCGGGCCTTGGCTTCGGCAAGAAGAAGTGATCCGGCGGACATGACCGTGCCCACGCTTCAGACCGCCCGGCTTACCTTGCGCGAACCGCGTCTGGCGGACTTCGAACATTGGGCGGCCTTCTTCGCGACCCCCCGGTCGGTCCATGAAGGCGGGCCCCTGACGCGGACCGAGGCCTGGCGCCACTGGGCGTCGGACGTGGCGGGCTGGGCGCTGCGCGGCTACGGCCCCTTCGGCGTCGATGACCGCGCGACGGGCGCCTACCTGGGCGAAGTCGGCATCTATCGCGGCGACCATTTCCCCGAACCCGAGCTCGGCTGGTTCGTCCTGCCCGAAGCCGAAGGCAAGGGCTACGCCGCCGAGGCCGCGCAAGCCGTCAAGGACTGGGCGCG
Source organism: uncultured Paracoccaceae bacterium (assembly GCA_945952025.1). GTDB lineage: Bacteria > Pseudomonadota > Alphaproteobacteria > Rhodobacterales > Rhodobacteraceae > TMP-24. Next base: position 10,873 of record CAMFGW010000060.1, read on the forward strand.
GCGCGAAAAGGGCTGGTCGCGGCTCGTCTCGATCATCGACCCGGCCAATCACCGCTCGATCGCCACCGCCGAGCGCATCGGCGGCCATATCGACCCGACCCTGCCGGGCGTCGACCCCGGCGACGTGGTCGTCCGCCATGACCTTGGCTCCAGCCCAGCCGAAAGGCCCGCGCAATGACGACCACCCCGGCAATGACCGACGCCACAGAACGCGCCGCAGCGCTGCTGAAAGACCACCGCGCCTCGATCGACCGGCTCGACGCGATCCTGGTCTATACGCTGGCCGAACGGTTCAAGCACACGCAGGCCGTGGGCACGCTGAAGGCGACTCACGCCCTGCCGCCCTCTGACCCCGCGCGCGAGGCCGACCAGATCGAACGGCTTCAGGCGCTGGCCAAGGCCGCCGACCTCGACCCTGAATTCGCCACGAAATTCCTGACCTTCATCATCTCTGAAGTCATCAGGCACCACGAGAAATTGCAGAAATGACAGGGGCTTGCCCCTGTTTCCCAGCCATCGAAAAGGAGTAAACCCATGGCCTGTCTCTTATACACATCTGACGCTGCCGACGATATGCAGTGTGTAG
>CAMFGW010000061.1 GCA_945952025.1 uncultured Paracoccaceae bacterium
ATCGTCGGCAGCGTCAGATGTGTATAAGAGACAGGCTTTGCAGCGGGCCATAGGGGGAATCTGCCCGACCACCTAAACCCTCCCTCCCCAAAGCGCGGGGCCATCGCCCCGCGCGGCCCGCGACCGGCCCACGCTGCTCCGCCCGTGCGCCCGGCGCACGGGCAGCGCCCGCCCTCCGGGCGGCGGGCGCTTCGCACCCGCCAGGGCAGGCGCCGCCCGTGCCCAAACGTCCGGGAATGCCGATGGCCCCTTGGCCTCCGCTTGCGCTCCGGCCAATCGGACCGGCTAACGCGCCACTGGCGCGTTCCCTTTCGGTCCTCCGGCGCACCTCTTGGTCTGCCCCTCACCGTTAACCTGTGTTAACCTCCGGCCCGGCCATTTCAATCGAGGTGTTTCATGACGCGGTTGCTGGCTGCCCTTATGCTGACTTTCCTCACCTGTCCGACGCTTGCCGACGCCCACGGCGGCGGCTGCCGCAAAAGCTCACCCCCCGGACAATGCTGCCACATGGACAACAGCGTCGGGGTGGTTCACTGCCACTGACGTGAGGCGCTGGTGGGCGATCAGCAGCGCCCAGACCGCTGCTTCGCACCCGCCTCGTCCAGCCACAGTTCCCCATCCCGATAACCGCCCCGGACCAAGAGGTCGCCCGTCTGCACTTCGGGATAGTCCGCCGCCCAGTCGCGGTAGCGGTCGTTGCTGACCACCCGGGCGCCCAGATTGCGCGCGGTTTGCAGGATGTAGGGGTCCGCCGGCGTGCCCTTCGGCACCACCATGACCCCGCGTTCGGGCAGGCCCAGCATCCCCGCCAAAGCGCGGTCGCCCCGATAGCGGCCCTCCAGCCTGTAGCCCGCATTCGCATCGAAGATCACGCAAGGCCGGAATCCGCCCGCCTTCATGCTGGCGACCACCGCTCGCACCGGCGCCAGCGACGGCTCGCCGCCGCCCCAGTGCATGACGTTCGATCCGTCCACTACAACGATGGCAGGGGCGCCGCCGCGCCCGCGCAGCAGCAGCCAGGCGCTGGCGATCAGGCATGGCGCGGCCAGCAGCGCCCAGTCGGACAGGCCCGGCAGCGTCAGCGCGGCGGCAAGGGAAACGCCAGAAAGGACGAGTACGGACCAGAGGAATTTCATCGGGAAAACGGCATGGGAATCGTCGACGCGGATTGTTCGGCGGGGCATCGAAGCGCGTGGCGGGGCGGGGGTCAACCACCACCCTGGCGGGCATTGCCCCCGCCCCGATCCCCCGGGGTGGGGTCACGAGGTCTGCCAGACGCCAGGCTTACCCAGGGAATACGTCTGGAACACCCAAGGAATACCTGCGCTTCCGCTCCTCAGGCCGACTTCACCAGCCTTACCAGGACCAGCAAGATCACCGCGCCGATGGTCGAGGTGAGGATGGCCGGGAAGAAGCCGCCGTCGGTCCAGAGGCCGATGGCCGGCAGGATCCACGAGGCGAGGAAGGCCCCCACGATCCCCACGGCGATATTGCCGATGAGGCCGAAGCCATAGCCCTTGACCAGTTGCCCCGCGAGCCAGCCCGCGATGGCGCCGATCAGCAAGGACAGGATGATGCCTTGGCCTGCCATGTCAGTCCCCCTTTTTCCGCCGCATTGGGTGCGGCAGGGTCATCTTAGCCGCTCCGGGGGCTTTGCCTAGCCGGGATTGCGGGGGGTGATCGGCCGGGGTGGCAATCATTCAGGGTGGCAGGGGCCGTTGACCCTGCCATGCGGTGGCTTTGCCATTTGTCCCGGCCGGTGGCCCCAAGGCCATCGGCCAGCGCCCGCCCCGCCATCGGCGGGCGCTATCGTGCCCACCGGGGCGGGCACTGGCCTTCGTAGTCCTGTGACCCTGAGGGTCCAACGGCACCGCTTCCGCGCAGCCTGGGGAAACGCGGGTCGCGTTTCCTGTTCCCGCCCGGCCCGGCCTTGCGGTAGCTCTCAGTCCGGCTCGACCACGGCGATCACGTCATACATCACCGGCTCGAACCGCGAGCACAGAAGGGCGATGCGGCGGTTACGCTCACGCATCTCGGAGGTGCGGAGCATGGCCTGAAAATCCTCGCGCCGCTTCCACTGGCTGTAGTTCGCGATGCGGGTCTGGGCGTCGTTCATGTGAAGGCCAGCGCCCAGAAAGCCGGGCTGGTGGCGGATGAAGGTGGCATAGGCCTCTTTCAGCTCGTCCATCAGGTCCTGAGCGGTGCCCGGCGTCATCTCGAAGGTCGTCAGGACGGTCTGGCCGGTATAGTCGCGGCGGATGGTGGGCATCTGATCCTCCTCTTTCCGGCCATCCTGCCACGGGGATCGGCAGAGCGGCAGAAGAATTTCGTCGCAGGGCCCGGCTGCGGGTCGGCGGCGGGGCGCGCCTCGGTCCCAAGTTGCAATCGAGGCCGGGCGAGGGCATATATCCGCCAACCCAAGGGGGATCGCCGATGAATTACCTCGAGTTCGAAAAACCGCTGGCCGAGATCGAGGGCAAGGCCGAAGAGCTGCGCGCGCTCGCCCGCAAGAGCGAGGGGATGAACGTCGACAAGGAGGCCGCGGCGCTGGACCGCAAGGCCAACGACATGCTCCGCGACCTTTACAAGAACCTCGACCCCTGGCGGAAATGCCAGGTCGCGCGCCACCCCGACCGGCCGCATTGCCTGGACTATATCGAGGCGCTTTTCACCGACTTCACGCCCCTGGCCGGCGACCGGGGCTTTGCCGACGACCATGCTGTCGTGGGCGGGCTCGCGCGCTACAACGACCAGCCGGTCATGGTCATCGGCCAGGAAAAGGGCAATGACACCAAAAGCCGGCTCGACCGCAATTTCGGCATGGCCCGGCCCGAAGGCTACCGCAAGGCGATCCGCCTCATGGATCTGGCGGACCGCTTCGGCCTGCCGGTCGTCACGCTGATCGACACGCCCGGCGCCTATCCCGGCAAGGGCGCCGAAGAGCGCGGACAGGCCGAGGCCATCGCGCGGTCAACCGAGAAGTGCCTGCAGATCCAGGTTCCGCTCATCGCCGTGGTCATCGGCGAGGGCGGATCGGGCGGGGCCGTGGCCTTTGCCACCGCGAACCGGGTGCTGATGCTGGAACATTCGATCTATTCGGTCATCACGCCCGAAGGCTGCGCGTCGATCCTGTGGAAGGACGCGGAACGGATGCGCGAGGCGGCGAACGCCCTTCGGCTGACGGCGCAGGACCTGCTGAAACTGGGCGTCATCGACGAGATCATCGCCGAGCCGTTGGGCGGCGCGCAGCGTGGCCGGGACGAGGCGATCGCGGCCGTCGGCAAGGCGATCGGCAAGAGCCTTGCGGACTTCGCCCGCATGAAACCGGCCGAGGTCCTGCGCGAGCGGCGCGAGAAGTTCCTCGACATGGGCCGCAAGGGTCTGGCAGCCTGATCGGGTAACAGGAGGCTGCCTGCGTGGACCATTTCCTTTATCGCGACGGCGTCCTGCATGCCGAAGACGTGCCCCTGCCCGAGATCGCGGCAGAGGTCGGAACGCCGGTCTATGTCTATTCGACCGCGACGCTCGAACGTCATTACCGGCTCTTTACCGAGGCGCTCGATCCCCTGCCGCATCTGGTCTGCTTTGCGGTCAAGTCGAACGGCAATCTGGCGGTCCTGAAGCTGCTCGGCGATCTGGGCGCGGGCATGGATGTCGTGTCGGCGGGCGAATATCTGCGGGCGCGGGCGGCGGGCGTGCCGGGGGACCGGATCGTCTTTTCCGGTGTGGGCAAGACCCGGGACGAGATGCGGATCGCCCTTCAGGGCGGCATCCGGCAGTTCAACGTGGAAAGCGAGCCCGAGTTGCGCGCGCTGTCCGAGGTGGCAGCCAGCATGGGCGCGGTGGCGCCGATCACGCTGCGGGTGAACCCGGACGTGGATGCGCGGACGCACGAGAAGATCTCGACCGGCAAGAAGGACAACAAGTTCGGCATCCCGATCGGCCGCGCGCGCGCCGTCTATGCCGAAGCCGCCCGCCTGCCGGGTATCGAGGTGGTGGGCATCGACGTCCACATCGGCAGCCAGCTTACCGACCTCGAGCCGTTCGACGAGGCCTATACCAAGGTGGCCGAGCTGACGGCGACCCTGCGCGCGGACGGCCATGATATCCGCAGGCTGGACCTGGGCGGGGGCCTTGGCATTCCCTACACCCGCTCGAACGAGGCGCCGCCCCTGCCGCTCGATTATGGCGCGATGGTCAAGCGCACCGTCGGCCATCTGGGTTGCGAGATCGAGATCGAGCCGGGGCGGCTCATCTCGGGCAATGCGGGGGTGCTGCTGTCCTCGGTCATCTATGTCAAAGAGGGCCAGGAGCGGGAGTTCCTGATCCTGGACGCCGCGATGAACGATCTGGTGCGCCCGTCGATGTATGGCGCGCACCATGACATCCTGCCGGTCGAAGAGCCGCCCGCAGGCGTGATGCCGCAGCCCTATGACGTGGTGGGGCAGGTCTGCGAAACCGGCGACACGTTCGCCAAGGGGCGGCCCCTGCCGCCACTTGCGGCGGGCGATCTGGTCGCCTTCCGCTCGGCCGGGGCCTATGGGGCCGTGATGGCGTCGGAATACAACGCCCGTCCGCTGGTGCCAGAGGTTCTGGTGCGGGGCCCCGACTGGGCGGTGATCCGCGCGCGCCCCTCCTATGAGGAAATGCTGAAGCGCGATAGTCTGCCTGCGTGGCTTTGACCGTGCCGCCCCTTCCGGGCGGGCGCGGCCCGACCGGAGGATGATGCAACAGGACCCGACCCTGCCGCCCGATCTGGCCCCCGATCTGGCCCCCGACCTTTCCCGGCGCCTTGTGCGGCGGGAACGGCTGACGCGCGCCGGGCTTTGGGTCGAACGGTTGGTGCGGGCGCTCTGGCCGTCGCTGGCGCTGCTCATGGTCCTGTGGGCCGGGGTGCGGTCGGGGGCGCTGGGCGAGTTCTCCGCGCGGCTTTCGGGCGCGCTGGCGGTCGGAGTGCTGGCGGGCGCGTTGGTGCTGGCGGTCCTTGGCCTGCGGCAGGTCCGGCGGCCGACGGTGGCCGAGGCGCTGGCGCGAATGGACGCGCGCCTGCCGGGCCGGCCGCTGGCAGCCTTGGTCGACAATCAGGCGTTGGGCGGGGGCGATCAGGGTGCGCAGGCGCTTTGGGCCGCGCACCGGCAGCGGATGGCGGCGCGGGCGGCGGGGGCGCGGGCCGTGGCGCCGTCGCCCGACCTTGCGCCGCGCGATCCCTATGGCCTGAGGATCGTGGCGCTGGCGCTGGGGCTGACGGTGGCACTGACGGCGGGGCTTGCCGGCGTGACGGGCCAGCCGGGGTCGTGGCCGCGCCTCTGGCCGGGGGCGCGGCAGGCGGCACTGTCCGACGCAAGCTGGGAAGGCTGGGCCGAGCCGCCGACCTACACCGGCAAGCCGCCGCTCTACCTGCCGCGCCTTGTAGGGGAGGCGGTGTCGCTGCCGGACGGTACGAAGATCAGCCTCAGGTTCTATGGCCGGGCGGGGGATCTGGCGCTGGACCAGTCCGTGGGCACCGCGGACGCGGCTGCGCCGGCCGACCGGCCCGGCGTGACGGTGACGCAATCGGGCAAGCTGGCGGTCACGGGTCCCGGCGGGCGGGAGTGGGAGGTGACGCTGATCCCGGACGCGCCGCCGACCGTCATGCTGGCGGGGCCATTGGGGCGCAAGGCCGACGGCAGCCTGCAACTGCCGTTCGTGGCGCGCGACGATTACGGGGTGGTGAAGGGGGTGGCGCGCGTGACGCTCGACCTGTCGCGCATCGAGCGGCAGTTCGGGCTGGCGGCCGCGCCCGACCCGCGTCCGGACCTGATGCTCGACCTGCCGCGCCCGGCGCGGGGGGCGCAGGCGACGAAGCCCACGGTCCTGAGCTCGAATCAGTCCCAGCACCCCTGGGCCAACCTGCCGGTCCTTCTGACGCTGACCGCCACCGACGCGCGCGGCCAGACCGGGATGACCGGCCCCCTGCTGGCGACCCTGCCGGGGCGGCGCTTCTACGACCCCGACGCGGCGGCGCTGATCGAGGTCCGGCGCGACCTTCTGTGGTCGATGGAGAACGGGCCCCGTGGCCTGAAGACGCTCCGCGCGCTTTCGGCCGGGGCCGATGGCGGGCTGGCGCGACCGGGGGCCTATCTGGGGCTGCGCGCCATCATCGCGCGGCTGGCGGCGTCCGGCGATGTGGGTGCGCGGGACGAGGCGGCCGGGGCACTCTGGACACTGGCCGTGAAGCTTGAAGAGGGGATCACGGGCGATGCGAAGGCGCGGCTGTCGCAGGTGCAGGAGCGCCTGAAGCGCGCGCTCGACCAGGGCGCGCCGCCCGAGGATGTGGCCCGGCTGATGGACGAGCTGCGGCAGGCGACGCGCGATTACCTTCAGGCGCTGGCGGATGAGGCGCAGGGGCAGGACCAGGCGGGGGGCCAGGGGGCGACGCAGTCGCTCGACGCCAGGACGCTGCAGGCGATGATGGACGAGATCGAGCGCCTGTCTGCCGAGGGGCGGAGTGCCGAGGCGGCGCAGAGGCTCGCGCAGCTGAACGCGCTTCTGGAAAACCTGAAGATCACCCAAGGCGGCGGCGGTCAGGGCGGCGGCCCGACCGGCAAGGGCGGCCAGGCGATGCAGGGCTTGCGCGATACGCTGAAGGGCCAGCAGGACCTGTCGGACCGGGCCTTCCGCGAGCAGCAGGACCGTTACGGGCAGGGTCAGTCGCTGGGTCAGGGGACGCAGCCGGGCCAAGGGTCTGGCCAAGGCTCCGGGCAGGGGTCCGAGGGAACCGGCACCCAGCCGGGCGACGGGCAGCAGCCCAGCGGGGCCGACGATCTGGCCAGGCGGCAGGAGGCGTTGCGGCGCGACCTGGACCGGGCGCAGGGCGCGCTTCCGGCCGATGCGGCCGACGGCGAGGGGCGCGCGGCGCTGGACCGGGCGCGGCGGTCGCTCGACCAGGCGGGGCAGGCGATGGACCGGGCGGCCGATGCGCTCAGGTCGGGCGACCTGCCAGGCGCCTTGCAGAATCAGGCACAGGCCCTTTCGGCCTTGCGGCAGGGGATGAAGGACGCGGGCCAGGCGCTGGACCCCCAGCAGGCGGACCAGGGCGGCGGCGCGGCGGGGTCGGCCCTTGGCCAGGCGCCCGATCCCCTTGGCAGGAACCAGGGTGGCGCGGGCATCTCGGACCCGAATGCCGCGATCGGCACCGCGCCCTCGCTCACCCAGCGGGCGCGCGACCTGCTGGAGGAGTTGCGTCGCAAGGCGGCCGAACAGGACCGCCCGCGCACTGAGCGCGACTATCTGCGCCGGCTGATCGACGAACCGTAGGGCCCGTCAGCCGCCGGTGGTGGCAGGCTCTTTCGACCGGAGGCTGTCGGTCGTCGACTGCATCTTGCTGTCGAGCCAGGACCTGATCCCGTCGATGCCCGAGGAATAGGCGCCAAGCGCGGGCGCGAGCGCCGGCACGGCCGAGGCGATGGGTGCGGCGAAGATGTAGGGCAGAAGCGCCAGGATCACCACGGTCAGCGCGGTCAGGAACCCGCGCCGGAACCCGTCGCGCCCCTGCCGGCCGGCGGCGGCAAAGGTGGTCTCCGCCCCGTCCTCGCCATCGTGGTGAAGGGTGGAGTTGATTTCCTCGATATCCGGCAGCCGGTCGCGGCGGGCCGGTTCCATCCGGGCGTCCGGGGCCGGATCGACGGGTGGCGGTGGCGGTGGTGGCGCGGCTGGGGTCGGGGTGACGGCGGGCGGCAGGCCCAGGTCGTCCTGTTCCTCCATCCGCTGGGCCTCGGCCTGGCGCTGGGACTGTTCGCGCGCCGCCTCTTCCTGCAGGACATTCGCCACCGCCTCGTCAAGCGGGCGCCGCGCGGGCGTCGGGCGCGGGGTTGGCGGGGCAGGGGAGACTGCGTCCGGCTCATGGCCGACCAGAAGCTCATCGTCGAAGTCCGCCTCGGGGGCTGCGTCGCGCGGCGGGGCGACGGCAATGGGTTCGGCCCCTTCGGGCAGCTGGAACCAGGTGTGGCCGCAAGATGAACATTGCACGTCCCGGCCCTCGGCAGGGATCACGGCGGCGTCCACCTCATACTGGGCGTCGCAATTCGGGCAAGTGAGCCGCATCGGACCTCTGCTCGTCTCTGGCGCGTCGAACGGCCTTTCTGGCCTTTGGCGTCAGCCTGTTGTAGCAAGCCCGAAGCCCCGGTCCAAGTGCCCGAACGTTTGCAGGCGGCAGAAAGGTCGCGCGCGTGGCGGGCGGCGCACTTTCGGGGCGCAGAACAGGCGGGCCGTCCGGGCGGGGCGGCGGGAAGGCGGACGTTGATCGAATTTCACGACCTGTCGCTTGGCTATTCGGGCCGGGTGCTGATGAGCGGGGTGACGCTGAAGCTCATGCCCGGCTCGTTCCATTTCCTGACCGGGCCGTCGGGGTCGGGCAAGACCTCGCTTCTGAAGCTGTGCTATGGCGAGCTGAAGGCGACCTCGGGCCGGGTCGAGGTCTTCGGGCAGGACATCGGTGCCATGGCGCGCGACCAGGTGGCGCTGATCCGGCGGCGGATCGGGATCGTGCATCAGGATTGCCAGTTCCTGGACCATTTGCCGATGGCGGAAAACATCACCCTGCCGCTCGAGGTGGCCGGACAGGTCGCCGATGCGCGGGCGATGGACGAGCTTCTGGCCTGGGTCGGGCTTTCGGGCCAGGCGCGGGCGCTGCCGCCACAACTGTCGGGCGGCGAGCGCCAGCGGGCGGCCTTGGCGCGTGCGGTGATGGGCGCGCCGGACATCATCCTGGCCGACGAGCCCACCGGCAATGTCGACTGGGAGATGTCGCAGCGGCTTTTGCGGCTCATGACAGAGCTGAACCGGATGGGTAAGACGGTGGTGGTGGCGACGCACGACCTGAACCTGATCCGGGTCGCGAAATCGCAGGTCGCGGCGCGGGTGCTGCGTATCCAGGGCGGGCGGGTGCAACTGGCGGGGGCGGATCTGTGACCAAGCCGAACCTCGGGTCCAGCCTCCGCCGCCTGATCGCCGGCCGCCGCCGCGCCGACCGGGTGGTGCCGCCGTCGGGCCATACTGCGACGCTGACCACGCTGACCTCTGCCGCCATGGCCTTCCTGGCCGTCTTCGCGCTTGCGCTCTCGATCGCCACGGGCCGCCTGGCCGACCGCTGGTCGCAGGCGCTGACCCGGACGGCGACCGTGCGCATCTCGGCCCCGCCGGAACAGATGCAGGCGCAGACGAAGAAGGTGCTCGACGTCCTCAAGACCACGCCCGGCGTGTCGGCGGCGCGGGTGATGGAGCCGGACGAGATCAAGCGGCTCCTGGAGCCCTGGCTTGGCCCCGACCTGCCGGTCGATGCGCTGCCCTTGCCGCAACTGGTCGAGGTGGCGGAAACGCCCGAGGGGGTCGACGGTCCGGGCCTGCAATTGCGGCTTCAGGCCGAGGCGCCGGGCGCGATCCTTGACGACCACCTGCGCTGGCGCCAGCCGCTGGTGTCATCGGCCAGCCGCGTGCGTATCCTCGGCCTTCTGTCCCTGGCGCTGATCGGGGGGGCGACGGCCGCGCTCATCACGCTGGCGACGCAGGCTGCGCTGGCCGCGAACGGGCAGGTGATCCGCACCCTCAGGCTGGTCGGTGCGCGCGACGGCTATATCGCGCGGGCCTTCGTCAGGCGCTTCACGATCCGGGCCTTCATGGGGGCACTCGCCGGGACGGCGCTGGGCATGGCGGCGATAGCGCTTCTGCCGGCGGCGGCGCCAGAGGGCGGTTTCCTGACCGGGCTGGGGTTCACGGGCATCGAATGGGGCTGGCCGCTGCTTCTGCCGATCCTGGCGGCATTGGTCGCATTCCTGTCGACGCTCGCGGCCGCGTTCCAGACACTTCGAACCGTGAGGTAGGACCATGAGGCTTGCGCTGCAATATGTCCTGTCGGTCATCTTCATCGGCCAGATGTATCTGGCGATGCTGGTGCTGGCGATCTGGTTCACGCCCCTCGTCCTCTTCCGGCGCGAGGCGGCCTATGACGCCGTCCACACCTATTGCCGCTGGGTGCGCTGGTCGGCCTCGGTCCTTGTCGGGTTGCGTAGCGAAATCAGGGGCGAGGTGCCGCAGGCCGAGGTGCTGATCGCCTCGAAGCACCAGTCCTTCTTCGACATCATCCTGATCGTCTCGGCAGTGCCGAGGCCGAAGTTCATCATGAAGAAAGAGCTGCTCTGGGCGCCGATCCTTGGCTGGTATGCCAAGCAGATCGGCTGCGTGCCGGTCGACCGGGGCCGGCGGAGCGAGGCGATGAAGAAGATGGTGGCCGACGTGAAGTCGGGCCGGGCGCTTGCCGGGCAGCTCATCATCTATCCGCAGGGCACGCGGGTCGCGGCGGGGGATGTGAAGCCCTACAAGGCCGGGGTGGGCGTCCTTTATTCCGAGCTCGGCCAACCTTGCGTTCCGGCGGCGACCAACGTCGGCGTCTTCTGGCCGCGCCACGGGCTTCTGCGCAAGCCGGGCCTGTCGGTCGTCGAATTTCTGCCGCCGGTGCCGCCCGGCCTGACCGTGCCCGCCTTCATGGCGCGGATCGAGGCGGACATCGAGGGGGCGTCGGACCGGCTGATGGCCGAGGCGGGCTTTCGGGCGGACAGGGCCTGACCCGTGGCGTCCGATCCCGAGTTCATGGATTATGTCCTTGACCAGGCGCGCGGGGCAGGGGGGATTTCCGGCCGCCGGATGTTCGGTGAATACGCGCTTTACTGCGACGGCAAGGTGGTGGGCTTCGTCTGCGACAACCGGCTGTTCCTGAAGCCCCTGCCAGCGGCGGTGGGCCTGGTCGACGCACCAGAGTTCGCGCCGCCCTATCCGGGGGCGAAGCTCTACCTCGCGCTGGATGGCGAGCTGGACGACGGCGACCTGGTGGCGCGGCTCGTGCGGGTGGTGGCGGATGCGCTGCCGGCCCCGAAACCGAAGGTGAAGCGGCCCCGGAAGGGGTGAGTTGGGGCGGGGCCCGGCTCGCAGGGGCCGTTGAC
>CAMFGW010000062.1 GCA_945952025.1 uncultured Paracoccaceae bacterium
ATCAGCGGTCCAGCGGCATCGCCTCGCTGCGGGCGGGGGAAACGCGGGTCGCGTTGCCTTTTCCACCCGGCCCAGTCGGCCAAGCGCTTGCGGTCCTTCTCAGGCCGGGACCACCGACAGGGTGCCCGCATCCGGGATCTCGATCGCCAGCGTGCCGTCGGCTGCGGTCGCGACCGGCGCGTCGGTGCCGCCCGAGCCGCGCGGCGTCGCCCAGTCCACGCGGTAGCTGCCGGCCGGAAGTCCGTGAATGACGATGGGCGCGGCGCCGATGGACTTCACGACGACGGTCATGCCCCCCCCCGGCGTCTGGAAGGCCAGCGGCGCCACGGCTTCGGCCAGGCTCGATGTGGCGCCGATGCGCTGGTAGCCGGGCCGGATGGCGCGGAAGTAGGGCATGTTCATCCGCGTGTCCTCGGCCAGAGACACCTGCTGACCGGCGGGCTTCGCGGCGTCGCTCTTGTGATAGGTCAGGACCGTCCGGCCCTGCCAGGCGCTGATCTGGCCGTAGAGCAGGTCGTCATGAAGCGTGTCATAGGTCGCGCGGCCGTCCCAGAATTCCAGCATCGCCGTATCAATCCCCATGCTTTGGGCGCGCCGGGCAAGCTGTTCGAGGATCGTGGGCCAGCCGCCCCAATAGCGGTGATAGGCGAGTTCGGACAGAAGTTCGGCAGCACCGGGCGTTGCGACGATCGCGTCGAAGAAGGGCAGTGCATGTTTGATGTTGGTCACGGCGGGGACGATGATCTTCGGCCGGAAGCCGGCCTCGACCAGCCGCCGGGTCGCGGCAGCGACCGCCGGCCCCATCAGGGCAGCCGTCCAGCTCGCTGTATTGTCGGGTTCGAGGATCGGTTCGAAATATTCGGGGATAAGCCCGTATTTCTCCTTCATGTGCAGGAAGGCGGCCAGGATGTACTCGCCATATTCCTCGGGATTGGTGTGGATATAGCGCCCGCTCCTGATCTGCTGCGTGAAGGCGACATAGGTGAAGTTCACCTCATACCGCCGCCCCGATTTCGCAGCGATCTCCTGCAGGGGCAGAAGGAAATTGTCGATCCGCCAGTCCAGGTCGGCGAAGTCGAAGCCTGCGGGATTGATGTGGTTGGGGTCGTCGTCGTCATTCACCGTCGGGTAACGAAGCGCGCGCCAGGCGTTGCCGTCGATCTGGCCGTTCAAAAGCTTTTCAAAGGCGTGATTGGTGTTCTCGGCGCCGGAATAGCTTTCGAGCCTGAGCCGGGTGATGCCGACCTCTGTTCCCAGCCGTTCGAACATTTCCAGATGGCTCGGCGGCCAGGGGTCCTCGCCCGCCAGAAGCTCGATCGTCGCTTCCCAGGCGCGGAAGGTCTGGAAGCGTTGCGCGGGGTCAAGCGTGATGTCGACCGCGCCGCCGATGGCGATGGCCCGGCTTGCCGACCAGATCCCGAATGCCCCGACAACGAGCGTCGAGGCGGCAAGAAGCGCACGGCGTGGCAGATTTGGCATCATCGGGCAACTCCGTCGGGGCCGTGGACGAGGGGGCGGGTCGTCGGCCCCTGTCCTGTCTTGATAGCGAAAGACTAGCCCCCTCGGGCCCGCTGGGCCAGAGCCGATGCCTGGCCTTGCGCCCGCACGTTTTCGCCCGTCCGACAATGGGTCTTTTCGGCCGCCATTGGTCGGTCCTCCGAACCGGCTGCCTTGCGGGGCGCATTTTTACGTGGCTGACGGACGGCGCTTCCGGAATAATGGCCAAACTGCCGCGACATCCCATGGCGCCGCCATTCCAGGCGCCGTGCCTCGGCGACAAAGATCGAAGGACAGTTCCGATGAAGTGCGTCATCCTTGCCGGCGGCCTAGGCACGCGGCTCAGCGAAGAGACGGTGCGCCTGCCGAAGCCGATGGTCGACATCGGCGGCAAGCCGCTCCTGTGGCACATCATGAAGATCTACGCCGCCCATGGCATCACCGACTTCATCGTCTGCCTGGGCTACCGGGGCTATGTCATCAAGGAATATTTCGCCAACTACTACCTGCACAATTCCGACGTGACCTTCGACCTGGCCTCTGGCGCGATGAGGGTCCACCGCAATTCCTCGGACCCCTGGCAGGTCACGCTGGTCGACACGGGGGCCGAGAGCATGACGGGCGGGCGGCTGAAGCGGGTCATGCCCTATCTGCGCGACGAAGAGGCCTTCTGCCTGACCTATGGCGACGGGGTGGGGGATGTGGACATCACCGGGCTTGTCGCCTTCCACCGCGCGCATGGCCGGATGGCGACGGTGACCGCCGTGCCGCCGCCGCGCCGGTTCGGGCAACTCAGGATGGAGGGCACGCAGGTCGCCGACTTCTCGGAAAAGCCGGTGGGCGAGGGGGGGCTCATCAACGGTGGCTTCTTCGTCCTGTCGCCGGGGGTCGAGCGCTATCTGGGCGGGGACGAGACGATCTGGGAACAGGCGCCCCTGCGCGGCCTGGCCGAGGATGGCGAGCTGTGCGCCTGGGAACACAAGGGCTTCTGGCAGCCGATGGACACGATCCGCGAGCGGCAGGAGCTTGAGGATCATTGGGCCAGCGGCCGGGCCCCCTGGAAGATCTGGGCGTGACGGGTCCGGGTGTCACAAAGGGGTTCTGGGCCGGGCGCCGGGTCTTCCTGACCGGGCACACGGGCTTCAAGGGCGCCTGGATGGCGGCCTGGCTCACGCGCATGGGGGCAGAGGTCACGGGCTACGCGCTTGCGCCCGAGACCGATCCGAACCTCTGGTCGCTTCTGCGCCTGTCACCGGTCCGCTCGGTCATCGGAGACCTGAACGACCGTGCGGCGCTTGACCGCGCGCTGGCCGAGGCGCGGCCAGAGGTCGTCCTGCACCTGGCGGCGCAGGCCCTGGTCCGGCGCAGCTACCGCGACCCGGTCGCCACCTTCGCTTCTAACGTCATGGGCACGGTGCAGCTTCTGGATGCCGTGCGGGCCTGCGCCGAGTTGCGCGCGATCGTCGTCGCCACCTCGGACAAGGCCTATGAGAATGTCGAGCAGATCTGGGGCTACCGCGAAACCGACCCGATGGGCGGGCGCGATCCCTATTCCGCCTCGAAGGGCGCTTGCGAGATCGCGGCCCGGTCGATGGCGGCGAGCTTCTTTGCCGACGGCGGCCACCCGGCCGGCGTGGCCACGGTGCGCGCGGGCAATGTCATCGGCGGCGGCGACTGGAGCGAGGACCGGCTGATCCCCGACATCGTGCGCGGCTGCCTCGGGCCAGAGGGGACCGTGACGCTGAGGGCGCCGGGATCGGTCCGGCCCTGGCAGCACGTCCTGGAACCCCTGCGCGGCTACCTGATGGTGGCCGAGCGGCTTCATGCCGGGGACGCGACCGCCATCGGCGGATGGAACTTCGGCCCCGAGCGCCGCGACGAACGCGCGGTGGGCGAGGTGGCCGGCGCCGTGGTCGCCGCCCTTGGCCGGGGCCGCATCCTGATCGACCCCGCCGGGGCGACGCTGCACGAGGCGAAGATGCTGCGCCTTGACTGCACCAAGGCGCGCCTCGGGCTTGGCTGGGTGCCGCGACTTGGTTTTGACGAGTGCATCGGCCTGACCGCCGACTGGTATGGCGGCTGGGCCGCCGGGCGGGATCCCGCCACCCTTACCCTTGACCAGATAGCCGCCTACGAAGAACGGACCGACCGATGAGCCAGACCCCCGCCTGCCGCGCCTGCGGCGCCCCCCTGACGCTGACGCTCGTGGACCTGGGCCTCTCGCCGCTTGCCAACAGCTATATCCCGATCAAGGCCGACGCCTCGGGCGAGAAGTGCTACCCGCTCCACGCCCGCGTCTGCACCGACTGCTGGCTGGTGCAGGTCGACGACGTGGTGCCGGCGGACGAGATCTTTCATGGCGACTATGCCTATTTCTCTTCCTTTTCCGACAGTTGGCTTCAGCATATGCGGCGCTATGCCACGAAGATGATGGACGAGCTGCACCTTGGCCCCCGCTCGCTGGTGGTCGAGATCGCGTCGAACGACGGCTATCTGCTGCAATATTTCAAGGGCGTGGGCATCCCGGTGCTGGGTGTCGAGCCGTCCGGCAACACCGCCGCCGCGGCCGAGGCAAAGGGCATCCCGACGCTGGTCGAATTCTGGACCGAGGCGCTGGCCCGGCGGCTGAAGGCGGAAGGCCGGAAGCCCGACCTGATCTGTTCGGCCAACGTCCTGGCGCATGTCCCCGACATCAACGATTTCGTGCGCGGCATCGCGACGCTGCTGCAGGACGACGCGATCTATACCGTCGAGTTTCCCCATCTTCTGAACCTGATCCGGGGCGTGCAGTTCGACACGATCTATCACGAGCATTATTCCTACCTGTCGCTTCTGGCAGTCGAGAAGATCTTCGCTCGCGCCGGCCTTCGGGTGTTCGAGGTCGAAGAGCTTCCGACCCATGGCGGCAGCCTGCGGGTCTGGGCCTGCCTGAAGGGCGCGTCCCATGCCGAACGTCCGGGCGTCGCCAGGGTGCGCGCGGACGAGGCGGAGGCGCGGCTCGACCGGCCGGAGGGCTACCTCGGCTTTGCCGACAGGGTGCAGGAGGTGCGCGACGGGCTTGTGGACTTCCTGACCTCGGCCCACCATGGCCGCAAGACGGTCGCGGCCTATGGCGCGGCGGCCAAGGGCAATACGCTTCTGAACTATTGCGGCGTGACCGAGGAGATGATCGCCTATTGCGTCGACCGCAATCCGGCCAAGCAGGGCACGCTATTGCCAGGCAGCCATGTGCCGGTCTTCGACGTGGACGAGCTTGACCGCCGCCCGCCGGACTTCGTGCTGATCCTGCCATGGAACCTGAAGACCGAAATCGTCCGCCAGCTTGCCGACATGCGCAAGCGGGGCGTGCGCTTCGTGACGGCCGTGCCGCAGGTGAGCCTGTCGACATGACGGACGCGCGCGTGCCTGCCACCGCCCTTGCCTCCGTCACTGGCACTGTCCTGGTCACCGGCGCGACCGGGCTGATCGGGCGCCCGACCGTCGCCGCGCTGGCGGCGCGGGGGTTTTCGGTGCTGGCGGCCTCTCGCTCTGGGCGTGCGGTGGCGGGGGCGCAGGCGGTGAGGATGGACTGCCTGGACCGCGCGTCGGTCCGGGTGGCGGTCGCACGCCATAGACCGACGCACCTTCTTCACCTGGCCTGGGCGGACGGGCCGGCGCGCTGGTCCTCTGCCGACAACCTGGCCTGGGTCGGGGCGAGCCTCGATCTTCTGGCGGATTTCGCAGCGGCGGGGGGCGCGCGCGCGGTCCTGGTCGGCTCTTGCGCCGAATATGACTGGACCCGCGCCGACCGCCCCCTGGCCGAGGATGCGGCGATTGCGCCCGCGACGCTCTACGGGGCGGCGAAGGCTGCGACCGGCCTTGCGGCGCGTGCCGGGGCGGGGGCGCTGGGCCTGAGCCTTGCCTGGGCGCGGCCCTTCTTCCTTTACGGTCCGGGCGAGCCCGAGGGGCGGCTGGCGGGCGATCTGGTCCGCGGCCTGCGCGAGGGGCGCGAGGTGCCTTGCACCGACGGGCTGCAGAGGCGCGATTTTCTTTATGCGGGCGACGTGGCCGATGCGCTGGCGGCGCTCTTGGCCTCGCCGGTCGAAGGGGTGGTGAACATCGGCTCGGGGCGCGCGGTGCCTGTGCGCTACCTCATCGCCTCGATCGCCGCCGCCATGGCGCGCGAGGCACAGGTGCGGCTTGGCGCGAAGCCCCGCCCGGCGAACGACCCGCCGCTGATCGAGGCCGACGTGACCCGCCTGACGGTCGAGGTGGGCTTCCGGCCCGCGCACGACCTGAAGACCGGCGTGCGCGCCATGCTGGCGGCCGAGGGGGTGCTATGAGCCTTCGTGCGCTTCCGCAGACAGACCGGGGTCGATTCCTGCGCTTCCTCGCGGTCGGCGTCCTGAACGCGGTCGTCGCCTATCTGGCCTTTGCGGCGATGGTGCGGCTGGGGCTTCACCCCCAGCCTGCGCTGGCGGCGGCCTTCGTTATTGGCATCTTGTGGAACTATCAGACCCATTCCGGCCTTGTCTTCGGCGCACGCGGCTGGCGGCGGATGGTGCCTTACGCCGTGGCCTATCTGGCCGTCTACGGGGTGAACGCTCTGTCGCTCTGGGCGCTTCTCAGGCTTGGTGCCGGTCCCTATCTGGCGCAGGCCATTCTTGTCCCGGCGATGGCAGCGCTGAGCTACGTCCTGGTGTCCTTCGCGCTGACGGGCCGGGCGGGCGTGGGCGGAAACCCGTCGGCCTAGGCCAGCGAACGGCTGGACGTTTCAGCCGGTCCGTCCTATGGAAGGGCAGACCCAAGCCTGCGCCCGGAGATGGCCGATGAAATTCCTGCTTCGTCTTCTGACATGGTGGAACGGCCAGACGCTCGGCACGCAGTTCTACACTTTCCGCAAGGGCCAGAAGGTCGGCGAGGACGCGCAGGGCAACCGCTTCTACAAGACCGCCAACGGCACGCGCCGCTGGGTGATCTACAACGGCGAGGCCGAGGCGAGCCGCATTTCGCCCGACTGGCACGGCTGGCTGCACCATACCTGGGACGAGCCGCCGACCAAGGTCGCGCTTCGACACAAGAACTGGGAACGCCCGCATGTCGAGAACCTGACCGGCACGCCGATGGCCTACGCGCCGCCCGGCTCGCTGCGCCAGGCAGAGCCGACGCCGCGCAACGACTATGACGCCTGGTCGCCCGATAAAGTCTGACCGGGGCCTGACTTTGCGCCCGATAGGCGCCTGACCGAAGCCCACGCTGAACCGGGGGACAGATGAGCGAATCCGTCACCGAAGTCCTGACCGGCGCCGCCGTCCTGGCGGTCGCGATCGGCTTTGCCGCCTATGCCGGGCTTGGCGCCTCTGTCTCGCGCGGGGCGCCGTCCTATGCGCTGCACGCCAGCTTCCGCTCGATCGACGGGGTGGCGGTCGGCACGGACGTGCGGCTTGCCGGGGTCAAGGTCGGCTCGGTCACGGGGATCGAGCTCGACCCGCAGACCTATCAGGCCAAGGCGACCTTCACCGTGCGCGAGGGGATCGCGGTCCCCGACGACAGCACGGCGATCATCGCCTCCGAGGGGCTTCTGGGCGGGAATTTCCTGGAGATCCAGCCGGGCGGCAGCCCCGACAATGTGGCGCCGGGGGGCGAGATCACCGATACGCAAGGGGCGGTCGGGCTCATCCAGCTTCTGATGAAGTTCGTCGGCAGTGCCGCGGACAAGGGCGGCCAGGCCGCCGCGGCAGCCCCTGCCGACGCCAGCGCGGTGCCCGCACCATGAAGCGCCTCCTTCTTCTCGCGACGCTTCTCGCCGCACCCCTCGCGGCGCAAGAGCTGACCCAGACCCCGGTGCCAGAGGCGCAGGTGCCCGAGGCGCCCTATGTGACCGGCAGTCCGACCGTCGGCGTCCAGACGGCGCCG
Source organism: uncultured Paracoccaceae bacterium (assembly GCA_945952025.1). Taxonomy (GTDB): domain Bacteria; phylum Pseudomonadota; class Alphaproteobacteria; order Rhodobacterales; family Rhodobacteraceae; genus TMP-24. Next base: position 7,393 of record CAMFGW010000062.1, read on the forward strand.
GCGGCGGACGATGCGAAGGGCGCGGTACTGCGGGGGCTCGACAAGATGGCGGGCGCGACCAAGGATCTGGATGTGGCGGACGGCCAGTCGGTGGGTTTTGGCGACCTGAAGATCGCGGTCAGCGACTGCCGGTTCCCGAAGGACAACCCCTCGTCGGACGCCTGGGCGCATGTGACCGTCGCAGGCCCGTCCGGCGCGCCGCTCTTCGATGGCTGGATGGTGGCGTCGAGCCCGGCGCTGTCGGCGCTGGACCATCCGCGCTACGATGTCTGGGTCATCCGCTGCATGAGCTCCTGAGGCGAGGGCACCCTGCCCGCGCCGAAGTCGGCCTGCCCCTCGCGCGCGTGGGCCAGAAGCTCCAGGTAGGTCGCCTGCGGAATCTCGACGCCGCCAAGGCTCGCAAGGTGCGGCGTCAGGAACTGCGTGTCGAAGAGGATGAAGCCAGAGCGCCTGAGCCGGTCGACCAGGTAGGCGAGCGCCACTTTCGAGCCGTCGCGCATCCGCGAAAACATCGTCTCGCCGCAGAAGGTGTGGCCAAAGCTCACGCCGAAAACCCCGCCCGCCAGCCGGTCCCCCTGCCAGACCTCGAGCGACTGGGCATGGCCGCGCGCGTGAAGGGCGGCATAAAGGCGCGTCAGGGGGGCGTTGATCCAGGTTTCCTCGCGGTCGGCGCAGGCCGCGACGACCTGGGCGAAGGCGCTGTTCACCGTCACCCGGTAGTCGCCCCGCCGGATCGTCTTGGCGAGCGAGCGCGAGATGTGGAAGCCGTCGAGCGGCAGGACGCCGCGCAGCTTCGGTTCGACCCAATGCAGTTCGGGGTCGTTGCGTCCCTCGGCCATCGGGAAGATGCCGCGCCGGTAGCCCGCAAGCAGGGTATCGACCAGCCCGTCCCAGTGCGCCATGCCCGCCTCAGCCGTGGCCGTAGGTCCGTTCCAGCCACTTTTCGAGCCAGTGGATCGAATAGTTCCCGGCCTGGATGTCGGGGTCCTCTACCAGCCGGTGGAACATCGGGATCGTGGTCTCGACGCCCGCGCCCTCGACGATCAGCTCGGAGAGCGCGCGCTTCAGCCGCGCCAGCGCCTCGGGGCGGTTCCTGCCATGGACGATCAGCTTGCCGATCAGGCTGTCGTAGTAGGGCGGGATCGTGTAGCCGTCATAAAGCGCGCTGTCCATGCGCACGCCAAGGCCGCCCGGCGCGTGGAACTGGGTGATCCGGCCGGGGCGGGGGGCGAAGTCGGGCACCTTTTCGGCGTTGATCCGGACCTCGATCGCATGGCCGTCAATCTTCAGCGCGTCCTGCTGCAATTCCATCGGCAGGCCGGCGGCGACGCGGATCTGTTCGCGCACCAGGTCGACGCGGAAGATCGCCTCGGTCACCGGATGTTCGACCTGTAGGCGGGTGTTCATCTCGATGAAATAGAACTCGCCGTCCTCATAGAGGAACTCGATCGTGCCGGCGCCAATGTAGCTGATCTTGGCAACCGCGTCGGCGCAGGTCTTGCCGATGCGGGTGCGTTCCTCGGCGGTGATGACGGGGCCGGGCGCCTCTTCGAAGACCTTCTGGTGGCGGCGCTGGAGCGAGCAGTCGCGTTCGCCCAGATGGACCGCGCGGCCCTTGCCGTCGCCGAAGACCTGGATCTCGATATGGCGGGGCTTTTGCAGGTATTTCTCGATATAGACTTCGTCGTTGCCGAAGGCGGCCTTCGCCTCGGACCGCGCGGTGCGGAAGGCGGTTTCCAGCTCATCCTCGTTCCGCGCGACCTTCATGCCGCGCCCGCCGCCGCCGGCGGTGGCCTTGATGATGACCGGGTAGCCGATGTCGGCCGCGACGGTGCGGGCCGCCGCCACGTCCGGCACGCCGCCGTCCGAGCCCGGCACGACCGGGATCCCGAGCGCCTTCGCGGTTTCCTTGGCGGTGATCTTGTCGCCCATGATGCGGATATGTTCCGCCGTCGGGCCGATGAAGGTGATGTTGTGATCCTCGAGCACCTGCACGAAGTTCGCGTTTTCCGACAGGAAGCCGTAGCCCGGATGGATGGCGTCGGCCCCCGTGATCTCGCAGGCCGAGACGATGGCCGGGATCGACAGGTACGAGGCGGACGAGGGCGGCGGCCCGATGCAGACGCTTTCGTCGGCCATGCGCACATGCATCGCGTCCGTGTCCGCCGTCGAATGGACGGCAACCGTCTGGATGCCCATCTCCTTGCAGGCGCGGATGACGCGCAGGGCGATCTCGCCCCGGTTCGCGATGAGGATCTTCTTGAACATGGCCCGGCCTCGTCCTTATTCGACGATCATCAGGGGCGCGCCATATTCGACGGGGGTGCCATCCTCGACCAGGATGCGGCGCACGGTCCCGGCGTGGGGCGCGGGGATGTGGTTCATGGTCTTCATCGCCTCGACGATCAAGAGCGTCTGGCCTTCCTTGACCTGGTCACCGACCGAGACGAAGGCGGCGGCGCCCGGTTCGGGCGACAGGTAGCAGGTGCCGACCATGGGCGAGGGCACGACGCCCGGGTGATGGGAGGGATCGCCCCCGGCGGCGGCAGGGGCCGCGGCGGGCGCACCGGCGCTTGCGGCCGGGGCTGCGGGGGCAGCAGGCGCCGCATAGACCGCAGCCGGTGCCGCCGGGGCCGGGCCGGTGGCATATTTCGTCACGCGCACGTTCAGGCTGTCGTTGTCGGCATATTCGCGCTTGACGCTGATCTCGGCCAGGTCGTTGCGGTTCAAGAGCTCGGCAAGTGCCGCGATGAAGTCCACGTCGCCTTGATGGCTGTCCTTGCCATGGGGTTTGTCGGTCATGAAGTCCTCTGACTGTCCTGTCGCCTGCCCGATTGCGGGTTATGGTTGGGGCCGGTCCCGGCCTGCCCGTCTTGCCGGGTTATACGCGGGGACGGGGTCAGAGGCTGTCTCTTATACACATCTCCGAGCCCACGAGACGGACTCCTATCT
>CAMFGW010000063.1 GCA_945952025.1 uncultured Paracoccaceae bacterium
TCGAGCGGGATGCCGTCGAAGAGGATCTTCATGTCCTCGACGGAATCGATCGCCACGCCCGCCTTGCCCACATCGCCGACGACGCGCGGATGGTCGCTGTCATAGCCCCGGTGCGTCGCCAGGTCGAAGGCGACCGACACACCCTGCTGCCCGGCGGCGAGGTTCTTGCGGTAGAAGGCGTTGCTTTCCTCGGCGGTGGAAAAGCCCGCATATTGCCGGATCGTCCAGGGCCGGCCGGCATACATCGTCGCGCGCACGCCGCGCGTGAAGGGCGCAATGCCGGGCAGCTCGCCCATCTGTGGCAGGCCGTCGGTATCATCGGCCGTATAGAGCGGCTTGACGGCGATGCCCTCGAGCGTGTTCCAGGTCAGGTCCTCGGGCGTCTTGCCCTTCAGTTCCTTGCCCACAAGGGCGCTCCAGTCGGTCACGGCGGGGCGGCGGTCGGTCATGTCGGGGCCTCTTCAGTCTGTTTGGCAGGTCCGGGGGCGGCTCAGCCCTCGAACTCCAGGATCACGTCGTCGACCTTCAGGCTCGCGCCCGGCTTGGCCAGGATCTTCGAGACGACGGCCTTCCTTTCGGCGCGCAGGATGTTTTCCATCTTCATCGCCTCGACGGTGGCCAGCGCCTGGCCCTCCTGCACCTCCTGCCCCTCTTCGACGCTGATCTTCACGACCAGGCCGGGCATCGGGCAGAGAAGGAAGCGCGAGGTGTCGGCGGGCGCCTTTTCGGGCATGAGCCGCGCCAGTTCCGCCGTGCGCGGGGTGCGGACATGGACCTTCAGGTCGGCGCCGCGCGAACGGACGCGGAAACCGCCGGAGATCTTGCCGACCTTCAGCACCAGTTCGGTGCCGTCGATGTCGAGCCGCGCCAGCGACTGGCCCGGCAGCCAGTCGGACGCCACCCTGTGGGCGGTCCCATCGGCGAAGGTCACGGTCGAGCCTTCGCGGTCCGCATCGACCGTGACCGGAAAATCCGCGCCCTGAAGGCTGACGACCCAGTCGTCGCCGACCTTGCGCTCATGGTTGCCGAGCGTGCCGGTGATGCGCGTCCGCCGGATTTCGGCGACGCGGTTCATGGCCGCCGTCGCGGCCGCGATGCGGCGCAGTGCTGCGTCATCAAGGACGGCACCGGCGAAACCGTCGGGATATTCCTCGGCGATGAAGGCGGTGGTGATGTTGCCCGTGACGAAGCGGGGATGGTCCATCACCGCCTGGCAGAAGGGCAGGTTGTGGCCGATCCCCTCGACCTCGAAGGCGTCGAGCGCCTGACGCATCGCCTCGATTGCGCCGGCGCGGTCGGGGGCCCAGGTGCAGAGCTTGGCGATCATCGGGTCGTAGAACATGCTGATCTCGCCGCCCTCGAAGACGCCGGTGTCATTCCTGACGGCCGTCGCGCCCTGCGCAGCCGCGTCGTTCAGCCATTTGCCGGTGCCGACCATCGGCCCCGCCGCCACCTCGGCCGGCGGGCGGTAGCGGGTCAGGCGGCCGATCGAGGGCAGGAAGTTGCGGTAGGGGTCTTCGGCGTAAAGCCGGCTTTCGATGGCCCAGCCGTTGATGCCGATGTCCTTCTGGGCGAAGGGCAGCCTCTCGCCGTCCGCCACGCGGATCATCTGTTCCACCAGGTCGACGCCGGTGATGAGTTCGGTCACCGGATGTTCGACCTGAAGGCGGGTGTTCATTTCCAGGAAGTAGAAGTTCCGCTGACCGTCGACGATGAACTCGACCGTCCCGGCGCTGGTGTAGCCCACGGCCTTCGCCAGGGCGCAGGCCTGTTCGCCCATGGCCTTGCGGGTCGCGGGGTCAAGGAAGGGCGAGGGCGCCTCTTCGATCACCTTCTGGTTCCGGCGCTGGATCGAACATTCGCGCTCGTTCAGGTAGACGACATTGCCGTGCTTGTCGGCCAAGACCTGGATTTCGATGTGGCGGGGCTGGGTCACGAACTTTTCAATGAAGATGCGGTCGTCGCCGAAACTCGCCGCCGCCTCGTTCTTCGATGACTGGAACCCCTCGCGCGCCTCGTCGTCGGTCCAGGCGATGCGCATGCCCTTGCCGCCGCCGCCCGCGCTGGCCTTGATCATGACCGGATAGCCGACCTCTCGGCTGATCCTCACGGCCTCGTCGGCATCGGCGATCAGGCCCATGTAGCCGGGCACTGTCGAGACGCCCGCCTCGGCCGCGATCTTCTTCGAGGTGATCTTGTCGCCCATCGCCTCGATTGCCGGGCTGGGCGGCCCGATGAAGACGACGCCCATCGCCTCGAGTGCGGCGGCAAAATCACGGCGTTCGGACAGGAAGCCATAGCCCGGGTGCACCGCCTCGGCCCCGGTCTGGCGCACGGCCTCCAGGATGCGGTCGATGACGATATAGCTTTGCGCGGCGGGCGGCGGGCCGATGTGCACCGCCTCGTCGGCCATCTTCACATGCAGCGCATTGCGGTCGGCGTCCGAATAGACCGCGACCGTCTTGATCCCCATCTTGCGCGCCGTCTTGATGACGCGGCAGGCGATCTCGCCGCGATTGGCGATCAGGATCTTCTTGAACATGCGGGGCGCTCCTTCGGGACGTCAGACGAAAAAAAGGCCACCGGGGCGCGTAGCCCCGATGGCCTGATGATATGTGTCGCGGCGCGCCGGTCGGGCGCGCCCGCGGTCAGATCAGCCGCAATAGCCCGCGTTGCCGGCCAGCGCACCGGCCACGCCGCCGACGATGGCGGTCTGGGCGATGTTGTTGTCGGTCGCAGCGCCAAGGGCCGCGCCACCGACCGCGCCAAGCGCGGTACAGTTCGCGTTGATCGCCGGCTTCTTCTGGCCATAGCCGTTGTTGTAGCCCGGCTGCTGGCAGGCTGCAGCGGCAGTGACCAGTGCGATGGCCGCGATGAGTTTGAGTTTGGACATGATGCTCCGCCTCCGTTTGGCATTGTTGTGCGCAACACCATAGCCGCCCGAAGGGACACGAAAAAGTGCGATTTGCTGCCGGCGCCGCAGATCACGCCGCCGTGAGCGCCAAATCGCCGGGCCGCAGAAAGGGGTGGCCCGTCCCGCCGGCAGACGAACCACCGAGGGACGAGCCACTGAGAAGGGGAAGGGATAGGCACGTCACAATCGCGGCCAAGGCGGGCAATGCCGAACCAGGCAGCCCCAACAGAGTTGCGCGCGGGGGCCCGTGCCGCAACGGAAAACTCACCGCCCCGGCAGGGGTCGGCAGCAAGCTGCGCGGCGGCCCATGGGGTAAGCGGGAACATGCCTAATCCTCGTCGTCCCAGGCGGGCGGCGGGGCGTTTTCCGCAAAAATCTGGGGAAAACTCGCGCGCGCCTTGGCGGCGTCGACCTTCAGGAGCGCTTCGTAGCTTTCGGGATCGAACGGGTCTTCGGCCGGCACGACCTCGCGCCCGAAGAGCCACGAGAGGCGCCCGGCGTCCAGGTTGCCGCGCTCGAACGGCTCTTCGCCGAAATGCTGCCAGAGCGCAGCCAGAAAGGCCTCGTCCGCGCGCCGGTCGACGGCGGCGCGGTCGCGGAAACGTTCCCGCACGATGATCCGGGTCGCGCCCTTGGCATTGGCGCGGCGGATGACGAACTGGTGGTCGGAACTGGGCAGACGCCCCGGAAAGCCGCGATGCTTCAGCATGGGCGCCCCCTTTCTGTCTGGGGCACCGCTTTCAGGCCCGTCCTGTGGCCCGTCCTGTGGCCTGTCCTGTAGTCGTCAGCCCCGGTTTCAGACCTTGCCGGTGAAGGCCGGTTCCTGCGTGACGCCGGTGTCGGGCACATAGACGGCGTCCGGTTGCTTCTTGGCGCAAGCGCCGAGCCCGGCCAGAAGGACAGCGGCAAGGATTGCTGTGCGCGTAGCGGTCTTGGTCGACATGAGAGGCTCCTGCTCAATCGGACCCGCGTGCGCAGAACGCCGGGGGTCTCTGTTCTGTGATCCGGCCAACCCTGACGGGCGGCCAGCGCCAGACTAGCACGGAGCGCCACCGAAGGGAGAGTGGCCCGGGACGAAAGGCGGTGGTGCTGTTGCGCCTGCGCATCATGGGTCCGCATCAGAACCCCTCCCACGCGCAGGTGGCGCCGTCGGGGCGGTAGGCCTCGAAATACTGAGTCACGCCGGGGGTCGCCGCACCGAAGGCCACGGGCTTGTCCGACAGGCTGATGACCAGCTCTTCGGGCCTTGGCCCCTGATGTGGCAGGCGCGGCAGTGCAAAGCCGTCGCACAGCGCCTGCATGTCGTCCTGCACGGCCTCGGCCGAAACGGTGCCGCCCTTCTTCGCGATGGCGGGCGCAAGGAAGCGGAAGCGGTAGGTCAGCCCGGCCGGTCCGCCGATGTCGCGCAGGGTCTCGAGCCAGCGCACCTTCTGGCCAGAGGGCAGCGCCAAGTCGACGGGAACGCCGGCGGCGTCCTTCGCCGCCTCGACCCGTTCGGCGCTGGTGCCCGACTCCGCGCCCGAATCCGCGCCCGAATCCGCGTCCTGATCCTGCGCTATGGCCCCCGTGCCGATGACCAGCGCCAGGACCAGGCCGATGCGCGTTGCGCCCCTCATCATGCCCTCACAGCGGAATATTGTCGTGCTTCTTCCATGGGTTCGCGAGCTTCTTGGTCCTGAGGCTCGCGAAGGCCCGCGCCACGCGGCGGCGGGTGGAATGGGGCATGATGACCTCGTCGATGAAGCCTTTTTCGGCGGCGACGAAGGGGTTGGCAAAGCGGCCCTCATATTCCTTCGTGCGCTCGGCAATCTTGTCCCTGTCGCCCAACTCGCTCCGATACAGGATCTCGACCGCGCCCTTCGCGCCCATCACTGCGATCTCTGCCGTGGGCCAGGCGTAGTTGAAGTCGCCGCGCAGATGCTTGGAGGACATCACGTCATAGGCCCCGCCATAGGCCTTGCGGGTGATGACCGTGACCTTCGGCACCGTCGCCTCGCCATAGGCGAAAAGAAGCTTCGCGCCGTGCTTGATGACGCCGCCATATTCCTGGCTGGTGCCCGGCAGGAAGCCCGGCACGTCGACGAGCGTCAGGATCGGGATTTCGAAGGCATCGCAAAAGCGCACGAAGCGGGCGGCCTTGCGGCTGCTGTCGATGTCGAGGCAGCCCGCCAGCACCATCGGCTGGTTCGCGACCACGCCGACCGTCTGGCCTTCGATGCGGATGAAGCCGGTGATGATGTTGGCGGCGTAATCCTTCTGGACCTCGAAGAAATCGCCCTCGTCCGCGACCTTCAGGATCAGTTCTTTCATGTCATAGGGCTGGTTTGGGTTGTCGGGGATCAACGTATCGAGGCTGGGCTCAAGCCGCGCCACATCGTCAAAGAAGGGCCGCGTCGGCGCGCGCTCGCGGTTGTTGAGCGGCAGGAAGTCGAACAGGCGGCGAATCTCGGCCAGCGCCTCGACATCGTTTTCGAAGGCGCCGTCCGCGACCGAGGACTTCTTGGTGTGCGTGGAGGCGCCGCCCAGTTCCTCGGCCGTCACGATCTCGTTCGTGACCGTCTTCACGACGTCGGGGCCGGTCACGAACATGTAGGACGTGTCCTTCACCATGAAGATGAAGTCGGTCATCGCCGGCGAATAGACCGCGCCGCCTGCGCAGGGCCCCATGATGACGCTGATCTGCGGCACGACGCCCGAGGCGAGCACGTTCTTCTGGAAGACCTCGGCATAGCCGGCAAGCGAGGCGACGCCCTCCTGGATGCGCGCGCCGCCGGAATCGTTCAGCCCGATGACCGGCGCGCCGTTCTGAAGCGCCATGTCCATGATCTTGCAGATCTTTTGCGCGTGGGTTTCCGAGAGCGAGCCGCCGAAGACGGTGAAGTCCTGGCTGAACACATAGACCATGCGGCCGTTGATCGTGCCCCAGCCGGTCACCACCCCGTCGCCCGCCGGGCGTTCGGCCTGCATGCCGAAGTCGGTGGCGCGGTGGGCGACGAACATGTCGAACTCCTCGAACGAGCCGTCGTCGAGCAGTAGCTCGATCCGCTCGCGCGCCGTCAGCTTGCCGCGCGCGTGCTGCGCGTCGATGCGGCGCTGGCCGCCGCCAAGGCGTGCCTCGGCGCGGCGGGCTTCCAACTCGCCCAGAATGTCCTTCATGGTCTTCCTCCGCACCGGCGCTGCCCTTCACAGACCCGCCTATAGACCCGCCCGCCAGTGGGTCAAAGCGGAAAGCCGCAACTTTGCAAATTTATGACCCGCTTACTTCTGCAAATTGCAAATCACCCCCTTCGGCGCCGGGCGGACGATTGACCCTCGCGAAGTGCCATCTGCGGGCGTAAGGGAAACGGGTCCCCTGACCCTTCGGTTTGCCCCATGCCCGCGATCCCCGCCCCGATCCTGACCATCGTCCTTCTGACCGCCTCGAACGTCTTCATGACCTTCGCCTGGTATGGCCACCTGCGCTTTCGCTCCTCGCCCTTGTGGATCGCGATCCTGGCCAGCTGGGGGATCGCCTTCTTCGAATATTGCCTGCAGGTGCCGGCGAACCGCTGGGGCTACGGCGCGCTGTCGGCGGCACAACTGAAGACGATCCAAGAGGTCATCACCCTGATCGTCTTCGCCATCTTCTCCTGGGCGTGGCTCGGCGAGCGGCTGACCTGGCACCATGCGGTGGGCTTCGCGCTGATCGCGGCCGGCGCGGCCTTCGTCTTCCAGGGCGGCGGGCAGGGATGAGGGGTCGGGGATGAAGCCAGCCCGCTTCCTGGACCGCTCGACCCCGCCTCATATCGGGACGCTCGTTCTGCTCGCCGGGCTGTCGACGCTGGCGATGAACATTTTCCTGCCCTCGCTTCCGGACATGGCGCGGGGCTTTGGCGTCGATTATTCCGTCATGCAGCTGTCCGTCTCGGCCTATCTGGCGGGCAGCGCGGTCCTGCAGATTGTCGTCGGCCCGATTTCGGACCGCTACGGGCGGCGCCCGGTCATTCTGGCCGCGACCGCGCTCTTCATCCTGGCGAGCGTCGCGGCCGCCGCCGCCCCGACTGCGGGCCTGTTTCTGGCCGCACGGGTGGTTCAGGCGGTGATCGCGACCGGCATGGCCCTGTCGCGCGCGGTGATCCGCGACATGGTGCCGACCGAACATGCGGCCTCGATGATCGGCTATGTGACCATGGCCATGTCGGTCGTGCCGATGGTCGGCCCGGCGATTGGCGGGGTCCTAGACCAGACGTTCGGCTGGCGGGCGAGCTTCGTTCTGCTGATCGCGCTCGGCTTCTTGACGCTCGGGCTTCTTTGGGCCGATCTGGGCGAGACGTCGCGCCCCATCGGGCGCACCCTCGGGGAACAGATCGCCGAATATCCCGCGCTTTTCCGATCACCCCGCTTCTGGGGCTATGCCGCGACGGCGAGTTTCGCCTCGGGCGGCTTTTACGCCTACCTCGGGGGCGCGCCCTTTGTGGGCGAGCGCATCTTTCACCTGACACCGGCCGAAGTCGGCAGCTATTTCGCGGCGCCCGGCCTCGGCTACGCGCTCGGGAACTTCCTGGCAGGGCGCTATTCGGTGCGGATCGGGCTCGACCGGATGGCCTATCTCGGCACGCTCGTTTCAACGGCGTGTCTTTGCCTCGGCGCACTGGCTGCCGCGCTCTGGCCGCCGCACCCCATGCTCTTCTTTCCTGTCGTCGGCCTGATGGCCGTCGGCAACGGGATGACGCTGCCGAATGCCAATGCGGGTCTTCTGTCCGTCCGCCCGCAGTTGGCCGGGTCCGCCTCGGGCCTTGGCGGCGCGCTGATGATCGGGGGCGGTGCGGGCCTTGCGGCGCTGTCCGGCCCCCTGATGACCGAGGCGTCGGGGCATATCACGCTTCTGGTCCTGATGGCCGCCTCATCAGCCCTGTCGTCTATCGCCATGGTTATGGTCATCCGGCGCGCACGGCGGCTGGGGCGCCAGGGTCAACTGGGGCGCTGAGCCGCTTGCGCGACAGGTTTGCAAACCCTAGGAATGGTTTAGCAAACACGAGGGCGCCATGGCCACGCAGAAGCTTTATGCCGGGGTCAAGCTGCGCGAGACGCGCACCCGCCTTGGCCTGACGCAAAAGACCTTTGCCGACCGGCTGGGCGTGTCGCTGCCCTACCTCAACCAGATGGAGAACAACCACCGGCCGCTTTCGGCCGCCGTGGTGCTGGCGCTCGCGACCGACTTCGGCATGGATGTGAGCGAACTGGCGACCGGCGATGCCGAGCGGATCGTGGCCGACATGCGCGAGGCAATGGCCGATCCGGTCTTTTCCGGCATGGCGACGCCCCTGTCGGACCTGAGGCTCGCGGCGACCAACGCGCCGGCCTTCGCGCGGGCGTTCCTGGAACTGCACCGCGCCTATCGGCAGGGCAGCGAACGGCTCGCGTCCCTGTCCGAGGCGCTCGGCCGCGACGACACCGGGCCACGGTCGTCACCCTGGGAAGAGGTGCGCGACTTCTTTCACTATTGCGACAATTACCTGGATGCGGTGGATCGCGCGGCCGAGCGGTTCGCGACCCATGAAAACGTCGGGAAATCCCTAGCCGATCGCGCGACGGAGGTGCTGGGCCAGCACGGGCTGAAATTGTCATTTTCCGATATTCCGACCATGCGCGCCCGTGAGGGCGACGTGCTTTACCTCTCCTCGCGCAGCGACGGGCCGACGCAGCGCTTCCAGCTTCTGCACCAGATCGCCCTTCTGACCCAGGCCGACCTTCTGGAGGCGACGCTCGACCTTGCGCGCTTTTCGTCTGACACCGCGCGCGCCATCGCCCGGATCGGGCTTGCGAACTATTTCGCCGGGGCGGCGCTGATGCCCTACCGGGCCTTCCACGCGGCGGCCGAAGAGTTGCGCCATGACCTCGAACGGCTCGCCGACCGCTTCGGCGCCTCGATCGAGCAGGTGGCACACCGGCTGTCCACCCTGCAACGGCCGGGGATGAAGGGCATCCCCTTCTTCTTCGTGCGCGTCGACCAGGCCGGCACCATCACCAAGCGCCATTCGGCCACGCGGCTCCAGTTCGCGCGTTTCGGGGGGGCCTGCCCGCTCTGGAACGTCTACCGCGCCTTCGAGACGCCGGGCCGCTTCCTGCGCCAGCTGGCCGAGACGCCGGACGGGGTGCGCTACTTATGTCTTGCGCGGGACGTGTCGAAGTCGGGTGGGTCGTGGAATGCGCCGGTCCGCCGCTATGCCATAGCACTTGGCTGCGAGGTCAGCCATGCCGGGGGCCTGGTCTATGCCGACGACCTGGACCTGACGAACGCGCGCGCTTATGAGCCGATCGGCATTTCCTGCCGGATCTGCGAACGCCCGGATTGCCATCAACGCTCGGTCCCGCCGCTGGAAAGCCGGCTGCGCATCGACCCCGACC
>CAMFGW010000064.1 GCA_945952025.1 uncultured Paracoccaceae bacterium
ACCCGCGCCGCATCGGGGGTGATCGTGGCGCATTTGACGCCGACGCCGTGGCGCTGGATCGCGTGCGCCGCGTCGATCGTCACCTGGTCGTTGGTGCGGTCGCGGTTCTCGATGCCCAGGTCGTAGTAGTCGAGCGGAATGTCGAGGTAGGGCAGGATCAGCTTGTCCTTGATGACCTGCCAGATGATCCGGGTCATCTCGTCGCCGTCAAGCTCGGCAATGGGGTTGGCGACTTTGATCTTGCTCATGGGGCACTCCGGGTCTGGGATTCGGTTGCCGGCGTCTTAGCGGAAAAGCGCGGCGAGGGGAAGCGCGGTATGCGAAGGTATACTGAAGCGTTGTAGGCTGTCACCCCTGCGCCTCGAACCAGGGCCGGACCCGCCCGCGCACCCAGGCCCAAAGCCGGGGCGCGCCGGGGGTGGCCTTGGCGCCGACGCGGGATTCCAGTTGCTCGAAAGTGACGTTGTAGGTGGCCCACGTTCCCCCGCCCGAGGCAAGGTTCTGCATGACCGGCTGCACGCGGTCGAGCGCCTTGGCGAAGCGGGCGTCGGGGCTTTCGGCGGCCTCGAACTCGTCCCAGAGCGCGCGCAGGTCGCGGGCCTGGTCGGCGGGCAGCAGGCCGAAGATGCGGTCGGCGGCGCGCGCCTCGGCGGCAAGGGTCGCCGCACTCGCATGGGCCTGGCCGTTCGCGGAATGGATCGGCACGTCGCCCGTGTCGATTTCGACCAGATCATGCAGGATCAGCATCTTGACGACGCGGGTCAGATCCACGCCGGGGCCGGCCTGATCGGCCAGGACCAGAGCGTAAAGCGCCAGGTGCCAGCTGTGTTCGCCGGAATTTTCCCGCCGCGATCCGTCGGCGAGCGTCGTGGCGCGCAGGACGGACTTCAGCCGGTCAGCCTCGGTCAGGAAGTCGAACTGCCGCGCAAGGCGGTCCGATTCGGCGGCGGTCAGGGGGGCATTTTGGGTCATGGCGGAAGATTAGCCGCCGGCGGCAGGATCGGGAAGCGGGGCAGTCAGCCCCGCACCGTCCAGCGCCCCTTAGTGCGCCGACGAATCGCGCGGCGCTTCGGGGGCCTTGCCGCCCTCGCGCTTGGCGCTCAGCGTCGCGTCGAGGAACTTGTGGCCGCGAATGGCCGCCAGCCGGATGCGGATCGCGGTCAGGAATGCCTCTTGCAGCGTCGGCGACGAGGCGCCGATCACCTTGGCCACGTCATTATAGAAGCGGTCGTTGTCCAGCTCGTCCATCGCCGCCAGGGTCTTGAGCGCCAGATCGTCGCCCAGATCGTCCACAACTCCCATCTCGTCCCCCTAGCGCGACGCTTCGCCAAGGCGGCGGCGGACATAGTCCTGAACGATCTGGATCATCGGCTGCATGTGCGCCTCTTCATCCTCGTAGAAGTGGCCCGCACCCTCGATCTTTTCGTGCGTGATGGTGATGCCCTTCTGGTCGCGAAGCTTGCCGACCAGCGACAGCGTGTCCTTCATCGGCGCGACCTTGTCGGCGGTGCCGTTGATGATCAGGCCGGACGAGGGGCAGGGGGCCAGGAACGAGAAGTCGTAGATGTTGGCGGGCGGCGAGACCGAGACGAAGCCCGTGATCTCGGGCCGGCGCATCAGAAGCTGCATGCCGATCCAGGCGCCGAAGGAAAAGCCCGCGACCCAGCAATGTTTGGAATTGGGGTTCATGGTCTGAAGATAGTCGAGCGCCGAGGCGGCATCCGACAACTCGCCGATCCCCTGGTCATATTCGCCCTGGCTGCGCCCGACGCCGCGGAAGTTGAAGCGCAGGACGTTGAAGCCGATTTCATAGAAGGCATAGTGCAGCCGGTGGACGACACGATTGTTCATCGTACCCCCGAACTGCGGATGGGGGTGCAGCAGGATGGCGATGGGCGCGTCCGGCGCTCGCTGCGCATGATAGCGGCCTTCGAGGCGACCGTCGGGGCCGGGGAAGATGACTTCGGGCATGTTTCTCGCTACATAAGATGCGGGACGTCCGAGGCAGGGTGGAAAGCGCCGCTTTCGGCAGCGAAGGCCACGCCCTCATTCTTGACGAATTTGCTCAGGTTCCCTAGAATGGTTCTAAGTGAGATGGTCGCGAGCGGCTGAAACCGCAAGGGCCGGACGGGTCGGGATGGAGTTAAGCGGCCATCCGGCTCGCGTCAATGATTTACAGCCGTCGGCAGGGGGCCGGGCCGATGAAACTGTCGACGAAAGGGCGTTATGCGATGGTCGCGCTGACCGATCTGGCCACGGCCGGGCCTGATGCGCTGACCTCGCTGTCCGAAATCGCCCGGCGACAGGACATTTCTCTGCCCTATCTGGAACAGCTCTTCGTCAAGTTGCGCCGGGCGGGGCTGGTCGCGGCCGCGCGCGGTCCGGGCGGCGGCTACCGCCTGTCGCGCGATCCCGCCGACATCAGGGTGAGCGAGGTTCTGGGCGCCGTCGATGAAACCGTCAGCGCGCTGCACACCGGGGCGGGCGTCACCGGGGGCGTGTCCGGCAGCCGGGCGCAAAGCCTGACCAACCGGCTCTGGGAAGGGCTCTCGGCCCATGTCTATGTCTTCCTGCACCAGACCACGATGGCGGATGTGATCCAGAACGGGCTGAAGCCCTGTCCGGCGGTGCCAGCCCTTTTCACGCTGGTGGACGAATGACCGTCTGTCGCCCCCTGCAGGCCGGGGCCGCACGATGAGCGGCCGCGCCTACCTCGACTGGAACGCGACAGCACCCCTGCGGCCCGAGGCGCGGGCCGCGATGGCTGTGGCCTGCGATCTGGTCGGCAATCCCTCCTCGGTCCATGCCGAGGGGCGGGCGGCGAAGATGGCGATGGAGCGCGCCCGTGACGAGGTGGCCGAGGCACTGGGCGCGCGGGCCGAAGAGGTCGTCTTTACCTCTGGCGCGACCGAAGGGGCGAGCGTTCTGGCCCAGTTCGCCGACGTGACCGTCGATCCGACCGCCCATGACGCGCTTCAGGCCCATGCGCGCGGTGCGGGTGGCCTGCTGGCAGTCGGCCTTGCCAATGGCGAGACGGGCATTGTCACCGACCCGCTGCCGGACGCGCCGGGCGGGCTTTTCGTCGACGCCGTGCAGGCGGTCGGTCGCCTGCCGATCGCTTTCGGCTGGTCGGGCGCCGCCTTCGCCATCGCCTCTGGCCACAAGCTCGGCGGTCCCAAGGGGGCAGGGGTCCTTCTGGTGAAGGACGCCCGCCACATAGCCCCCCTTCTGCCAGGCGGCGGCCAGGAAAAGGGCCGCCGGTCGGGGACCGAAAACCTGATCGGCATCCTGGGGATGGCGGCGGCGATGAAGGCCGCGCTCGCCGATCTGGCGTCGGGCCTCTGGGATCAGGTGGCGGACCGCCGCGACCGGATGGAGGCGCGGCTGCTGGACGCCGTGCCGGGGGCCATCGTCGTCGGCCGCGACCGCCCCCGCCTGCCCAACACCACTTGCCTTCTGAGGCCGGGCTGGAAGGGAGAGACGCAGGTCATGCAGATGGACCTTGCGGGCTTTGCCGTCTCGGCCGGGTCGGCCTGCTCGTCCGGCAAGGTCCGCGCGAGCCGCGTCCTGAAGGCCATGGGCCATTCAGAGGCCGACGCGGCCTCGGCCATCCGCATTTCCACCGGGCCCTCCGTGACAGAGGCCCAGCTGACCCAATTCACCGACGCATGGATCGCGGCCGAAGCCCGCATCCGCGCCCGGGCCGCCTGAGGGGCGGGGAAGGAGTGACATGAACGGAACCGACATGACCAAGCTCGAGGTGCGCGATGGCGTCGACCGCGAAACGGTCGAAACCGTCCAGTCCATGGGCGCCTACAAATACGGCTGGGAAACCGAGATCGAGACCGAGTATGCGCCGAAGGGCCTGAACGAGGACATCGTGCGGCTCATCAGCGAAAAGAACGGCGAGCCCGAGTGGATGCTCGACTGGCGCCTTGCCGCCTTCCGCCGCTGGCAGGGCATGGAAGAGCCGCGTTGGGCGATGCTCAACTACCCGGAAATCGACTATCAGGACCAGTATTACTACGCCCGGCCCAAGAGCATGGCGGAAAAGCCGAAGTCGCTGGACGAGGTCGATCCCAAGCTTCTGGCGACCTACACGAAGCTGGGCATCCCCTTGAAGGAACAGGCGATCCTTGCCGGGATCGAGGGCGGCACGCCGTCCGAGGCGCGCAAGGTCGCGGTCGATGCGGTATTCGATTCCGTGTCTGTCGGCACCACCTTCAAGGAGGAACTGGCCAAGGCCGGCGTCATCTTCTGCCCGATTTCCGAGGCGATCCGCGACTACCCCGACCTTGTGCGGCAATACCTCGGCTCGGTCGTGCCGCAGTCGGACAACTTCTTCGCCACGCTGAACAGCGCGGTCTTTTCCGACGGCTCGTTCGTCTACATCCCGAAGGGCACGCGCTGCCCGATGGAGCTCTCGACCTACTTCCGCATCAACGCCGAAAACACCGGCCAGTTCGAGCGCACGCTCATCATCGCCGACGAGGGCGCCTATGTGAGCTACCTCGAGGGCTGCACGGCGCCGAAGCGCGACATCGCCCAGCTTCACGCGGCGGTCGTGGAAATCGTCATCCTGAAGGATGCGGAGGTGAAATATTCGACCGTCCAGAACTGGTTCCCGGGCGACGAGGAAGGCCGCGGCGGCATCTACAACTTCGTGACCAAGCGCGCCGACTGCCGGGGCGACCGGGCCAAGGTCATGTGGACCCAGGTGGAAACCGGCTCGGCCATCACATGGAAATACCCCTCCTGCATCCTGCGCGGCGACGAAAGCCAAGGCGAGTTCTATTCGATCGCCATCGCCAACAACCGCCAGCAGGCCGACACCGGGACGAAGATGATCCACCTCGGCCGCGACACCCGCTCGCGCATCGTGTCGAAGGGCATCTCGGCGGGCCATGCGCAGAACACCTACCGGGGGCTTGTCAGCATGCACCCCAAGGCCGCGAACAGCCGGAACTATACGCAGTGCGACAGCCTTCTGATCGGCGACCGCTGCGGCGCCCATACGGTTCCCTACATCGAGGTCAAGAACAGCACCTCGCGCGTCGAGCATGAGGCGACGACATCGAAGGTCGACGACGACCAGCTCTTCTATTGCCGCGCCCGTGGCGTGGGCGAGGAAGAGGCGGTCGCGCTGGTCGTCAACGGCTTCTGCCGCGAGGTCCTGCAGGCCCTGCCGATGGAATTTGCCATGGAAGCGCAGAGCCTGGTCGCGATCAGCCTCGAGGGGAGCGTCGGGTGATGACCTGCCAGCCTGCGGATCGGCAATTGCGCGCGACGTCCCTTCGGCTCGGTGCCGAACCCGGGGGACGCAGTCGATGATCGTCACGACCACCCCCACGCTCGAAGGCCGGCGCATCACCCGCTACCACGGCATCGTCACCGGCGAGGCGATCCTTGGCGCCAATATCTTCCGCGATGTCTTCGCTTCGGTGCGCGACATCGTCGGCGGCCGGTCCGGCGCCTATGAAAAGGAACTGGGCCGGGCCCGGAAAACCGCGCTGGACGAGATGCAGGCCGAAGCCGAGCGTCTGGGCGCCGATGCCATCGTCGGCGTCGACCTCGACTATGAGGTCATCAACAACATGCTGATGGTGGCGGCCTCTGGCACCGCCGTGACGGTGGAATAGCGCGATGAGGGCGAAGGTCACACCCCCGTCGCGACTGCATCAGGGCCGCCCGGCGACCCAGGCGCTGCGGTCGCGCACCTTCGCCGCCGCCGCGAAAGGGCCACATTTACGTAGCGTCACACCGTTGTCTGTCGCGAGGAGCCGCGAAGAGTTGCCTGAATCCGCCCGAAACGCTTCATATTTCAGCCTGAATGCGCCCCCATACCTTACCTCAAGAACAGGATTAACGGGGACCGGGGATGCAAGCTGTCATGGATCAGAAGTCGGCCTTCGCAGAGCGGCTCGCGCGGATCAGTTCCGGCCAGCAGTTCGAACATTCCGACATCCCCGGCAAGCAGACGCATCAGGCCTACAACCGCAAATATTCGGCCCAGAACAGGAAGGGCCGCATGGCGCCCCGCGACAAGCTGATGATCGGCGTCGCGCTTCTGGCGGGCGCGCTGTCAGTCCTGGCCGGCAAGATCGGCTACGCGGTCGCGACGCACATGAGCGGGCTGCCGAAGGCGGTCTACACGCTCGAGGGGCGCGGCGTCTTCCTTCTGGCGCTGATGGTCGCCATGGCCCTGACCGCCATCCTGCACCTTTCGACCAAGGGCCGTTTGCAGGCGCTGGTCCTTGGCTGCCTTCTGGCGCACTTCGGCGTCACGGCGATGGCGCAGGCCAACCCCGCACTCCAGGCCGCACTGACGCCCGCGACCCAGCAGACGCAAGAGTAAGCGCCCCCAACTCCACCCCCTTCGCGGCGGTCCGGGTCCCCAAGGCCCCGGCCGCCCTTTGCCTTTTGATGAGGACCCCATGCTAGACATCCGCAACCTGCACGCCGAACTCGAAGAGGGGGGCAAGCAGATCCTCAAGGGCGTGAACCTGACGATTCAACCGGGCAAGGTCCATGCGATCATGGGGCCGAACGGGTCGGGGAAATCGACGCTGTCCTACGTCCTGTCCGGCCGTGACGGCTACAAGGTAACGCAAGGCAGCGCGACGCTTCTGGGCGAGGACCTTCTGGAGATGGAGCCGGAAGAGCGCGCCGCGACGGGCCTCTTCCTGGCGTTCCAGTATCCGGTCGAAATTCCCGGCGTCGGCAACATGACCTTCCTCAGGACGGCGGTGAACGCCCAGCGTAAGGCCAAGGGCGAGCCGGAACTGAGCGCGGGCGACTTCCTGCGCGAGGTGCGCGAGAAGGCCAAGCGGCTGCATATCGACGCCGAGATGCTGAAGCGCCCGGTCAACGTGGGTTTTTCGGGCGGCGAGAAGAAGCGCAACGAAATCCTGCAGATGGCCATGCTGGAACCCCGCATGTGCATCCTGGACGAAACCGACTCCGGCCTTGACGTGGACGCGATGAAGCTGGTGTCCGAAGGCGTGAACGCGCTCCGCGCGCCGGACCGCTCGTTCCTTGTCATCACCCATTACCAGCGGCTTCTGGACCATATCCGCCCCGACGTGGTGCACATCATGGCCGACGGCCGCATTATCCGCACCGGCGGCCCCGAACTGGCGCTCGAGGTCGAGACGAACGGCTACGGCGATCTGCTGACCGCCGAAGGGGTGCGGTGATGGGCGCGCTCGACCGGGTCGCCGCGCGGGTCGCCGCGGCAGAGGCGCGGCTGGACGCGCTCGCAGCACCTGCGCCCGCCTTTCAGGCCGAACGGGCCGAGGCGCGGGCGCGCTTCCTGGCCATGGGCCTGCCGGGACGGCGCGACGAATACTGGCGCTTCGCCGACGCGGCTCCGCTCAGCGCCCCGACGCTGAAGCCCGCCGGACAGGCGGCAGAGGCCGACGCGCGCCTTCTGGCGGATCGCGACAGCCTGACCATCGCCTTCACCGACGGCCGCTTCGACCCCGCGCTGTCCTCGCCCGATCTGGCGGGGCAGGGGATCGAGGTCCAGAGGCTCGCCACCCTGAAGCCCGGCGCGGAACCCGGCTGGGCCAAGGCCCTCTTCGGGCGGCTGGAGCTTCTGGCCCAGACCCCCGTGCCGCGCCCCTTCGCGACGCTGGCGACGGCGGCGGCGACCGACGGCATCCTCTTGCGCGTGACGGGCCGCGTCGAACGGCCGGTCCACCTGGACTATCGCCATTCCGGCAGCGTGACCGACGCGGTCCTGCACCACCTCGTGCAGCTAGAGCCGGATGCGGAACTGACGCTTCTGGAAACCGGCAGCGCCGCGCACCGCTTCGTGACGCTGGCCGAGGTCGACGTGGCCAAGGGCGCGCGCTTCCACCATGTCCGCCTCCAGGGGCCCGACCCCGAGCGGCTGACGGCGACCGCCATGGTCACGCGCCTTGCCAGGGGCGCGACCGCCAAGTCCTTCACGCTGGCCGCGAACGGGCGGCTGACGCGGAACGAGGCGGTGATCGAGATCGCGGGCGACGGGGCCGTGGCCCATGTCGCGGGCGCGGCGCTCGGCGATGGCGCGGATGTGCCGTTTCTACACGACGACACGGTTTTCGTCACCCATGGCGCGGTCGGCTGCGAAAGCCGGCAGGTCTTCAAGAAGGTCCTGCGAAACGGCGCCGTCGGCACCTTCCAGGGCAAGATCCTGGTCCGGTCCGGCGCGCAGAAGACCGACGGCTACCAGATCAGCCAGGCGCTGCTTCTGGACGACGGCAGCCAGTTCCTGGGCAAGCCCGAGCTTGAGATCTACGCCGACGACGTGAAATGCTCGCACGGCTCGACCACCGGGGCGATCGACGAAACCGCGCTCTTTTACCTGCGCTCGCGCGGCGTCCCGCGCGAGGATGCGACGGCACTCCTGGTCCTGTCCTTCCTCGCCGCCGCCAT
>CAMFGW010000065.1 GCA_945952025.1 uncultured Paracoccaceae bacterium
ACGTGATCGGCGCTGCGATCATCCGCCAGCCGAAGGCCTACCCGGTCTATGACGGCGACTACCGCGAGGCGCTCGACGTGCTGGAGGAGTGGCTCATGGGCCTTGAAAACTTCCAGACGGTCGGGCGGAACGGCCTGCACCGCTACAACAACCAGGACCATTCGATGCTGTCGGCCATGTTTGCCGCGCGCAATATCCTGGGCGAGAAGAACGATGTGTGGAACGTGAACGTCGAACGGTCCTACCACGAGGAGTTCGAGGTCAAGAAAGAGGGGGCGACCCCCGCCCTGGCGGCGGAGTAAGCGATGGCCGAGCTGCGGACGGACCGCCGGGTCAGGGACTATTCGCTATGGCTGGTGCTGGCCTTCCCGGCGATCTGGATGGTCTGGCGCCACCTGAGCCATCGGCCGGTTGATTATGTGCTGGTATCGGGCGACCTTGCGGCCTGGATGCTGATCCTGTGCCTGATGGTGACGCCCGTCATGCAGCTCGTCGGCCCGTCGGCGCGCGTTCTGCGCCGCCATCGCCGCCACCTGGGTGTCGCGGCCTTTCTCTATACGCTCTTTCACCTGGCGCTATGGCTGCGGACGGCTGACTGGGCCGAATTCATCCGGACGATCACCCATCTGCGGATCGGGACCGGCTGGCTCGCGCTCCTTTTGATGGTGCCGCTTGCCCTGACCTCGACCGACGGGATGGTCCGCCGGCTTGGCCTGCGCTGGAAGCAGCTGCAGCGGCTGACCTATCCGGCCGCCATCCTGACCCTCGTGCACTGGGTCCTGGTCACGGAGGCGCTGCCGATGATGGTTTATTCCGTCCTGCCGCTTCTGGCGCTGACGCTCTGGCGGGTCACGAAACCGGCAAAGGCGCGGAAAAACGTTGATTCGGCGTGAAATAACTGTTATGAAGATTGTGCAATTGAACTGAACTTTTTCACCGAGCGGCGATTTTCCCTTCGCCGACCATTTGAGCCCAGAAGGAGACAGGCCGCCTAAGGCCAAGAAACATCCCGACATTTCCGACGACTGCTGCGGCAAGGCGCCCCTATTCCGGCATTCCCTTTCCTGCAGAGCCCAGACCCCCACAGGCAGAAAAAGAGGGGCCGCCAAGGGCACAAGAACTCATATAAGCCGCCTTCCTTTTGCCTTGGCGGCGCGTTGTGCAAAACCTCTCCGGCCCTGCAAGGGGCGGGATTGAAGGCATTTGCCATGAAATGACCCCCGGAAAGCCACACTTCTGACGCGACTCTGCCCGGATTCGGCCATGAGTGAGGAACAACTATGTTCTCACGGACAGATTAAGGCGACGTTAAGACGCCAGGAAAAAAGAACGGTCAGAAGAAGAAAGGGCGGAACGATGACGGATATGCTTGAGATGACAAGGACTTACCGCTCTGGCCAGATGGGTCGTGCGGGCTTCGCCGGGGGTGTGGGCATGCCCTGCGCCATGGCGGGCACCCGGTTCCGTCAGAACATCCGTCACGAAAATGCCCATTTCATGCAGGCAACCGGCCGTCCCTGACGCAAGGGACGTCCCACCCGACACACGCCGACCTTCCCCCATCAGCGCCGTCGAGCGCAGGTTCCAGAAAGGACCAGACAGATGACCAATTTCTCCGAACTCGCCCGCAAAGGCCGCACCGACGCTCTGGCCCGCCTGGGCCATGGGTCCCAGACCAAGCGCGGCCGCACTGCGGACGTCACTTTTACCTCGGTGCGCGGCGGCCGCTGAGGAAGCCTGCGGGGGAAGTTTGCTTCCCTCATGCCGGGCCAGACGGGGCGCGTGGTTTCACGCGCCCCGCCTATTTTTGCGCCCCGCCCACTTTTGGGCAGCACCTATTTTTGGATAAGTCCGGCGCGGGCGGCGCCCGACTGCGGGGTTTTCGTGGCGGCGCACCCCTGCCATCATTGACGCAGGTCAAGGTGAGGGGTGCGGCTGCCGCGCTAGGATAGTCGCATCCCGGAAAAGGAGGGTGCGATGACCAAGAAATTCCTGTGCGCAACCGACGGCACCGATCATTCCGCAGTCGCGGTTATCCTGGCTGCCGAGGCCGCCAAGGCCGAGAAGGCCCATCTGACGATCTGCGCGGTCAATGTCGCTCATGGCGGCGGCCGCGGGCCGACGATCAACCATTGGCCGGACGAGGAGCTTGACAAGATCCTGACCGAAGCGGCCGAACTGGCCGGCAAGCACGGCGCGACCAAGGTCGAGTTGGCGACGGTCCGGTCGCGCGAGGCGGCAACCGGCATCGTCAACTATGCCGAAACGCATGGGATCGACCATATCTTCATGGGCACGGGCGACAAGCGCGGCCTGTCGCGGCTGATGCTCGGCTCGGTCGCGGCCGACGTCGCGGGGCGCGCGCATTGTTCGGTGACGATCGCCCGCTGAGGGCTGCCGCCCCCTGTCGCCCTACTTCAGATTGTAGGGCGACATGTCGCCCAGCGACCTGTTGGTGTGCGCCTCGATCACCGTGATGAGACAGGCCGCATCGTGGCAACGGTCGCGGGCCGCCACGAAGGTCATGTCGATCGGCGGATTGGCATGGTCCAACGGCTCACCCTTTTCCGCCTCCCTGGCGTAGACATAGGCCCAGGTATCCAGGCGGGTCATTTGCCAGAGCTGGTCGTCGTCGCAGATCAGCTCCTGCGCCGAATTCTTCGGATCGCCGCAATCGACGTCGATCTTCACATCCTGATAGGGCTGAAACCCCAGCTGCGCCTCCTGGACCTTCTCCTTGTCGGGATAGTCCTGCCCGAGCGCGGGCAGGGCGAAGGCGGCGATGGCCAGGGCAAGAAGGGGGCGCATGAACTTATCCAAAAAGGGGGGCATTTCGTCCTTTTCGGCGACAATTGAGACTTTGTTATGGCGCGCGCCCAGCGCGCCGCCATGGGGCCCGCTCAGACGTCGAGCTCTTCGGCGAAGCGCGCATTTTCGCTGATGAACTGGAAGCGCAGCTCGGGCTTCTTGCCCATCAGCCGTTCCACCAGGTCGCCCGTCTCGCCCGGTTCGTCCTCGTGGATGGTGACGCGGATCAGCTTGCGGGTCGCGGGGTTCATCGTCGTGTCCTTCAGGTCCTTGGCGTCCATCTCGCCCAGGCCCTTGAAACGTTGCACGTCGATTTTTCCCTTTCCGCCCAATCCCTTGGTCAACCATTTCTCCTTCTCTGCATCATCGGCGACATAGAGCCGGCGGGCGCCTTGCGTCAGCCGGTAGAGCGGCGGACAGGCAAGGTAGAGGTGTCCGCGGTCGATCAGCGGGCGCATCTGGGTGAAGAAGAAGGTCATCAGAAGGCTGGCGATATGGGCGCCGTCCACGTCGGCGTCGGTCATGATTATGATCTTGTCGTAGCGCAGATCGTCCAGGTTGAACTTCGATGCGGTGCCGCAGCCCAGCGCCTGGCAAAGGTCGTTGATCTCCTGGTTCTGGCCGAGCTTGCCAGAGGCGGCGCCGAGGACGTTCAGGATCTTTCCCCGAAGCGGCAACAATGCCTGATGGGTGCGGTCGCGGGCCATCTTGGCGCTGCCGCCGGCCGAATCGCCCTCGACGATGAACAGTTCGGTGCCATCTCGCGCGGTGGCCGAACAGTCGACCAGCTTGCCGGGCAGGCGCAGCCTTTTGGTCGCGGTCTTGCGGCTGGTTTCCTTTTCCGCGCGGCGGCGCAGCCGTTCCTCGGCCCGCAGGACCAGGAAGTCCAGGATCGCGCCCGCCGATTTCGGGTCGGCGGCAAGCCAGGTGTCGAAATGGTCGCGGACCGCACTTTCGACCCATTTCGCAGCCTCTTCGGTCGAAAGCCGGTCCTTGGTCTGGCCGACGAAGGACGGCTCGCGGATGAAGACCGAGATCAGTGCCGAGCCGCCGGTCAGCATGTCCTCGCGCGTGATCTGGTCGGCCTTGCGGTTCTTCACCCGCTCGCCATAGGCGCGGATGCCCTTCAGGATCGCGGCCCAGAAGCCCGCCTCGTGCGTGCCGCCCTCGGGCGTGGGCACGGTGTTGCAGTAGGACTGGATGAAGCCGTCGCGCGACGGGGTCCAGTTGATTGCCCATTCGACCGAGCCCGGCAGGCCGAATTTTTCTTCGAAGCTCACGCGGCCGGCGAAGGGGCGGTCGGCGTAAGTGGTGGCACCTTCAAGGCTTTCTGCCAGAAAGTCGGCAAGCCCGTTCGGAAAGCGGAAGGTCGCCTCCATCGGGGTGTCGCCATCGGCAAGGGCGCTTTTCCAGCGGATCTCGACGCCCGAAAAGAGGTAGGCCTTGGACCGCGCCATCTTGAAGAGCCGGTGGGGCTTGAGGTTCAGCGAGCCGAAGATCTCGGCGTCCGGGTGGAAGGTGACGGAGGTGCCGCGCCGGTTCGGCGCCGCGCCGATCTTGCGGATCGGCCCCTGCGGCACCCCGCGCGAGAAGCTTTGTTCGTAAAGCTCCTTGTTGCGCGCCACCTCGACCACCATCCGGTCCGAGAGCGCATTGACGACCGACGAGCCGACGCCGTTCAGGCCGCCCGAGGTGGAATAGGCCTTGTTCGAGAATTTGCCGCCCGCGTGCAGCGTGCAGAGGATGACCTCGAGTGCCGACTTGCCGGGGAATTTCGGGTGCGGATCGACCGGGATGCCACGGCCGTTGTCGCGCACGGTGACCGACGTATCTATGTGAAACTCGACCTCGATGCGGTTGGCGTGGCCCGCGACGGCCTCGTCCATCGAGTTGTCCAGGATTTCGGCCACCATGTGGTGCAGCGCGCGGTCGTCGGTGCCGCCGATATACATGCCGGGACGCTTGCGGACAGGCTCGAGCCCCTCGAGCACCTCGATCGAGGAAGCGTCATAGGTTGAGGGATCGCTGGAAAGAAGGTCGTTCGCCATGATGGATCCGTTCTCGGGGTGGTCCCGGCTTAGACCACGGCGCGCCCGGCGGGGCAAGGCGCCCGCGCGGCGGCGTCGTGGCGCACCGGGGCGCGGTCCGTGACAATCTGGCTGATGAGGGGCCGAACCTTGATGCGGATCAAAGCGTTAGGCCGCGCGAAGGGCAAGACTCGCCCGCGTCAACGAGGAGTGCGCCATGCCTGACAGGACTGACATCCAGATCGCCGAAGCCGTGGCGCCGGAGGGTGACACCGCCGGCCCCCGCAGCTTTCCGACGCCCGCGACCGACGAGGCGCGGCAGGCCTTCGAGAGCGGCCGCTTCCCCTACGCGCGCCCGATGAACCTCAAGGCCTACGAGGCGGAAAAGGCGCGGCTTCAGGCCGAGCTTCTGAAGGTGCAGATCTGGGCGCAGGAGACGGGCCAGAAGTTCGTCATCCTGATGGAGGGGCGCGATGCGGCCGGCAAGGGCGGCACGATCAAGCGCTTCATGGAACATCTCAATCCGCGCTATGCCCGCGTTGAGGCGCTGAGCAAGCCCTCGGACGTGGAAAAGGGCCAGTGGTTCTTCCAGCGCTACATCCAGCACCTGCCGACGGCCGGCGAGATCGTGTTCTTCGACCGGTCCTGGTACAACCGCGCAGGCGTCGAGCGGGTGATGGGCTTCTGCACGCCATCGGAATACCTGGAGTTCATGCGCGAGGCGCCGGAGCTGGAGCGCATGCTGGTGCGGTCGGGCATCCGGCTTTACAAATACTGGTTTTCGGTCACGCGCGACGAACAGCTCCGCCGCTTCAAGGCACGCGAGACCGATCCCCTGAAGATGTGGAAACTGTCGCCGATCGACAAGGCGAGCCTCGACCGCTGGGACGACTATACCGAGGCGAAAGAGGCGATGTTCTTCTACACCGATACGGCGGATGCGCCCTGGACGGTGGTCAAGTCCGACGACAAGCGGCGCGCGCGGCTGAATGCGATGCGCAACTTCCTGACATCGCTCGATTATCCGGGCAAGGACGCATCCGTGATCGAGCCGCCGGACCCGCTGATCGTCGGGCGCGCGGCCGAGGTTCTGGCGGCGAGCAGCCATATCATCGACACCGCGACCCACCCCTCGACCCGGCGCAAGGCGGCGGCGGAATAGCAGGGCCGGATCAAGGGTGGCGGCGTGGCCGTTCGGCACGGTCCGGCCGCGATCTGACGGACCCCTATTTGCTCGGCTGGACCTTTGGTCCGGTCGCAGCTAAGCGTGGCTGATGAGCGCGCGCCAGACCTATTCCGCCCAGGCATGGGCCACGCTGGCGCTCGGCCTGCCGATCATCGGCAGCAACCTTGCGCAGATGGCGCTGCATGTCACCGACACGGTGCTTCTGGGCCGCTACGGGACCGCGCCCCTTGCCGCCGTCGTGATCGGCACATCGACCTTCTTTGTCCTTTATGTCCTTGGCGCGGGCTTCGGCATTGCCGTCATGGGCATGGTCGCCTCGGCGCTCGGGCGCGGGGACGAGGTGCTGGTCCGGCGCGAGACGCGCATGGGGATGTGGCTGTCGATCGTCTACGGGCTGCTGACGGTGCCGCTCTTCTGGTTCTCGCGCCCGCTTCTGATCCATTTCGGGCAGGAGGCGGACGTGGCGCAGCTGGCGCAGGACTTCCTGCGCATTGCCGGCTGGGGAATGATCCCGGCGCTTCTGGTCACGGTCCTGAAAAGCTATCTGAGTGCGCTTGAAAAGACGCAGGTCATGCTTTGGGTCACGCTGTCGGCCGTGTTCGTGAACCTGGCGCTCGCCTGGGTCCTGATCTTCGGCCTTTACGGGTTCCCCGAGCTCGGGGTGCGCGGTGCGGCCATCGCGTCGCTGACCGTGCAGGCGCTGACCTTCCTGCTTCTGGCGCTTTATGCCGCGAAGGCCGAGGCGAGCCGGCGGTTCCGGCTCTTCCAGCGCTTCTGGCGGCCGGACTGGCAGAGCCTGCGGTCGGTCCTGCGCATCGGGCTGCCGGCCGGGTTCACGGGGCTTGCCGAAAGCGGGCTGTTCGTCGCGGCTGCGGTGATGATGGGCTGGATCGGCACGGTCGAGCTGGCCGCGCACGGCATCGCGATGGAGGTCACGGCGCTGTCGTTCATGGTCCATATGGGGCTGTCGAACGCCGCGACCGTGCGCGTCGGGCGGGCCGAGGGCGAGGGCGACCTGCAGGGGATGCGCGACGCGGGTGTCACGGCGGTCGGGCTGTCCGCCGGGTTCGGCGTCCTGATGATCGTCCTTTTCCTGATCGAGCGTTTCTGGCTCGTCAGCCTGTTCATCGACGTGGGCAATCCCGACTCCGAGCGGATCATCGCGGTCGGCGGCACGCTGATGCTGATGGCCGCGCTTTTCCAGATGTTCGACGCCATGCAGGTCATGGCGCTGGGCCTGCTGCGCGGGGTGCGGGACACGCGGGTGCCGATGTGGATCGCCATCGTCAGCTACTGGTTCGTGGGCGTGCCGGTCAGCTACGGCGTGGCTTTCCTGCTGGGTTTCGGGGCGCCGGGCCTGTGGCTCGGGCTCGCGGTGGGGCTGGCGGTCGCGGCGGCCTTCCTGATGCTGCGCTTCTGGCGCGGGCCGTGGCTCGTGGCGCAGGCGGCGGCCTAGGGCCGGGCCGGGCGGGAAACGCGACCCGCGTTTCCCCCGACCGCGTGGGAACGGTGCCGCTGGACCCTCGGTGTCACAGATCAACAAAGGCCAGCGCCTGCCCCGGTGGGCGCG
>CAMFGW010000066.1 GCA_945952025.1 uncultured Paracoccaceae bacterium
CCACCCGGTCGGGCAGGCGCTCATGTCTTGCGCCCGGCCCCCTTGCGCGCGCCCGGCCGGGCGGGCTTGGCAAGGCTGGGAAGCGGGCGCGGCGGCTCGGTGCGCGACACGGCGGCAAGAAGCTCATCGACGGTCCCCGCCGCGAAGTCGAGCCCCAGCGCGGCAATGTCCAGAGCCCCGCCCGACCCCGCTCCGCCGGACGTGTCCATGGGCTCGGCCGGCGCATCGCCGGGGTCTTGCCAAAGGAAGAGGCCAACGCGGGCGCCCGGCTTCCAGCGCTTGAGCCGGCGCGGGCCTGCAAAAGCGAGGCGCGGCTCGCCTGGCCGGACAGGAACACCAGAACGGCGCATTCGGCGCCGAGGCCCGCCACCGCCGCCTGTTCGGCGCCGAGCAGCGTCAGGCGGCTGATCTGGGTCGCCGCCGCGCCCTCGGCCTCGGCCGCCTGCAGAAGCATGCGGGCAAGAAGGTCGTCAAGCCCCGACCGCCCGCCGACCAGCACGAGCTTGCGCCCCCCAGGTTCGAGGGCGGGCGCCCGATCGGCTGGCGCGGCCTCGGCTGGCACGGCCTCAGCGCCGCTGCCGGTCGCGGGGCCGTCAGTCGCCGTCGCCCCGGCGCCCGCCCCGTCACCGGACTGGGCGCTGTCAAGCTCCGCCTCGATCACAAGATCAAGCTGATCCAGCAGGGCCGTCGTCGCCTCGGCGTACCTGGCCTCCTGCTCTGCCGTCAGGACACCCCTCCGGCGGTCCCTTTCGGCCATGGCCAGCGCCGGAATGGTCACGTCCTGATGGTAGTCCGCCAGATAGTCCTCGGCCGTCGCCTCGGTCGCGCGGGTCGTCGCCTCGGCGGTGTCGCCCGCCAGAAGCCTTTGATACACTTGGGCCTCCGGCGCCAGGACCGGCTCGTCCCCGAAGAGGATCGAGAAGAATTCGAACTGCGGGACATGGCGGCCGATCACCACGAGGCAGGCGGTCAGCGGCGACGACAGGACCAGCCCCATCGGTCCCCGGATCCAGGCCCAGAAGATCGCCGACACGTTGATCGCAAGGGGCGTGACGCCGGTGCGCGAGCCATAGAGCCAGGGCTCGACGATATTGTTCGAGATCAGCTCCAGCGTGATGAACAGCCCGGCCGTCCACAGAAGCATCGACCATCCGGGCGCCACCGCGAAGGCCAGAAACAGCGGGAAGCCGGCGGCAAGCACCGGCCCGATGTACGGAATGTAGCGCAGGACGATGGCCAGAAGGCCCCAGAGCGGCGCGCTCGGCACGCCGATCAGCCACAGCAGAAAGCCCAGCGGCACACCCTAAAGGACGTTGATGAGAAGCTGGGTCAGCAGATATTGCCCGACCCGCCGGGCCGCATCCTGCAATAGCACGGTCGTGCGGTGAATGACCGACGCGCCGATCAGCCGGGTGAAGCGGTCGCGCACCTGGTCGCTTTCCAGAAGCATGAAGATCACGATGACGATCACCAGGCCAAGCGAGGCAAGCGGCGTGACCATCTATTGAAGCCAGGCCCTCGCGGTCTTGACCGGCCCCTGGGGGTCGACGACCGTGACCGGCAGCGGGTGGTCGGGCGTCGGGGCGGTGCTCAGGTGAACGGTCGGCGCGCCGGCATCGGCAGACCGGGCCGCGCGGGCGGCTGCGGCCTGGGACAGTGGACTGTTCGGCATGGCGGACCTTGCGGCAGAAGGATGCGGCCCTGCCCCCGCTCGGGCGGCAGGCGCGGCATGGCGCGCGGCCCGCGGGCTGGCTAGCGGCGACTGGGCCTTACCCGCGGCCGCCGCCGTCCCAGTCCCAGGGCGTCGTGAAACCGCCCAGAAGCGCCGTCAGCTTCGCCTCGTCGACCGGGCCCGAACGGCGCAGTTTCGCGACCAACCCGCGTTTCTTGTCCTCGACCACCTCGGCGACCGCGACGGTGCCGAAGCCGCCTTCCGCCAGGGCGCCGTCCAGCACGCGGCGGATCGCCATACGGCGCAGGTCGGGCTTGAAGACCTTGCCGACGGCGGTCTTCGGCAGTTCGGGCAGGATCTCGATATATTTCGGCACCGCCGCCCGTTCCTCGATCCGCTCGCGGGCGAAGGCCAGCAGCTCCTCGGGCGTGGCCTCCTTGCCGGCCGCAAGCTCGACATAGGCCGCCGGCAGTTCGCCCGCGAAGGCGTCGGGCTGGCCGATCGCGCCCACGACCGCGACCGCCGGGTGGGCGATCAGCGCCTCTTCGATCAGCGCGGGGTCGATGTTGTGGCCGCCCCGGATGATGAGGTCCTTGGCGCGCCCCGTGATCCACAGGTAGCCGTCCGCGTCGATCCGGCCCAGGTCGCCGGTCCGAAGGAAGCGGCCGTCGACGAAGAGGTCGCGGTTCTTGTCGGCCTCTGTATAGGTCGCGCCCTCGACCACGCCGGGGTTTGACAGGCAGATCTCGCCCACCTCGTCCACGCCGCACTCCTCTTCGACCGTCGCGCCGTCGCCGATCCTGAGGATGCGGACCTGCGTATAGGGCAAGGGGATGCCGACCGATCCCACTTTCTTCAGCCCGTCCAACGGGTTGAAGGACACAAGGCAGGTCGCCTCGGTCAGGCCGTAGCCTTCCGCGATCTCGACCCCGGTCGCGGCCTTGAAGCGGTTGTAAAGCTCGATCGGCAGGGGGGCAGAGCCGGTCAGCGCGGTCTTGAGCGTGCTGACATCGGCGTCGACCGGGCGCTGCATCAGCGCGGCGATCGCGGTCGGAACGGCCACGAGGAAGGTCACATGCCAGCGTTCGATCAGCTTCCAGAAATTGTCGAAGACCCCCTCGCCCCGGTAGCCGGCCGGGGTCGGCATGACCATGTGCGCGCCGGAATGGATGCAGGACATCAAGACCGGATAGGCGGCAAGGACGTGGAACATCGGCAGGGGGCACAGCAGGACGTCGGACTGGTCGAAAAGTAGCCGGTTGCCAAGCCAGCCGTTGTAGACCATCCCGGAATAGCGGTGCTGGGCGACCTTGGGCATGCCCGTCGTGCCGCCGGTGTGGAAATAGGCCGCGATCCGGTCGGTCGCGGGATCGTCGAAGGTCAGCCGGTCGGCGGGCTGCGCGGCGACAGAGGCGCGCCAGTCCAGGACGCGGGCCTTGTGGCCGACCGGGTTCTTCGGCCGGATGAAGGGCACGATCCAGCTTTTCGGCGGCGCGAGGTAGCGGGTCAGGTCGACCTCGACCAGATGGGTCACGCCGGGCGCGAGTTCCAGCGCCTTCGCGGCCTTCTGGGCCACGTCGGACTTCGGGAAGGACTTCAGCGTGACCAGCACCTTCGCCTTCGTCTCGCGCAGGATCGAGGCGATCTTTTCGGGCTCCAAGAGCGGGTTGATCGGGTTGACGATCCCCGCGACCGAACCGGCCAGCAGGGTAACCACCGTCTCGGTCGCGTTCGGAAGCATGTAGGCAACCGTGTCCGCCGGCCCGACGCCAAGGGACCTGAAGAGGTTCGCGGCCTTCGTCACCTCGGCCAGAAGGGCGGTCCAGGTCAGGGTTTCGGCCCGCGATCCGGGGTCGGACAGAAGCTGGAAGCTGATCGCGTCGCGCGCGCCGTAGAGCCGCCGGGCGCGGTCGAGGAACTGGAACATGGTCACCGGCTCGTCGCGCGCCTGGTAGGCCATTTCCCCCTCGATCGCATCGCGATCGGCGACAGTTGCGAAGTGCGCCATCCCATCCCTCCCAGACGAAGGGGCGTGCCCTTGACCCCGAAAGGCGCGCCCCGCAAGTCGGATCAGGATGGCGGCAATCCCCCGGTGCGGCAAGCGTGACGCTGCGGCCGGCCGGGGCTCAGGCGCGGAGCGTCTCCACGCCCGTTTCGGCGTCCGACTGGGCGCCCATTCCATCGGCGAATTGCAGGCGTGCGAGGCGGGCATAAAGGCCGTCGCGGGCCACCAGTTCCTCGTGCGTGCCTTCGGCGACGATGCGGCCGCCGTCGAAGACAAGGATGCGGTCGGCCTTCTTCACCGTCGCAAGCCGGTGGGCGACGATCAGCATGGTGCGGGTGCGCGCCAGCCCCTCGATCGCCGACTGGACCGCGCGTTCGCTTTCGCTGTCGAGCGCCGAGGTGGCTTCGTCCAGAAGCAGCACCTGCGCGTCGCGCAGGATGGCGCGGGCGATGGCGATGCGCTGCTTCTGGCCGCCCGACAGCATGACGCCGCGTTCGCCGACGAAAGTGTCATAGCCCTGCGGCAGGGCCGAAAGGAAGTCGTGGGCGGCGGCGGCGCGGGCGGCCACCTCGACCTCGGCATCCGTGGCCTCGGGCCTGCCGAAACGGATGTTCTCCCGCGCGCTCATGGCAAAGACCACCGGGTCCTGCGGCACGAGCGCCAGCGCGCGGCGGAAGTCCGAGCGCGCCATGGCCCGCAGGTCGACGCCATCAAGCGTGATCCGGCCAGAGCTCGGGTCGTAGAAGCGCAGGAGAAGCTGGATGATCGTCGACTTGCCCGCCCCCGAGGGGCCGACGAGCGCCACCGTCTCGCTGGGCCGGACCCGGAAGCTGACGTCGGTCAAGGTGGCTGCCTCGGGCCGGGCGGGGTAGCGGAAGCCCACGTCCTCGAAGGCGATGGCGCCGGTTGCCCGCCGGGGCATCGGGACGGGGCTCGAGGGGTCGCGGACGGCATCTTCGGCCGCCAGTAGCTCGCCCAGCCGTTCGGTCGCGCCGGCCGCCCGCTGCAGTTCGCCCCAGATCTCGGACAGTGCGCCGGCGGAGCCTGCAACCATCACCGAATAGATGACGAACTGCACCAGGTCGCCGACGCTCATCGCGCCCGAGCGCACATCGCGCGCCCCGATCCAGAGGACGCCGACCACGCCGGCCGCGATGACGAAGATGACGACCACGGTCATCAGGGCGCGGGCGCGGATGCGGACGCGTGCCGAGGCGAAGGCGCTTTCGGTGATGCCGGCGAAACCGTCGCGGCTTTGCGGCTCGTGCGTGAAGGCCTGCACGGTCTGGACCGAGGACAGCGCCTCGGACGCCATGCCGGACGAGGCGGCGATCCAGTCCTGGTTCTCTCGGCTGAGGACGCGCAGGCGGCGGCCAAGGACGATGATCGGCACGATCACGGCGGGCACGATCAGAAGGACAAGGCCGGTCAGCTTGACCGAGGTGACCATCATCAGGACCAGCCCGCCCACAAGCATCAGCAGGTTGCGCAGCGCGACCGAGACGGACGAGCCGATGACCGACAGGATCAGGGTGGTGTCGGTGGTGATGCGGCTCAGGATCTCGCCGATCATCAGCTTTTCGTAGAAGGTCGGACTGAGGCCGATCACCCGGTCGAAGACGGCGCGGCGAATGTCCGACACGACCCGCTCGCCCAGCCGTGTGACAAGGTAGTAGCGCGCGCCGGTGCCAAGGGCGAGAAGGGCCGCGACGACGAGGGCGGCCAGGAAATACTGGTCCAGAAGCGCGCCGCCGTGCGAAAATCCGTCGACGACGCGGCGGACCGCGATCGGCAGCGCAAGCGAGATGCCCGCCGTCAGCACCAGCGCCAGAAGCGCCGCGGCGGCCATGGCGCGATAGGGTTTCAGAAAGGGCCAAAGCGCGCCGAGCGAGGTGACGCGCTTCGAGGCGGCGCGCTCGTCATTCGCGGGGTCGGTCCTGAGCGCGGGGTCGGGTCTGCGGGCCATGGTTCCTCCGGCTGGTCCCCTGCCCGTCCTTTGGGCGGCGTCCGGGGGCGTCCGGGGGGGGTTTAGGCCGCACGGCCCGGGGCGGCAAGGGTTCGCTTGTCGCAGGCCCCCTGTCGCTGGTCTTGCGCCTCACGCGGTCGTGCGCCGGTGCGCTTGCGCCGTCTGGGCCAAACTGGAATAGTCCCGCCGACCCAGCCGGAGAGCCCAGATGACCGACCCCGTCGCCCCTGTCCTGACCCAGCCCGTCCTTGCGCAGGTGGCGGCGCTACTGAGCGACGCGCAGGTGGTTGCGGTCCTTCTGGGCGCGGGTGGCCTCGCGCCGGCGGGCGTGGCGCTCGACAAGGCGGCGGGGGGCGCGATCGCGCGGGCGCTCGCCGCGCGGCCGGGACAGATGGCGGCCGGGGACTGCCTCGACCTCTGGGCGCTGCCGGGACTTGCCCACCGCCGGGTCGTGGTCCTTTCGCTGGGCGATGGCCCGTTGGGCGCGCTTGGTGTGCGGAAGGCCGGGGGCGCGCTTGCGGCGCATCTGGAGGGCGAGGCAGAGGTCACGCTCTTGGCCGACGCGCCAGCCGGGACCGGCCTGTCGGCGGCCGCGCTGGCCGAGGCGCTGGCGCTTGGCTTCGCGCTCAGGGGCTACCGGCTGACGCTGAAGGGCAAGGGCAGCCACCCGACCGCGACGCGCCTGTCGGTCGTCACCGGCGAGGCGGGCGCCCTGCCC
>CAMFGW010000067.1 GCA_945952025.1 uncultured Paracoccaceae bacterium
GAGCCAGCTGGCGCTGGCCGCACTGCCGCGCAGCGAGGCGGGCGCGCCCCGCTTCCGCGCGCGGCGCAGCCCCCCGCCCCGCCCCCCGCAGCCAACGCAGACCGCGCCGCCGCCGAAGCCGCCCGGCCCGCCGCCATAACCGCCCGAGCCGCCGCCGTAGCCGCCACCGCCCGCGCCTTCGTCATAGCCGCCGCCCGCGCCGCCACCCCCGCCGCCGTCGCGGCCATCGAGCAGCGTCAGTTCGCCGCGGAAGGGACGCAGCACGATTTCCGTCGTGTAGCGTTCCTGGCCCGACTGGTCCTGCCATTTGCGCGTCTCGAGCTGGCCTTCGACATAGACCTTCGAGCCCTTGCGCAGATATTGCTCGGCGATCTTGGCCAGGTTTTCGTTGAAGATGGCGACCGAGTGCCATTCGGTGCGGTCGCGCCGTTCGCCCGTGGCCTTGTCACGCCAGTTTTCCGAGGTGGCGATGCGCAGGTTGCAGACCTTGCCGCCGTTCTGGAAGGTCCGCACCTCCGGGTCGCGGCCCAGATTGCCGATGAGGATCACCTTGTTGACCGAACCCGCCATGTGCCTGCCCTTTCCGTGCCGCCCGAATCTTCGGACCCTTAGACCACCTGACCCGGTTTAAGAAAAGGTCGTTAACGGCAGCTTGATGCGCATCGGGCACGGGCCCCCTTCCGCTGCGAAGGGGGCCGGGCTAGCCTATGGGGCCAGATCCCCGTCGCGCGCCCGCGCCGTTGCCCCGAAAGTAGCCGATCCTGTCCCGATCCTCGTCCATCACCGCGCTTGCCGTCCTCATTCCGCTGCAAGCCGCCTGCGCCCTCCTGTTCTTTCTGGATATTTCCGGCGACCTGCGGCAGATCGGATCGGGCGGCCTTGACTGGCATCTTGCCGTCGAACTGATGGCCAACGGGGCGCTGGTCCTCGCGATCGTTGCAGAGGCCCTGTTCCTGCGCCGCCTCAGCCGCGAACAGGCGCGCACCACGCGGGCGCTGTCGGCGGCACGCGGAGCGCTCGATGACCTGATGCGGCAGCATTTCGAGGACTGGGGCCTGACGCCTGCCGAGGCGGACGTGGCCTATTTCACCATCAAGGGCTTCACGATCGCCGAGATCGCGGGCTTTCGCAAGGCTGCGGAGGGCACGGTCAAGAGCCAGCTGAATGCCATCTACCGCAAGTCCGGCCTGTCGGGCCGCAGCCAGCTGGTGAGCGTCCTGATCGACGAGCTGCTGAACGGGCCGGTCGTGGCGGCAAAGGACGAAGGCGGGACACCCGCCCCTGTTCCGGCCTGACATCGGGCCCGGTTGGTGCGACGGCGAGGACCGCCCTTCAGGCTTGGTCTGGCGGGCGGAAGGGCTCAGGGCACAAAAGACCCGTGCTCCGTCGCCTTCATGGCGCAGCGGGTGTTTTCCGGCAGCCAGATCACGTCGCCCGGCCCGGCCGCACCACTCCGGACAGAACCCCCGCAGGGGCTGGAGAAATGGCCCGGGCGCGGCTATAGTCCCGCGCCAAGACGGACGGTCCGGGGGCAACGGGACATGCAGACTGGGATGCGGGCGGCGGCGGGTGCTGCGCGGGTGGGGTTTGCGGTTTTTCTGGCATTGACCCTTCCGGGCGCCCTTGCGGTTTCGGCGGCCAGGGCCGAGGGGCTGGTCCTGCCCACGACCCAGCGGCCCGCCAAGGGCGCGCGGGCTGCCCTTCTGACCCAGCAGCTTGCCGTCCTCGATACCCGGGCGGCGGTCGAATATGGCGGCAAGCGGGGCGGCGGCAGCGGCGCGGTCCCGAGCTATACGGGGCGCTACAAGGGTGAACTGCTGGACAAGGCGCGCGAGGTCGCGCGGGCGAACGGCATCCCCGAGGACCTGTTCCTGCGGCTTGTCCAGCGCGAGTCGGGCTGGAACACGGGCGCGGTGTCGCCGAAGGGGGCGACGGGGCTTGCGCAGCTGATGCCAGAGACCGCCGACCATCTGGGCGTGGACGAGACGGACCCCCACCAGAACCTGGAAGGCGGCGCGCGCTACCTGCGGCAGATGTATGACCGGTTCGGCGACTGGCGGCTGGCACTTGCGGCCTACAATGCCGGACCCGAGGCGGTGGAACGCTATGGCGGCATCCCGCCCTTCGCGGAAACCACGGCCTATGTGCGCGGGATCATGGGCAGCTAGCCCGCTGCTTCCTCGCCTCTTGGTGGCGGGGTGAACTTCGCCTCATCCACACCGACGGTCAGCACATAGTCGCGCGGAATGCCCCGTGTGGCGCGGCCCCATGGGGCGGTGCGCAGGCGGGTCTGATGGGCGTCGAAGGCGGCGCGGTCGACGAAGACCTCGCGCACGGCGAAGCGCACCGGGTCGGACATCGAGCGCAGGACCTCGAACACCAGGCAGCCGGGCTCGGCGCGCGTCTCGGCGATATGGCCGGCTAGAAGGTGCGACACCCGATCCGCTTCCTCGAGCGTGCGGCAGATCATGAAGCCGGTCAAGGTTACATGCGACATGGGGCAGGAATACCCGACCCGATCCGCCGCGCAAGAGATTTGACGCGGGTGGGTAGACGGGGGGGTGGCGGCCGGGGTTCTGCGGACGGTCGTCAGGACGCGGACGTGATCTTGGCGTGGGGGGGCAGGGTTTCCTCGGACTCCATCTCGGGCGGGATGGCGTCGAGCCGGTCGGCCTTGCGCAGGTCGGGGAAGCCCCAGGCCCAGGTGCCCGTCACGATCAGCGTGCCGACGCCACCAAGGACCGCCGCGCCGACCGGGCCGAGGAAGCGCGCGACCACGCCGCTTTCAAACTCGCCAAGCTCGTTCGATCCGGCGATGAAAAGGCCGGACACCGACGAGACGCGGCCCCTCATGTGGTCGGGCGTGACGATCTGCACCAGCGTCTGGCGCACATAGACCGAGATCATGTCGGCCGCGCCGAGGACTGCGAGTGCCAGCATCGACAGGTAGATGTTGCGCGACAGCGCAAAGACCAGCGTCGCCAGTCCGAAGGCCGCGACCGACCAGAGCATCCGGGTCCCGGCGTGGCGCTTCAGGGGCCAGCGGGCGAGCGCGATGGCCATCAGCGTCGCCCCGACCGCCGGGCCGGATCGCAGAAGGCCGAAGCCGTTCGGGCCGACGTCCAGCACGTCGGCGGCGAAGGCCGGCAGAAGGGCCGTGACGCCGCCCAAGAGCACGGCGAACAGGTCGAGAGAGATGGCGCCAAGGATGATCTTGTTCGACCAGACGTAGGCCAGCCCTTCGCGGATCAGGGTCAGGGCGTTTCCGGCCTGTCGGGCGGGCGTGGTGTTGGTCCGCATCCTCAGGATGATGAGGCAGCCGAGCAGGTAGAGCGCCACCGCGCCCAGGTAGGCCGCCCCGGCCGAGATCGCGACCAGCATCCCCCCGATCCAGGGCCCGACGATGACCGAGGCCTGCCAGCCGAGCGACTTCAGCGAAATGGCCTGCGGCATCTCGGACCGGGGGACGAGCATGGGGGTCAGCGCGGTCGCGGCGGGCGAGAGGAAGGCGCGGGCGGCACCGAAGATTGCGGCGATGGCGAAGATCGAGCCGAACCAATGGTCGGGCTGGAAGGCGAGGATCGCGAGGGCGAGCGCGCAGAGCGCCTCGACCGCGACCGAGACAAGGACGATGGCGCGCCGGCTCACCCGGTCGGCGAGCGTTCCGGCAAAGAGGGTCAGGATGAAAAGGGGCACGAACTGCGCCAGCCCGACCATGCCGACCATGAAGGCGCTTTCGTAGACCGACCGGGTGGTGCGGGCCATGGCGTAGATCTGCCAGCCGATTGTCACCGCCTCGATCTGGACGGCCAGGTTGACGCAGAGGATCGCACCCCAGAACAGGCCGAAATCGCGGTGGCTGGTCAGGAAACGGAACATGATGCGCCTTGGCTTCGGGGTTTTTCGCGACCATGCGACGGCGCCGCGGCGGCGGCAAGGGGCAGCGAGCGGGGCAGCGAGCGGGGCGGCGAGCGGGGCGGCGAGCGGGGGGAGGTCCAAACCGCCCCGCGACCTCGCGCCACGTTGCCTGCGGCGCGGCGCGGGGGCAGGGTCGGGCGCACCTGTTTTCCGGAGAGTCGCCATGGACCTGCCGACCATCGCCCGCGCCCTTCACGTCCTGGGCGTCGTCGTCTGGATCGGGGGCGTGGGTTTCGTCACGCTGGTCCTTGTCCCAGCGCTGCGCCGTTCTGTGCCGGCGGCCGACCGCCTGAAGCTTTTCGAGATGATGGAGGGCCGCTTTGCGACGCTCGCCCGGTTTTCGACGCTTCTCGTCGGCGCGACAGGCCTCTGGATGGCCTGGACCTATGACCTTTGGGCGGGGTTCATTGATCCGGCGCGCTGGTGGCTTGCGGCGATGGTGGTGGTATGGGCGATCTTCACGCTGATGCTTTTTGTCCTGGAGCCGTTCGTCCTGCACCGCCGGTTCCACGCCCGTGCCGCGCGCGACCCAGAGGGGACGTTCGCGCTGATCCAGCGGGTGCATCTGGTGCTTCTGGCGCTGTCGCTCCTGACCGTCGCGGGCGCCGTTTTGGGTGTCCACGGCGGGCTGTAGGTCCGGGTGGCCGGGCTGGGCGGGAAACGGAAACGCGACCCGCGGTTCCCCCGCCCGTGTGGAAACATCTCCGCTGGACTGCTGATGTCCTGAACCAACGAAGGCCGGGCCTGCCCCGGTAGGCGCATAGCGCCCGCCATGGGCGGGGCGGGCGCTGGCCGATGGCCTTTGGGGCACCGGCCGGGACAAGAGGCTAAGCCTTCGCATGGCAGGGTCAACGGCCCCTGCCACACCCAAGATCGACCGGTGTGGGTCGCCGGGCCGGGCGGGATGAGGAAACCTATAGGTTTCCCCCGCCCGTCTCGGAAACGGCTCCGCTGGACCGCTGATGTCCTGGACCCACGAAGGACGGCGCCTGCCCCGGTGGGCGCGGAAGCGCCCGCCGATGGCGGGGCGGGCGCTGGCCGGTGGCTTTGGGCCACCGGCCGGGACAAATGGCGAAGTCATCGCATGGCAGGGTCACTTGCCCCTGCCATCCCGGACCGGCTTCGGCCATCACCCCAGCGCCTTCACCCCCCGCGTCAGCCCGTCGAGGGTCAGCGGAAACATCCTGTCCTCGAATATCTCGCGGATCATGCCGACGGACCTCGTGTGCGGCCAGTAGCGTTCCTCGAGCGGGTTCAGCCAGATGTTGGCGGGCCAGCGGGCGCGGGCGCGGTCGAGCCAGACCTGGCCGGCCTCGGGGTTCCAGTGTTCGTTCGCGCCGCCGGGTGCCATGATCTCATAGGGGGACATGGAGGCATCGCCGACGAAGATCGCGCGGTAGTCGGGGCCGTAGGTGCGAAAGACCTCTTCCGTCGGCAGTTGCGCGTCATGGCGGCGGTGGTTGTCGCGCCAGACGCCCTCGTAGAGGCAGTTGTGGAAGTAATAGTGCTCCAGGTGCTTGAACTCGGACCGCGCGGCCGAGAAGAGCTCTTCGACCAGCCGCACATGGTCGTCCATCGACCCGCCCACGTCGAGAAACAGCAGGACCTTCACCGCATTGTGCCGCTCGGGCCGCGTCTGCACGTCGAGCCAGCCGTGTTCGGCCGTCGCGCGGATGGTGCCGGGCAGGTCCAGTTCCTCGGCGGCGCCGGTCCGCGCCCAGCGGCGCAGGCGCTTCAGCGCGACCTTGATGTTGCGGGTGCCAAGCTCGACGCTGTCGTCAAGGTTGCGGAACTCGCGCTTGTCCCAGACCTTGACGGCGCGGCGGTGGCGGCTTTCGTCCTGGCCGATGCGCACGCCTTCGGGGTTGTAGCCATAGGCGCCGAAGGGGCTGGTGCCGGCAGTGCCGATCCATTTCGAGCCGCCCTGATGCCGACCCTTCTGGTCCTTCAGCCGCTCCTTCAGCGCCTCCATCAGTCTGTCGAAGCCGCCAAGCGCCTGGATTTCGGCCTTTTCCTCGGCGCTCAGGTGTTTTTCGGCCAGCTTCTCCAGCCAGTCGCGCGGGATGTCGACCGCTTCCAGCACCGCCTCGGCCGGGATCGCCTCGAGCCCCTGGAAGCTCGCGGCGAAGGCGCGGTCGAAACGGTCGAGGTGGCGTTCGTCCTTCACCAGCGTCAAGCGGCCAAGGTAGTAGAAGGCTTCGACGTCATAGGCCGCAAGGCCCGCGCGCAGGCCTTCGAGAAATGCCAGGAACTCGCGCAGCGACACCGGCACGCCCATTCTTCGCAAGGATTCGAAGAACGGGAGGAACATGGGTCAGAAGACCATCCGGGAAACGACGACGGTGATGAGCAGCCCGACAAGCGCCAGCGCGATGCCGTGAGCGGCGGCATATTGCGCCATGTCGAACCCCGTGCCCTGCCGCGCGCCGG
>CAMFGW010000068.1 GCA_945952025.1 uncultured Paracoccaceae bacterium
ATCGGCGGGGACAAAAGGCAAAGTCACCGCATGGCAGGGTCAACGGCCCCTGCCAGCCGGGCCCCAGCGCCAGCCCGATCGTCAAAAGGCCCCCGAAGCCATGGCCGCCCTCCGCCCGATCTTCACCGTACGGGCGAAACTGCTTTGCTGTGTCACGCGAAAGTTCCACTTGCCTCGCGCGATGTTGCGGCGCTTCATGGACCAAGGGAGCAGGAGGGCCGGTCTTGCCGAAAAGCGCGACGGGGGCAGATCAGGATAGCGGCGCGCCGGACGGGCGGCAGGTGCTGGTCTTCGCCTTGAACGGCGCCGAGGTGCGGCTTTCGCTCGACCCGCACGGCGGTGTGGGCGGGGGCGATGTTCCCGACCTGCGGCCCACCACCATGCTTCTGGACTATCTGCGCGAGGGGCGCGGCCTGACCGGCACGAAAGAGGGTTGCAACGAAGGCGATTGCGGTGCCTGCACGGTCCTGGTGACCGACGCAGACGGCACGCGCCCCCTGAACGCCTGCCTTCTGTTCCTGCCCCAGCTGCACGGCAAGGCGGTGCGCACGGTCGAGGGGCTTTCCGCGCCGGACGGTCGGCTGCACCCGGTTCAGGCGGCGATGGTCGAGCATCACGGCAGCCAGTGCGGCTATTGCACGCCGGGCTTCGTCGTCTCGATGGCCGCGAGCCAACTGGCGGGCGCGACTGACCATGACGACCGGCTGGCGGGCAACCTCTGCCGCTGTACGGGCTACGGTCCGATCGTGCGGGCCGCACGGGCGGTCGAGGGGGTTGCGGTCCCCGACTGGATGGCCGAGCGCCTGCCCGGAAGCGGCGCGCCCCCCTTCGCGCCGGAATCGGCGGATGAGCTTGCGGACTGGTATCTGGCGAACCCCGACGCCACCCTGATCGCCGGGGCGACGGACGTCGGGCTTTGGGTGACGAAAGCGCTGATGGACCTGCCGAAGGTCGCCTTCCTGCATGCCTGCCGCGACCTTCAGACAATCGAGCGGACCGCCACCGGCCTGCGGGTCGGCGCGGGGGTGACGATCGCGGGCCTGCGGGCGGCGGTGGCGAAAAGTCATCCCGCACTTGCCGAGCTTCTCCGGCGCTTTGCGTCCGAACAGGTGCGGGGTGCCGCGACCATCGGCGGCAACATCGCCAACGGCTCGCCCATCGGCGACGGGGCCCCCGCGCTCATCGCCATGGGGGCCACGCTGCACCTGCGGCGGGGGGCCGCGCGGCGCGAGATGCCGCTTGAGGATTTCTTCCTCGACTACAAGAAACAGGACCGCGCGCCCGGCGAGTTCGTCGAGGCGCTGACCTTCCCGGCCGCCACGCCGGGCCTTCAGTGCCACAAGCTGTCGAAGCGGTTCGACCAGGACATTTCGGCTGTCTGCGGCTGTTTCAACATCACGCGCGAGGGCGGCCGCGTCACCGGCGCCCGGATCGCCTTTGGCGGCATGGCGGGCACGCCGAAACGCGCGCGGGCGGTCGAGGCCGCACTTCTGGGCAAGGACTGGACCGAGGCGACGATCCGCGCCGCTATCCTGGCCTTCGGCAAGGACTTCGCGCCGCTG
This sequence comes from uncultured Paracoccaceae bacterium, assembly GCA_945952025.1. Lineage (GTDB taxonomy): Bacteria > Pseudomonadota > Alphaproteobacteria > Rhodobacterales > Rhodobacteraceae > TMP-24. Next base: position 1,563 of record CAMFGW010000068.1, read on the forward strand.
ACTGACATGCGCGCCTCGTCGGCCTATCGGCTGACGGCGGCGGAAAACATGCTCTGGCGGCTCTGGCACCGTTCGCAGGGTGCGGCAACCTCGGTCCTGGAGGTGCGGGCATGAGTGCGCCGATGGGCCAGTCCCTTCCCCATGACAGCGCCCCCCTGCATGTGACGGGCCGGGCGCGCTATGCCGACGACCTGCCGGCGCCCAAGGGCACGCTGCATCTGGCGTTCGGCCTGTCGGGCGTCGCCCACGGCACCATCACCTCGCTCGACCTTCTGGCGGTCAGGGCGGCGCCGCGCGTGGTGGCCGTGCTGACGGCGGTCGACCTGCCCTTCGCCAACGATGTCTCTCCCTCGAACCATGACGAGCCGCTTCTGGCGACAGGCTCGGTCCACTATGTCGGCCAGCCGGTCTTTCTGGTGGTGGCGACAAGCCACCGTGCGGCGCGGGTCGCGGCGCGGAAGGGCAAGGTCGAGGTCACCCCCCTGCCCGCGCTTCTGACCATCGAGGCGGCGATGGCCGCGAACAGCCTCTTCGAGGGCGGCCCTGTGATCTGGCAGAAGGGCGATGCGGCCTCGGCCCTTGCCAATGCGCCGCTTGTGGTCGAGGGGCGGCTAGACGTAGGCGGGCAGGAACATTTCTATCTGGAAGGCCAGGCTGCCCTCGCGTTGCCGCAGGACGCGGGCATAGTCGTCCAGTGCTCGACCCAGCACCCGACCGAGATCCAGCACAAGGTGGCCGAGGCCCTGGGCCTGCCGATGAGTGCCGTGCGGGTCGAGATGCGGCGCATGGGCGGCGGTTTCGGCGGCAAGGAAAGCCAGGGCAACGCGCTGGCCGTGGCCTGTGCGGTCGCGGCGCGAGCGACGGGCCAGGCTTGCAAGATGCGCTATGACCGCGACGATGACATGGTCATCACCGGCAAGCGGCACGACGTGCGCATCCTCTACCGGGCGGGCGTCGATCCGGCGACGGGGCGGCTTCTGGGCCTTGATGTCACGCACCTTGTGCGCTGCGGCTGGTCGCAGGACCTGTCCCTGCCGGTCGCCGACCGGGCGATGCTGCATGCCGACAATGCCTACCACCTGACCGATGTCAGGATCGAAAGCCACCGCCTGCGTACCAACACCCAGTCCGCGACCGCCTTCCGGGGCTTCGGCGGACCGCAAGGGATCGCCGGGATCGAGCGGATCATGGACCAGATCGCGCACCGGCTGGGGATGGACCCCGTCGCCGTCAGGCGGGCCAATTACTACGCGGACATGGGCACCCGCGCGCCGCCCGAGACGACCCCCTACGGCATGGAGGTCACGGACGGGATCATCGGGGCGCTGACCGACCGGCTGGTCCGCACCTCGCGCTACGAGGAACGCCGGGCCGAAATCGCGCGCTGGAATGCCGTGAGCCCGGTCCTGAAGCGGGGGATCGCCTTCACGCCGGTGAAGTTCGGGATTTCCTTCACGCTCACGCACCTCAATCAGGCGGGCGCGCTGGTCCATGTCTATCAGGACGGGTCGGTCCACCTGAACCATGGCGGGACCGAGATGGGCCAGGGCCTGCACCAGAAGGTGGCGCAGGTGGTGGCGGGCGTCTTCGGCATCCGCGCCGACCAGGTGGCGATCACCGCGACCGATACCGGCAAGGTGCCCAACACCTCGGCCACGGCCGCCTCGTCCGGGACGGACCTGAACGGCATGGCGGCCGAACGTGCCGCGACCGCGATTCGCGACCGGATGGCGGCGCATCTGGCCGCCCTGCACCAGACGGATGCGGCGTCGGTGCGTTTTGCGGACGGCGAGGTCGCGGTCGGGGCCGAGCGGCTGCCCTTCGGCCGCGCCGCCATGACCTGCTATGAAGGCCGCGTCGGCCTGTCGGCGACGGGCTTTTATGCCACGCCCGACATTTCCTGGGACCGCAAGGCCGGGCGCGGGCGGCCCTTCTACTATTTCGCCTATGGCGCGGCGGTCAGCGAGGTGGTCATCGACACGCTCACCGGCGAAAACCGCATCCTTGCCGCCGACATCCTGCATGACGCCGGGCAAAGCCTGAACCCCGCGCTCGACATCGGCCAGATCGAGGGCGGCTATGTGCAGGGCGCGGGCTGGCTGACGACCGAAGAGCTGGTGTGGGACGCCAAGGGGCGGCTTTTGACGCACGCCCCCTCGACCTACAAGATTCCGGCCTGTTCGGACCGGCCGGAACGACTGGACATCACGCTTTGGGACGGGCCGAACCGCGTCGCGACCGTCTATCGGTCGAAGGCCGTGGGCGAGCCGCCCCTTATGCACGGGCTTTCGGCCTTCCTGGCGCTGTCGGACGCCTGCGCTTCTGCCGGGCCGCACTACCCCGACCTGCAGGCGCCCGCGACGGCCGAGGCGGTCCTTGCCGCCGTGGCCCGCGCGCGGGGCGAGGCGGTGGCGGCGGACCAAAGGCCGGTCCTGCCCAGCCCCGGCGGAAACTAGGCATGAGCGGCCTTGACCTGGCGCGGCTCTCTGACCTGATCGACCGGCACGGCCCTGTTGCGCGCGTGGTCGTGGCGCAGACGCAGGGCTCGACCCCGCGCGAGGCCGGGGCGGCGATGGTCGTCTGGGCCGACGGCGCCGAAGGGACCATCGGCGGCGGGGAGCTTGAGCGTCGCGCGATGATCGCGGCGCGGCAGATGCTTGCGTCTGGCGGACCGGCGCGGCTTGACCGGCTGCCTCTCGGGCCCGCACTCGGCCAGTGCTGCGGGGGTGCAGTGGTGCTTCTGACCGAACGCTGGACAAGGGACAGCCTTTCGGGACTGGGTGCCGCACTTCATGCAAGGCCCATGCCGGGCACGGCGGCCGGCCCGATGCCGCTTGCGATCCACCGGATTCTGGCGCGGGCGCGCGACCGGGGAGTCCTGCCCCTGCCGCAAAGCCTGTCGGGCTGGTTCATCGAGCCGCTGGCGGTCCCCCGCCGCGACCTTTGGATCTGGGGCGCGGGCCATGTCGGCCGGGCGCTTGTCGGCGTCCTGTCCCCCCTGCCCGACCGCATCCTCAGCTGGATCGACACCGATGCCGCCCGCTTTCCCGCCTTCATTCCGCCGGGCGTCCGGCAAATGGTCGCGGCCGACCCCGGAGCGCTCGTGGCCGAAGCGCCCACCGGCGCCGACCACCTGATCGTCACCTACAGCCATGCGCTCGACCTCGACCTGTGCCACCGGCTGCTGAACCATGGGTTCGCGAGCCTTGGCCTGATCGGCTCTGCCAGCAAGCGCGCCCGCTTCCACAGCCGCCTTGCCGCCCTGGGCCACAGCCCCATCCAGATCGCGCGCATCACCTGCCCGATCGGCGATCCTTCGTTCGGCAAGGACCCGCAGGCGATTGCCATAGGCGTCGCCGCAGCGCTACTGAGGGAGGAGGCACGCTCCGGTCAACGGGGCGGCCAACGGGGCGGCCAGACGTTCGGGGAGGGGACTGGGGCATGACGGACACGCCGCTTCTGGCGCTACAGGGCATTTCCAAGTCCTATCCGGGCGTGAAGGCGAACGAGGATGTGAGCTTTCGGATCGGCGCCGGCCATATCCACGCACTTCTGGGCGAGAACGGCGCCGGCAAGTCGACGCTGGTGAAGATGATCTACGGGCTGGTGCGGCCCGATGCCGGGACCATGAGCCTGTCGGGCGCGCCCTTCGCGCCTGCCGCCCCGCGCGAGGCGCGGGCGCGCGGCGTCGCGATGGTGTTCCAGCACTTCAGCCTGTTCGACGCCCTGAACGTCGCGGAAAACGTGGCGCTTGGCATGGACCATGCGCCGGCCCCGCGCGCGCTGGCCGGGCGCATCCGCGAGGTCAGCGCGGGCTATGGCCTGCCGCTCGACCCCGACCGGCTGGTAGGCGACCTTTCGGCGGGCGAGCGGCAAAGGGTCGAGATAATCCGCTGCCTCTTGCAGGAGCCGCGCCTTCTGATCATGGACGAACCCACGTCAGTCCTGACCCCGCAAGAGGTCGAGATCCTGTTCGGCACGCTTCGCCAGCTTGCGGCAGAGGGCACGTCGATCCTTTACATCTCGCACAAACTCGAGGAAATCCGGGCGCTGTGCGACGAGGCCACGGTGCTGCGCCGGGGCAAGGTCGTCGGCACGGCCGATCCGCGAAAGGCCACGGCGCGCGAACTGGCCGAGATGATGGTCGGCACGACGCTTACGCCCCCTGCCCGCGCCCAGCGCCACCTGGGCGAGGTGGCGCTGGCCGTCGATCACCTGACTCTGCCCGCGCTTTCGGCGTTCGGGACCAGCCTCACGGACGTGACGCTTCAGGTCCGGGCGGGCGAGGTTCTGG
>CAMFGW010000069.1 GCA_945952025.1 uncultured Paracoccaceae bacterium
CCGGTGGGCGCATAGCGCCCGCCGATGGCGGGGCGGGCGCTGGCCGGTGGCTTTGAGCCACCGGCAGGGACAGGGGGACAAGCCTTCGCATGGCAGGGTCAACGGCCCCTGCCACCCGGGAAGCGTTACCTACTCGCCTTCGCCGAACTTGCCGGTGACCAAGTCGCTCAGCGCAGAGGCCAGCGCCTGTGCCTGCGGCCCGTCGGTTGTCACCCGGATCTGGGTCCCGCGCGAAGCGGCCAGCATCAGAAGGCCCATGATACTGTCGCCCGACACTTCCATGCCGTCCTTCTCGACGGTCGCCGTGGCGTCATGCGCCTCGACCACCTCGACGAAGCGGGCGGATGCACGGGCGTGCAGGCCCTTGATGTTCACGATGTCCAGAAACATGGTCGTCATTGGCTGCCCTGACCCGAACCGACGTAAGAGTTGATGTATTTGCGCCCCGCCTCAAGCGCCTGGGCCACCGCCTCGCGCACTGGAAGCTGCCGCGACTTGGCGAGTTTGATGAGCATGGGCAGGTTCGCCCCGTAGAGGATCTGACGGTCGCAGCCCGTGCAGGCCTTCAAGGACAGGTTCGAGGGCGAGCCGCCGAACATGTCGGTCACGACAACAACGCCCTCACCCACGTCGACGGCCTCGGCCGCCGCCTGGATCTCATCCTGCTTTTCGCCGCGATCGTGATCCTCTTCGATCGCGATGGCACGGATGCCGGTCTGTTTGCCAACGACATGTTCGACCGCCGCAAGATATTCCCGCGCCAGGCCGCCATGTGCGACGATCACGATCCCGATCAACCCAGATCACCTTGCCCGTTTGCTGGCGCCGCCTTGCCTCGGCTGTCCAGATCCCGATGACGTTTAGACACTTGCCAGCCGGCCTCTGCAAGCGCCTTGGACATCTGTTCAGCCACCACGACCGACCTGTGCTGGCCGCCGGTGCAGCCAAAGCCGATGGTCAGGTGGCTCTTGCCCTCTTCGGCCTGCGCCGGCAACAGGAAGAGGAGAAGATCGCGGATCTTGTCAAAGAAGGCCGCGAAACGCGGGTCATTGGTGACATAGGCCGCAACAGCCGGATCGGTGCCATCCAACGGGCGCAGCCCGGGCACCCAGTAGGGGTTCGCGAGGAAGCGGCAGTCGAACATCAGGTCAAGCCCGCGCGGCACGCCCCGCTTGTAGGAAAAGGACAGGACCGAGATGGCCAGCCGGTCGGTCGCCCCGGTGCCGGTCCAGCGCGCGATCTCGTCCTTCAGGTCGTGGGGCGACAGGCCCGTCGTGTCGATGATCCGGTCGGCGCGGGCGCGGATCGGGGCCAGAAGGTCGATCTCGCCCGCAACGGCCGCGTCGGGGGCGATGGCGCCGCCGAAGGGATGCCGGCGGCGGGTTTCACCGTAGCGGCGCAGAAGTTCGGCCGGATCGCAGTCCAAGAACAGAAGCTCGGCCGCCACGTCGGCACGCGCGCTGAGCCGGTCGATCAGCTGCAACAGGCCCTCGACCGAAAAGTCGCGGTTGCGCACGTCGATGCCCAGCGCCACCGGCCGGTCCAGGGGCGGGCCGTCGAAGAGCCGTTCCACCAGCGACAGGGGAAGGTTGTCGATCGGTTCCTGCCCCAGATCCTCGAGCGCATGGATGGCCGTCGAGCGGCCGGCGCCCGAAGGGCCGGTGACAAGGGTCAGGTGGTGAAGCGGCGGTGTGGTCTTAGGGCTCATCGGGATTGGTCAAGGGCGCGGTCAGGGTCATCAGCACGGCCGCAGGAAAATGTGGGCCTTCGGCGCGGCGAAGACAAGGGAGGCGGTGCCCGAGGATCGTCACATGATGGGGATGGGGCAGGCGGGCGGGTTCGGCCTCGTCCAGATCGACGGCCAGCGACAGGGGCGCCTCGGGCTCGTGGGGCAGCGTCAGAAGGCCTATGCCCCGCGCCTCGATCCGGCCGCGGATGGTGTCGGGGGGCGAGGCGACAAGGCCCTTTGGGCCGAGCGTCACCCGGGTGCGGTCGTCGGCGACCAGTGCGGCGCCAAGGGCGATCAGTTGCAGCGCGAGGGACGATTTCCCGGCGCCCGACCGCCCGAGGATCAGAAGCCCTCGCCCCCTTGCCGCGACGGCGGTCGCATGCAGCAGAACCTGCACCCCGGCATCCGGTCCGGTCACACCGGCAGGCCCACGACGAACCGCGCGCCCAGGGGTTCGGATGTCACGTCGGCCTCGGTCGGGCGGATGTTTTCGGCCCAGATGACGCCGCCATGCGCCTCGACGATCTGCTTGGAAATCGCAAGGCCAAGGCCGGAATGTTCGCCGAACTGGCCAGGCGGGCGTTCGGAATAGAAGCGCTTGAAGATCTTCTGTAGGGCAAGCTCGGGGATGCCCGGCCCGGTATCCTCGACCACGACCAGCACGCGGCTGTCGCGCTTGCGGGCCCAGACGCGGACGGCGTCGCCCTCGCCGCAGAAGGAGATGGCGTTGGTGATGAGGTTGACGAAGACCTGCGCCAGCCGCGCCTCGAGCCCGGTGATGATGATCGGTTCGGGCGGCAGGTCGGCGATGAACTCGACGCCTTTCGAGCGCGCGTCATCGCCCAGGAACTCGGTCAGATTGCTCAGCATCTTCAGAAGGTTGAAGCTTTCTTCCTCTTCCTTCACCAGTTCGCTGTCCAGCCGCGAGGCGTTCGAGATGTCGCTGACCAGCCGGTCGAGGCGGCGGACGTCATGGTCGATCACGTCCAGAAGCTTTTCGCGCTGGTCGTCGCGCTTGGCGACCCGCAGCGTGCCGACGGCCGACCTGAGGCTGGCGAGCGGGTTCTTGATCTCGTGCGCCACGTCGGCGGCGAACTGTTCGTTCGATTCGATGCGTTCATAAAGTGCGGACACCATGCCGCGCATGGCGCCTGACAGGCGGCCGATCTCGTCGGGCCGGGCGGTCAGGTCGGGGATGCGCACGCGCGAGGGCGACATCTTGCGGGCGTTCTTCTCGCGCCCCAGTTCCGCGGCGGCGGCCAGGTCAGAGAGCGGGTTGGCGATGGTCGAGGCGAGGACCAGGCTCAGGCCGATCGAGACGATGATCGCCACGACGAACATCTGCAGGACCTGTTCGCGCTCGACGCGGACCAGCTGGTTGATCTCTCCGGCGAAGGAGGTCAGCGCGACCGTCGCCACCACGTCGCCGTCCTGGAAAACCGGGGTGGCGACGGTGAAGATCGCCTCGCCATTGGCGTCGCGGGTGGTCTTGACCTGGGTGGTCTCGCTTGGGGTCGAGCCGACCAGCCGGCGGGCCATGTCCTCTGGCTGGAGGGAGTCGGTCTTGGTCGCGGCGGGGGCGAGAACGGCGGCGATCCCGTCCCAGAGCGCGTTCAGAAGGTCGGTGATGATGGTGGTGCGGCCGGGGTCCTGAGAGCCGACCACCTCGCTCAGGGGGGGGGCTGTGCCCGAGGCGCGGCCAAGGATGTTGCCGGCAGGGGAAAAGACCAGCGCCTCGACCCCGTGCGGCAGATCGGCGCCACTCACGGCGCCCTGGGCCATGTCCGAGGTGACGGCCTTGGCGCCGTTCGCGCGCGCCTCGACCACGCGGGCGATGAGCCGCGCCTCGGCGACAAGGCCCGCCTCCCGCTGCAGGACCAAGCTGTCGCGGAAGGGGTTCAGGTAAAGGACGCCGGCGACCAGCACGATCATCGCCATCAGGTTGAAGGTGATGATCTTGCGCGCCAGCGGCGAGCGGTTGAGCGAGATGAAGCCCCGCCGCTCGCGCCCCGCCTTCAGTTCGGAGTCGACGGTTCCGTCGGGGCCTGTCCAGTCCTCGCCCAATGCGACATCGCCCCGCGGGGCGGGGCGCTGGCGCGGTCTGATCCAGGAGGCCAGGCTCATTCTTCGTTGTAGCGGTAACCGATGCCGTAAAGCGTTTCGATGGCGGTGAAGTCGTCGTCAACGAGGCGCATCTTCTTGCGCAGGCGCTTGATGTGGCTGTCGATGGTGCGGTCGTCGACATAGACCTCGTCGTCATAGGCGGCGTCCATCAGGGCATTGCGGCTCTTCACCACGCCCGGGCGCTGCGCCAGCGACTGCAGGATCAGGAACTCGGTGACGGTGAGCGTCACCGGCTCGCCGCGCCAGGTGCAGGTATGGCGCTCGGGATCCATGCGCAGCAGGCCGCGCTCCAGCGCCTTGGCGTCCTCGGGGCGGGGGGCGGCGGTCGCGTCCTTCGCGCCGGCCCGGCGCAGGATCGCCTTGACGCGCTCGACCAGCAGGCGCTGCGAGAACGGCTTCCGGATGAAGTCGTCGGCGCCCATCTTCAGGCCGAAGAGCTCGTCGATCTCCTCATCCTTGGAGGTGAGGAAGATGACGGGCAGATCCGATTTCTGGCGCAGCCGCCGCAACAGCTCCATGCCGTCCATGCGCGGCATCTTGATGTCGAAGATCGCAAGGTCCGGCGGGTTCTGCTTCAACCCGTCGAGCGCCGAGGCGCCGTCCGTATAGGTCATGATGCGATAGCCCTCGGCCTCGAGGGCGATCGAAACCGATGTCAGGATGTTGCGGTCGTCGTCGACCAGCGCAATCGTTGGCATAAGGCTTTCGTCTCTTGTTCTCGTTGCAATAGAGGGCTCCCCTCCCGCGCGAGAGGGGCCAAAGCATGGCGGCAATCTAGCCGGGGCGTGGCGATTTGCCTATGACCCCGTATCACAAGCCGGAAATCGGGGTGAGGTTCCATGGCCAAGGCCGCCAAAGACGTGATCCAGCCGATGGACGAGGCCGTGCGCCTGGAGGCCAAGGCCCTGCTGCGCGAGGCCCGCTCCGCCGCGCTCGCCACGCTCGGGTCCGACGGCCACCCCTGCGCAAGCCTCGTGGGGATCGCCACCGATATCGACGGCACGCCTGTCATCCTGATCTCGGGGCTGGCCGCTCATACCGGCAACCTCGCGGCCGATCCGCGCGCCTCGCTCCTGATCTCGCCCGGCGGCAAGGGCGACCCGCTCGCCCATGCACGGATCACCCTGAAGGTCCGCGCCCGCAAGGTCGAGCGCGAGAGCGAGGAGGGCGCGCGCGTCCGCCGGCGCTACCTCGCGCGCCAGCCGAAAGCGGCGCTCTATGCCGATTTCCCGGATTTCTCGTTCTTCGCCCTCGATATCGAAGGCGCCAGCCTCAATGGCGGCTTCGCCCGCGCCTTCGCGCCGACGCCGGCGGACCTGATGAGTGACCCGGCCCATGCCGTGGCCCTGGCCGAGATCGAGGCGGGCGCCGTCGCCCACATGAACGAGGATCATGCCGAGGCGATCGGCCTCTATGCATCGCGGTTGCTCGGAGCGAAGGCCGGGGACTGGCGCGCCATCGGGCTCGATCCGGACGGGCTCGACATGGCGCTCGGCAGCGCGGTGCTGCGCCTGCCCTTCCCGGCCCCCGTGGACGGGCCCGGCAGCCTACGGCGCGTCCTCGCGGAGCTTGCCGCCAAGGCCCGCGCCCAGGCCGTGTGACGTCATCGAAACCGCCTGCAAACACGGCAGCCGCAAAAGCGCGCGGCCGTTTACCACAGGTTGAAATTCAATCGATTTAGAAAACCTCGGCGGGAGGCCGGGCGTTTTCAACGACTTGAGCGAAAGGCCGCATCGCCTTAAAGACCTTCGTGGCCTCAAAAGGCTGTTAGGTCCCTAGCAGCCTCTTGAGGCCACGCCTTCGACGCCCGGGCCTCGCCACCGGCCCCGGCGCATTCGTGAAGACAACGGGCCGCCGACAGCATGGCGGCCTCCGGAGGAATTCAGTGGACAATATCGGTCAGT
>CAMFGW010000070.1 GCA_945952025.1 uncultured Paracoccaceae bacterium
TCTACACACTGCATATCGTCGGCAGCGTCAGATGTGTATAAGAGACAGGCCATACGATGGTCGCCGCCATCTCGGGCGAGAATGCGGCGGCGCAGGCCTTCCACGCCCAACTGGGCTATGCCGAGGTCGGCCGCCTGCCGGAATCGGGGCGCAAGTTCGACCGCTGGCTTGATCTGGTCCTGATGATGAAAACCCTCTAGGCCGCTGACTTTCCCCACACGCCCCGCTAGAGTGGCCGCATGTCGATCTGGACCCGCATCGCCCAAGCCCTCTCGGCGCTCACCAAAGGTGAAGGCCTCTCGCAGGTGTTCGAGCGGCTGATGGGACCGCCCGAACGCTCGGTCGCCTTCACGATTGCCGTCATCGCGCTCGGCGCCAAGATGGCCAAGGCCGACGGCACGGTGACGCGCGACGAAGTCTCGGCCTTCCGCACCATCTTCACCATCGCGCCCGAGGACGAGGCCGACGCAGCCCGCGTCTTCGACCTGGCGCGCCAGGACGTGGCGGGCTTTGACGCCTACGCCCGAAAGATCGCCGCCATGTTCGGCGCGGGCGACCGGGTGCTGACGGACCTGATGGAGGGGCTCTTCCACATCGCGCTGGCCGATGGCGACTATCACCCGACCGAGGCGGCCTTCCTGGCCGAGGTGGCAGGGATCTTCGGCCTGAGCGAGCGCGATTTCCGCGCGCTCGAACGGCGCTTTGCGCCCGGCGAACATCCCGACCCCTACGAGGTCCTTGGCCTGCCCCAGGGCGCGCCGATGGCCGAGGTGCGCAAGGCCTGGCGGCAGGCGGTGCGCGAAAGCCACCCCGACGGCATGCGCGCCCGCGGCGTGCCGCCCGAGGCGATCAGGCTGGCCGAGGAACGGCTCGTCGCGGTGAACCGCGCCTGGGACGAAATCGGCGGCAAGGTGCCGGCGTGAGCGATCCAAAGCCACGGCCCTACCGCATCGCCACCTACAATATCGAATGGTTCAACAGCCTGTTCGACAGCCGCGGCCGCCCGAAAGAGGACGAGAGCTGGTCCTCGCGCTACGAGATCACCCATCGCCAGCAGCTCGACGCGCTCGGGACCGTGCTGCGCCACGTCGATCCCGACGCGCTCATGGTGATCGAGGCGCCGGACGACGGGCCGGGTCGGCATACGGTCGACATGCTGGAAACCTTCGCCGCACGCTCGGGCCTCAGGGCGCGCAAGGCGGTCTTCGGTTTTGCCAACGAGACCCAGCAGGAAATCGCGGCGCTTTACGACCCCGACCGCCTGACGCTCCGCCACGATCCGCAAGGCGGCGGCGCGGGCGAGGCGCCGCGCTTTGATGCGACCTTTCCGGCCGACCTGACCGGCGACGGGCGCCAGACGCCCATGGCCTTCAACAAGCCGCCCCTGGAACTTGCGGCCCTGAGCGCCGGCGGCACCGCCTTCCGCATGATCGGCATGCACGCCAAGTCGAAGGCCCCCCATGGCGCGACGACGCCCGAGGCGGTGCGGCGGCTGGCGATCGAAAACCGCCGCAAGCAATATGCCGAATGCCAGTGGGTCCGGGGCAGGGTGCTGGATATCCTGGCCGCCCGTCAGCCGGTGATGGTCATGGGCGACCTGAACGACGGTCCGGGGCTGGACGAGTATGAGCAGCTCTTCGGCCGGTCGGGCGTCGAAGAGGTGCTGGGCTGGAACGAGCCGCGCGCAACCCGGCTCTTTGATCCGCACGCCAAGCAGGCGCTTGGCCAGCGCAACGCGGCGGCGCCCACCACCGCGCGTTTCTACAACGACACCGAAAAGCGCTATTTCACGGCGATCCTCGATTATCTGATGGTGTCACAGGACCTGCGCGCCCGCCACCCGCACTGGCGCATCTGGCACCCGTTCGACGATCAGGCCTGCTATGTCGACGAGGACCTGCGCAAGGCACTCCTGGACGCATCGGACCATTTCCCGGTCAGCATCGACATAGCACTGGACTAGGCGGGACAAGGCGTTGGTCCCTTTGTGTCAGGTGGCAGGGGCCGTTGACCCTGCCATGCGAAGGCCCAGTCTTTTGTCCCGGCCGGCGGCCCAAAGCCACCGGCCAGCGCCCGCCCCGCCCATGGCGGGCGCTTCCGCGCCCACCGGGGCAGGCGCCGGCCTCGGGCAGTTCTCTACATCAGCGGTCCAGCGGACATGTTCCGATCCCGCACGGGGCCTGGCCAACCCGGTCGCAGGGCCCCAACCCCTAAAGCCGCGCGATCCGTTCGGTCAGCAGGTCGAAGAAGGCGTCGCGCTTGACCCCGCCGATGAAGAACGCGTTCGGCGCGCCCTCCGTGACCCGCCACCAGTCAGCGACCGTCATGCCGCGCGTGTGCCGGCCCTCAAGCTCGATCGCCACATGGATCTGGCGGCCGGTGAACAGGTCGGGTTGCAGAAGGTAGGCGATGACGCAGGGGTCATGGAGCGGCGCGCCGAGGCTGCCGTATTTCGCGGTGTCGTAGCGCTCGAAGAAGTCGGTCCAGCTTGCCACGGCCCGGCCCGCCTCGGTCCCCAGCCCGCGCATCCGTTCGACCCACTCGCGCGAGGTCAGCGCCTTGTGCGTCACGTCAAGCGGCAGGACGACGATCGGCACGCCCGAGCGGAAGACGATGTCCGCGGCCTCGGGGTCGACGTAGATGTTGAATTCGGCGGCGGGCGTGATGTTGCCCACCTCGAAATAGGCGCCGCCCATCAGGACGATCTCGGCGATCTTCGGGGCGATGTCGGGTGCCTTGGCCAGCGCGGTGGCGATGTTCGTCAGGGGGCCAAGGGGGCAGAGCGTGACCGACCCCGCAGGCTCGCGCCTGAGCGTGTCGATCAGGAAGTCGACCGCATGGCCGGGCGAAAGCGGCATGGTCGGGTCGGGCAGGGCGATCCCGTCAAGGCCGGTCTTGCCGTGGACATGCTCGGCCGTGACCAGGCGCTGGGCCAAAGGCGCGTCGCAGCCGGCAAAGATCTTCATGTCGCGCCGCCCGGCAAGCTCGCAGATCACCCGAGCGTTCTTCTGCGTCAGGGGCAGGGGCACGTTCCCCGCGGCAACCGTGATCCCCAGCACGTCAAGCTCGGGCGAGGCCAGCGCCAGAAGGATTGCCACCGCGTCATCCTGGCCGGGATCGGTGTCGATGATGATCTTGCGGGGGTGCGGCGCGGGATGGCTCATCGGGGGCTCCGTCTGATGTCTCGGGGCCTGAGACTGGCGCGGGACGGGGGTGAAGTCCAGTGGGGCCGGCGGGGCGGGGCGGGAAGGTTCGACAAGGAACGAACCGCAGCCTGAATCCAGCCCAAAAGCGGCCATAATGGCCGGACAAGGTTAAGGAATTCTTTCCTTCAGCCGGACAGCGCGCCCGATGATTCCCCAAGGCCAGACCATCCATCTGCATGTCGGCGGCACGACGACGGGGGCAGAGGACCAGATCGTCTTTCTGGCCGCGAACCGCTCGGGCCTCAGGCGCGCGGGCTACGGGCTGGCCTGTTTCGACCCGATGGGCGCTGCGGCGAACAGCCAGGGCGACCTGCTGCCCGTGCCGGGCGGGACCGAGGCCGACCTGGCCGAAGCCGCCCAGCGGATCGCGGCCCGCATCGCGCCCGACCGCCGGGCAGGGGCGACGGGCCTGATCCTGTCGATGCCCGATCTTGCCGGCCCGCTGCCGGAACTCCTTCTGGGGCGCTTCCACCCGAATGCCCGCCTCAGGGCCCGCGCTCTGGCCATGGCGCTCGGCCAGCCGGTCGACCGGCTGGTGCTGACCATCCAGCCCTATGACCACCTCTACCGCTCGACCTGGCTGATGCTGGCCGCCGACCGGCAGATGGACCCGCTGGCGGAATATGCGCCCGCGCTGGCCGAGGCGCGGGGCGGCTGGACCGACCTGGCGCTGGCGCTGTGCGAAGAGCTTTCGGTGCGTGAGCTGGTGGTGATCGAGGCGGCAGAGCAGCAGGTCCCGACCGGCGCCGAACTGCTTGCGGCCCTGGTTCCCGGCCTGAGCCTGCGCCAGGCGGTCCAACCGCTGTCGCGCCCGCGCCTGACGACCGGCGCCGTGGCGCTGCTGGCGCGTTGCGCGGCGCAGGGTGTGAAGCTTGCCCCCGGCCAGCGCGAGCGGCTCGTCGCCCTTCACGCCCGCCAGCCGGAAGCGCCGGCCGCGTCAGCCTTCACGACCGGCCAGGCCGCGCGCATGGCGATCCAGTATGAGCGGGACCGCCAGACGCTTCAGGTGACGGCCCCGGCCCGGGCACGCCAGACCGTCGCCGCCGAGTAGCCGGCCGAAGGGCCGGTTGAGTGGCCGGCCTATACGGCCGGCCACCCTGGGATCAGCCGTCGAAGTTGACCTCTTCCATGATCTTCAGTGCTGTCGGGCGCAGCTTGGCCAGTTCCGACAGGCTGACGTCGTCCGGCGTGAAGGGGCCCCAGCTTTCGACCAGCGCCGACCGAGCCACGCCCGGCTCGACCGGGAACTCGTCGTTCGTTTCGGCATAGATCTTCTGCGCCTCGTCGGACGCGAGGAACTCCATGAGCTTCAGCGCCGCCTCGCGGTGGGGGGCCGCCTTGGTCATCGCCATGCCCGAGACGTTCACATGCGTGCCGCCATTTTCGAAATGCGGATAGACGATGCGCGAGGCGTCGGCCCAGGCCTTCTGGTCAGGGTCGCGGACCATCTGGCCCATGTAGTAGGTATTGCCCAGCGCGATGTCGCACTCGCCGGCCCAGATCGACTTGGCCTGGTCCCGGTCGTTGCCCTCGGGCGGCTTGGCAAGGTTGGCACGCAGCCCCTCGGCCCATTTCTTGGCATAGGCTTCGTCATGGTGCGCGATCATCGCGGCCACGAGCGCGAGGTTGTAATCGTGCGTGCCGGGGCGCGAACAGATGCGGCCCTTCCACTTCGGGTCGGCCAGATCCTCATAGGTCGTGACTTCGCCATCCTTCACCCGCTCGCGGCTGGCGTAGACCACGCGGGCGCGCGTCGTCAGGCCGAACCACTGGTTGCCGGGGTCGCGGAACTCGGCCGGGATGTTCTTGCTCAGCACGTCCGAGGTGACGGGCTGCGTCAGCCCCGCATCGACCACCTGCGACAGGCGCGCGATGTCGACCGTCAGCACCAGGTCCGCCGGGCTGCGCGCGCCTTCCGCCGTCAGCCGCTCGACCATGCCCTTGTCGACGAAGGCGACGTTCACCTCGATGCCGGTATCCTTGGTGAAGGCGTCGAGCAGCGGCTGGATCAGTTCCGGCTGGCGGTGCGAATAGATGTTCACCTCTTCCGCCATCGCGGGGATCGCGGCAGAGGCGAGAAGAAGGGTCAGGGTAAGGCGAACTGGGCGCATGGCGTGATCCTTTGGCTCTGTTGTCAGGTCTCTTGTCCTGGGCCGGGGATAGGACAGGGCAGGGGGCGCGTCAATAGTTTACTGAAATAATCAGAAATAGGTGGCGGAACCCCGCGGGTTTAGGCGCCGTTATTGCCTAACGCGGGCGCGCTGCCCTTTTCGGTGCTACAAACGCATGGATGCGTGCCCCCTGGCGCGCCCCGACAAAGGTAGAGCCATGAACCGCACATTCCGCATGACAACCGCGCTGGTGACGAGCCTGTCGATCACCCTGCAGGGCCTGCCCGCCTGGTCCGAGGGCGCCACAGCCCTGTGCGCCGACAGCAGCGCTCTACCCTGTGCGTCGAGTGTCGAGCCCGCCGTGCCCGAAGCCACGGCCCCGGCCGCCGATCCTGCGGCTGCGCCTGCGCCTGCGGC
>CAMFGW010000071.1 GCA_945952025.1 uncultured Paracoccaceae bacterium
ACCCCGACCGGCGCGGGCTACTGCCCTACGAAGTCTCATGACAAGGCCGCTGACAGGGCCGCCGGACGCGCGCCCGGCGGCCTTGTCATCTGCCGGGCTCAGGCCCGGGCGAGGATGCGGGCGATTTCGTCCTTCAGGTGGCTGCGCCGGTGGCGCAGCGCCTTTTCGGCCGCGTCATCGACCGGCTCGACAAAGGTTTCGGCCCGGTGCACCTGGCGGTTCACCTCGTGATATTCGTCGGCGAGCCGGGCGAAATGGTGGTCGGTTTCCCGCAGCTGGTGAAGCCTTTCGGCCTGTTCGGGGAACTCTTCGTGAAGCTCGTGGGGGGTATGCGTCATTGGCTATCCTTTCGGTCGGGGTCCAGAGCATTGCCTGCCTTCTGGTCCCGGACCTTGATGCGTGTCAAACAGATAGCGGCCACGGCCGCCGTTTTCGTCCCGCGAAGCGGCGCGGGGAAGGCTTGCGGTCGCCGCTGAAGGCCGTAGGTTCCGCACCAACGCAAACCCACGTCGCTGCCATGAGACACGCCGCCCCCATCCCTGCCGGACCCGCGCCATGATCCTTGTCGAAAACGGCCCCGGCGGTCGCCCGGCGCTTTTCGAGCGTCCGCGCGCCCTGATCCGCGCCGACGATCCGACCGAGGTGCATGCGGCTTTCGATGCGCTCGACCGGGCGCGGGCGGCGGGGCACTGGACGGCGGGATTCCTCAGCTATGAGCTTGGCCTCGCGCTCGAGCCGCGGCTCCTGCCGCTTCTGCCTAAGCGGCGCGACCTGCCGCTTATGCTGCTTGGCGTCTATGACGCGCCGGTCGGGGCCGAGGCCCTTCTGGCCCGGGCGAAGGCCGAGGCGCCGGGCGCGCGGATCGAGGCGGCGGACCCCGACTGGTCGCGCGAGGACCATGCGCGGGCGATAGAGTCGGTTCTGGATTACATCGCTGCTGGCGATATTTATCAGGCGAACCTGACGTTCCGCATGAAGGCTGCGACAGCGGGCAGTCCGATCGGGCTTTATGGCGCGCTCGCCGCTCGCCAGCCCGTCGCGCACGGGGCGTTTGCCGACCTGCCGGGCGCGCCCGCCGTCTTGTCTCGGTCGCCCGAGCTTTTCTTTTCGACCGACGCTCATGGCCGCATCCTGACCCGGCCGATGAAGGGCACGGCGCCGCGCGCCTCGAACCCCGCCCATGATGCGGCCCTGAAGCTCGAGTTGAGCCAGAGCGTGAAGAACCGTGCTGAAAACTTGATGATCGTTGATCTTTTGCGCAACGACATCTCGCGCATCTGCGCGGTCGGCAGCGTGAAGGTGCCCGAGCTGTTCGCTGTCGAAACCTATGCGACGGTGCATCAGATGGTGTCGTCCGTCACCGGCCACCTGCGCCCCGACACGCGCCCCTCGGACATCCTGCGGGCGCTCTTTCCCTGCGGCTCGATCACCGGGGCTCCGAAGATCCGGGCGATGGAGATCATCGCCGAGCTCGAAGGCAGCCCGCGCGGGCTTTACTGCGGCGCGCTCGGCTGGTTCGGGCCGGACGGCGCCTCGGCCTTCAACGTGGCGATCCGCACGCTGGTTCTGGATGGCCATGTCGCTAGGTTCGGCGTGGGCGGCGGCATCGTCGCCGACAGCACCGCCGACAGCGAATATGAGGAGGCGCTGTGGAAGGCCCGTTTCGCGACCCTGAGCTGAGGCTGATCGAGACGTTCGGCTGGACCGGCCGCGACTTTCCCCGGCTGGCACTGCACCGGGCGCGGATGGCGGCGAGTGCGGGGGCCCTGGGCTTTCCGTTCGACCCGGATGGGTTCGGGGCCGCCCTGCCCCCTGCGCCGGGCCCTGCCCCCTTGCGCCTGCGACTGACGCTCGACCGGGCCGGGCGGTTCGACCTGACCTCGGCGCCGCTGCCGCCGTCGGCCCCGGTCTGGCGGCTGGCGGTCGCTCCCGAACGGCTCGACCCCGACGATCCGCGTCTGGCGCACAAGACCACCGACCGGGCGCTTTACGACCGGACGCGGGCGGGGCTGCCCAAGGGCATCGACGAGGTCCTGTTCCTGAACCGGCGGGGCGAGGTGGCGGAGGGCACGATCACCACGCTTTTCTTCGACCTCGGCGCCGGCCTCTCGACCCCGCCCCTGTCGGCCGGCTGCCTGCCGGGCGCCCTGCGGGCGGCGCTTCTGGCCGAAGGCTTCGCGCGCGAAGCCGTCCTGACCGGGGCCGACCTGCCCCGCGCCCGGCTTTGGGCCGGCAATTCGCTGCGCGGGCTGATCCCGGCGCGGCTCTCCTGATCGGGCCCCTTGCGCCGGGTGGCCGGCAATGCGACACCGCGCCCGTCCCGATCCAGCGCCCCGAGGCTTTCATGTCCACCACGGCCCCCACCCGCCCGCTTGCCCTTGTCACCGGCGCTTCGCGCGGGCTTGGCTTTGCGCTTGCGGCAGGGCTTGGGGCGCGCGGCTGGCACGTGATGGCGGTCGCGCGGACCGTGGGCGGGCTGGAGGAACTGGACGACCGCATCCAGAAGGCGGGCAGTACGGCGACGCTCGCGCCGATGGACCTGACGGACGAGAAGGCGGCGGCCTATCTGGCGAACGCGATCGCGGGCCGCTGGGGGCGGATCGGGCTTTGGGTCCATACCGCGATCCATGCGGCCCCCCTTGCGCCCGCGGGCCATGTCGATGCGCGCGACCTCGCGAAATCGGTGGCGACCAACCTGACCGCGACCGCGACGCTCATTCCGCTGATCGAGCCGCTGTTGCGCGACCCCGAGGGCGACGCGCATGGCACGGCGCTTTTCCTTGACGATCCGCGCACCGGCCAGCCTTTCTTCGGTGCCTACGGCTCGACCAAGGCGGCGCAGATGTCGCTGGTCCGCAGCTGGCAGGCCGAGACGCAGCGCATCGGGCCCTGGGTGCGGATCGTGACGCCGAAGCCGGTCGCGACCGCCGTGCGCGCGCGGTTCTTCCCCGGCGAGGACCGCGAGGCGCTTGCGGACCTGCATGGCGAGGCCGCACGCATTCTGGCCGAACTCTAGGGGCGACCGGCCGGGCCGGGCGGGGTCAGGAAACGCATCGCGTTTCCCCCGGCCGTGGCGAAGCGATGCCGCTGGACCGTTCATGTCATGGGACTACGCAGGCCAGCGCCTGCCCCGGTGGGCGCATAGCGCCCGCCGGTGGCGGGGCGGGCGCTGGCCGGTGGCCTTTGGGCCACCGGCGGGGACAAAAGACGAGGGCGTCGCATGGCAGAGGCAACGGCCTCTGCCACTCCAGCCCGGGCCGTTGCCGAATAGTCCCCTCAGACGGTTTTTCCGGGGCAAACCGGCCTCGACTGCTTTACCCGCCCCGCCGTTCCCTCTAGATATGGTGGCAGAGGGTTATCGGGCCGCCATGCGTATTCTCATCACCAATGACGACGGCATCAATGCGCCGGGGCTCGAGGTTCTGGCCGCGATCGCGGCCGACATCGCCGGTCCGGGGGGCGAGGTCTGGACCGTCGCGCCGGCTTTCGAGCAGTCGGGCGTCGGCCATTGCATCAGCTACACCCATCCGATGATGATCGCCGAGCTCGGCCCCCGCCGCTACGCGGCCGAGGGCAGCCCGGCCGATTGCGTCCTGGCCGGCATCTACGATGTGCTTGGGGGCGAGAGGCCGGACCTGGTGCTGTCGGGCGTCAACCGGGGCAACAACGCGGGCGAGAACGTGCTTTATTCCGGCACGATCGGCGGCGCGATGGAGGCGGCGCTCCAGGGCGTTCCGGCCATCGCGCTGTCGCAGTTCATCGGGCCGCGGACGGAAGAGCTTGTCAACCCGTTCGAGGCGGCGCTGGTCCATGGGCCGGGCCTTGTCCGCCAGCTTCTGGGGCGCGGGTTCTGGGGCGCCGATCCCTACCGGCTCTTTTACAACATCAACTTCCCGCCGCTCTCTGCCGCTGCCGTCAAGGGCACGCGGGTCGCGGCGCAAGGCGTCCGGCCAGACACGCGCTTTTCGGTCCGCCCGCACTTGTCGCCCACGGGCCGCAAGTTCCTCTGGATCATCGGCGGCCCGCAGCATGTGGGCGGCGGCCCGGACACGGACGTGACGGCGAACATCGAGGGCTATATCTCGGTCACGCCGATGCGGGCCGACCTGACGGCGCACGACCTGATCGCCCCCCTGGCGGAGCGGCTGTCATGAGCGCGGGGCCGTGATGGAGCGCGCAGAAGAGCAGATGCGGTTCCTTTATGCACTGCGCTCGCGCGGCGTGACCGACCCGCGCGTCCTTGCGGCGATGGAGGAGATCGACCGCGGCGCCTTCGTGCGCGGGCTCTTCGCCGAACGTGCCTACGAGGATACCCCCCTGCCGATCGCCTGCGGCCAGACGATCAGCCAGCCTTCGGTCGTGGCGCTGATGACCCAGGCGCTCGAGGTCAGCCCGCGCGACAAGGTGCTCGAGGTCGGGACCGGCTCGGGCTATCAGGCGGCGATCCTGTCGCGGCTCGCGCGCCGGGTCTATACGGTCGACCGGCACAAGAGGCTGGTGCGCGAGGCGCAGAAGCTGTTCGAGGCGCTGGACCTTGCCAACATCACCGCCTTTGCCGCCGACGGCAGCTTCGGCCTGCCCGACCAGGCGCCCTTCGACCGCATCCTGGTGACGGCCGCCGCCGAGGACCCGCCGGGGCCGCTGCTGGCGCAGTTGCGGGTCGGCGGCATCATGGTGGTGCCGGTCGGCCAGTCGGATGCGGTCCAAAGCCTCATCAAGGTCACGCGCCACGAGCAGGGCTTCGATTATGACGAGCTTCGCCCAGTGCGCTTCGTGCCGCTGGTCGAGGGGATGGCGCAGGACTGAAGTCCTGTCCGAAGGGTTCAAGACGTGTCGCGCATTGACGAACGCGGCGCGGCAACGCAAGTAGGATTGAGGCCCGGGTGCGCCCTATGGTGCGCCGCAAGAGGCCGGACGAGAGAGGTAGGAAGATGACGAGCCTGACGAACGACCGCGCGACGCGACGGACCCTGAGCCGGCTGGTCCTTGGCGGCGCTTCGGTGCTGGCGCTCTCGGCCTGCGTGCGTGACGCCAGTTTCGACAGCGACCTGCGGGGGTTCGGCAAGAACACCTTCTCGACCGCCGATGCAGCCCTTCAGGCCAGCGGCCAGCGGCCCGAGGCCGACGGTCGGGGCATCATCTCCTACCCCGGCTACCAGGTCGCGGTCGCGCGCCAGGGCGACACGGTCGACAGCGTGGCGGCCCGCGTGGGCATCCCGGCGGCCGAGATCGCGCAATATAACGCGCTCCAGCCCGGCGTGACGCTGCGCCAGGGCGAGATCGTGGCCCTGCCCCGCCGGGTCGGCGCGGCGCCGGTCGGCACGGGGACGGCCTACGCCGGCACGCCGGGGGTGCCCGGCACCGCTGGCGGCACGGGCGGGGCGATCGACGTGACGACGCTCGCCTCGGGCGCCATCGACCGGGCGACCGGCACCGCCGGTGCCACGACGGCGGCGCGGCCCGCAGCCCCCACGACGGCGTTGCCGGTCCAGCCGGGGCCGGAGCCCGCCCGCCACCGGGTCGAGCGTGGCGAGACGGCCTATACGATCGCGCGGATGTACAATGTCAACGTCAAGGCGCTGGCCGACTGGAACGGGCTTGGCAGCGACCTTGCAG
>CAMFGW010000072.1 GCA_945952025.1 uncultured Paracoccaceae bacterium
CGGCCCGCGACAAGCCCGAAGTGCTCAAGGAATGGGCGGGCTATATGCACCCCAAGCTTGTGGGGCTGACCGGAACGCCGGACCAGATCCGCAAGGCCGCGCTGGCCTACAAGGTCTATTACAAGGTGCCGGACCCGATTCCGGGGCCGGACTATGAAGTGGATCACACGGTCCAGACATATCTGATGTTGCCAGGGGTCGGGTTTGCCGATTTCTATGGCCGGGAAGCGACGGCGGATGATATTGCCAAGCGCGCCTCCTGCCTGATCGAGGCGGCGGCGAAGCTGAAATAAAGGGGAAGGGCGGACAGATGACCGGCAAAGAGCCTTCCGCCCATTCGACGGGACACCCGGATCCGGGGCCGGACGCAACTCTTCTTCTGGTAGATGACGATGCCCCTTTCGTCGCGCGTCTGGCGCGCGCGATGGAAAAGCGCGGCTTTCTGCCGGAAACGGCCGGGACGGTCGCGGCCGGTCGCGCGGCCGCCCTGGCGCGCCCGCCGGCCTATGCGGTCGTCGACCTGAGGCTCGAGGATGGCAATGGCTTGCAGGTGGTCGAGGCGCTGCGCGCTGCGCGCGCCGATTGCCGGGTGGTGATCCTGACCGGCTATGGCGCGATTGCGACGGCGGTGGCGGCGGTGAAGATCGGCGCGATCGACTATCTGGCCAAGCCGGCCGATGCCGACGATATCGTGAATGCGCTTCTGTCGACGGGCGGTGCGTCGCCACCGCCGGAAAATCCGATGTCGGCGGACCGGGTGCGCTGGGAACATATCCAGCGCGTCTATGAATTGTGCGACCGCAACGTTTCGGAAACGGCGCGGCGGCTCAATATGCACCGTCGCACCCTGCAACGCATTCTTGCGAAAAAGAGCCCGAAATAGGCAGAAATCATTTTTTTATTGATTATTTTTGAAATCGGGAGCGATAAGGCGTTCCACCATCATTGATGAGGATGAAATGGTCGACAATCTGGACAGTATGTCGCTCGAGCATCTGAAGGAGCTGAAGGGCCGGGTCGACCGGGCCCTCTCCAGCTTCGTCGATCGCAAGCGCAAGGCCGCGCGCGCGGCCATCGAGGAGCAGGCACGCTCGCTGGGTTTTTCGCTGAGTGAACTGGTTGATGCACCCGCAGGCCGGACGTCCGGGCGGGCGCGCAGGACGGGCGAGCCGAAATTTGCCAACCCTGCCAATCCGTCCCAGACCTGGACCGGCCGCGGCCGCAAGCCGGGTTGGGTCGTGGATGCGCTGAAGGCCGGCAAGTCCATCGACAGCCTGGCGATCAAGTAACCCGTCAGGGCCAAGCCGAATGGTAAGACGCGGCTCCGGGTGATGACCCGGAGCCGCGTTCATTTTATCGCCCGATGGCCTTACGGGGTGCCGATGCCGGCAGCGGTCGCGGTCGACAGGTTGATATAGTCGAGCGCCCGGTTGCGGGTCGCGGACGCAAGGCCGGAGCGCGCATCGAGAAGCGCGCGTTCGGCATCGAGGACCGACAGGAAGGTGCCGCCGCCGATCTCGTAGCTCGACCGGGCCAGTTCGACGGTTTCCTGCGAGATGGACAGGAGCCGCTGCGAGGCCGCCATGCTTTGCGCATCGCGCTGGAAGGCCGAGAGCGAGCTCTGGATTTCCTCGACCGCGCCACGAACGGCGAGTTGCCAGGTGAGGTTCGCCTGACGGGCGCGGCTTTCGGCGGCCGTATAGCTGGCCTGACGTGCCCCGCCAGAGAAGATCGGCAGGTCGATCGAGGGGCCGAAGGACCAGGTCTTGCCCGCCGACGCCCCTGCGAGCGAGGTCGAGGTGATGGAACCAGAAAGCGACAGGGACGGGAACAGCTCGGCCCATGCCACGCCGACATTGGCCGAGGCGGCCGCGAGTGCGCGTTCGGCCGCGATCACGTCGGGACGGTTGCGCACCACGTCCGCCGGCACGCCGACCGAGGCCCTGAAGCGCGGTGACGGCTGGCCCGCGCCCTTGGCGAGCATCGGCCCGAGCGTCGTGGTCGGGATGCCGGTCAGCGTCGCGAGCCGGTTGAGCGAGGCGGAATAGCCCGTCTCGAACGCGGGAAGCTGGGCTTCGGCCACGGCGACCAGCTGGTCGGCCTGAAGCGTGTCGAGCTTGGTCGCGGCGCCGCTTTCCAAAGACGAGCGGATCAGGTCGCGGGTCTTCACGCGGCTCGCGATCGAGGCCCGGGTCAGCGCCATGCTCTGCTGGTAATAGCGCAGGTCGGTATAGGCCTGCGCGACCGAGCCGGACATGGCGATGCGCGCCGAATCGGCCGAGGCATAGGCGGCGTCGAGTTGCGCGAGCGCGGCTGCCCGGCCCGACTGCACCTTGCCGAACAGGTCCAGAAGCCAGCCGGCGCTGGCCGAGCGGCTGTCGATCGTGGTCGTGCCCGCGCCGGTGCGGTCGCCCCGCCCGTCGAAGTAGGACCCGCTGATCTGCGGCATGAAGCCCGCATTGGCGCCCGCGACGCCGGCGCGCGCCTCTTCGATCCGTTCGACGGCCTGAAGGACGCTCAGGTTCTGCGACAGGCCGGCGGCAATCAGGCGGTTCAGGATCGGGTCCTGGAAGGCCGTCCACCAGGCGCGCGACGCGGTGACGCGGCCAACGCCCTGCGAGCCGGCAAAGACCGCCGGAACGTTCGGCGAGGGGGCAAGATAGGCCTTCGGACCGACGCAGGCTGCCAGAAGGGGGGCTGCGGCGAGAAGGGCAAAGGAACGAGCGCGGTTCATGTGCGGAACACCCGGTAATTACATGGGATGACCATAGGGTCAGCAAGGTTGACGTCAGAAGCCTGAACAGCCCCGGTCTGACGAGCGCCTGGCAGCGGGGCTCCGACAAGATCGCGACTGCGCCGATCATGGCCGCGGCGGCGGTCAGAAGGATCGGCTTGCCTGTGGATAGTTCGGCTCGCGGCCGGACTGTCAACAGTGACTGCGCTTCCCCCCCGAATAATGTCCGGCAGAAGTATCTAATTTCTCACAATAATCCCTGTGGGGGCGGAGGAATTGGTCATCGCGGCGGCATCTGACGGGGCGTTAACCGAAGGGGCATAACAGG
The DNA here is from genome assembly GCA_945952025.1 of uncultured Paracoccaceae bacterium. Lineage (GTDB taxonomy): Bacteria > Pseudomonadota > Alphaproteobacteria > Rhodobacterales > Rhodobacteraceae > TMP-24. The sequence continues at coordinate 3,063 of CAMFGW010000072.1, forward strand.
AACCAAGAGTCGGTTTTGGGGCCGCAAATAACTGGGTCTTGTGTGCCGGATCGGGGGCGGCCCTAAATCTTCGGTTGTGGGGATTGGGTCGATCGCGGTCGCCGTGTGCGGCCTGCCGGCAGCCCGCAGCCTGCGGGTGCGGGTGTGTCAGATGCGTGACAGGATATCGGCGTGGCGGGCAACGAAGGCGGAGCGGCAGTCGCGGGGCGGGCGCAGCACCAGGCTCAGGTCCAAGAGGCCGGCGGGGGGCGGGCCGCCGAAGAAGCGGTCAGCCTCGGTCCGGGTGAAGCCCGCGATCTCGGTCGCCTCGAACCAGGCGGAAATCCGGTCGGCGCGCTTGATTTCCTTCTTGATCGGCACGGGAAGGGCGGCGGGCAGGCCGAAGCGCAGATGGACGGCAGCCGTCAGCCGGTCGTCAAGCTGGCCGTAGCCCATGCCGATCGCCGCCTTGACCGGGCTGATCATGTCGCCCAGCACATATTCCGGCGCGTCATGCAGAAGTGCCGCCAGCTGCCAGCGCGCGCCGATACCGGGGTTCAGCCGGTCGAAGATCTGTTCGACCAGCAGCGAATGCTCCGCCACCGAATAGGGCCAGTCGCCCCGCGTCTGCCCGTTCCAGCGCGCGACGAAGGACAGGCCATGGGCGATGTCCTCGATCTCGATATCGACGGGGGTGGGGTCCAGAAGGTCAAGGCGGCGGCCCGAAAGCATCCGTTGCCAGGCGCGGGGGGCGGGGCGTTTCGACATGGCGTTCCTTGTGGACAACAGACTGGCTGGACGGCAGGCTGCACACGATGGTGCCCGATCCGTCCTGGAAACTTCAAGCGGGCGCTTTCGGTCTGCCACGGCCCTGCGATTGCCGATGTGCGCAGGCAATGCTATGCACCCCCGACCCTTTTTCGCAGGAGCCTTTCATGGCCGATTACATCGTCAAGGACATTGCGCTCGCCGACTTCGGCCGCAAGGAGCTGGATATCGCCGAAACCGAAATGCCGGGCCTGATGGCGCTGCGGGATGAGTTCGGTGCGTCGAAGCCCCTCAAGGGCGCGCGGATCGCAGGCTCGCTGCACATGACGATCCAGACGGCCGTGCTGATCGAGACGCTGGTGGCGCTTGGCGCCGAAGTGCGCTGGGCCTCGTGCAACATCTTCTCGACCCAGGACCATGCGGCGGCGGCGATCGCCAAGGCGGGCATCCCGGTCTTTGCGACCAAGGGCGAGACGCTGGCGGACTACTGGGCCTATACCGACAAGATCTTCCAGTTCGGCGGTGAGGGCGGCACCTGCAACATGATCCTCGACGATGGCGGGGATGCGACGCTCTATATCCTCATGGGTGCGCGGGTCGAGGCGGGCGAAACCGGCCTGATCGAGGTGCCGACGAGCGAGGAAGAGGTCTGCCTCTTCAACCAGATCAAGGCGCGGCTGAAGGCCAGCCCCGGCTGGTTCACCAAACAGCGCGCCGCGATCAAGGGCGTGAGCGAGGAAACGACGACGGGCGTGCACCGGCTTTACGACCTGCACAAGCGGGGTCAGCTGCCCTTCCCGGCGATCAACGTCAACGACTCGGTCACCAAGTCGAAGTTCGACAACAAGTA
>CAMFGW010000073.1 GCA_945952025.1 uncultured Paracoccaceae bacterium
AGGCCAGCGCCTGCCCCGGTGGGTGCGGTAGTGCGCGGCGATGGCGCGGCGGGCGCTGGCCGGTGGCTTCGGGCCATCGGCGGGGACAAAAGACCAAACCTTCGCATGGCGGAGGCGCGGGCCTCTGCCACCAGTAGGGACAGCGCCGAGGCGATGCTCTATCTCTCGCGCTCGCGCCCGGACCTGACCCACATCGTCCTTTTTTGACTGGAGCGCCGCGACCGTCACACCCGACGGACCCCCGCGAGACTGGCCCTGACCACCGTCCGCGCTGCATCGGCCCACATGCGAATTTCCGTCCATATTGACGCCATTCGCCAGCATTTTGGCCTTTTCTGCTGCAAATTGCCGCCTTCGGCTTGAACTTCTTCCCAATCGGGTGGAAGAGCGCGCAACCTCAACGAAAGTGCGCACCATGGCGACCCAGAACCACGCCCCGATTCCGGAACTCTATGTCTCGTCCGATTCTGCCCAGAAACTGAAGGTCGAAGCCGGCAACCTGCCTTCGTGGGACCTGACGCAGCGCCAGATCTGCGATCTGGAGCTTCTGATGAACGGCGGCTTCTACCCGCTGAAAGGGTTCATGAGCGAGGCCGACTATGATGGCGTGGTCGCCAACATGCGGCTTGCCGATGGCGCGCTCTGGCCGATGCCGGTCAACCTTGACGTATCCGAAGACTTCGCCGCCAAGATCGAGCCGGGTCAGGACATTGCGCTCCGCGATCAGGAAGGCGTCATCCTCGCCATCCTGTCGGTCACCGACAAATGGGTGCCGAACAAGTCGCGGGAAGCCGAAGGCGTCTTCGGCGCCGACGACCTGGCCCATCCGGCCGTCAACTACCTGCACCACAAGGCCGGCCCGGTCTACCTGGGCGGCCCGGTCATCGGCATCCAGCAGCCCGTCCACTATGATTTCAAGGGCCGCCGCGACACGCCGAACGAGTTGCGCGCCTATTTCCGCAAGCTCGGCTGGAAGCGCGTCGTCGCCTTCCAGACCCGCAACCCGCTGCACCGCGCCCATCAGGAACTGACTTTCCGCGCCGCGCGCGAGGCACAGGCGAACCTTCTGATCCACCCGACCGTCGGCATGACCAAGCCGGGCGACGTCGACCATTTCACCCGCGTCCGCTGCTATGAGGCCGTCCTCGACAAATATCCGGCCGCCACGACGCACCTGTCGCTTCTGGGCCTTGCCATGCGCATGGGCGGCCCGCGCGAGGCGCTCTGGCACGCGATCATCCGCAAGAACCACGGGCTGACGCACTTCATCGTCGGCCGCGACCATGCCGGTCCGGGCAAGAACAGCCAGGGCAAGGATTTCTACGGCCCCTATGACGCACAGGAACTGGTGCGCAAGCATCAGGCCGAGGTCGGCATCGAGATGGTCGACTTCAAGCAGATGGTCTATGTGCAGGAAAAGGCGCAGTATTTCCCCGTTGACGAGGTGCCGGAGGGCTCGACCGTCCTCGACATCTCGGGCACGGAACTCCGCCGCCGCCTGCGCGAAGGGCTGGAGATTCCCGACTGGTTCTCCTTCCCCGAGGTGGTGCAGGAACTCCGCCGCACCTCGCCGCCGCGCGCCAAGCAGGGCTTCACCGTCTTCTTCACCGGGCTTTCGGGCTCGGGCAAGTCGACGATCGCCAACGCGCTCATGGTCAAGCTGATGGAGATGGGCGGCCGTCCGGTCACGCTTCTGGACGGCGACGTGGTCAGGAAGCACCTGTCGTCGGAACTGGGGTTTTCGAAGGAACACCGCGACATCAACATCAAGCGCATCGGCTATGTCGCGTCCGAGATCACCAAGAACGGCGGTATCGCGCTCTGCGCGCCGATCGCGCCCTATACGGCCACCCGCCGCGCGGTGCGCGAGATGATCGAATCCTACGGCGCCTTCGTCGAAGTGCATGTGGCGACCAGCCTCGAGGAATGCGAGCGCCGCGACCGCAAGGGGCTCTACAAGCTGGCCCGCGAGGGCAAGATCAAGGAATTCACCGGGATTTCAGACCCCTACGAGGCGCCGGAACATCCCGAACTGCGCGTGGACACCGAAAATGTCGACGTGGACAGCTGCGCCCATCAGGTCATCCTGAAGCTGGAAAGCATGGGCCTGATCCGCGCCTGAACGGCCGGACCTTGTGCACGGAAGCGCGCGGCGCGACGGTGCCGCGCGTTTTCTATTGGGGACGATCATGAAGATTCTGGCCATCTCGGGCAGTCTGCGGGCAGCGTCGACCAATACCGCACTTCTGCGGGCAATCGCCGCCCGCGCCACAGCGCCGATGCGGATCACGCTCGAGCCCGGCCTCGACACGCTACCCCTTTTCTCGCCGGACCGCGAAGGGTCGCTGACCCCGCCCGAGGTGCTGGCCTTTGCCCGCCGCTTGGCCGAGGCGGACGGGCTTCTCGTGTCGTCGCCGGAATATGTCCATGCTTTGCCGGGAGCCCTCAAGAACGCTATCGACTGGCTGGTGTCGCGCGATGAGATTGTCGGCAAGCCCGTGGTCCTCGCCCACGCCTCGCACCGGGGCGACGACATGCTGTCCGACCTTCGCCGTGTCCTGTCGACGGTCACCAGCGGCTTCGCACCTGACATCTTCCTCAGGATACCCCTGATGAAACTGTCGCCGGATGACATCGCCCGGCGATGCGCACTGCCCGGCTGCGCGGCAGAGATTGACGCGTTTCTGGGCCGCTTTGCGGAGTTCATCGCGGCCCGAACGCCTGAGCGTGCGTGACGCGCAGCCCCCCTACATGGGCCGCATGCGCGACAGGAGCCCGTCCTTCAGGATGAACTGGTGATAGAGCGCCGCGGCCGCATGCAGCCCCGCGAGCCACAAGAGCACATTCATAAGGAGCGCATGGGGATCGCCCAGCGCCGGCATGTTCTGGAACCACGAGATCGCGCCCAGAAGCGGCCCGACGACCATCAGCGCATAAAGCGTCCAGTGCATCCACTCGGCCATCCGGTCGAGGAAGCCATGCCCCAGAAGCGCCGGCGCCCCCTGCTTCAGCCGCAGGACGAGCCGGATCAGGACCAGCACCAGCACCGCCACCCCGATCCAGACATGGAGCGAGATCTTGGTCCCTGTGATCGGCGTGCCCTCGAGCTTCTGCTTGAGCGCCCAGCCCATGCCGTCGCCCAGAAACCAGTTCACCACGATCAGAACGGCGATCGCCCAGTGCAAGAGGATCTGCGGGGTCGAATAGCGGGCGGAAACGGGCATGGTCGGGTCCTTTCGTTGACTCGCTTCACCTTGACGGCGGGGGGCGTTGCGCAGCCTGCCGACCGTCGGCGCCCCTCGCCATCAACGGGCGGCGGAAATCACTGCCCTCTATCCAAAGGTGCATGGAAACCGGGCGCCAGATCAAGCGCCTTGCGGGGCGTAAAGAAAAGGGGCCGCGCCCCGAAAGGCATGGCCCCTGTGTTTCGTCCCCGCTGGGCCCCTAGTGCATGCTGACCGGCGACAGGTCGTTCTGGCGGGCCAGGTAGAAGGCCAGCCCGCGGTCGGCGACCAGCGCCAGCTGCTCGCCATCCGCGCCGTGGACGGCCCAGATCACCTCGCGCCCGTCGGCCTGTTCCTGCACTTCGCTCGGCAGGTCGGCGACCTTGACGGGGCGCACATAGACGATGCGCGGGCCCTGTTCGGCGCCAAAATCAAAAGGTTCATTCATCGCGCCCCTCCTTTGGTTCGCTGTCGATATGGACCGAGCCGCCCGTGCAGATCGGAATGGTCTGGATGATGCTTGCAGGCTCGGCACGGCTCAGGTCGATATGCAGCAGCCCGTGTTCGATCCGGGCGCCCGTGACCTCCATGCCCTCGGCCAGCACGAAGCTTTTCTGGAAGGCCCGCGCCGCGATGCCGCGATGAAGGAAGGTGCGGCCCTCGTCGCCCTCGACCTGCCGCCCGCGCACCACAAGCTGCCTGTCCTCGACCGTCACCGTCAGGTCCGGCTCGCGGAAGCCCGCGACGGCGAGCGTAATGCGAAAGGCGTTTTCGCCGCATTGTTCGATATTGAAGCGGGGATAGCCGTCAGCCGCCGTCTTGGCGGTTCGTTCCACGAGCCTCTCGAGCTGGTCGAAGCCGAGCAGGAACGGATGGGCAGTCAGGGTCAGCTTGGTCATTTTGGGGCGTCCTGGTCAGCGACTGTTGGCGGGGCCCCGAACGGCGACCCTGCCTCCGCCAACCAATATGGGGCGGCTCCGGCGGTCCGGCAAGGGCCCCGGCGCCTGCCAAGGCCCATCCGGCGCGAAAGCCTTCCCCGACGCCCCGCGCGCCTGCTATAAGCGGCGGGTCGGGCGCGCACCCCGACGCCCTGAGCGGAGCCCCTGGGAGCATGAATGCCGACTATGAAATGGACACTGACGAGGTTCTGCGCGTAAGGCTCGGCGTCCTGCGGCAAGAGCATCGCGACCTGGACGACGCCATCCATGCGCTCGAAACCGGGGGCCGGGGCGACCAGCTGGCGCTGCGACGCCTGAAGAAGCAGAAGCTTTTCCTGAAGGACCAGATCACCCGGATCGAGGACAAGCTCATCCCGGACATTATTGCCTGAGGCTGCCTGTGGCTGTCGGCGATCCGGGTGGCAGGGGCCGTTGACCCTGCCATGCGGTGACTTTGCCTTTTGTCCCCGCCGAT
>CAMFGW010000074.1 GCA_945952025.1 uncultured Paracoccaceae bacterium
AGATCTACACACTGCATATCGTCGGCAGCGTCAGATGTGTATAAGAGACAGGCCAGAACCTCGTCGGCATGTCCCGCGACCTTGACCTTCGGCCAGACGCGCACGATCCGCCCCGTGTCGTCGATCAGGACCGTCGTCCGCGTGATCCCCATGAACTTCTTGCCGTAAAGCGACTTCTCACCCCAGACGCCGTACGCCTCACAGACCTGCCCCTCGGCGTCCGACGCAAGGATCACCGACAGCCCGTGCCGCCCGCGAAAACGCTCGTGCTTTTCGACACTGTCCTTCGAGACGCCGACCACGACCGCACCCGCCGCCGCGAAGTCGCGCGCCAGCCGGGTGAAGTCGATCGCCTCGGTCGTGCAGCCCGGCGTGTCGTCCTTGGGGTAGAAGTAAAGCACCACCGCATCGGGCCTCAGGCCCGAAAGCGTGACGGTTCCGCCCCCGTCGCGGGGCAGGGTGAAGTCAGGGGCCATCTGGCCCGCCTCGATCGTCGGACGTTCGGTCATGGGCGCCCCTCCGCTGGCATTTGCTCTTTCCCTTGCGGTTTTACCCGAGTTACAGCGAAGTTAAAGGGAGGCGCCGGGCGCCCGGACTGCTGAAGGACCCGCTGGAAGACCCGCGCAGGATGACGCAAGACGCCGAGCCGATCACCGACGAAGCGCTGCCGCCCGCCCGGCGGCGGCTCTGGCGCGCGTTGGCGATGGTCGCGATCGTGGTGGTCGGACTGGCGGGCGGCCTCTTGATCCTTGGCCTTTCTGGCCAGAGCCTGCCCCTGCCGGGCGCCGCCACCCACATGATCGAGAGGCGGGCGAACCAGGCTTTGGACGGCGGCGCGCGGCTGAAGATCGGCGGCGGCGATCTGGTCGTCGGCCCGGACTTCCTGCCCCATGTGCGGCTCGAGGATGTGGTCCTCGTCAGCCCCTCGAACCACGAACTGGCCAAGGCGGCGTCCGTCGAGGCCGCCTTCGACATGAGCGCGCTTCTGGACGGACGGCTTGAGGCGCGGCATTTCCGGGCCGACCGCGTGCGCCTTGCGATCCGGCGCGAGGTCGATGGATCGCTCGAATTTGCGCTGGGCCTTCAAGGGTTTACCGGCGGCGCGCTCCGTCCGGCCGACGTGATCGACGCGGTCGACCGCGCCTTCGGCCTGACCGCGCTCCGCCGGTTGCAGGACGTCAGCGTGACCGACCTGTCGGTCCTCTTCGACGACCGGCGCGCCGGGCAGACCTGGTCCCTGCCGGGGGGCACGCTGACCCTGACCCAGACCGACCGCGCCCTGAAGTCCGAGGCGCGCTTCACCCTGTCCGAACCGGCCGAGGTCGGCCGCCATGTCGCCCACGACCCAAGCGCCGGGCCGGAGCCGGACCTGAGGGCAACCGTCTCGATGGCGCTTCAGACGGACAAGACCAGTTCGGCCGCGACCGGCAGCCTGACCATAGCCGACATGCCGGCGCGCGACCTGGCGCTCGCCATGCCGGCGGTCGTCTGGCTGAACGCGGTCGATGCGCCCCTGTCGGGCGAGTTCACCACCGCGCTTGACGAGGCCGGCAACCTGACGCCCCTGACCGGCCACCTGGCGCTGGGGCAGGGTGCGATCCGCCCGAACCGCACCATCCGCCCGGTGCCCTTCGATTCCGCCCGGCTCGACCTGAGCTACCGGCCCGACGACCAGTCGCTGACCCTGACCGGCGTTGCGGTCGACAGCCCCGCCCTGCGGGCACGGGCCAGCGCCAAGGGCTGGCTGAAGGGGGCCGAGCACGGGCTGCCGACGGCACTTGTGGGCCAGGTCCAGCTTTCCGACCTGCAACTGGCCGAGGGGCCGCTCTTTGCGTCCGACATGGCCTTCGGGCGGGCGATGGCGGACTTCAAATTGGACCTCACGCCCTTCCGCCTGACGGTCGGCCAGTTCGCGCTTCTGGACCAGGGCACGCGGATCGGCGGCAAGGCGCGGATCGAGGCCGGGCTCTCCGGCTGGTCGATCGCCGTCGACGCCGATGCCGAGCGGCTGGACAGCGCGCGGCTTCTGGCGCTCTGGCCCCTGCCGGTCGCGCCCCATGCCCGCGAGTGGCTCGCGCGCGAGATGAGCAGGGGCACCCTGACCGACGTGCGCGCCGCGATCCGCACCGCGCCCGAACGCCAGCCGGTCTTCGAGGTCGGCTTCCGGTTCGAGAACCTGGGCCTGCACTTCCTGCCCGACATGCCGCCGGTCGAGGGCGGGCGCGGCTTCGGCGCCATTTCCGGCAATGCCTTCGCCCTGACGGCCGAAGGGGGCCGGCTGACGCCCCCCACCGGCGGGTCGCTCGACATTGCCGGCTCCGTCCTGTCGATCCGCGACATCTTCCACCCGCCGGGCTGGCTCAGCCTTGACGCGCGCCTTGAGGGGCCGATCCCGGCCGGCTTGTCGCTGATCGACCGGCAGCCCCTGTCGCTGATGACCAAGGCCGGCAAGCCCACTGACCTCGCGCAGGGGAACGGGAAGGCCGCCTTCCGCATGACGCTGCCCATGGTCCACCGGCCAAGGGCCGACATGTTCGACTGGCAGGTCACGGCGGACCTTGGCCCCCTGAGCACGACCAAGATCGTGCCGAACCGCACCCTGAGCGCGGACCATCTGCGGCTGGAGGCGACGGGGCAGGGCATCCGCATCGAGGGGCCGGCCAAGGTCGACGGCGTGCCCCTCAGCGGCGCCTGGACTCAGTCCTTCGCGCCCTCGGACAAGGGCAGGTCGCGGGTCGAAGGCACGGTCGACGTCACGCCGGACGCACTGCAGACCTTCCAGATCCAGCTGCCGAAGGGGTCCGTCGCCGGGCAGGGGAAGGGCGCCTTCACCCTGGACCTGACAAAGGGCGAGCCGCCGGCCTTCCGGCTGGAAAGCACGCTCACGGGCCTGGCCCTTGCCCTTCCCGATGTGGGCTGGTCGAAGGCGGCGGGCACCCCCGGTCATTTCACTGTGGCGGGGCGTTTTACCCGCCCGATCGCCATATCCGAACTGTCGATCGACGCGGCCGGCCTCTCTGGCAAGGGCAGCCTGACGCTGCGCGACGACGGCGGCATGGCCGAGGCCCGCTTTGCCGGGCTTGGCATTGCGGACTGGTTCAAGGGCGACGTGTCCCTGACCGGCCGGGGCAAGGGCACCCCGCCCGCGATCGCCATCACCGGCGGCACGCTCGACGCCCCCCGCGCCCCCTTCGCCTCGGGGCAGGAGATGCGCCCCTCGGTCGCCGCCGGGGCGCCCCTTGCCGTGGCGCTCGACCGGCTGACGTTGGCGCCGGGGCTCGACCTGCAGGGCTTTCGCGGCACCTTCGCGACCGGCGGCGGCCTGGCCGGCGACTTCACCGGCGCGATCAACGGAAGGGCCGCACTCACCGGCCGCATCGGCCGCACCGACGCGGGCCAGACCGTCATCCGGCTCTGGAGCGAGGATGCCGGCGCCGCCCTTGCCGCTGCCGGGATCTATGCCAGCGGCCGGGGCGGGCGCATGGGCCTGACGCTGTCGCCGCGCGGGCCGAAAGGGACCTACGACGGGGCGCTCGCCATCAAGGACATCCGCGTGGTCAACGCCCCCGCACTCGCGGGGCTCTTGGATGCGATTTCGGTTGTCGGGCTGATCCAGCAGCTTCAGGGCGAGGGGATCTGGTTTTCCGACGTGACCGGCCGCTTCACCCTGACGCCCGGCGCGGTCGAGATCACGCGCGGCTCGGCCGTCGGCGCCTCGCTCGGCGTGTCGGCGGCGGGGGTCTACCGCATGTCGGACCATTGGCTCGACCTGCAGGGCACCATCTCGCCCATCTATCTTCTGAACGGGGTGGGGCAGATCTTCTCGCGCCAGAGGGACGGGCTTTTCGGCTTCAACTATACGATCCAGGGCCCGAAGGACGCGCCACATACCCGGGTCAACCCGCTGTCGATCCTGACCCCCGGCCTCTTCCGCGACCTGTTTCGCAAGGCGCCCGCGACGCTCGACAGCCTGCCGGCGCCGTGAGGGGGGCGCTGTCTGTCGCTCGGAGTGGCAGGGGCAAGTGACCCTGCCATGCGAAGGCTTTGCCTTTTGTCCCCGCCGATGGCCCAAAGGCCA
>CAMFGW010000075.1 GCA_945952025.1 uncultured Paracoccaceae bacterium
GGAAGGCCTGCGCCGACGAATTACCGGCGGAGAAGACGGCGACGATCGTTTGGCCGTCCTGCCCGAGGCCGTCAACGTCGATGGGCGCCATGTCCGCCCGGCCGACGCCCCTGCCCTTCGCCTCGGGCGCGATCATGACGCTGTGTTCGCAGGCGTGGACGTAGCCGTTGCCGCTGCGGAACTGGCCGTAGGTGGCAAAGCCGAGGATCCGGCCCGCCTCTTCGGCCACGAAGAACTCGGTGCCGGTGGCGCGCCGGTCGGCGATGTTGGCGCGGACGAAAAGTTCGTCGCGGGCGCCCGTATGGAAGATCGCGGTCGTGTCGCGGATGACCGGGGTCCAGATCGCCGCGATGCCAGGGGCGTCCTCGTCGCGGGCGGGGCGGATGGCCAGGCTCATTCGAGCACCCTTTGGCCATGGGGCGTCGCAAAGGTCGCGCGCCGGGCGGGCGGGCCTTCAACGAAGATGATGCGGGGGTCCATGAGACCGAGTGCCGCGCGGATCGCCCCGGCCTTTGGGTGCGCGACCTCAAGCCGGGTGAGCCGCGCGCCGCTGTCGGGCAGGCGTTCGGAGGGGCGCGGGCCGCGCCATTCGATCAGGCCGGGGAAGCCGTCGTCGTAGGGGAGCCGCCCGTCGGCCGGCACGCCCATGCGCCAGCGGAAATCGCCGCGCTCCAGATCGACGATGGCGCCTGTCCCCTTTGGGGCGGCGGCGAGGGCGCGGGCCAGGTCTGGCGTCCGGCAGACCCAGTTGGTCAGGCGGGGCGGCCCGGTAAATTCGTCCAGCCGGAACCAGCGCGGGCGCGGCACCGGGGGGGCGTCCGGGTCGATGGCGATCAGCTCGAAATAGTCGGTCGGGCCAAGGCCCAGAAGCCGGTTGTGGGTCGACATGTAGGCATGCTTGCCGCCGCCCCCGAGCGGCAGGCCGAGTGCGGCCTCGACATGGGCCGCGCCTTCCTCAAGCGTCGCGGCGCTGACGACGATATGGTCAAGTTCCAGGTCCACGGATGCCCCCTTGTTGCCGCTGCGACGGTGACTGTAACGCCCGCGCTGCGCAAGGGGTGCGGGCGTGGCCGGGCCGGGGCGGGATCAGGAAACTTACAGGTTTCCCCCGCCCGCTGCGAGGCGGTGCCGTTGGACCTTCGGCGTCATGCGATGTCAAAGGCCGGCGCCTGCCCCGGTGGGTGCGAAGCGCCCGCCGATGGCGGGGCGGGCGCTGGCCGATGGCCTATGGGCTATTGGAGGGGACAAAGGGCTTGGCCAGCGCATGGCAGAGTTACTTGCCTCTGCCACTCGAACCGCTGGCCACCGCGACTCGCCCGACCGGGCGGATTGGGAAACGCACCGCGTTTCCCCGCCCGTGTGGAAACGTTACCGCTGGACCGCTGATGTCCTGAACCCACAAAGGCCGGCGCATGCCCCGGTGGGCGCGGAGCGCCCGCCATCGGCGGGGCGGGCGCTGGCCGATGGCTTTGAGCCATCGGCGGGGACAAAAGGCATGGCTTTCGCATGGCAGGGTCAACGGCCCCTGCCACCCGGACCAAGGCGCCCTACCCTCGCGCCTCCGGCCTTCTGGGCCACCGGCGGGGACGGAATACCGGGCCGTCGTATGGTGGGGTCAGCGGCCCCCGCCACCCCTATCCCACCCCCGCGCCTGGCGGATCAGGCCCAGGATGTCCTTCGCAGCCTCAGGGATGTTCGTCCCCGGCCCGAAGATCGCCTTCACCCCGGCGCGCCTCAGGAAATCGTAGTCCTGCTGGGGGATGACGCCGCCGCAGATGACGATGATGTCGCCCGCGCCCTTCGCCGCCAGCGCCTCGACCAGCTTCGGCGCCAGCGTCTTGTGGCCCGCCGCCTGGCTCGAGATGCCGATGACATGCACGTCATTGTCGATCGCGTCCTGCGCCGCCTCTTCCGGCGTCTGGAACAAGGGTCCCACATCCACGTCGAAGCCGATGTCGGCGAAGGCGGTGGCGATGACCTTGGCGCCGCGGTCGTGGCCATCCTGGCCCATCTTCACCACCAGCATCCGCGGGCGGCGCCCCTCGGCCTCGGCAAAGGCCTCGACCTCGCGCTGGATCGCGGCAAAGGCGGCGTCGCCCTCGTAGGCCGCGCCATAGACCCCGGCGAGCGTCCTGACCTCGGCCCTATGGCGGCCGAACACCTTTTCCATCGCCATGCTGATTTCCCCCACGCTCGCCCGCGCCCGCGCCGCCTCGATAGCCGCCTCGAGCAGATTGCCGCCCTCGCGCGCGCGGCGTTCCAACTCGTCCAGCGCGGCCGCGCAGGCCGCGCCGTCGCGCCCGGCCCGGATCTTCGCCAGACGCGCCACCTGCGCCTCGCGCACGGCGATGTTGTCGACATCCAGGATCTCGACCACATCCTCGCGCGTGGGCTTGTATTTGTTGACGCCGACCACGGTTTCCTCGCCCCGGTCGATCATCGCCTGACGCTTCGCGGCAGATTCCTCGATCCGCATCTTCGGCAGGCCCGAGGCGACGGCCTTGGTCATGCCGCCCATCGCCTCGACCTCTTCGATCAGGGCCCAGGCGGACCTGGCCAGTTCGTCGGTCAAGGCCTCGACATAGTAGGACCCGGCCAGCGGATCGACCACCCGGGTCACGCCGGTTTCCTCCTGCAGGATCAGCTGGGTGTTGCGCGCGATCCGGGCGGAAAACTCGGTCGGCAGCGCCATCGCCTCGTCGAGCGCATTGGTGTGCAGCGACTGGGTGCCGCCCAGGACCGCGCTCATCGCCTCATAGGCCGTGCGGATGACGTTGTTGTAGGGGTCCTTTTCCTGCAGCGACACGCCAGAGGTCTGGCAATGGGTGCGCAGCATCAGGCTGCCGGGCTTCTTCGCGCCGAATTCGGTCATGATCCGGTGCCAGAGCATCCGCGCGGCGCGGAGTTTCGCGGCCTCCATGAAGAAATTCATGCCGATGGCGAAAAAGAAGCTGAGCCGCCCGGCGAAGTCATCGACGTTCATGCCGCGCGCCAGCGCCGTCTTCACATATTCCCGCCCGTCGGCCAGCGTATAGGCCAGCTCCTGCACAAGGTTCGCGCCCGCCTCCTGCATGTGGTAGCCGGAGATCGAGATCGAGTTGAACTTCGGCATCTCGCGCGCGGTATATTCGATGATGTCGGCGACGATGCGCATCGATGGCTCGGGAGGGTAGATGTAGGTGTTGCGGACCATGAACTCCTTCAGGATGTCGTTCTGGATGGTCCCCGACAGGGCGGCGCGGGAAACGCCCTGTTCCTCGCCCGCGACGATGAAGCTGGCCAGGACCGGGATCACCGCGCCGTTCATGGTCATCGACACGCTGACCTGATCGAGCGGGATGCCGTCGAAGAGGATCTTCATGTCCTCGACGGAATCGATCGCCA
>CAMFGW010000076.1 GCA_945952025.1 uncultured Paracoccaceae bacterium
CCGCCGATGGCGGGGCGGGCGCTGGCCGGTGGCCTTTGGGCCACCGGCGGGGACAGGGGGAGTAGCCTTCGCATCGCAGAGTCACTTGCCTCTGCCACTCGGGCCCCAAGGCCCCGCCGATCCCAGGTCGTGGACCCTCGCCCTGACCACGCGTCAACCGACCGCCCGGCGCGCCGAGAAATAATTTGATCAAAGTTTTTGCCGACTCGGCCCCGCCATGCTAGAAGCGTGCCACGATGCGGCCGACAGACCTGTCCGCCCCTGCGGAATCGCAGGGCTTGTGCGTCGGGCAGGGGCCACCATAGGGTAAGGCACAAAACAGGCGAAAAGCCGGGTGCCGAAGGGATTGGGGGAATGACCGAACGATCGTCTTGGGCCCAGTGGGCCCGTTCATCCGCCGCGAGCGGCTATGCACTCATAGCCACGCCCGCGCTTTACGCGCTGCTTCTCTTGGCAGCGCCGCTCGCCACCGTGATCTACCTGTCCTTCATGACCGACGGGCCGGGCGTGCGCGAGGTGATCCACACCTTCACCACGGAAAACTACGTCCTGGCCTGGACCGACCCGATCTACCGCTCGATCATGTCGCGATCGCTCTTCGTCTCGTTCATGGTGACGCTGACGACCGTCGTCCTGGCCTTCCCGGTGGCCTATTTCGTGTCCTTCTACGTCTCGCCGTCGAAAAAATCGCTCTGGCTCTTCCTCATCACCATTCCCTTCTGGACCTCGTATCTGGTGCGCGTGTTCCTGTGGAAGGTGATCCTGGGCTATAACGGCGTCATCAACTCTGGCCTTCTGTCGCTGGGGATCATCGACTCGCCCATCACCTGGATCAACGTGAACATCGGCGCCATCGTCGTGACGCTGGCCCATGCCTACGCGCCCTTCGCGATCCTGCCGATCTTCGTCTCGCTGGAGAAAATCGACCGTTCGCTGCTGGAGGCCGGCCGTGACCTTGGCGAAAGCGCGTTCATGACCTTCCTCCGCGTGACGCTGCCGCTCGCCATGCCCGGCGTGGTCGGCGCGGTGCTGATCGTCTTCATCCCGACCGTCGGCGACTATGTGACGCCCGACATCATCGGCGGCGGCAAGCTGCCCCTCATCGCCAACGTGATCCAGAAACAGATGCTCGCCATCGACAACATGCCGCTCGGCTCGGCCGTCGCCGTCTCGGCCATGCTGATCGTCGGCACGGCGGCGGGGCTCTTCGTTCTGGCCAATGCGCGCTACCTGCGGGTGAAGAAATGAAATCCAACGGGAACGGCCTCAGGCTCTACGCCATCCTCTACCTCGCGTTCCTTTACGCGCCGATCATCCTTCTGCCGCTCTTTGCCTTCAATGACGGCACCATCATCGCCTTCCCGCTCAAGGGCTTCTCGACCAAGTGGTTCGAGGCGATGGCCGAGGATGGCGTCCTGAAGGGCGCGGTCATCAATTCGCTGATCGTCGGCTCCTGCACGGCGATCCTGTCGACGACGCTGGCACTTCTGGCCGCCCGCGCCTCGACCCGGTTCGAGTTCAAGGGCAAGGGCGGCATCATGGGCCTCATCATGATGCCCCTGATCCTGCCGGAAATCGTCATGGCCATGGCGATCCTCGTCGTCATCCTTCAGGTCTTTGGCGACGTGCTGGGCCTGCCGACGATCATCCTTGGCCACACGCTGATCTGCACGCCTTTCGCCATCGCCATCCTGTCGGCGGCCTTCCAGAGCCTCGACAAGTCGCTGGAAGAGGCGGCCTATGACCTGGGCGAGAACAAGTGGTCGACCTTCCGGCTGATCATCCTGCCCCTGGTCCTGCCGGGCATCATTTCGGCGCTGCTGATCTCGTTCACCATCTCGATGGACGAATTCATCCTGGCGAACTTCCTTGGCGGGACGGAACCGACGCTGCCGGTCTACATCTACTCGCAGCTGCGCTTCCCGAAGGCCATTCCCGTCATCATGGCGGTCGCGACCTGCCTCGTGGCCGTCTCGATCTCGCTTCTCATCATCGCTGAATATTTCCGCCGCCGCGGGGTCGCCAAGACCGGTGGCAAGGATTCCGGAGGCTTCCTGTGACCACTGCCAAAAGCACTGCCGACAAGACCGCTCCCGCCGAAAGCGCGGGCAATGCCCCAAAGCCGATGATCGAGCTGAAGGACGTGCACAAGTATTACGGCGACTATCACGCGCTCCGCGGCATCACCGCCGACATCCGGCCGGGCGAATTCTTCTCGCTCCTCGGGCCGTCGGGCTGCGGCAAGACCACGCTTCTGCGCACCATCGCCGGATTCGAGGACATCACCTCGGGCGTGGTGATGATCGACGGCAAGCATATGGAGGACGTGCCGCCGAACCTGCGTCCGACCAACATGGTCTTCCAGTCCTACGCCATCTTCCCGCACCTGACGGTCGAACAGAACGTGGCCTTCGGGCTGCGCCGCGATCCGCGCTCGGCCCAGGACAAGGCGAAAGCCGTCGAAGAGGCGCTGGCGATGGTCGGGCTCAAGGGCTATGGCAAGCGCGCGGCGCACGCGCTGTCGGGCGGCCAGCGGCAGCGGGTGGCGCTGGCGCGGGCGCTGATCCTGAAGCCGAAGGTGCTGCTGCTGGACGAGCCGCTGTCCGCGCTCGACAAGAAGATGCGCGAGAACATGCAGGTCGAGCTCATCAAGCTGCAGCGCCAGGTCGGCATCACCTTCATCCTCGTCACCCACGACCAGGAAGAGGCGCTGGTCATGTCCGACCGGATCGCCGTGATGTTCGAGGGTGAGATCGCTCAGCTGGACGATCCCGAGACGCTTTACCGGCTGCCGAAGTCGCGCCGGGTCGCGGACTTCATCGGCCACATGAACTTCCTGCCGGCGCGGGTGGTCAGCGACGTGAAGGGCCAGATCGACGTCGAGGTGCAGGGCCTTGGCCGCTGCCACATCGACGCCAAGCAGGCGCCGGGCGGCGATAGCGGGGCAGAAGCCTCGGTCGGCTTCCGGCCCGAGACGCTGACCATCCTCTATGACGGCCAGTCCGCCACCGACCGCGAGGCGGCTGGCAGCATCGAAGAGGTCGTCTACTACGGCGACATGACCTACTACGACGTGAAGCTCGACGGCGTGGACGAGCCGGTCCGCATCTCGATGCGCAACGTGCCCGGCCGCCCGGTCCTCGACCGCGGTGAGCGGACCCGCGTCGCCTGGAGCCCTACGGCGCTGGTCCTGTTCCGGTAAGGGCGGGGGGGCGACCCTTTCCCGGCCCGGCTGGCAGAGGCCATCGCCTCTGCCATGCGAAGGCTACTCCCCCTGTCCCCGCCGATGGCCCAAAGGCCACCGGCCAGCGCCCGCCCCGCCATCGGCGGGCGCTATGCGCCCACCGGG
>CAMFGW010000077.1 GCA_945952025.1 uncultured Paracoccaceae bacterium
GTCCTGAACCGGCCGAAGACGGTGCGAGGCGCCGAGCCTGCCGTCGCCGAAGACGACCTGACGCCGGCCGAAGGGGCCAGGCGCCCCCGGCAGCGGACGGCCCGGATCAACAACGATCCCTCGACCGACCCGGACGAGAACGACCAGTTGCGCGACCGGCCGGAAGGGGCGGGAACCAGCCCCGGACCCGCCGCCCTTTCGCCGCGCAAACCGGATCGCTGAGTGGTCCGGTTGACGCTGCGTCGCAGCAACAACCGGCCGGAATGCGGGGGTCACGGGGCGAAACTTCTTGCAACTTTTCGTGACCGGGCCATAGTCGGCGGGCATTTCGTGCCGCTGAGTCTCTGCCGCGCCACCTGGCGCAAGGCTCGACGGACCGCGAAACCTGGGGTGTGCCGGCCTGCCAGCCGGTGCGGGAAAACGGAGCGAATGGGTGCCCTTCGTGCGCCTGACTGCACCAGAAAAAGACCTGGGCAGGCCGCAAGTGGCCGCCAGGCGGGGATGAACCAGACATGGTGATGACTGAAGCGACCCTCGGCGCAGGGCCTGATTCCGATCCTTCGCTAGGCGACGATCCGGGCGACGGCCACGGCCATGGCCACCGCCAGGGCATGGTTGCGCTGACGGTCGGCGCGATCGGCGTCGTCTATGGCGACATCGGCACCAGCCCGCTTTACGCCATGCGCGAGGCCCTGCGCCCGGTGGCGGAGGACGGTCTGGCGCGGTCCGAGGTGCTGGGCGTCGTCTCGGTCCTGATCTGGACGGTCATCATGATCGTGACGATCAAGTATGTCGTCTTCCTGCTGCGCGCCGACAACCATGGCGAAGGCGGCATGCTCGCGCTTTATGCGCTGGTGCGGCAGGCCATCGGCAAGCGGTCCTATGCCGTTCTGGCGCTGGCCATTGCGGGTGCGGCGCTCTTCATGGGCGACGCGGTCATCACGCCCGCCGTGTCGGTCCTGTCGGCGGTCGAGGGGCTGACGCTCATTTCTCCGACGTTCGGCGAATACGTCCTGCCCTTGACCATCGGCATCCTCATCGGCCTTTTTGTCGTGCAGCGCCACGGCACCCAGACGATTTCCATCGCCTTTGGCCCGATCATGGTGGTCTGGTTCCTGACGATGGGGATCGCGGGCTTCGTCGAGCTGACGGGCGACTGGGGCGTCCTTTCCGCCTTCAACCCGCTGCACGGCATCGCCTTCCTGGTCAGCCACGGGGTCAAGGCCTTCTTCGTGATGGGGGCGATCTTCCTGGCCGTCACCGGGGCCGAGGCGCTGTACGCCGACCTTGGCCATTTCGGCCGCAAGCCCATCAGCCTGGCCTGGTATGTGCTGATCTTTCCGGCGCTGATCCTGAACTACCTGGGGCAGGGCGCGCTTGTGCTGCACAGCCCCGAAGCGCTGGCCAACCCCTTCTTCCACCTGGTCCCCGACTGGGCGCTGCCGGCCTTCGTGGCGCTGGCGACCGTCGCCACCGTCATCGCGAGCCAGGCCGTCATCTCGGGTGCCTTCTCGCTCACGCGGGCGGCGATCCAGCTTGGCTTCCTGCCGCGGCTCTCGATCATCCACACGTCGGGTTCGCAGAGCGGCCAGATCTACATTCCGGCGGTCAACTGGCTTCTGCTGATCGGCGTTCTGGCCTTCGTCCTGAACTTCCGCAGCTCCGAGGGGCTGGCGGCGGCCTACGGCATCTCGGTCACCGGCGCGATGCTCGTCGATTCGACGCTGGCCATCATCTACTGCTATCGTGGCTGGCGCTGGCCGCTCTGGGTCGTCCTTCTGACGGCGACCCCCTTCATGGTGCTGGAGATCACCTTCTTCCTGTCGAACATGACCAAGTTCTTCCATGGCGGCTTCGTGCCGGTCATCCTGTCGGCCACGATCGGCTTCCTGATGTGGTCCTGGTGGCGCGGCACGCAGCATGCCATGGCCAGCGCGCACAAGCAGATGGTCAACCTAGACAGTTTCGCCGCCTCGATGCTGAAAAGCTCGGCCCACAGGGTGCCGGGCACGGCGATCTTCTTCACCGCCGATTCCGATGCTGTGCCGCCCGCGCTCATGCACAACCTCAAGCACAACCGGGTGCTGCACGACCAGAACGTCATCCTGACGATCGAGACAGTGCGCGTGCCCTTCGTGCGGATGTCCGAGCGCGTGGTCTATGCCCCGATCAACGACCGTTTCGCCCGCGTCTCGCTCAGGTTCGGCTTCATGGAGACGCCGAACGTGACACGCGCGCTGAACCTCGCCCGGCGCGAGGGGCTGAAGTTCGACGTGATGACGACCTCGTTCTTCCTGGGCCGGCGCAAGGTCGTCCTGGGCACCAACACGGGGTTTGCCCGCATGCTCGACCGCGTCTTCATTGCGCTCGGCCGCTTCGCCGCCGACCCGAGCGACTACTTCCAGTTGCCCCGCGACCGGGTGGTCGAGCTCGGCGCCCGGATCTCGGTCTGAGGGGCAGGGCAGGGGGCTTCGGCCCCCGCCTGGCGCCCCCCTAGCGCCTCTTGCCGCGGGCCTTCGGCGCCTGTAAAGAGCGCCGGACGGACAGTTGGCCGAGTGGTCGAAGGCGCACGCCTGGAAAGTGTGTAGGCGGGGAACCGTCTCGAGGGTTCGAATCCCTCACTGTCCGCCACCAAATAAGCCATTGATTTTGAATGATTTTATGCGTCGCGCATTGTCGCGTGATTTCCGCGGCTTGCGGGCCGCATTGACCTCTAGAGACTTGAAATCACTGGTGAAATAACCGCCCAAAATGGCGCGCGTCTCTGTTTGGCATTTGGCGCGATACGGTTTTCGGGTGCGGCTTTAGGCGCAGCTGTTGAATTTTGGCCTTGTGTAAGCTGGGTACCGCCTCTAGGGTCAGATACCCCGCTGTTTCCAAAAGAAACTTTCTGGAAACCTGCTCTTGAACAAGTGGCCACGTCATCGGGGAGTTGTAAGCGTCCGGCCTGACCGTCCTGCCGCGGGGTGAGAGGTGCGGATAGTGTCCA
>CAMFGW010000078.1 GCA_945952025.1 uncultured Paracoccaceae bacterium
TCCTTGACCCGGGCGCGGCGGCCGGCGGCGGCGGCGGCCTGACGCTCGGCCTCTTCGGCCTCGTCGGCGGCGCGGTGCGCGAGTGCCGCAGGGCGCGCGCCGTCGAGTGCTGCGGCAAGGGCAGTCCAGCTGCCGTAATGGCGGGCCAGGTCCTGGGCTGCCGTCTCTCCGGCGTGGCGGATGCCAAGGGCGAAGATCAGGCGGTTGAGGGGGATGCGCCGCCGCTCATCAATCGCGGCGAAGAGGTTGGCGGCCGACCGTTCGCCGAACCCCTCGCGGTTCTTCAGCCTGGTGAGGTTCGCGGCATCCCGCGCGGCAAGGGTGAAGATGTCGGCAGGTTCGCGGATCGGCAGCTGGCCGTCGTCAAAGAACATCTCGACCTGCCTGGCGCCTAGACCTTCGATGTCGAAGGCGCCGCGGCTGATGAAATGTTTCAGCTTTTCAATGGCCTGAGCGGGGCAGATCAGACCGCCCGTGCAGCGGCGGACCGAATCGCCCTCTTCGCGAACCGCCGGAGAACCGCAGGCGGGGCAGACATGGGGGAAGCGGTAGGGCTCTGCGGTCGCGGGGCGCCTCGCCAGGTCGACATCGGCGATCTTGGGGATGACGTCGCCCGCGCGGTAGACCTGAACCCAGTCGCCCTCGCGGATGTCCTTGCCGTCGCGGATCGGCAGGCCCGTCGCGTCATGGCCGGCGATGTAATCCTCGTTGTGCAGCGTCGCGTTCGACACGACGACGCCGCCGACCGTCACCGGATCAAGCCGCGCGACGGGCGAGAGCGCGCCGGTGCGGCCCACCTGGATGTCGATGGCATCAAGCCGCGTCCAGGCCAGTTCGGCCGGGAACTTGTGGGCGATGGCCCAGCGCGGCGTGGTCGAGCGGAAGCCGAGGCGCGCCTGCAGGGCCAGGTCGTCGACCTTGTAGACCACGCCGTCGATGTCATAGCCGAGGGCGGCGCGGTCGCGTTCGATGGCGCGGTAGGTCGCGAGCATGTCATCGAGCGTGGCGCAGGTGCGCATCAGGGGGTTCGTCGAGAAGCCCATGGCGGCCAGGCGCGCGACGGCGGCGGTCTGGGTGGCGGCGAGGGGGGCAGAGAGCTCGCCCCAGGCATAGGCGAAGAAGCGCAAGGGACGCGCGGCGGTGATGGCGGCGTCAAGCTGGCGCAGGCTGCCGGCAGCGGCATTCCTGGGGTTGGCGAAGGTCTTGTCGCCCGCCGCCGACTGACGGTCGTTCAGGGCGGCGAAATCGGCGTGGCTCATGTAGACCTCGCCCCGGACCTCCAGAACGTCGGGCACATCGGTGCCCGCGAGCCGGTCGGGAATGTCGGTGACGGTGCGGGCGTTGGCCGTCACATTCTCGCCCGTCTCGCCATCACCGCGGGTTGCGGCCTGGGTCAGGCGGCCCCGCTCATAGCGCAAGGAAAGCGACAGGCCGTCGATCTTCGGCTCGGCGGTGAAGACCAGGGGCGCGTCGGATGGAAGGGCGAGGAAGCTGCGGACACGGGCCACAAAATCGGAGACATCCTCGCCGGAAAAGGCGTTCTCCAGCGACAGCATCCGCACCCGGTGGGCGACCTTGTCGAAGGTCGCGAGCGGTGCGGCGCCAACCTCGGCCGTCGGGCTGCCTTCGGCCAGTGCCGGCCAGGCGGCCTCGAGCGCCAGGAGGCGGCGTTTCAGCGCGTCATAGTCGGCGTCGCTGATCTCTGGCGCGTCGGCCTGGTGATAGGCGAGGTTCGCACGCGCCACACTGGCGGCAATGTCGGCCCACTCGGCGCGGATTTCGGGCGCAACCGTCCCGGCGTCACGGGCGCGCTCGCCCTCCCCGTCCTTCGGCCCGGCCATGTTCGCCTCTCTCCGCCCCGCGTCCCCTCTCACTGTTAGGGGGGACGGGGCTGGCGGTCCAGTGGCAGGCCGGGTCGGACGCGGCGCCAGTCAGGGGTTCATGCCAGGCGTTCGCGTCAGGCTTTCACCTCAGGCATTCACGGCGATCTTCTGGCCGTAATCCTCGGCATGGGGTTCGCGCAGCACATAGCCCCGGCCCCAGACGGTTTCGATGTAGTTCTCGCCCTCGGTCGCTTCGGCGAGCTTCTTCCTGAGTTTGCAGATGAAGACGTCGATGATCTTGAGTTCCGGCTCGTCCATGCCGCCGTAGAGGTGGTTGAGGAACATCTCTTTCGTCAGGGTCGTGCCCTTGCGCAGGCTCAGAAGCTCGAGCATCTGGTATTCCTTTCCGGTCAGGTGCACCGGGCGGCCATCGGCTTCGACCGTCTTCTGGTCGAGGTTGACGGCGATGCGGCCGGTGCGAATCAGCGGCTGGGCATGGCCCTTCGAGCGGCGGATGATCGCGTGGATGCGGGCGATCAGCTCTTCGCGGTGGAAGGGCTTGGTCATGTAGTCGTCGGCGCCGAACCCGAAGCCCTTGATCTTGTTTTCGGTGTCGTCGGCGCCCGACAGGATCAGGATCGGCGTGTCGATCCGGGCGGTCCTGAGCTGGCGCAGAACCTCGTGCCCGTTCATGTCGGGCAGGTTCAGGTCCAGCAGGATCAGGTCGTAGTCATAGAGTTTGGCAAGGTCGATCCCCTCCTCCCCCAGGTCCGTGCAATAGACGTTGAGGTTGGCGTGGGTCAGCATGAGTTCGATGCTGCGTGATGTGGTGGGATCGTCCTCGACAAGAAGAATGCGCATCAGCTGGCTCCGCGATTGGTGTCATGCCGGCAGTATCTCCACCAATGGTTAACCGCCGGTTACCGTTGCAACTTCTGCGCGAATTGCATCCTACACT
>CAMFGW010000079.1 GCA_945952025.1 uncultured Paracoccaceae bacterium
CCGCCGCCGCTGCGGCGGGGGCCTCGCCCGGCTTCGGCGCGCGCAGGTCGCCCTTGATCGCGGGCGGCTGGCGCAGAAGCATCCTGAGGATCGCCACCAGCTCTTCGCGCAGCTTCTTGCGGTGCGTCACCCGGTCGAGCATCCCGTGATCCAGAAGGTATTCCGCCCGCTGGAACCCTTCGGGCAGCTTCTCGCGGATCGTCTGTTCGATGACGCGGGGGCCGGCAAAGCAGATCAGCGCGTTCGGCTCGGCGATCTGCACGTCGCCCAGCATCGCATAGCTGGCCGTCACGCCGCCGGTCGTCGGATGGGTCAGCACGACGATGTAGGGCAGCCCCGCCTCTTTCAGCATCTCGATCGCGACCGTGGTGCGCGGCATCTGCATGAGCGAGAGGATCCCCTCCTGCATCCGCGCCCCGCCAGAGGCCGCAAAAAGGATCAGGGGCCGCTTGAGCTTCACGGCACGTTCGGCCGCCGCGATCACGGCATTGCCGACATACATGCCCATCGACCCGGCCATGAAGCTGAAGTCCTGCGCCGCCGCAACGACCGGAGTGCGCCCGATCTCGCCTTCGGCGACCAGCATCGCATCCTTGACGTTCGACGCCTTCTGCGCCGCCTTCAGCCGGTCGGTATATTTCTTCTGGTCGCGGAAATGCAGCGGGTCAACCAGCGGTTCGGGCACCTTGACCTCATTGTAGAGGCCGCCGTCGAACAGGCCCGCAAACCGCTCGACCGGCGTGATCGCCATATGCGCGTCGCAGTTGGTGCAGACGTTCAGATTGTCCGCCAGCTCGCGGTGAAAGAGCATGGTGCCGCATTCGGGGCACTTGGTCCACAGGTTCTCCGGCACCTCGCGGCGCGAGAAGAGCGAGTTGATTTTCGGCCGGACATAGTTGGTGATCCAGTTCATCGCGCACCTTTCGCTGGCCGCGGGCGCCCCCCGCATCCGGCTTCCGAGATAGTCCGCAAAGGGCCGGATTGCAATCGCGGGGGTCAGACCCTCAGCGCAATCCGGACCGCAAGCCACGAGAGCGCCAGAAGGCCGATCTGCACCATCAGCGTTCCGACCGTCATGCTGGCGGCCGCCTCGGCCGATCCAGAGATCGTCCAGAGCGTCAGGCCCGGCATCTGCTCATCGCCCGCGATGAGCATGACGCTGGCGTTGTTGGCGGCGTGAAAGGCCCAGGCCGCCGCCAGTGTCCCGGTCCGCGCCGTCAGGTCGGCGGCGACCAGGCCGAAGGCGAAGGCCCAGATCGACAGCATCCCCGCCCCCGCCCCATTCGCAAGGTGAAGCGCGCCAAAACCGATCGCGGGCAGCACCATCCAGGCAAGGGGCGACCGGAATCGCGCGCCGAGCTGCTGCAGGAGGTAGCCGCGAAACACCACCTCTTCCCCCAGCGTCTGGATCAGGACGGCCGGGACCGCGAAGGGCAAAAGCAGCAGCCAGGCCAGAAGGCTCCGGTTCGCCACCAGATCGCCCGCAAAGCCAGAGATCGCCACGAGCGGCAGATGGGTGCAGGCGACCGCCAGCGCCGTGCGCCAGGCATCGCGCCCCATCGGCCGTTGGCCCTCCGACACGCCCGGCGACCAGCCCGGCACCCAGTCCGGCGCCAGAAGCGTCCGCGCCGCGCGCCCGTGCAGGATCCTGACCGCAAGCGCCACACCCAGAAAGGCGCCGCCGAAGGTCAGGAGAAACCCCAGCATCCCTGCCGGGGCCGTAAGGTCGGTGAAGGGCGCACCCATCAAGGTGCCGAAGCCGGATACGAGCCCGACCGCCAGCACCTGGGCACAGACCCAGGCCAGATAGACGATGGCCGCCAGGATCGCGGCCAGGGGAATGAGCCACAGCGCCGCATTGCGCCGCGCCGGTGCCACATAGCGGTCCAAAGGGTGCCACGAGCCGAAGGGAAAAAGCGAGCCAGCACGCATGGCGACACGCTAGGCGGGCATCCCCCCGCAAGGCAAGCCGTCACGCGTGCGCACCTGTGGTAACCTGTCCGTCAAGCGTCTTGTAACAAGGTCCGCGCCAGATTATCCCGGCGTCGGACCTGCCGAAGGATGAAACCCTCATGCGCTTCCGCCCCTCTGCCCGTCCTTTCCATCGCCTCATCGCTGCTCTGGTCCTGCCCTTTGCGCTGGCGGCCTGCGTCGAGGGTTCGGGGACCGGCGGCGCGCCTTCGGCCGTGGCGCTGGGCGGCGGCGCGGTGACGATCGCCGGCCCGGCCGGTTTCTGCGTCGACAGCCGCGAAAGCCGCGACGGCGCCAAGGGCGGCTTTGCCCTGATGGGCAGCTGCGCCTCTGTTTCGGGCCAGCCCTCTGCCGCGCGGCCGCCCGAAGCCGCGATCCTGACCGCCTCGGTCGCCGGACCGGCGGGGGCCGATTTCGCGGCGCGCCTGCCCGCCATTGCGCAATATCTGCAGACCGGGCCCGGTCATGCGGCGCTGAGCCGGCGGGGAAGCGCGAAAAGCGTCACCATCAACAGCCTGTCGCAGGCGGGCGGCGTCCTTTACCTGCGCGCGACCGACACCGCACCCGCCAGGGGCCAGTCCGTCACCCCCGCCTACGACCGCGCCATCCTGGAGGTGAAGGGCCGCATCGTCACCCTGTCGGTCCTGGCCCTGTCTCTTATACACATCTCCGAGCCCACGAGACGGACTCCTATCT